>NZ_JBHUOX010000001.1:0-678765 GCF_042686245.1 Pontibacter toksunensis | reverse complement strand
ACAAGGAAGCCACCAAAAACATCAAGAAATATTATGAGACCAAAGGCATCCTCAAGAAGCCCCTCGTCAAATCGCATACCACCTCGGATCCTATCTCCCTGTTTTGGAACATGACATCGTACCAGGATAAAGTGCCTCCAGGCAAAAGCTCATTATTTGAGGCAATTCCAGTACAACGCTATGGACATTGTACTTTTACAGAGGCAGAAGCGATAGCAATCTTTACACAGTTATTACAGAAGGTTGATGCCCAGAAACAACACCCCTTAGCCAAAGTGAAAGGTTCAGGAGGCAAGATTATCCGCTCCGTCAGGGTAGAACAGAAGTTTGCCTCAGCACGCTAAATACAACAAACAAAACGGTTGTTGGTGATTTTCCAACAACGGTTTTGAAATAAGGCGGCTCAGTTAGTTCAATAGCCTTTTCTGCTCATGTGGGGACACTGCTTTATGATGTTTAGCTCTAGCTACTGAACACAAACATGCTATAGCTATTTCACATGCTGTCCCACTGTCCCATAAGAGGGGTAAATGATGAGAGATAAGTGTGGCAGTAGTCGTTTAGAACAGGTTCTGAGCAAGCCAATAACGGGCGTTATGTTCAACTGGAACGTCTGTAACGGCCGCTTGCATGCGAAGCCTGAAGCGATAGCGAAGGATGGGCATGAAATTGTGTTCACCAACGCCATCGAGGACTTTCACCGCCAGGTCAGGAAGGTGAGCAAGACGGAGGGGGCGGCTCGGACATGGCCCTGCTGAAACTGATGTATCTCTCGCGGCATATCACTAACCCGAAGGAACAAGACGAGAAAATTGCAGGTGTTAAAATTATAATGACTATATCTCTTATTTGCCACAGAACCTGAACTAACTGGTGTTCTCAGCGGCTTCCCCTCATATTTTTCTGAACTTTATGTATGATATGCCTATCTAGGGGTTTGTGAATTAGTTCTGTCACCAGTGGGTGCTCCTTTGCCCGCGCTATGTCTGAAGGGTCCAGCGATGAGGTTAACAGGTAAATGAGGCATTTTGCTTGTAGTTGTTCTTCATATGGTTCAAGAGCCCGCAAAAGGTCCCATCCTGAAATTTTAGGCATATTCAAATCCAGGAAAATAACTTGGGGGACCTGGCCGGAAGATATTTGTTGTTGGAGAAACTCCAGGGCTTCCTCAGGATCATCAAAGGCAATCACTTTGTCGGAAAGGCCCTCAAGTTGGAAAAGCTTTTTGTATAAAAACAAAGTAATTGACTCATCATCAATTAGTAAAAAATCCACAACTAGCTAAGTTAATGTAGTGAAATCTTAAAAACTGTCCCTTCATTGGGCCTGCTGCTTACCTCAATTTGGCCTCCGATGCTCTCCACATGAGCCTTGACCAAATACAAGCCCAGGCCACGGCCGGAAAGTTGTGGATGGAACCGCTTGTATAGCTTGAACATATCCGCGCCTGCCTTGTCAAGATCAACTCCTGAGCCATTATCAGCAAATGAAATCTCCTTATATTGACCGTCCTTTACTGCTACAGTCAGATCGACCTGCAACGGCCGCTGTTCCGATCGGAACTTTATCGCATTGGACAGTAGGTTAGAGAATATGCTGTAAAGATAGGCCCTGTTCCCCAATACCTGAATACCCTCAGGGATGGCCACCCGTGGAGTTCCTCCGCATTCATTAAGAGCTTCTTGAAAGTTTTGAACGACTTGCTGAACGACTTGGGCTAGCGGAACGGATTCAATTTGCACAAGGCCTTCCTTGTCGCGTATTGACAAAATTGTATTTATATCACGAACAACCTGATCAAGCTGCCTAAGGCTGGTTCCCAAGTATGTCAGCGTGGATTCGAAGTCAGAAGAGCCTGGGTCTAAAATTTCCAGCACTTCTACTAAGCCTAAGGCATTGGTCAAGGGGCTACGCAGGTTGTGAGAGACCACATACGTGAACTGCTGTAAATCTTTGTTTTTCTCCAATATTTCCTGCTGCGCCTGCATTTTCTCTGTAATGTCCCTTGCAATCATATGCACCCCTACCACTTTTTCATTCTCCATCACCGGTATTTTTACTACATCCCAGTGTCGGGGAGCAGAGTTCCCCTGAGGGGTATAAAGATCAAACCTAACTGTTTTGCCTGTGAATGCTTCTATGAGTTTTTCTTTATAAAGGAGCTGAACATCCTCAGACAGAAACTCATTGTAGTTGCGGTTAATTACATTTTCCTTTGGTTCCTGGACCAGCATGAGAAAGGCAGGGTTAGCATCCAGTATAATGGACTCTTCGTTCTGATACAGAATCAGCTCAGGGGTAGTTTCGAATAAAGAACGAAACCGAATGTCTCTTGCAGGGCTTGGGAAATCATTTTCCATAGACATCCTTGTTATTAATGAAACATTATTGAAAACGCTAACTTGGCAGCAGAAGTTAAAACTTTTCTAAATATAGGTCTTCTCCTGAAATAGGTTGACAGTTTTTAAACAAACTATCCCTATGGAAGACCACATTAAAGAACTACTTAACCGCTATCAGTATAGCGAGGAAGTCAAGGAGGCCGCTGCCTTTCGCGTGCTTTTTGGAGGCGAAGATGCCAGGCAAGTGATGCAGGAGCTTGGCGTACACAGCGTCAAAACAATTCATCACTGGGTTACGGACTACCAGCGTAAGATTGAGCAAGGACTTATATCTTTACCACCCATGAATGAGAAGCAAAAGCAAAACCTGGAAGCCCTGAAGCAGCGAAACAAGCAGCTGGAGAAAGCCCTGGAAGAGGCTAACCTCATGATTTTGGCCCTGCATACGATGATAGAAGTGGCTGAAAAGGACCTGAAGATTCCGATTCGAAAAAAGCCTGGTACCAAACGGTCCTGACCCTGCAGCATAAGGGAGCAGCAAAGGTTAGTGTCGGTAGCCTTTGCCGATTGTTTGGTAAAAGCCGTCAAGCGTTTCACCAGCGGAGAATATTCCTGGACCAGCGTACTGCCCAGTCCATGCTGGCATTGGATCTGGTGACTGCCATCAGAAGGGAAATTCCCGGGCTGGGGACAAAGAAGCTGTATCTTCTGCTGCGGGAGCCCCTGCAGAAAAGCGGCATTGCGATGGGCAGAGACCGGCTGCATGAGTTGCTCCGGGCACACCGTCTGCTCATCCGACATGGAAGGTCTGTGCCAAAAACCACACACTCTAACCATCTTCTGAGGAAGTACCCTAACTTGATAAAGCAGCTCCCTGTCCTGGAGACCGAGCAGGTCTGGGTATGCGACATGACCTACATCTATGTGGGCTTTGACTTCAACTACCTGTCTCTGATTACCGATGCCTATTCCAAGAAGATTGTGGGCTACTGCCTGCATCAGTTCCTGAGCACGGAAGGCTGCCTGAGAGCTTTAGAAATGGCGCTTGCCACACGTAGTAAACAGGAGTGCAAGCTTATTCACCATTCTGACCGGGGCGTGCAGTACTGCAGCTTCGAGTATGTAAAGCAGCTAAAAGCAGCAGGCATTGCTATCAGCATGACAGACAGCGGCGAGGCGTACGAGAATCAAATAGCCGAAAGGGTGAACGGGATACTGAAGCATGAGTTTAGGCTGAACCAGGTGTTTAAGTCCCATATGGAGGCCCTGCTGGCTGTTGAAAAAGGTATAAGCAACTACAATACCCTTCGCCCTCACATGAGCTGTAGCTATCTGACTCCCTCACAGGCTCACCAGGTGGAAGAGCCTTTAGTGAAGCAGTGGAAGAGTAAGGCATCAGTCAGAGAAGCTGATGGCACATAAGCTAAAAAGCTGTGGATTTATGGATAACTCCTGCAGAGTTACCCACAAGTCAACAGCTGTAGTAGTAGTAGTAGTAGTAAAATGAAAAAGAAGGAGCGCTAGCGTCAAGCTAATTCCGTACTCAACTAGACAATCGAAGAGTAAATGAATACAATTTGACAAGCTATAGCCGGTATTGCTTTATTGATTTTATCATTCATTCAAAATCGTCAACTTTTTCCAGGACGAGACCAACGGTCAACACTTTTCAGGACGGGTCATAACTGCTGATCCCAAAAAACGTGGGAATTTCGAGATTTTTAAACAACGATTAGAACGCTATACCACTCCTGATTTGACAGCAAAGGAAATTAGTGCCGGAGTGCTTCTGCAACCGGTTTTGTGCAGCATGTTCTTGCGGTGCGTCTGCACTGTATTTTTGCTTATAAAGAGCTTATCGCCTATTTCCTCGCTGTTGTAGCCCTGGACGAGTAAAAGTAGTACATCTCTTTCCCTTGCGGAAAGTAGAGAGTGAGCGGGAAACTGGACTTTCTCAACTGTAATGTCGATGTAGGAAGGCTCCCCATTAAGCCCAATGAATGATAGCAAGGGAGCTCCTTCCTGCTTGAGATGAGAAATATCTGTGTGTATGCCAAGGGTGCGCAAAATATGCCCCTGCTCATTAAACTCTACTGTTACCACCTGCTGCAGAATCCGGATATAATCACCGTTCTTTTTCCTGATGCGGTAGTCATAACGGACTTTACAGTTCGGTATCTGCTCTAAAGTCAACCCGGAGAAGAACTCCACCGCTTTTTTCTCAAAAGACAGAAACCAGAGCTGATCTTCGGGATGTATGATGCTCAGTAGAAAAGCAACGTCTACTTCATCAGGCGCATACCCGAGCACGGAGGCCACTTCTGCACTCATCAGCTCGAAGGCAGAGGCTCTGACATTGAAAATATAATAGAAGTATTCCCCTACCTGAAAGAAGGAAAGGAGCCTTTTATGAAGCTCAAGCTCAAACCTGGCGTCCGCTGCAGTAATGGCTCTTTCATTCCCATTCCTCTCTGAGATTACTTTCCATATTCTTTGCGCCTGTTCATGTATAACTGGCTTCATTGGCTTTTAGCTTTTATGTGCAAGCCACATTTCTTTAGTGGGTTGCATGCTGCAGGTGCATCCAATAATAGTGGCGGTTAGAAAGTTGACAAAAAGCATATACGTTCATTCTGTAAATGAGGCGCCTCTTGAGAGGCTAATCTTCCAGCTCTTGCCCAGAAGAAGCCACTAAATAAACCTGTTCTTAGCTATTGGTAGGAATGAAAGACCTTGCTGCTATCCTGTTATCAGAAAACGTGGGTGGCTGTTGCACAACTCATCTTTTAGCATACTTCCAAGCAGCCTCTATTGGGAATAAGATTACTAGAAGCTATCTCATAAATACCTCAAACACATAAGAAGCAATTTTTGGAAGCATTCAAACAAGCTAATTTGGCTCATTTTGCAGCCTCCTTGCTTGTCATGATAGTTGTACTTTTTATTTATGAGATAGCTTCTAATGCTTCTCTCTTGGATTGTGTACAAGCGACAGGGGTAAGCCAACAGTTGAAGATATGAGCATGTGGCTGTTCCGCTTCCATTGCTTTTGCCATACTCAAAGACTTTTTCGGCTTGTTCCTCATGTACTTTCTTATGTTGAAGGCAACGGCAGCCAGGAGCATGACTTTATGAGCACCCGATTTCCCCAGCACATTAATGTTGCGCAGGCCATAGTGGTGTACCAGGCTCCCGAAGACCGGCTCCACCGTGCTCTGGCGAAGCTTTTTCATTCGTTTGCCCCGCCTGCTGTGCTGCCGGGCGTAAGCTCTCAGGTACTGCTCGTCGTACGCTGTGCGGGTAATCTTCCTGCACCGGGCCTTGGGGGCACACGTAGGTTTAGAGGAGCACTGCCTGCAGTCACTGGGCGCCGTCCAGTAGTTTCTCTGCAGCCTGCCGTCCGCAGTGCGGTCAAAGCCCTTGAAGGGGAGCGGCTTGCCCATGGGGCAGATGTAGCAGTCGTTCTCTTTGTCATAGGGGAAGCCCGCTATCTCGGGCTTGTACATCCCGAACACGGGAATCCAGCCTGTGATGCCCTGCTGCTCGGAGCATGAAATAGTTGGAGCCGTTGGAGTAGCCGGTATCAGCCAGCAACTCCTGCATGAGCAGTCCATTCTCCCTCAGCCTTCCTTGTACCTGCGTCACGAGGGACGGCAGGTGCTGGCTGTCCCTGCCGTCGGCAAAGTCTGCCCGGACATGGGAGATAAAACCTTTGGCCGTATCGACCACCATGCTGCAATGGTAGTTGAGTTTCCGGGCCTTTCCCGGTTTCACTGATATGCGGGCATCGGGATCATGCGGGGAGTAGTGCGTTTTGTTACTGACCAGCTGTGCCTTCTCATGGGTTGAGCCTAATGAGGTGAATGTGCCCCTGAGATTCTCGTGGTGCTTCTCCAGCTTCCTGAGCTGATGGGCGGGAGCTGTGATAGGCTGTGCTGGTTTGCTGTTTTTCTGAAGCATCCGCTGTTTGTCTGCCTCCTGCTGTTGTACTGACTCCAGTGGCTGCTTTAGCAGCAGGCTGTCCATGGAGGCATTGGCCTTCACAGGCGCTGAGTCTACGGCCTGTGTGTCACCCCTGACCATGCCCTTCTCCACGCAAAGGCTGAAGACCCTGTCAAAGAGCGACTCGAACAGGGCCTCGGGGTAAAGCTGGCGGGTGCGGGATACGGTGGAGTGCCAGGGCAGGGGCTCGTCAAGCTGATAATCCAGAAAATACAAAAGGTCCAGGCGGAGGCTGCAGTGCTCGATGAGCTTTCTGTCCGAGGTGATGTTCTCCAGGTAGCCCACCAGGCAGAGCTTGAAGAACACCACCGGGTCAACGCTCTGCTGACCACACTTACCGTAGTAACCCCGCGTCAGTTCGGTAAGGAAGCTCAGGTCCAACTGCTGCTTGAGCCGGCGGTAAAAGTTGTGCTCCGGCACGTGCGCCGAGAGCGAGAAGAGCAGCTCCTTCTCATCTTTGAAAGTTTTCTTGCCCTGCATAGCTACAAGCAATAGGTCATTATCCTTGAACGGCTATCTGCAGCCGGTTGTGCAACAGCCACGTGGGAATGATGGGATCGTGGAACCTGCAGCGGTATCTGCCCCTGCAGCCTATATGTCGTCTCATTTTGCCATCTCACAAATCAAACTAAAATTTGTTTTAAGAGATGAGTAGCTGAGACCGTTAATGATATCATGAACAGTGTGTTCATAAGCTAAGTGATAGGTTCACCTAAAGGCAAAGAATAGGGGAGGGCACCAAAAAGAATAAGGCTAACAACAGAAGCTTTACCTCCTCTAAAAAAGTAATTATTAGCCGAATCGAGAGGTATTAAATTGACAGGTGGCGGTTTTAGTGTCCGAATAGTGTCCGAAGCAAATGAAAAAAGGCCTTCAGCGTTAACTGAAGGCCTTTTGTGTAGCCCGTAGGGGAATCGAACTATAGTGCTTTAAAACAGAACCTTTTATTTAAAGCCTACAGGCTTTGGTAAATCATCAGTACCGTCTATACTTCTTATCTTTGTTTATATGTTCCTGTGCTTCCAAGCGCAGTTCATCTGAAGTTCTCTTTCTGCCCCCCTTGATCCACTCCTCCAGCTCAGATTTGTAAAAGTAAAGCCGCTTGCCCCTTTTGTTTACCGGCAACTCCTGGTTGCAGACTTTGGTGTACATTGTGGCAACTGACACGTTGAGAAATGCCGCGGCCTGTGCCGTATCAAAAATTTCGTCTGTCTTCTGCTGCTCCTGCCGCTCCAGCAGGAGTCGCTCGATCTGGTTTAGTTTTTCATGCAGCAGGCTCACGGCCTGCGGCAACTGTTCGAATGTGTACGTTTCCATAACTGATTTTAATTAAGAGTTAAAACTGCATTGGTAATATTCTTTTAGCGATAGCTTCAGGCTTTCTCACCCTTTACCAGCTGATACTGGGGTTTTTCCTGATACCAGGATTGTGAATGAAAAAGCTCAACGTTGAGAGCATTGATGGCGTTGAAGTAGCTTGGTGGCAGGATTTTTAGATACAGCCGATCAACGTGCCTATAACATGCTGCCACCCATTTTTGCGATAGAATATAAAACCTATCCACATCACCTTTCTTCAAAAATCCAGCTTAATTTTGTCAGCAGCTTCCCGTTTTACTTTGTCTATGACTTTAGCATAAATCTGTGTCGTCTTCAGTTCCCGGTGGCCCAGGAGCTTTGATACCGTGTAAATGTCTGTCCCCAGGGACAGCTGCAGGGTGGCATAGGTGTGGCGGAAGCAGTGGAAGGTAATATACTTGGTAATTCCCGCTTCTTTCACCCATTCCCTTAGGAGGGTGTTGTTGTAAGCGGAGTATTCAAGTCCCTTGAATATTCTTTCTGTTGGCGCTCCCTTCTCGCCTAAAAGGCGTACGGCCTGCTCCGGGATGGGCAGCACTTCCATGCCTTTTGTCTTCTGCTGCCTGAATTGCAGGTAGTGCCCTTCGGCCTTACTTTCCTGGAGCTCCCCCCAGATTAAATTCCGGATGTCGGAGAAACGCAGCCCGGTTAGGGCCGAGAAGACTGCTGCCTGCTTCAAAATAGGAAGGGTACATTCGGTGTCGCTAAGCGCCTGCAGCTCCTCCAGCGTCAGGTATTCCCGCTTTGTCTCAGCGGCCCTGATGGAGGAAATCTTAAAGTTTAGGTCTGTCTTGAGCAGGTCATCTTTGTAGGCCTGGCGCAGGGTTGCCTTGAACTTATTGAAATAGGAGAGGGCCGTGTTCCGGGACAGGGTTCTTTTCCGGCTGCGCTGGCTTTTAGCGGTAAGCAGGTATCGTTTATAATCATCGCAGGCAGCCACATTCAGTTCAGAGAGCTTGACCCCCTCATTAAAAAACTGCTCCACATAATAAATGGAGCTTTGCCAGTTGCCGCTGTTCGATCCCGTTCGCTTGTCAGCCTGTTCCCGGTAGTAATCCAGCAGCCGGCGGTTCCGCTGCTCGGCCGACAGGAAGCCGTACTGCCTATGCTGCACTTCAAGCTGCCGCTGGGCGCGCACATTCTCTGCCAGGAGCAGCGTTTCCTTGTTGTGCTGCTTGTCAAATGGGGCCTTTGGGTTCTCGTACACGTAAAGGCTCAGAAATTCCCTGCGAGTCAGCTTGCCTGTGTCCGGGTGCGGGATGGGAGGATAGAAGTCCAGGTAGAGCGTCTGGCGCCCCTGGGAGATGGGCTTGCGGCGTAGCTTAACTTTTGTCATAGCTCTCTTGTTTTTGTTTCCTTATCTGATTGGGGTCCAAGCAAGCTCCTTATTTGAGCCTTGGGCACATAGGCATAAATCCCCTGCTTGTACCTGGGGATACTGTTGCGTTTGATCAGTTCATGCAGGGCCTTCTCGGAAATGCGGTACAGGGCCTGTACTTCCGATAAGCTGTAGCACTCGTCCGGATTGAAGGTGTACTGAGCTTGCTCTTCGGCTGGACGCTGGAGCGGGGTGAGTTGGAAGAGGCGGTCAATATCTGCGCGTTTTATAAGGATGCTTCTCCCAAATTTCGCAGCTGGAAGCTTGCCTCTCTTGATGAGGCGCCACAATGTCCACCTGCTGATGCCCAGGAGCTGACAGGTGTCCGCGACGCTCAGGAAAGCTTTTGCCTTCAGGTCCTCCATCGGCTTTTCTTTGATAGCCTTTGTCTGCCGGTTGCTGGTTTCCACCTTGGCTGCCTTCTGCCTTGCCTTATAGGCCCGCTTGGCGCAGGCATCCCCGCAGTACTGCGTGACCGTGGTCCTGGCGGTGAATTCTTTGCCGCAGTGCTGGCATATCCGCTGAATGGTGATGTTGGAACTCATAAAGCCTGCTGTTTCTCCTTGTTGCTTTTAGTAGCAAATTGTTGCGCAATGTTGCATTATTTCCCCTTATACATGTTTTGAGGTACAAAATTCCTGTACCCGATACAAGCGAGGTACAGATGTAGTTGAAATATACGAAGATGGCAGGAATTCGGATAAGTCTTTTAAGTATAAAAAAAGACCGTATACGAGCCGTATACGGTCTTTTTAAGGTAGTGGTGATTTGGTATTTTTCGAGGTCTTATTTGCCGATGCAAAATTTCGTGAAAATATTATCTAGTAGATCGTCTGTTGTAATCTCTCCTGTTATTTCTCCTAAAGAATAGAGAGCCCGGCGAATATCGGCGGCTACGAGATCGTTGCTGACCCCGAGGGCAATACCGTTGAGCACATCGTCGAGGGCCGCGTAAGTTTTGTTCAGGCTGTCGACGTGGCGGAGGTTGGTGACGATGGTCTGGTTTTTGGTGTTGAGCTTGCCCAGGTTTACTTTCTCAACCAGCGCCTGCTTCAGTTCGTCCAGGTTCGCACCTTCTGCGGCGGAAATGGTTACCAGCCCTTCTATACTTTCGAAAGCAGCTACTTTTTCGGCAGTGGCAAGGTCTATTTTGTTGGCCACAGCCACCAAAGGCAATCTCTTTGGGTTGAGCCTGTCCAACTCTGTCTGCACTTCTTTTGCTGTTACTTCTGTGATATCAAACAGGTAAATAA
Source organism: Pontibacter toksunensis (assembly GCF_042686245.1). Taxonomy (NCBI): domain Bacteria; kingdom Pseudomonadati; phylum Bacteroidota; class Cytophagia; order Cytophagales; family Hymenobacteraceae; genus Pontibacter; species Pontibacter toksunensis. Next base: position 668,431 of record NZ_JBHUOX010000001.1, on the reverse strand, counting down.
TCAGCGACGACTGGCTAAGCTTCTGCATGGTACGCTCCACACCCATGGCTTCTACCTTATCGGTTGTTTCGCGGAGGCCGGCGGTGTCGATGAAACGGAAGGTGATGCCTTCGATGTTGATTTCGTCTTCAATAAAGTCGCGGGTGGTGCCGGGTACATCCGACACGATGGCTTTTTCCTCGTTCAGCAGCTTGTTCAGGAGGGTGGATTTACCGGCATTGGGATTCCCCACTATCACCGTCGGTACACCGTTCTTGATGACATTGCCCAGTTCAAAAGATTTGAGCAACTCCCGAATGATGCGCTGTATATTTCCAATCAGGTCGCGCAACTGGTCACGGTCTGCAAACTCCACGTCTTCTTCTCCAAAGTCTAGTTCCAGTTCAATCATGGAGGCAAAATGTACCAGTTCCCCGCGCAGTCTCTTGATTTCCTGCGAAAAGCCGCCGCGCATCTGCTTCATGGCCACTTCATGGGAGAGGGCAGAGTCGGACGCAATCAAATCAGCTACAGCTTCGGCCTGAGCAAGGTCAAACTGGCCGTTCAGGAAAGCACGTTTGGTAAATTCCCCGGCACTGGCCAGGCGGGCACCCTGTTTCAGGAGCAGCTGTATAATCTGCTGCACAATAAAGTCGGAGCCGTGGCAGGAAATCTCCACCACGTTTTCTTTTGTATAGGAATGAGGGGCCACAAACAGCGACACTAGCACTTCGTCCAGCACCTTTTCCTCACTGCGGATAGTGCCGAAGTGGATCGTGTGGCTGGTCTGTTTGCTAAGGTCTTTTCCTTTGAAGACATGATTTGTTATTGTTATGGCCTCAGGGCCCGAAAGCCTTATTACAGCAATCGCGCCCACACCCGGTGCAGTAGCCACGGCCACAATTGTATCGTTTGAAAAATGATGATGTGTCAATTCAGTAAATCCCTCTTGAGTTAAGAAGCAAATTTACAATTTAAATAAGGGATATGATAGGGGAGAATATTATCTCTCCCCAACCCTCTTCTAAAAACAGGAGAGGGAGTCCCTGCTAGTATATTAGCTAGGAATGTGTTCTGTAGATGCTGATTGAAGAAGCGTGAATGTTTAAAAAAACCTTCACAAGAAAAAAACACCCTCTCCTGTTTTTAGAAGAGGGCCGGGAAGAGGTAAAAAGACTTTACTTCGCCTTTTTCTCGTACTCCTGCCAGTTCATCTTTTTATGATGATCTTCTCCAAAGTATCGGAGGATAGGCGCCATAGTTTTAGCATCAAGGTAACCTGGTACGGGTGTGAGCATGTTCATCTGCTCGTCCAAGTATACAGTCGTAGGAAAGCTCATCTGGCCGTTCAGAAGTGCTACGGCCAGTTCGTGAGACTTGTATTCTGGGTTAAACTTAAATGTCTGGCCCTTTAGGGTAATGGGTGCCTTGCCTTCAGCATCAAGCTTTACAGCGTAATAATGTTTGTTGATGATGGCGGCCACTTCCGGATCAGTGAAGGTGTTTTTATCCATTTTTTTACACCAGCCACACCAGTCTGTGTACACGTCGACCATGATTTTACGTGGCTCCTGTTTCATCTTTTCTGCCGCCTGCTCCATTGTGAGCCATTGAATTTTCTCTGCGGCGGAGTTGGGTTCAACAGCGGATGTGAAAGCGAATGGGATAACTACAGGATTATCAGCACTTGCTGTCTTTGCTTCAGGCTGCGTGTTCGGCTGACAAGCCGAGAATAAAAAAGTGGCAAACAGGGGGAGTAGCAGCGTCTTTTTATACATAGGTACAGGCAAAATTTTTATCTTCTTTTTAAATCAGTGAGGAGGCTAAAAAACCATCAGCCAAACTAGAGATACTATTTTAATTATGTCTTTTGTTTTCCAGTAACTCCTTTGGCTCTTATCATAAACCATGCCTGAAGCGACCTAAAAAATGACAGCTTCAAAATCTATTAAACTGGCTGTAATTGCTTTCGTCTAATTAGTATGCCCCTTGCAGGTGAGAACAAAAAAGCCAGCACAAATTCAAAACCTATAAATGTAGCTATCGCTCCAGCTATAGAGCCATCCATCCATACTGCCAGGTAATAGCCTGCAAAAGAGGCCAAGATACCTGCCAACACCGAGAGCACCAGCATTGTCTTGAAGTTATCGGTTAAAAGATACGCTGTAGCAGGAGGGCCTACAAGTAATGCCACCACTAAAATAGCGCCCACTGATTCGAAAGATGCAACCGTTGTTAGTGACACGGCCGTCATAAGGGCGTAGTACCAGGCAGAGGTAGAAATGCCAATGGCTGCAGCGTAGCCAGGGTCGAAAGCAGTCAGGAACAGTTCTTTGTAACCCAGCACGATGAACAACAGGATTAGGGTTGCAACTATACTCAATGTCCAGACTGTGCGGGGGCCAAGGCTGAGACCACTCTCTGTTATCCAGAGGTCGAGGGGTACATAAGCTATTTCTCCGTAAAGCACACAATCCTGATCCAGGTCTACCTGTCCTGCAAAAACGGAGAGTAGTATAATGCCGATTGCAAAAAGCCACGTAAATGTAACTCCGATGGAGGCATCTGCCTGTACCCGGGCGTAGCGGTGAAAGAACTCAATCAGGAGCGTGGTGAGTACACCCAACAGGCCTGCACCGATCAACATCGGTATCGTGTCCCTGGAGCCTGTCAGCAGAAAAGCAATGACAATTCCTGGCAGGACAGCATGGGAGATAGCATCGCCGACCATGGCCATGCGGCGCAGTATGAGGTAGCAACCCAGCAGACTGCAGCAGGTGGCTACTAAAGAACCTGTTAAAATAATCCAGAACGCGTTCATAGTTTAAAATGCATTTATTTCCTTTGCAGCGGAGGGGTGTAGTTCTTATTCTTTTAAGTTTTTCGTAATTTTAATTCCCTCATCTTTATCAGACAGAAACACTTTCATTAAGGTATCCGGGCACTATGCGGGTCGAGCACCGGGAAGCTGAGTTCTTCCATTAGTTTTTGCTCCAGTTCCGGGGTGATGATGTGCTCTATTGTTTCTGCGTCTTCATGAACGTGGTCTGTGGCCAGGTGCAGGTACTGTGTAAGATAGAGTTCCCAAAGGCGGTGCAGCCGTACGACACGTTGCCCGCGTCGCTGGCCCTGGGTAGTGAGTTGCCAGCCTGCAGCTGATTTTGTCACATAACCCTGGTTCCTGAGCTTGTGCAGTCCTGCTTTGGCTTGTTTTTCTGGAATGGCACGATGCTCCAGAAGCTCCTGCAGTGTGTGCGCAACCGCATAAGCCTGTTTTTTTTCTCCTAGGTGATAGAGCAGCTTCAGCAGGTTCTCTTCCAGCACCAGCGCACGGTTGCGGCGCTGCCGGATTATACGTGCAACCCATCCTTTGCCTGGTGCCAGCGCAAAAGAAAGAATGGCTATCATGGAGATGATGAGCACAATCCATGGGCCCGTTGGCATAGCTGGTGCGGTATAAGAGACAAAGGCACCAGCAACACCAGAAAAAGCACCCATCAGGGCAGCAAGCAGAAGCATCACTGGAAGCCTGTCTGTCCAGAAGCGCGCGGCGGCAGCGGGCGTTATTAGCATGGCAGCCATCAAGACCACACCCACTGCCTGTATTCCCACTACCACAGCAAATACTGTGAGGGTGGTGAGGAGCAGTTCGAGTGCCCGCACCGGAAAGCCTATTGTTCTGGCAAAAGCCTGGTCGAAACAAAGGAGCGTGAGTTCTTTGTAAAAAAGAATGGTAGAGATAAGAAGCACCACCGCCACAACACTGAAAGCAATGAGGTCTTCTCCCACCAGTGAAGCTGCTTTTCCGAACAGGAACTTATCCAGACCACTTTGTGCTGCATTACCAGAGTGTTGTATGGCCGTGAGCAGTAGTATGCCAATGCCAAAAAACACTGACAGTACCAGCCCAATGGCCGTGTCTTCTTTTATGCGGGAGCGGGAGGTAATAAAATCGATGCAGATAAGGGAGAGCCATCCGGTGATGAAGGCGCCTATAAGTAGGACAAATGGGTTCTTGGTGCCTGAAAGCATAAAAGCAAGGCATACACCCGGCAGCACGGCATGCGCCACTGCGTCGCCCACCAGCGCTCTTTTCCGGAGGTAAGTAAAGCAGCCCACCACAGCGGAACTGGAAGCCAGCAGCACAGAACCAATCGTAACATACCGCACGTTTGCATCGGCAAAAGAAAAGAACTCGAAAAATGCTTCCATAGCCGTATCAGCTTTTGACTTCTCTTGTGGGGAATTCCTGCTTCCGCAACAGGTCGCCTACCTTAGACAGCACCGTCAGTTTGCCACCGTACGTCTGCTCCAACAGTTCCTGTGTCAGGGCATGCTCAGTGGGCCCGGAGGCTACAAGGCGCATGTTCAGGAGCACTACCCAGTCAAAATATTCTGCAGCAGACTGCAGGTCGTGGTGCACCACGATGACGGTTTTGCCTTGTTCACGCATGATGCGGAGCAGATCAATAATAGCTGTTTCAGTGGCGATATCTACTCCTGCAAAGGGCTCATCCATGAAATATATGTCGGCGTTCTGTGCCAGTGCCCTTGCCAGGAAAACACGTTGCTGCTGCCCCCCCGAGAGTTGGGATATCTGGCGTGAGGCAAAGGACTCCATACCTACCTTTTGGAGTGCTTCCATGGCGGCTTCTTTGTCTGCTTTACGGGGGCGGCTGAAAAGCCCGAGTTTTCCATAGCGGCCCATCAGTACCACGTCAAAAACAGAAGCCGGGAAATCCCAGTCCACTGACTCCCGCTGCGGCACATAGCTGATACGTTTGCGCACCTCGTTTATCGGCTCACCAAATATGCGCACGTAGCCGCTGCCAGTTGGCAGCAGGTCCATCATTGCTTTAATCAAGGTAGATTTTCCGGCGCCATTTGGACCTATAACACCTACCAATGCTCCTGCCGGTAGAGTCAGGTCAATACCCCAGAGCACCGGCTTACGGTCGTAGCTGACAGTTAGGTCATGTACCTCTACTACCGGATTGTCTACTTGAAGTATCATGATAAATCGTAATTATTTTAAGGAAGATACAATTGTGTTCACGTTGTGCCGGACCATACCTGTAAATGTGCCTTCTGGTGTGCCCGCCTCTCCTAAGGCATCTGAGAATAAGGTGCCCCCGATTTTTAATGGGTGTCCTTTTTGTTCACTTCCAACTACTACCGCTTCTATGGCCTTGGGCGATACGGAAGACTCTACAAAAACAGCCTTCACCTGATTATCCACTATGAAATTGACCAGGGAAGACACATCTTGCAGGCCAAATTCCGACACAGTGGAAATACCCTGAAGCCCCCGCACCTCTATAGTATAGGCATCGCCAAAATAACCGAAGGCGTCATGTGCAGTAATCAGGATGCGCTGCTGCTCAGGTATGGAATGAATCTGCTGTGTCACCCACTGGTCAAGCTCCTTCAGTTCCTGTATATACGCCTGTGTGTTCTGCTGATAAATTGTGGCCCTGGAAGGATCTTTTTTTTGAAGTTCCTGGCTCAGGTGCTGTACTACCTGTTGCCACAGTTCCACATCAAACCATACGTGCGGGTCATGGCTGCTCTGGAACTGCGGAGATTGGCGCAGTGATGTTTTCGGTATGCCTGCCGTAGCTGTGACTATCGTTTTCTGGCGACTCAGTTTTTCCATCACTTCTCCCATCTTTCCCTCCAGGTGAAGCCCATTATATACCACAACATCAGCTTCTGTAAGCTTCTGCAGGTCTCCCTGTGTAGCCTTGTAAAGGTGCGGGTCCACGCCACTTCCCATAATAGAAACAACATCGGCCGCATCTCCCACAATGTGCTGCACCGCATCACCCAGAATGCTGGTGGTAGTAACCACTTTTAAACGTTCACTGGCTGGCAAAACCGCTTTACTGTCTGTTTGTGCACAGGCACCGAAAAAAAATGCGGTGAGCAGTAGTAGTAGGTGGTATGTCGCTTTCATTTGTGTTAGGATATTCCATGCATTCTTTTAGAAGCACTTTCAAGAGGCTTGCTTCTTTAAAATCTTTTTGCTCAGGCGGATAAAAAAATATTTTTTGTTACTTCACTTGAGAGCAACAGGTTCTTCTTATTCTCCAGTGTTATCTCGTAGGAGTTATCATATGCAATCCGGTCAATTACCTTTATTCTGGAGCCAAGTGAAATACCCATCTTATCCAGGTACTGCAGAAAAAGCGGCTGGGAATCATTTACGCCCACTACCACTCCGTCTTCATTTACATCCATCTCTGCCAGGAGACGCTGCTTTTTCTGTTTTATCTCACCGTTTTCTGTTGGAATCGGATCACCGTGCGGATCGAACCGGGGGTGACCCAAAAACTCATCGAGGCGCTGGGTGAGCAGGGGAGACCCTATATGCTCCAACTCCTCCGCAACGTCATGTACCTCGTCCCAGTTAAACTTTAGCTTTTCTACCAGGAACACCTCCCAGAGGCGGTGCTTCCGGATTACCTGCAATGCAACCCGTTCTCCTTCTTTCGTAAGCGACACACCCCGGTATTTTACATAATGCACCAGGTTTTTAGAGCTTAGCTTGCGGAGCATGTCTGTGACTGATGCGGCTTTAGTCTCCATCACTTCGGCAATGGCATTTGTGTTTACCTCCTGCGTTCCATTAGCAGAGAGTTTATAAATAGCCTTGATGTAATTTTCTTCAGTAAAGCTGTGCACGTGTCCAATTTTGAATGAATGAATGACTGAATTATGAATAGGTGGTTTTATGGTCAGTTTATTCTCTGTTTCCATGGTTCAATCATTCAAATTTCAGCCATTCAAGATTCTTCTTAACTACCATCGAATCAGGGCAGAGGCCCAGGTAAAGCCACTACCGAAAGCAGCCAGGCATACTAGGTCTCCTTCTTTTATGCGGCCTTCCTGTACAGCTTCGCTCAAGGCAATTGGCACAGAGGCAGCAGTTGTATTTCCATACTTATGGATGTTACTCATGACTTTTTCAGACGGCAGCCCCATTTTCTGCTGGATGTATGAGGTGATGCGCAGGTTCGCCTGGTGCGGCACCAGCATGTCTATGTCCTCCGGCCTGTACCCATTCTTATGCAGCGCCTCTTCTATTACCTCCGGAAATCTCGTTACTGCGTGTTTGAATACTGTGTTACCATTCATGTAAGGATAAATAGAGCCATTGTCTATCATCTCATGTGTCAGTCGCTCTTTTTTGTTTGTATCCGGGGCTAATACTGCCAGTTCTTCTGCAAACTCGCCATCAGAGTGCAGGTGCGTCGACAGGATTCCCTTGTCATTGCTTTCTGCTGGCGTTAGCACCACGGCACCGGCACCGTCTCCGAAAATAACCGATACGCCACGTCCACGTGTGGAGAAGTCAAGGCCGCTGGAGTGGATTTCGGCACCTACCACTAATATGGTATCATACATGCCTGTTTTAATAAACTGGTCACCAACAGACAGGGCATAAATAAAGCCGGAACATTGGTTACGCACGTCCAGCGCTGGTATTTCCTTAAGACCCAATTCCCGTTGCATGAGCACACCGGAGCCCGGGAAAACATAATCAGGGCTCAGGGTGGCAAAAATGATCATGTTTACCTCCTTTGCCTCAACGCCCGCATTTTTTAAGGCTCTTCGGGCAGCCTCCGCACCCATGTTTGCAGTTGTGTCTACACCTTCCTGAAAATATCGCCGCTCCACAATCCCTGTTCTTTCCCGGATCCAATCATCAGAGGTGTCCATTATTTTCTCCAGATCCTTGTTTGTTACCACGTTCTCAGGCACATAGTGGCCTACACCTGCAATTTTTGATTGACGCATATGTGTTCAATTAATTTAACAAATATAATAATTTAAAAATGATTTTAGGCAAGTCTAAAAATAAAATTAACCTACATTGGGTTTCAGGTTAATAAGGCCTTAAACAGCTCTAGTAGTTTTATCTCCTCACTCTCCCAAAATACGCCTGCAGGCACGCCGGGTTTGTAAAATTGTGTATTCCTGATTTTTTGGAGGAGCAGGACGGCATCCGGGTGGAGGTAATCGATTGAAACTCCGGCGTTATAGCGGAGCAGAAAATCCTGCCATAGCGGGTTATACTGCGTAATCATGGGCAAGGCATGCGCTGCATACTCGTAGAGCTTGGTTGGGATACAGCGAAAAGTACTTTCATTTGGTTGGTAAGGCAACAGCCCGACTTTACTCTCTTCTATAGCCTTTATAATTTGCTGGTGCGGTACCAGTCTGTCGCCTCCCACTAACGAAATAAAAGGTTTATCCTGTAGCTCGCGGAGTAACTGCTGGTGCGTTGTTTTGTCTGCGCAATAACCTATAACAGTCAGGGTAGTTTTGGCCTCCTGTTGGTGTAATTTAGCAGCGAGGGCAATGGCCTCAAAGACACCATATACCCGGCCAATGGTACCAGTATAAAGCAGGCGCAGGGGCTCGTGCTGTAGCTTAACAGGAGTAGCGGGCAGGATATATTCTACTGCTGGTTTGTACTTGTTTTCAATAACAGTGAATTTATCTCTTAAAAAAGGAAGCTCCTCTACATAATTCTGTTCAGCTACCAGAAAATGCGCAATCTGGCTGGATAACCCCCTTTCCATGCTTCTTAGTCCGATGGCCATCGCTTGTTTTAGCAGGGCCGGATAATTATCCTGTGCCCGTATATTCAGCGCGTAATTTTCCTGCACATCATAAACCAGTTTGCATCTGTGCCGCCGGCAGTAGAGCACGCTGGCGGGCAGCAGCTCATGTGTGCAGGAGACAATGATATCCGGCTGTAGCTTCTGCAGCAGCCGATAATAGCTGCGTTGTGCTTTGACCCTGTCCAGGGTGAGGCGACCGAAAGAAAAAGTCGGGTGAAAGAAAACAGACGCAGGAGCGCCAGTAGGAGTAGGGGCTGCAAAACCACATATGTGTACCTGCACCTCCGGAAGCTTGCTCAGCGAAACCCCTAGTTTCTCATACATGCGGGTGTCGTTAATTGGCTTCAGCAGGGAGGCAATCAGGATTCTCTTTTCAGACATCGCATAAATTTAATACTTTTACGCATCATTTTTAATTCAACCAAACGAGATATGGAGCTTAGACAAATAATAGAGCAGGCCTGGGAGAACCGGGAGTTACTAAAAGAAAATAATACTGTAGAAGCCATTCGGTCTGTAATCGAGGAACTTGACAAGGGCAGGCTACGTGTGGCAGAGCCGAAAGGAGAGGAGTGGCAGGTAAACGAGTGGGTGAAAAAGGCAGTATTACTGTACTTTCCCATCCAGCAGATGAAGACGATGGAGGTAGGCCCTTTTGAGTTTCATGACAAAATGGATTTGAAGCGCAACTATGAGCAGCTAGGTGTGCGTGTAGTGCCGCATGCAGTGGCTCGTTATGGTGCTTTCCTAGCCAGGGGTGTAGTGATGATGCCTTCTTATGTAAACATAGGTGCTTATGTAGACTCCGGAACAATGGTGGATACTTGGGCTACAGTAGGCAGTTGTGCGCAGGTGGGCAAAAATGTGCACTTGAGCGGCGGTGTTGGCCTGGGAGGCGTGCTGGAGCCAGTGCAGGCAGCCCCTGTGATTATAGAAGATGGTGCCTTTATTGGTTCAAGAAGCATTCTGGTGGAGGGTTGCCACATTGGAAAAGAAGCGGTGATTGGAGCAGGTGTTACCATCACCGGCAGCTCCAAGATAATTGATGTGACCAGCAGCGAAGAGAAAATCTACAAAGGGTATGTGCCGCCCCGCTCAGTGGTAATTCCGGGTTCCTATACTAAAAAGTTTCCCGCAGGTGAGTTTCAGGTCCCATGCGCCCTAATCATTGGCCAGCGCAAGGAAAGCACCGATCTGAAGACTTCATTAAATGATGTACTGCGCGACCATGCAGTAGCGGTGTAGGTTTGTTGTTCGATAAAAAAGCGTCCTCTGCTGTTGATACGGCAGAGGACGCTTTTGTTTTTCTGTATCAGGATTTTCAGGATTAGTAGAAATGGACAGGACTAGGATTGAAGAATACTTTATTTGCTACTATTTGTCCTGCCACTTACGTCCATCTCGATTTTCAATCCTTAAACTCATGATAAATCCTGAAAATCCTGGTGCAGAAAAATTACTTCTTAAACCTATCTGCCACCACTAATTCTTTTGTGCCATGGCTCCAGGAGTAAAACCCGTTGCCAGACTTAATGCCTTTGTGGCCGGCCTGTACCATATTCACTAGCAACGGGCATGGCGCATATTTCGGGTTGCCAAAGCCATCGTGCAGCACATTCAGGATAGACAGGCATACATCCAGCCCAATAAAGTCAGCCAGTTGAAGCGGCCCCATTGGGTGCGCCATTCCTAACTTCATGATAGTGTCTATTTCCTCTACTCCGGCCACTCCTTCATACAGGCTGTAGATAGCCTCGTTTATCATTGGCATCAGGATTCGGTTGGCTACAAACCCAGGATAATCGTTTGCCTCTGCCGGTACTTTGCCCAGCTGCTTCGATAGTTCTACTATCCTTGTAGTTACCTCATCAGATGTAGAGTAACCTCTTATTACCTCTACCAGCTTCATCACCGGTACAGGGTTCATAAAATGCATCCCAATTACTTTGTCAGGGCGATCTGTTACCGATGCGATTTTAGTGATAGAGATAGAAGAAGTGTTGGAAGCAAGTATAGCCTCAGGCTTTGTGAATGAGCTGAGGTCGCGGAAGATTTTGAGCTTTAGATCAGAGTTTTCTGTGGCGGCTTCCACAACCAAGTCAACCTCCTCCACACCTTCCTGCATGCTGGTATAAGTGGTGATGTTTTGAAGTGTCTGGTTTTTTTGCTTTTCCGTCAGGTTCCCTTTTGAAATAATGCGGTCCAGGTTTTTGCTGATTGTACCGACTGCCTTTTGCAGCGCCTCCTCAGAAATATCTATAAGTGAAACAGGAAAGCCATTTTGTGCGAATACATGTGCGATACCGTTCCCCATGGTGCCTGATCCAATAACTGCAACTTTTTTCATACTGCTCTATGTAAGTAGATTTGGTTATATACAAAGCTAAAAGAAAAGGAGCTAATCTTCTGCTAAGGCTTCCGCTTCTTTAAATTCTTAAATAAAACTTTAGCACAAGCCGACTTTAGCTTTGTATGAATTTAGAATTATGAATAGAACTTTATTTAAGTAGTCAGAATTTTTTTTAAAGCGTTTGTAAATCGTAAGTATCTGAATACAAAAGTAATAAGTATGAAATCAACTGTATTTGATTATCTTGTGATTTATTAATTATAGAGCATAATTGAAAATTACTAATCTTTTATATAGGAGGACCGTAAAAAGCCTTAATTATTTAAAAATACAATAAAGGCAGACTTCCAACTAAGGTTAAAATAGTTAAGGCAGGCAGTCGGCTCAAATAAAAAACTGAAAAAGGAACAATGGGAAATTTACTTTATTTAATAGCTGTAGTACTTGTGATTTTCTGGCTGATAGGTTTTCTGGGATTCTCAGATTCCGTTGGCGGTATTATACACGTACTATTAGTGCTAGCAGTAATTGCTGTTATACTGCGTTTAATACGTAGTGCTTAACTTGTATAAACATAATGCGTATTATAACATGAATACGAAATATTTGAACACACAAAACTAAAAACAAATAAAACTATGGGAAATCTATTGTATATTATAGCAGTGGTATTAGTGATTGTATGGCTGATTGGATTCTTAGGATTCCCTGATGCTGTAGGCGGACTTATCCACATACTTCTTGTAATTGCAATCATTGTGGTACTATTAAGACTCATAAGAGGCTGATAAACCATTTACTACATAAAAAAGCGGCTGCCTTAATTAAGGCAGCCGCTTTTTTATGTAGTACTTTTCAAGGTCACCTGCTGGTGAAAGGAATATTGAAACCTACCCTGAATACCGGGTTGTTATAAGGGTTTCCTCTTTCCTGGTCATTCACGTTGTACAGCAGCAGCATGTCAACAGATGCTTTGTCGCTGATGCGTTGCCTGTAGCCGACACCTACAAGGGGAAGAGTGATATTTGTGGTGAAAAGGTCTCCTCTGTCTTCATACTTCGTGTTCAGAAACTCTACTTCCGCGTGACCCAGTATAGCGCCTTCTCCTATATTGAATAGCTCTAACTGCGTGAAGGCACGGGCCCCATAACTGCTATACGAAAAGCTCCCAAACTTCGAGAAGTGATATACACCTCCTACACCCAAGCTGAATTTATCTGTTAACCTGTAGCCGAGTATAGGCAGCAGGGATATATTGGTGAAGGTGCCAAACTGCAATCCAAAGCTGCCTCCCGTATACATGCGATCGATGGGACGAAGTGCCTGCTCCGCGATAGGTTCCTGTCTGGCAGAAGATGGCATCCTCGCCGGCTGCTGCTCTGGTCTTGGCTGCTCGGTGGGCTTTGGTTCCCGCCGCTCCGTTGGCATAGGAGGCCCTGTAGGCAACACAGGCTTGCTTGGCTGGGTTGTATCCGGCTCTACCTGCGCCTGCGCAATAGTGCCGGAGAAAAACAAAAACAGCAGCGTGAGGAGGAAGGAATAAATAAGGCGCTGATTATTCTTTAACATAGGCTGGTTCAGAGATTATCAAGAAAATATTTTAGACCATTTCTGTGGCATACATCTTCTTTCGCAACTCTCTGATGGTGTCATCAGATAAATACTCTTCATAAGACATGCGCTTGTCAATGATGCCGTTAGGCGTCAGCTCCAGAATCCTGTTAGCGATGGTATCCACAAATTGTAAGTCATGAGAGGAAAAAAGGATGGTGCCGTCAAAGTCTCTCAATGCATTGTTGAGGGCAGTAATTGACTCCAGGTCCAGGTGGTTGGTCGGTTCATCAAACACCAGTACGTTACCGGACTGAAGCATCATGCGTGAGAACATGCAGCGTACTTTCTCACCACCCGACAGCACATCAGCTTTTTTCAGTGACTCTTCTCCTGAGAACAGCATTCGGCCCAGGAAGCCACGGATAAAACTCTCGTCTTTCTCTGTAGAGAACTGCCGAAGCCAATCCACCAGGTTCAGGTCCGTATCAAAAAATTCTGCATTGTCTTTAGGGAAAAAAGAAGCTGTGATAGTGGTTCCCCAGGTATAGGTTCCGGTATCAGGTTTTTCCTCGCTCATAATGACTTTAAAGAAAGTAGAAGCAGCAATATCATTCCGGCCGATTACCGCGATCTTATCGCCTTTGTTCACCATCAGGTTCACATCACTGAAGATAGGCACACCATCAATGGACTTGCTCATGTTCTCTACATTCAGCAATTGGTTACCAGCTTCACGCTCCGGCTTGAAAGCAATGTATGGGTACTTTCGTGACGACGGCTTGATGTCATCCACCGTCAGTTTCTCCAGCAGTTTGGCACGGGAAGTAGCCTGCTTCGACTTGGAGGCGTTGGCACTGAAGCGGCGGATAAACTCCTCCAGTTCTTTACGCTTATCTTCTGTCTTCTTGTTGGCGTCAGAGCGCTGCTTCAGTGCTAGTTGGCTGGACTGGTACCAGAAGGAATAGTTACCGGCGTATAGCTGAATTTTACCAAAGTCGATATCTGCTACATGCGTACACACTGAATCCAGGAAGTGACGGTCGTGAGAGACTACTATGACAGTGTTAGGGAAACTGTCGAGGAAGTTTTCCAGCCATATAATGGATTCAGCATCCAGGTGGTTGGTAGGCTCATCGAGTAGCAGGATATCCGGGTTACCAAACAGGGCCTGAGCCAGCAACACACGAACTTTCTCGCTACCGCTCAAGTCTTTCATCAACGAGTAGTGCAGGCTTTCGCTAATACCAAGGCCACTCAGCAATTCAGCTGCCTCATACTCTGCATTCCAGCCTTCAAGGTCAGCAAACTCGCCTTCTAATTCAGCAGCCCGCAGTCCGTCAGCCTCAGAGAAATCAGGCTTCGCGTAAATAACATCTTTCTCCTGCATTATCTCATACAGGCGCTTGTGGCCAATAATAACTGTTTGCAGCACCTGTTCTTCGTCATACTCAAACTGGTTCTGCTTCAGTACAGCCAGGCGGGCGTTGGCCGGAATCTCGACCGTACCTGTGTTTGGGTCTATATCTCCGGAAAGTATCTTCAGAAAAGTAGATTTACCGGCACCGTTGGCACCAATCAGGCCATAGCAGTTACCGGGAACAAACTTTATCGTTACATCTTCAAATAATGTGCGCTTGCCGTAAGCCAAGCTGACATTGTTCGTACTGATCATAAAATTTATGTAAGAATATGAAAATTTGATTTGCCTGCAAAGCTACGAAATTAAAGTATGGTTTGGCACCTGATACCTTCATCACGGCTAGATTATGCTTTACATTAAGCACTATGCATGTGTTTCAGATTCAGGGGCTTGAGCTCCTCGAATTAAAAAACATCCCGCAAAGCACAACGCCATGCCTCTTTCTTTAGTATATAGTTTTAGTAATATACAGATAGCGAGCAAGATAGGATGCACTTATCGCTTTGCATCATAAAGTATTAACCATTTGCACGGCTAATCTGTTCATTATAAACGAACAATTGATTCATCTTAATTATGGAACATAAAATGGCTTCTTCTGACGTATCTTATCAAAATGTGGCAGTAAAATATGGTATTCTGGTAGGGATAGTGCACATTGTTTTCTTTCTGGTTATGTGGGCGCTTGGGCTACTTGAAATTATAGAACTGTCCTTTTTAAGCGGCATATTCCTTGTGATAGGCATTGTGGTAGCAATATCCAGCTATAAGCGGGTTAGGAGGGGTGGAATCCGGTATCTAGAAGGGTTTGGCATCGGTGCTACAGTTGGTGCGGTATCTTCTGCGATTTTAGCGCTTTTTTTAATGGTTTTCCTTGGAACACTCAGAACAGGGTACCTGGAGAACCTGCAGGCAAGTGGGCTTTTCCCTGAGAGTCTTACCTTGCTATCGCTTTTTGTGCTCACGATTCTGTATGGTACCATTCCTGGAGCTTTAATTGCCTTTATCGCCATGCAGTGGTTCAAGCGGAGGGACCACAATACCATGCCGGGGCAGGATTAACGCCTGCTTCCATTTAACGCCACAACCAGTATACACCCTACCATTAACAAAATTATGGAAAAAATAGGCCTGAAGTATGGTTTGTTAACAGCTGCCGGCTTAATCCTTTACTTTTTTTTGATGAAGCTGTTAGGGCTTATCCATATAACGGAACTCCGCTTCCTGAATGGTGTTATTATGGCAATAGGTGTTGTAATGGCCATTAGGTCTTATAAAATAGTCTCTGCCGGTGAAATCGGTTATTTTAAGGGACTCGGAACCGGTGTGATTACGGCTGTTGTAGGAACGGTGCTTTTTGCTTCCTTCATGGTTGCTTATGTGACTATAGCAGGAGCTGAAATGATAGAGATGCTAACGTCAGAGCGGTATTTTGGTGAAAGGGTGGAGTCTACTCCGGGAGTTGTAATTTTTTCAGTGCTGATGCTGGAAGGTCTTATATCTGGTTTCCTGATTTCATTCATTGCGATGCAATACTTTAAAAGAGATGACTTCAAAAGCCCCAACAGCCCATAGCGTCTGGGTTTGGCTTGAAAGCACAATAATCTAAAAGAAAGCCGGCGGCATAACTAATGCAGCCGGATTTCTTTTATCAGGAATAATTCACTTTATAATGTGGTCGGGCCTCTGAATTATCTGTACTACAACCTCATGCACATCACCCTCTTTGTCCTCTAATCTGTATATAACCATTGGGTTGTCAGCGTCTAAAACAGATTCTATTTCAATTACACGCTCACCTTCATCCAGTTTTCCTTCCAGCTGTGGTGTTAGTTCTTCCAATGCCTGTGCAAATTTAACTTCAAGTGGGCTTGGGTTATAGTACGTAGTTTTCATGTTTCTTTTTATGATACAAAACTTCCTCTTCAGGTATTCTGTGGTTCCAATTTTCAAATTTTCAAAATAGTATTTTATATATAAGTATACCCCTTAGAAATGCTATTGTTGCACATTGGAATAGATACTTAAATAAATTTGCGGAGAAATGTTTAATAAGGATAATTAATTTAGCTAGTGAATCTGTTATTTATATTTTATATATAAATAATATTAAATATATGAATTATCAATCAACTTGTTTCTCCTTTTTTCGTTAAAGACCAAAGTTAATATAAGAAGTTGTTGATGATGTAGTTTAACCAAAGGGAGAGATATGAAAAACATTTTACTTATACTATTTTTTATGGCACTTGGCACCGCAGGTTTTGCACAGGCCTTGAAGGTTACAGATGATAACCTGGATAAGGTGGTGCTTGCAGTTGATCTGGATGGTGTTGGTATGGCTAACCTGGAAATGAAGCAGGAACTGAACCTTTCAGAAGAACAATTCACTAAAGTGGAACAAGCCAACCAGCAGCGGTTTCAAAAACTAATAGAGGCAGAGCATATGTATGCTGCCAATGATGTACTTCGCTCAAGCTCGCTGCGAAAAATACATATTTCAAGTGATCAGAAACTGAAAGAAGTACTAAGTGAACAGCAGATGCGCCAATTCCTGGAACTGGAAGGCCGTTTTCATATGCAGCTAATTACTGAAAACGAGGCAGAGTAAACTGTAACTTTATAACGCAGCAAAGCCCGGGTTTACTCGGGCTTTGCTGCGTTTATAGGCTCATGGTATGTTACCTCCGATACTTTACCCAATGAATTGATTCGTACTTCAACGCGATTTGCCTCAGATAACTTCGACCTGTCGGAGCATTGCCCTCCCGGCTCTACATAGTAGAAGTAGATACGCTGGCTGCGTTCCAGCAGTTCCTCACTATCTGGCTTTCCTAACAAGTTGCGGAGCACATACTCTTTCTTGCCGTAGAGATCTTTCCTTATCTTTTCAAAATCATTTACCAGTTCTCCACGTTTGCCTCCACAGGCATAGCGATCTTCTTTCCAGGAATCACTGTCAAAATCTTTCAGGCTTTCGGGTGTACCACAGGCATGCAGCAGCCCTACCACAATTACTCCCTGTAATATAAATAAGCGTTTTAGCATAGTTTTGTATTGACACATAAAGTTGCAGCCTCAATCTTTGCCACACAAGCATAACTTCAAAAAAACAGAATTGTTGGCTTCTGCAGGAGAGGGAGCATTCAAAAGGAGAGGGAGCATTCAAAAGGAGAGGGAGCATTCAAAAGGAGAGGGAGCATTCAAAAGGAGAGGGAGCATTCAAAGTAAAATATTCTGCCGCGTTTAAACGTTTGATAAATTGGAATGTATCAGCTATTTTAGTGAAGCAGCAGCTATTATTTTGCAATATGTTCAGGTGAAAGGAACAATTTGCTTCTGCTTGCCTGTTGCAAAGCGTACTGTACCAACTGAAGCCAAAGAAACCTATGTTAAGAGTAACCCTAACTTCGTTAGCCCTCGGCCTTTTGTCCTTTACCTCTCCCGTAGCCACTTCCAACGACTTTGCGTCGGAAACTGCCCTTGAAATTTCGGAGACAGCCCTTACCCGTAACGCTACCATCACCTTTGCGGAAAAGCAGGCTGCTTTTGATGATCATCTTCTGAGCATTTACAACGAAGCAGAATTAAAAAGCAAGGGGCTTTCTTACGAAGTGTATCAGAAAGCAATGATAGGGTTTCACAACTTCAAGCAGAAGGGATTAGTGTCACCTGCTAAATCTGTGCTGACAGTAATCGACTTCACCAAATCCAGCAGAGAGAAACGCCTTTGGATTATCGACCTGAATGCTAAGAAAATACTTTTCAATACAGTTGTGGCGCACGGCCGCAATACCGGCCAAGACAAAGCTGTGAAATTCTCTAACACACCCAACTCTTACATGAGCAGCCTAGGTTTTTACTTAACTGATGCTACTTACTTTGGCAAGCATGGCCTTTCGCTTCGATTAAGCGGCAAGGATAATGATTTTAACTCAAATGCCATGGCCCGTGCCATTGTCATGCATGGGGCTGATTACGCAACTCCTGCTTTTGCCCGGCAGCATGGCCGCCTGGGTAGGAGCCTCGGATGCCCTGCAGTGCCTCAGGAACTGTCTAAGGACATTATCATGGCCATCAAAGATAAAACGGTAATGTACATTCACGGAAACGATAAAAAATATTCTTCAGATTACCTGAACTCAACACTTGCTATAGAGGCCTTTGCTCATGAAGCTTTTGAGAGTACTGTTGCTACTTTATAAAAGTGAATCCTTTTAAATAAGAAAAGCCCCTGCTGAGTTCAGCAGGGGCTTTTCTTATTTAAAAGGATTCATCAACTTATCTTATGGCGTGTCTGTATCTTTTATGGTCTTCACCAGGTTGATACCTGAAAAGAAAAAAATCAAGCCTATCACAAAAGGTACGGCAGATGAGAATTTACCTACCATGGCTCCGTCTCCTCCCATCAGGAAGGCATAGGCTCCCCATATGATGCCAATAATACCCAAAATGGTCAGCACAGCACCGAATGTTCGCTTCATGTTCATTTTATCACATTCAAGATTTAAGATACACTGCCAACTGTGCAGTTTTGCAATATTATTACGATAGTCCTATTAAAAGGGTATATTTAGCTGTATTTGATGCGTTGAGTACAATGCAGGATTCCTCAAGTATAACTTGTTTTGAGGTGTGCTGCGAATGTTACTGATAGAATGATGGCTTAAAGTTTCTGGTTTGCCTGCTTTGCAACTACTTCCTTGCATGTGCCGTTCTCTCTCTCATACTATAAAGAATTTGTATGCTCTATTATGCCTTTTAAAGAAATGAAGCGATGGGAGGAATCATCAAATTTATAATAGCCCTACTTGTGGCAGCTGTGTCGCTGGTAACATATTGGTGTAACACACAGGAAAATGAATTTACAGGCGAAAAGCAGCATGTAGACATGACTGTGGAACAGGAAATAGCCCTTGGACTGCAGGCAGCACCCCAGATGGCCGACCAATATGGTGGCTTGCACCCGGACAGAGAAGCGGCGCAGGCGGTAAAGGATATCGGTCACCAACTGATACAGAACTCCAGGATAAGCAATTCCCCTTATGAATTTGATTTCCATTTGTTGGCTGATGAAGAAACCGTTAATGCTTTTGCCTTGCCAGGAGGACAGATTTTTATTACCGGCGGAATGCTGAAAAGGCTGAACTCGGAGGGCCAGTTAGCTGGAGTGCTGGGGCACGAAATCGGGCACGTAGTAGCGAGGCACTCTGCTGAGCAGTTGGCTAAAGCAAAACTGACGCAGGACCTGACAGGTGCCGCCGCCATTGCCACTTACGACCCGGGAAACCCCGCCAGCAGGGGAGGAGCCGTGGTGGCAGCTATGGTAGGCAAACTACTTAATATGAGCTATGGCCGTGAGGACGAGCTGGAGTCAGACAGGCTTGCGGTACAGTTAACAGGCTCCGCTGGCTATGACCCACGTGCTATGATGGAGGTGATGCGCATATTAGAGGAAGCGAGTGGCGGGGCAGGTGGCCCGGAGTTTATGCAAACGCACCCAAACCCAGGCAACCGCATCAGTAAAATTGAGCAGGCCATACAAGAAGAGTACCCAGAGGGGGTGCCGGAAGGCCTGAAACAGTAATGAACTTCAGCAAATAATTAAACAGGCTGTATCTCCCGTTTTACCTGCTTTACCTGATACATTCCTGATGCAGTCTTTTGTCACGCTTGAAGTTTAAAGGCAGGTTAGGTAACCAATGAGAACAGGTACATCTGTTCTATGCCACAGGTTCTTATATTATAGAATACTTTCCCTGACATTTTCCGTATCAAGAGGCAGGTATAACATGCACAACACCCAATGCAATGGAAATAAAAAAGCTCAAGAACCTGCTCTTCGTCATAAATCCTATTGCCGGAGATATAGATAAAGATGAGCTACAGGAGGAAATTATAACGATTTGCAACGAACACAACGTGGCCTATGACATCTACCGGACAACTGGTGAGAAAGATAAGGAGGTTGTAAAAGCCTTACTGGCAAAGAACCAGTATGATGGTGTTTTTACTGCCGGAGGAGACGGAACAGTGAGTATAGTTGCTTCGCTGCTGATTGAAACAGACACTCCCCTGGGCATTATTCCGCTTGGCTCGGGCAATGGCCTGTCTAAGGACCTTGGTATTCCTCAGGATACAGAAGAGGCGCTGGAACTGATTCACCAGAACATTATCCGGAACATTGACACCGTTACCTTAAACGGGCACCCTTCCATCCACCTGAGTGATCTTGGTTTTAATGCGCTTGTTGTAAAAGGCTTTTGTGAAGGCGGAACACGCGGTCCGGGTGCTTACGCCCGTGTTGCACTGCAGGAATACCTTGGATATGAGTCTAAAGTATATCGGATAGAAACGGATTTAGAGACGTTTGAGGGCAAGGCTTTTATGGTGACCATTGCCAATGCTAATGCCTTCGGAAGCAATGCCAGTATCAACCCGAACGGAGTCCTAAACGATGGACGCTTTGAAATCTGCCTGATAGAGCCTTTCCCGAAAGCAGCAGGTATAGCCATCCTTTATAAACTGTATACCGACAGTATTGACACCTCCGTATATACACGCCGCCTTTCCTGTAAGACAGCTACTATCTATAACCTGGAGCATGAAGTGCTGCACATAGACGGGGAGCCCATTGACCTTGGAGAGAAAATTGAAGTGCAGATGCACCCTAAGAGCCTGAAAGTTATTTTGCCGGAGTACCAAGATGATGCGGAACTTTAAGCATCAGGCATCGGCAGTTACCTGCTGCTTTGGATGTAACACGCTGTCCAGTCTTTTCCGGAACACAACCATTTCTTCGTTTGGCTCCGCTACGGCAAGAGCCTCCATCCATACATCACCATTGTTGTAGTAGTTTATCACAAAGAAGCCAAGTTCCTCCAGCGTGAAAGTTGCACGACCGCCTTTCTTCACAAAAGCTGTTTTGCTGCCAGAGCCGCTCACTATATAGTGGTTTTGCTGTATCTCGAAATGCTGTAGATTATGGTCGTGGCCAGCAACATAAATCACGTTGCTGTACCTGTTCATGATGCGCAACAGTCTTTTGCGCATTTTCTTGTACTTGCGGTGCGACATGTCTTCATAGGCACCAAACATTTTGCGGTAAAAGGGGTAAAGCGACCCAAAAATTGGCAGGGGAATATATATTCGCTTATGTGCTGCTGTCAGGGGAAAAATGTGTTGCTTCATGGTAAACTTGCCACCATGCATGGCATTGCTGTAAAGCGGGTGGTGTGCTGCTACTAATACCCGCTGGTGCCTGTTTTTGCGCAGGATACTGTTGAAGGAGATAAAAAACTCTTCAATATCTTCATAGGGGCAACCGTATTTGCTTCCTAAGGGCTTTTTTCCGCGCTGAACAAACCATTGGGTGTTAATGACAACCAGCAGCAGCCCCTCTGCTAACTGCATGCTGACAGGCCCCGGGCAGCCGTTTCGGGGAAGGTAGCTGTTTTCGTCCTGTGTCTTTTCCCGCACGTAATGTTCCTGGCGCAGCATCTGCTCATAACCACCCTCACGACCTTTCAGCCAGTCGTGGTTGCCGCTAAGAAAAATGCCCTTGCCCTGGAAATTCAAAATGCTTTCCAAGAGTACATCCAAGCGTTTGGTGGCAGTGTCGCGTTGGCGATGCCCCGGAGCCGGTAAACCAATCGGATAGATAATGTCTCCCAAGAAAACGACAGTACCTGCTTCCCCTGCACTTTCCTTCCATACCTCCAGTAACTGCATGACAGGGTCTGAGCCATCGGTGGCTACAGCACCAGGGTCTCCTACCATGGCAACAGAATGCACCAGCTCGGCATCAGCGGGTGGAGAAAAGCGTTGCCAGCCAACATCAGACAGCTTATAAAATGCCTTGCGCCTGTACTTTCGCTCCTGCCAATAGCTGAATGCTATAAACGAGAAAAGCAGTGTCGGTATAATAATGAGAAAGTATGTCAGCATAATTGTCTGTTGTTGTATAGAAAGAGGGTGAGCAAGCGGAACAGAGCCGAGAGACAAAAGAGATGCACATCCTTCAAGTCTTGACTTTTGCCTGAGTTGTGGCTCAGGGTTAAAAGTCAGGCGGCAGCAGGTGTTTAAAGTGCCCGTTCAGCCGGACCCTGTCTTTTAGCCGCTCAGTTTCCTGCACCACCGGCAGAATTTGCTGTAAGTGCAGGTAAATAGCCTCCTGCCGCTCAGTCTCGCTTTCCAGTTGCAGCAGTGCATATTCCTGTTCCGTTGTAAGGCCCAGGTGGTGTGCAATGTCAAAGCTTTTGTAGTTTTCAGGCAGTTCAAGAAACAACTTGCTGACACCGAGGGCATCATACAGTAGTTTCAGGCACTCGGTTATGTTCAGTTTCCTGATGATATCGCCATCACCATTGTTCTCTACTTCCTCTACCTCGCCGCCTGCGTAAAGCCTGCCCGGAGCCATCCTGTCAAAGTGCAGAATTCTAAAGATCTTCAGGCCCCTTGTCCGGATATCCATCTCACCGTTGTCATACTTCTTTTCGATATTAAGTATTTCTACTTCGGTGCCATATACTCCCACACCACTTTGTATATAGGCAGGTATACCAAATGTTTTGTTGTTCTCCGTGCAATCCAGTACGAGTTGTTTATAACGCGGCTCGAAAACATGCAGGTTCAGTTTCTCGCCCGGAAACACGACAATACTCAGGGGGAAAAGCGGGAGGTACTTCTTCATTTGGTAATTTTCTAATACTTTAACTAAATACAAGCGTGTTTGTTGGGCATCATCTGTTTAAAATTTATTACGCAAGCAGTGCAGTAGTGTTAGCAGAAGGCGGGCGAGATCGGAAATTCCGGCTTGCTAAGTTTCTTAAACTGCTTACCTTTGCGGCCTTAGGACAATTGTACAAAAATGGCAAAAAAGGGTTTGGGATTCCGGACAGTAAGGCTGCTTATCGTGAAGCTGTTACTGTGCCTGTTCCTGCTGAGTGTTGTGTGGGTTTTGCTGTACAGATGGGTTGCGCCGCCCGCTACCCTGCACATGGTGCAACGACGTGCTCAGGCCGGTTCTACTGGCAAGGGAGAACCAAATATCAACTATAAATATGTATCGCTGGAGGAGATGTCGGAGCAGTTGCCTTTGGCTGTTGTGGCCTCAGAAGATCAGCGTTTTCTGATACACAATGGCTTTGATGTAGATGCCATCTTAGATGCAGTAAAGCGAAACCGCAAAGGAGGTAATATCCGGGGCGGAAGCACCATCAGCCAACAGGTGGCTAAAAATGTGTTCCTATGGCATGGTCGCAGCTACTTCAGAAAAGCAGTAGAAGCCTACTTCACCATGTTGATAGAAGTGCTCTGGGGGAAAGAACGCATCATAGAAGTATACCTGAACATAGCCGAAATGGGCGATGGCGTGTTTGGGGTAGAAGCTGCCTCTCAGAAGTTCTTCAAAAAGCCAGCCAAAGAGGTTGGGCGCCAGCAGGCGGCATTACTGGCAGCCGTGCTTCCAAACCCCATTAAGTTTTCAGCGCAGAACCCCTCTGCCTACATCCGGAAACGCCGTGGCCGTATTGCCCGGGCCATGGGAAGCCTGGGCGGAACTGTTTATATTAAAGACATACTTCCGGAGAAAGATGAGAAATAGCCTGTGTTTGTTGCTTAGTTTTAGCCTTGCCTGCACTACAGCCTGCACAAATAAACTGGCGCTCCAGGCTTCTACTGCTAAAAAGGATGTACGTGCTGTGTTGGAGGAGCAGAGCATCTGCTGGAGCCGGGGTGACCTGGAGTGTTATATGCAGGGCTACTGGAAATCTGACTCCCTGCTGTTTATTGGTTCCCGCGGGCTCACTTACGGCTGGCAGCATACCTTAGACAATTACAAGCGTGGCTATCCGGATGCTTCTGCCATGGGCCAACTATCATTCAACATAAAAGAAATGCGGCAGCTATCGCCGGAGACGATGCTGGTAGTAGGGAAGTGGCGCCTGAACCGCAAGGTTGCTGCAGGTGACCTGGAAGGCCATTTCTCAGTTATCTTCAGAAAGTTTAGTGACGGCTGGAGAATTATTGCCGACCACTCCAGTTAAAAAGGAAGCGCTGGTTTATCTGATGGCACTGAACAGGCGGTTCCAACGAACTTTATCTAATAGTCCATCACCATCTGCATACACCGACATCCATACGAAGACCGCTTTCCCCACCACATGATCCTCGGGAACAAAGCCCCAGTAACGGGAGTCGAGGGAGTTATGGCGGTTGTCTCCCATCATGAAGTAGTAGTTCTGCTTGAATGTATACTGCTTTACCTCATTGCCATTCAAATAAAGTTTTCCGTTCTGCACCTCAGCTTTTTCGTTTTGCTCATACTCCAGGATCACCTTTTGGTACAGGGGAAGGGTTTTAGGTGTGATGGCAACTGTAGCTCCTTTTTCAGGCAGGTACAGGGGCCCGAAGTTGTCTTCGTTCCACTTGTAGCGTTCAGGTGCATGTGGGAAAATGCCGGCACCTGCAACCCCCAGAAGCTCCTTCTTTTGTGTTACCTCCTGGATGAAATCGATGGAGGCCAGCTGCTGCGCTTTAGCAGGACTCGTGAGGATCACATAACCATCAGGAGTTTGGTGGGTTTCTGTAATATCGCGTTCTCTGAAGAAGCTGTCGTTTAAAACCCTATCCGTTTTCAGAAAATAGGCAAACTGTCTCTCCCCCGGGTTTACCATAACTTTGCCGTTGATGTAAATCTGTGTGTCACGTATCGAAATAGTGTCACCGGCTAAACCGACACATCGTTTGATATAGTATGTTTTTAAGTCCAGCGGCCGCCCTTCCTCGACAGGGTAATTGAAAACGACAGCATCATTATACTTGATTTCTGAAAAACCAGGCAACCGGAAAGACTTTAGCTGCAGGGCATTAGAATAAGAAGGGATTTCTGTTCCCCAAATGGTCTGGTGCGTAAGCGGAACCTGAAGGGGCGTAGCAGGTGTGCGGGAGCCGTAATGGAGTTTGCTGACAAACAGGTAATCACCCACCAGAAGCGATTTCTCCATAGAGGGCGTTGGAATGGCATAGGCCTCAAACGTTGCCCACCGGATAATGCTGGCAAAGACCACTGCGAACATAATGGCGTCACCCCACTCTCTGGCCAAGCTCTTTTTTACAGGCGACTTCACTACAGGTTTTTTGTTCCGGAAGTTTAACTTCATTGGTACAGGATGAGGTTCAGGTATATACAAGTTGTATATATAACCGTTCCTTCCGCTGCTAAAGTATATTCCTTCTAAAATATTTTAGCATTCCTACACTACCTGTAACTACAGGTGAAAGTTTTAAGCGTCCCCTTCTTCGTCTATCTCCACTTCACGTTTCACTTCCTGCACCTGCTCTGTAAATATAAACCCATTTTCTGCTGCATGTTCAGCGGCAGCAGCAGTGTCTTTCACCAGTAACATTTCAACCTCACCGCTCTGCTTTAGCTCGTCTGCTATAGTGGTCACGGCTTTGGTGCGTGCTTCAATGTTCACATCACGGATGTAGATGGCCATAATGCGGCCCGGATGGTTCTTTACCACTTCGCTGTATATCTGAGCATCCTGCTGCCCGCTGTCACCTATCAGTATAAAGTTCAGCTTAGGGTACGTCACCAGTAAGTTGGCAATCTCTTTGTACTTGTGGCTCATGTGGTCAGAGGAACCAAACTTCTGCTCATCAATTCCAAAGTCGCGGAGCAGGAGGGGACCCTGCGGGATTTCGTTCAGTTCCAGGTAATGGTACAGCAGGTCGTAGGTATTCCAGGGGCTGCTGGAAACGTAGAAGAAAGGGTTGTTCCGCTTGCCGTTTCGACCCAACTGCAGGGAGCGATAAAACTGTGACACCCCATGAAAAGGGATGCGGGTGTGCGCGTTGTTTAGCAGCACGTTGCGGCCCGTTTCCAAGAGGCTGGTTGCCCCGGTGCGCACAATGGTGTCGTCGATGTCGGAAATGATACCGTATTCAGCGTCGGGCGGAGGTACCAGTACGTATGCGGGCTCAGTTATGTCTCCCTCAAAATTCACTGGTGCCTCTAACAGTTTGATATCTATTTTGTGCCAGATATCATCTAACTGCAGCGGCACCGTCGGCTCAATGTTCAGCACAAAATAGCCTTCACCATCCGTAGTAATTTCATGCTGCTGCCCCTCCTGCGTAAGTTGTACGCGCGCGTTCGGAATCTCATCACTCTCGAACCGGCGATACATGTTCAGGATGTTTTCCCAGAGTGTATCATTCTCCTCTGATCGGGTTATACCTTTGTTTACCATCACCCGCCCCTTTACATAAAGCCGGTTGGGGGTGCCGTAGCTTCGGTACGTAACGATGTGCAGGGGGCGGTTTAAACCGAGCTTGTTTTTGAGCTCATAGGTTAGGTTGTCTATTTTATCCTCTGCCTTTAATATGGTTCTGATTGCTTTCTCTTTCATCTTTTTCATGTTTCAAAATAAAATGCCTGCGGGTTGGGCAGGCATTTACAATTTAAAGTTTGAGTGCGTTCTTAAGCTGGTTGAAGTCAGTGTCAGGGGCCGAGCTGGTCTTGCATCCTTTCTGTGCTGCCAGCTGCTGAATGTTCTGGATGCGGTTGCCAGGGTTAGGATGGGTGCTTAAGAATTCAGGTACGCCCGGTTGCTGCTGTTCCTGTTCTAACTTAATAAAGAAGCCAGCTGCGCCATC
Source organism: Pontibacter toksunensis (assembly GCF_042686245.1). Classification (NCBI taxonomy): domain Bacteria; kingdom Pseudomonadati; phylum Bacteroidota; class Cytophagia; order Cytophagales; family Hymenobacteraceae; genus Pontibacter; species Pontibacter toksunensis. The sequence continues at coordinate 641,835 of NZ_JBHUOX010000001.1, read as the reverse complement.
ACAGGCATAATAATCTGTCCCTCCCAGGTATTCTACGGAGGCATTGTCGGCTTCCGTTTCAGCGTCACGGCCAAACTTCAGTCCTGTCAGGTTTCCCGCCAGCTGTGCAGCTATCTGCTGCAGAACTCCAGGGTCGTTACCCAAGGCTACGGATAGAAGCAGTGCTATACCATAGTCCCGCTGCAGCTGCTTTACACTATGGCGCTTATCAGCGTGGGCAATTTCGTGCGCGAGTACACCGGCAAAGTGGTCTTCATCCTCTAAATATTTAAGGAGGCCGGTAAAAACATAGATATGCCCGCCGGGTGTGGCAAAGGCATTGAGTGTTTCATCATCCCGGATGATTTTTACCGTCCACGGAAACTCCTGCTTGTACTTTACGGCACCGGAAGAAAGGATGCGGCTCACGATGCGGTCCAGGTTCTGGTAAGCCTGCTGTGTGCTGGCATTGCTGTCACGCTCTAATAGTTTGCCCTGTGCCCTATAAGTGGAGTCTACTTCCTCTGAAACCTGCTGCCCCAGCATGATATCATCCTGTATCGAAAAAATGACACCGTCATTGTCTTTGCAGCCGCTGAACATGAACATGCCCAGTACAGCCATCAAACAAAAAGTATTTTTAATCTTTATCATGAATTTGTAAGCGTATTGTAGTGCATCGTTACGTGTGCCTTTATTCCGGTGGTTCTGGCAATTATTAATCCACGAGCAAAACAACGTCCCGTGCATCCTGCATTACGACTTTATAGGCAGGTACGGTTACAACTGTATGCATAGCGACGCATCACGAACAGTACAAAACAAGAGAGCCCTTGCAATTGCAAGGGCTCTCTTCAGAGTGAAAATCAATGGATTATTTAACTGATGAGCTTCCGATAGGATTGCCGTCAGTGTCTAACTCTATGACCTCATACGGCATAGCCTCCAACTTCGGCAGTACTGTTTTCTTGTCGCCCACCACCACAATGTGCATGTTCTCTACCGGCAGGTTTTTAGCTGCCAACGCATCGATGTCTTTCTTGGTGATGTTGTTCAGAATATCAGTTTGCTTTTTCACAAAGTCCTTGTTCAGGTTATAGTCAATGATGCGGCCTAAGAAACCTGCTTTCTGGTAAGGTGTCTCATACTTTCGCGCATCAGACTGGCCGATAGAACTCTTCATAAACTTAACCTCCTCTTCCGAGATACCTTCCGTCTTGAAGTTGGTTAGCTCCTTCATGAACTCTGTTACCGACTCAGCAGAAGCATCGGCACGTACACCGGCAGAAGCTGTGAACGGACCAGCGAACTTGCTGCCTCCAAAGTAAGAACGGGCGCCATAGGTATAGCCTTTGTCCTCACGGAGGTTCAGGTTGATGCGGCTGTTGAAGGCCCCACCCAGGGCATAGTTCATTAAACCGGCTTTGTAAAACTCACCAGTCGCATCGTATGGCATAGAAAGGTAACCAATTCTGATTTCAGATTGGGCTGCATCCGGCTTGTCCACGAAATAGATGCGTGTCTTCTCAATGGATGGCGCTTTAATGTCAGCAGGAATCTTTACATCCTTCTTCTTCCAGTTTTTAAGGAAGGCCAGCTTGTTCATGATCTCTTTTTCAGAGATATCACCCACTACAACGAGGCTGGATACCGACGGGGAATAGTTCTTCTCATAGAAGTTCTGAACGTCCTGCAGCGTAATGTTCTCTACTGTCTGTGTTGTGCCGGAAGTAGGGATAGCCATGATGTTGTTCTCGCCATAAAGAAGCTTGTTGTATACTTTGTTGGCGATGGCTGTTGGCTGCGTTGCCTGGTTGGCTATACCTTCCAGTTGCTGCTTCTTCAGGCGATCGAAATCTTCCTGGTTGAATTTTGGGTTGAACAGGCGCTCCTGCAACAACGCCAGCGTCTTATCCAGGTTCTTTTTCAGCGACTGCACATAAATGTTTGTCTCTTCTGTGCCAGAACTGATGCGGATAGAGGAACCCAGCTTGTCGAGCTCATTGCTCAATTGCTCAGAGGTATAGTTCTTGGTGTCCTCGTTCATCATGTCAGCAGTCAATGCGCTGATACCTGCTTTGCCCGGGTCGTTGGCAGATAAGCGGTGGCCTCCCTGTATCGTCAGCTGCAACGTGACGGTAGGTACCTCATCGGATTTTGCGCCAATTACCTTTAATCCATTCTTTAACTTGTTGGTATAGTAATTAGGTACGTTAATAAAAGGGTTGGCACCTGCGGCTGGCCGCTTGCTGCGGTCGAAGGTGTCAACTGCTTTTGTATACTTCAGGCCGCTGTATTCATCTGCCGCCGGCGTGAAGCCTTCCTTAGAGATAGTGTAGTTATCGGCTTTAGCCAGTAAATCAGTTTTGCCTTTCGGCACTACACTCAGTATAACGCTGTTGTTGCCTTTGATGTATTGGTTATACACCCGCATTACGTCTTCCTTCGTTACCGACTGGATGCGCTTCAGCTCTTCCTGGATGTAGTTCGGGTTGTTGCGGAAAGTTTCGTAAGAGGCAAGCTGCGATACCTTACCGCTCACGCTGGAGAGACTATTAATAAGATTGGACTCTGCAGAGGCTTTGTAGCGGGTCAGGTCTTCGTCGTTGATGCCGCGTGTCTCAAACTCAGCTAAAGACTTGCGCACCAGTTCTTCAGTTTCTGACAGCTTTGTATCCGGGTATGCCATCACAGTGATACCGAATTCACCAGCTAACTCAGAAGTAGAGTTATAGGTAGAGGCGTTCATTGCCTTGCCTGGTTTCACAAAGTTCTTGTAGAAGATAGAGTTCTTGCCCTGGCCCATTACTTCTGCCAGCACATCCAGCGCCGGCTCGTCTTTATGTCCTGCCTCTGGTGCCGGAAAGGTCATACGCAGCATCGGGAAACGCACGTTGTCCTCATAAGACACGTAACGGTCCTGCGTCAGCTTCGGCACCATCGGCTTCATGTCCTGCACAGCCGGGCCTGCCGGTATGGAGCCGAAGTATTTTTCTGCCAGCTTTACTACCTCTTCAGGCTTCACATCGCCCCCTACTGTTAAGGTGGCATTGTTCGGGCCGTACCAGCGCAGGAAGAAGTTCTTCAGGTCGTTTACATCCACGCGGTTCAAGTCCTCCAGGTAACCGATGGTTGTCCAGGAGTAGGGGTGCCCGTAGGGATAGAGGTTTTTAGATGTCATCTCATACACCAGCCCGTATGGTCGGTTGTCGTAGTTCTGACCTCGCTCGTTCTTTACCGTTTCGCGCTGTACCTCAAACTTTGGCTGCGTTACGGCATCAAGTAAGAAGCCCATGCGGTCTGCTTCCAGCCACATGGCTGTCTCCAGCTGGTTGCTCGGCACTGTTTCAAAATAGTTGGTGCGGTCGCGGTTGGTTGTGCCATTCAAAGTGCCACCAGACTCAGATACAATTTTAAAGTGCTCCTCATCGGCTACGTTATCGGAGCCCTGGAACATCATGTGCTCAAAGAAGTGTGCGAATCCTGATTTTCCTACTTCTTCGCGGGCGGAACCTACATGGTACGTCACATCCACATGCACCACTGGATCGGAATGATCTTCATGTACGATAAGGGTGAGGCCATTAGCCAGCTTATACTTGCTGTAAGGAATTACCAGTTCGTCGCCTTGCCTGGTTACCTTTTCTACTAGTTTTGTCTGAGCCTCAGCCGCACTAACCAGGCTTGCTGTCAGTACAAAGCTCAATCCAGCTTTCTGAATCATGTTTGTTTAGTTATGGTAGATGTATATAAAAAAACAAGATATGTGAAGAGTTGCAGACGGTAAAATTTAATAGACAAACGCCTATTTTGTCTCTCTCAACACTTGCTTGCCAAACATAACAGATACTGCCAGTGTAAGGAAGGCGATTACCAGCATGGCAGTAGTCAGAAGAAAGGCCATGCCTGCGGTCTCAGTGGATATTGTGTCCTGAGACTGTTGCATTTGGCCCAGCAGCTTTAAAAAATAGGTAGCAGACCGCCAGCCCAGCAGCAGTGTTAACAGCCCGGCCTCCACAGTGCCAAGCAAAAAGCCCCACCGCTTTCCCCTGTTCAGAAAATGACCCGCAGTAAGCCCCATGAGTCCACCCACTGCGCCCGTTATAAGAGCTGTGTTGGCCTGCTCACCCGCCAGATCGACGGCCACAACACCACAGGCGAGCATAAAAAAGCCGAAGAAAGCGTAGAGGTAGGATATGTTTTTGTGCATGATATCAACATTACAATAGTTAAATGAAGTGCAACAAAGATAAGTTAAAACAAAAACAAGTTGTACCTGCTTATTTAATGCCTGCCCAATTGTACAACTTTTGCTTGAAAGTAAAGTATGATGTGCAGGGGTAATAGAGAAGAGGAAGCCTTATACAATGGCAAAGAAGAACGACTATCACGAACTATACGCCGACCCATCCAAATCTGCAGCATGGGCCGGCTTGCGTTATACAACAGATGAAAAACCTGGCTATACCCGCAAGGGTGCCGGAAAAGGCTATTATTTTCTGGATGAAAAAGGGGAGCGGATCTCAGACGAGAAAATACTCGAGCGACTGAAATCGCTGGTTATCCCGCCTGCCTGGAAGGATGTATGGATATGTAAATCTCCGAAGGGACACCTGCAGGTAACGGGACGTGACGAGAAAGGGCGCAAGCAATACATTTACCATTCGGACTGGCAGAAAGCCCGCAGCCTGACCAAGTTTGGCCGCATGATTGAATTCGGGGAGCAGCTGCCAAAGCTGCGGGAGCGTATTCAGGAGGATATAAATTCTCAAAAGCTGAACAGGCGCAAAGTCACAGCACTTGTCCTTTCTCTCATGGATAATGCATTGATTCGGATAGGGAACCGTCATTACGCCAAATCCAATAAGTCCTATGGCCTCACCACACTGCGCGACAAGCATGTGAAGATCAACGGCAACAACATCCGCTTCGCTTTCAGGGGGAAGAAAGGAGTAGAGCACGAGATAGAGCTCGAAAATAAAACGATGGCACGCTTGGTGAAAAAATGCAGGGACATACCTGGTTATGACCTGTTCCAGTACTATGATGAAAACGGGGAGCGGCAGACGCTGGAATCAGGGGATGTAAATGAATACCTGCGCGAGGTAACGGAAGAAGACTTCACGGCCAAAGACTTCCGCACCTGGGGAGGCACCGTGCGGATGGTAGAGTGCCTGGAAGATGTGCTGGAGGAAAAGCCGGAACTGAGCAAAGACAAAAGTATAAAAGAAGCGGTAAAGGAAGTAGCCAGGGGTTTGGGTAACACTCCCAGCGTTTGCAGCAAATACTATATTCACCCGGAGGTAGTAAACCTGTTCAAAGAAGATAAACTCCTCAAATACCTGAAGCACCACGACGCAGAGGATTCTGAGAAAAAGTACCTGTCAGGTACAGAAGAACTCGTGCTTAAAATGCTGAAGCGGGTAGCAAGGGAAAAGAAGGTGGGTTAAATTAATTAAGAATTCCAAATTATGAATTTCTTCTTATTACAGTAAAAATCGAATTACAGTAAAAATCGAAACTTTGTATATGCTCATAGTTTCTGAAAGTATGCCAAATTCTCTTGAAGCTGATTTATAAAACATGCTTCTTCACGATTTGTAATTCGGAATTCTTAATTAAATCAGTTTCCTTCCCGGTCATAGGCGTGCACGCGCACATCGCGGGTGGTACGGTCTTGTGCCTCTGAGCCGAAGTAAATTTCATTGCCTCGTTCGGTATCGTAAATCCTGGTCAGCTTTTTCCAGCCTGAAACGGAGGAACTGTCTGACATCACATCTTCACCCAGGCCACCGTAAATCTTAATAGGAATAGCATCATCCACTTTGCCTTTTACCTGAAACACATCATCTCCTGCCAGCCCGTACAGCACAATAAGCTCTGTTTCCTTCTTTTGGAAGATGCGGTGGTAGAGCTGTTTTGCAGGAATGCCCGGGGTGGCCGGCCTCCTAACTATGACTTCTGTGCGGTTATCGGCGAGGCGGTTAACTACAAAATGCTCCTCAGCATCAGAACCAGCCACGGTTACTTCTTTGGCTAATATCTGATACATGCGGGTGGCTGCTTTTGGAAGTAAATCGCGCCTGCTTTTTAACCTGTATATAAGACTTTCTCCCCTCAGGTTGTATATGGGATCTGGCAACTGACGAACGGCTTTTTCTATCACCTCATCCGTTATTTTTTCCTGCATGTCCTGTGCTATCTGCTGCCACTCCTGCAGCGACAGTTCATTTAGAAAGCGTTCATCAATGAATGCTGCATTGATCATGTAGGCTTTTACATCACTGAAGTCCTCATCAAAAGAATGAAATTTGCGCACTGCAAACTTACTTGTTAAAATAGACGGAATCAATCCGTCACCCATCTGCAGGAAGACCTGGTCGCGATCTTTTGGAATAGGGAGGTAGTAGGTATCAGGCCCTTGTTTCTGGACAGCCCATTCCCATTGCCCCTTGTGGCGGTCCCAATCGCCAACGAGCAGGTCTAAAAGCCGTGCCCGGGCAAATTCCTTCTGAACAAAGTGGTGTGTGTTGTGTTCGTAGCGGAGACGCAGGGCTTTGTCCGTATCTTTGAAACCCACGGCATCCTCAAAGGCAGGAGTAAGGTCCGCTTTTTTCTCAAACTTTTCCTGTAGCATGAAAACTTTTCCCTGCACAGCGGCTGCATATTCACCAAAGCTCGTGTCGTTGCTGGGAACGTAATAAAGGGTAGGGTTAACATGGCGTACACCCGCTGCCTCCGCTAGTACAGGTACTATAAGGGCTCCATAGGGATTAGCAGCGGAAGTCTGGTCCCGCAACACGTTGCCCACAAAGGTCTTTTGCCAGAACGGGGGCACAACCGAAACCGGATCCTTATCCACGGATCGGAAAGCGTACAAGCGGCCTGCGCTATCCAGCAATTCAAAGCTGGTAGTTTGAAAACCACCGCCTTTTTCAACCACCCGAAGCCCACCTTCAACAGAGTCTAGTTTAAAGACAGGAAGTTTAACAGGTGTAGCCCATATCTTACGGTGGTGGTCGCCCCAGAAAAAGCGGTGAAGTCCACTGCGGTCATAGTGGCGTCCTGCCACTACCCAGACACTATCAGGTCCTGCGGGGGCTTTGCCGTCCAGTTCGGCTTCTGTAGCCAATGCATCCTCTTGAAAGAAGTTTTCATTTGCGCAGCCACTTAGACTTATGAAAGCCAGGAGAAGGGTTGCGAGGTATATCCACTTCTTCTGAAGAGGAAAAGCAAATGTAGTGTAAGAGTAGATCTGAAACATATAAGCGAGTTACACCAACATCTGTGGCGTACCTCGCTTTTAACGTGACAGGCTTGTTGTGGTTAGCGGTTAATCCTATAGTAGTCGATCAAGCCAGTTGTAGAGCTGTCGTGGTTCTCTTGTTTGTCCTGCAACAGTTCCCCTTCTATCGTGCCTGCCAGCTGCTTCCCTAGCTCCACACCCCACTGGTCAAAGCTATATACGTTCCATACTACTCCCTGCACAAACGTTTTATGCTCGTACATTGCAATCAGATTGCCCAAAACATATGGAGTCATTTGTTTGAACATGATGGAGGTAGACGGCTTGTTTCCAGCAAAGACTTTGTGCGGCACCAGTTGCTCCAGAGCTTCACTGCTCATGTTTTTCCTGCTTAATTCATCACGCACTTCCTCCTCAGTTTTACCTTTCATCAAGGCTTCGGTCTGGGCAAAGAAATTAGATAGCAGCAGTGCATGGTGCTGTCCGAGTGGGTTCTGGCTAACAGCGGGCGCTATAAAGTCGGAAGGAATGAGCACGGTGCCCTGGTGAATAAGCTGAAAGAAGGAGTGCTGGCTGTTGGTGCCGGCGGCTCCCCAGATAACAGGCTGTGTCTGGTACTTAACTGGCTGGCCGTTGCGGTCGGTGCTTTTGCCGTTGCTCTCCATCATGAGCTGCTGCAGGTAGTCAGGAAGCAGGTGGAGGTACTGGTCGTATGGCAGCACAGCATGTGTCTGGCAGCCAAAGAAGTTGGTGTACCAGATGCTCAGCAAGGCCAGTTGCACCGGTATGTTCTGGCGCAGCGGGGCCTGGCGGAAGTGCTTGTCCATGGCCTCTGCACCTTTCAGGAGTTCCTCAAACCTATCGTAACCCAGGGCGCAGGCTATAGAAAGTCCAATGGCAGACCATAGGGAGAAACGGCCGCCAACCCAGTCCCAGAAACGGAATATGTTTTCAGAAGCAATACCAAACTCTACCACCGCTTCTACATTGGTAGACAAGGCTACAAAGTGCTTCTTTACATGCGCTTTGTCTTCCGCCTTTTTCAGGAACCACTCGCGCGCCGTGTTTGCGTTAGTAATGGTCTCTTTTGTTGTAAAAGTTTTAGAGGCAATGATGAACAGTGTCGTCTCCGGGTTGAGGTGGCGCAGCGTTTCGGCCGCATCCGTGCCGTCCACGTTGGAGATAAAGCTGATGTCAATGTTTTCCTTTTTATAGCTTTTCAGCGCCTCGCACACCATCTGCGGGCCAAGGTCTGATCCGCCGATGCCTATGTTCACAACATGGTTTATTTGTTTCCCTGTATAGCCAGTCCACTCTCCGCTGTGCAGCTTATGGCAGAAGGCTTTCATTTGTTGTTGCACCTCGCGCACTTCAGGCAGTATGTTTTCTCCATCCACTTGCAGGGACTCATCAGAGAAGTTGCGGAGCGCCGTATGCAGCACAGCTCTTCCCTCTGTCGCGTTGATTGGCTCACCGCGGAACATACTTTCTATGGCAGCTGGCAATTCCACTTCTTCCGCCAGTTCCGTTAACAAAAGAAGTGTTTCTTCTGTGATGCGGTTTTTAGAGAGGTCAAAGAGCATGTCTTCCAACTGCAGCGAAAACGTTTCGAAACGTTGCGGGTCCTGCGCGAAAAGCTCCCGAAGGTGTTTCGGAGAGACCTCACGATAATGCTTTTCAAGTTTTTGCCAGGCTTTGGCTTGAGTAGGGGAATAATTTTTCAACATAACATTTCTTTTTTCACTGTTTCTATAGCACCCCTCCAGGTATAAGCAGCTAAAAGGTTGTGCCAGGAACCTGTATAGGTTATCCCTGCAATGATAACTTTATAAGGGTAAAGAATCAAAAACGGGTATAGAAAATATTCTTAACCTGCTTTGCTTTTCTCTGTTATACATTTGAGCGTCGTCAAAACAGTCTCAGTTTTTTATTTTTCGTAGGTAACGTAGGTAACATGGATATACCCATGAATGGAAAAAAAGTATAGGAATGAAGGAAAAAAAAGCGCATCATTCTACGGAGGAGAAGGCTGAAGCACAAAAACAACACAAAGGTCCTGTGCAACCCGAGGCGCCCGTAGGTCATATCACCAGTAGTGAGGACACTGTTCGGATTCCAGACAAAGATGATACTCCCCCGGAAGAGCAGACGCGGGGCAACCCCTGACACATACCAGGCGGCGGATGTTTCAGATGCTATCAGAAAGGCTCTTCAGCAGTTTTGTTTTCTGTGATGCTGCCTTATGCACGAAAAGCAGACCAGAAGGAGCACAAACGGTGATAACAGCTGGCTTTGGCTGCCCACTTGAGGTAGCATGGGTCAGAGGCTAATTTCTATCGTTTAAAAACCACATTTAAAAGATATCTGCTTATATTTGAAATGCATGTGAAGTAAGGGAACCTCTCTGTATGCGGTTCTGCAGGAGCTGGTGAAACGAAAGCAGGTATGCTTCATGCAACTGTGGCTGTAATAGTGAACAGCGGAACGTGATAAAAAATCTTTTGTAAACAACTAATTTCAATGAGTGGTGTAAAGCATCAAATCATGCAGAAATCAGGTGCTTCTGACACATGTGGTGCAAAAGTATTCCTTGAGGTGGAGCCATAAGCGAAAGAACTTGTCTGACATAAAGCTTGAAAAAACGGCAAAGAAAAAAATAGATAAATATGAGTAGTCTGAACAATCTTATAAAAGAAAAAAATATTAAAGCCCTTATTCTGGACATGGATGGTGTTGTTACGAACACAGCGGCATTACATGCGGAAGCGTGGAAGACGTTATGCGACTCCTATTTAAGACAGCGGGGCGAGCATGAAGGCAAACATTACGAACCCTTCAATTTTATGGAAGATTACCGTGCTTTTGTTCACGGTGTTCCGCGTTTGGATGCGATGCGGAGTTTCATGAAATCCCGCGGCGTGGAAGTGCCTGAGGGGAGCCCGAATGATGATGAGAATGAAAACACGATTGTTGGTCTGGGCGAGCGAAAAGACTTCTACTTCCATGAGCTACTGAAGCAGAACGGCGTTGTGGTGTTTGAAAATGCTGTGCAGTGGATACAACAACAAAAGGAAGAAGGCATAAAAACAGCCATTGTTTCTGCCAGCAGAAACTGCCTCACCATTATCCGGCGGGCCAACCTTGAAAAGCTTTTCGATGTTCGGGTAGACAGAGTGGTGGCGGCAGAGTTGAAACTGCATACTAAACCGGCTCCAGACATATACCTGGAGGCAGCACGGCAACTGGGTGTGAAGCCGCAGGAAGCCACCGTGTTCGAAGATGCTATTGACAGTATAAAAGGAGCGAAGCACGCTGGTTTTGGGCTGGTAGTGGGTGTCGACCACACACAAAAAAGAGAAATGTTTGAGAACAGCGGTGCAGACCTGGTGATAAAAGGGTTTGCGGCTGAGGTTAAAGTAGACGACGAGTCGTCAGTAAATTCATAAGCCAATTCTCCCGCACATCGTTGCGTGTTTCAGAAAGCGAAACAAAGAAAGCCTCTTTATCAAAAGGAGGCTTTCTTTGTTTTAGCGCCGGCATCTCTTCAAGCATCCCCGCACAATTTTTAGCTGCAGGAGAAAAGGATCCTGTAAGAAAACAGCTTCTAAAAACTTAAAGGGTATAAAACAGGTAAGTATAATTTTAAGTGAATATTAGAGAAAGCCTGCCAAAGCCTGTTTTATGCCGCCATCCTATCTCTCACAACTGCTTACAGAAAAAAAGTTAATCGCCCTGATTTTCGATTTGGACGGAGTAATTACCCAAACAGCCATAGTACATGCGTATGCCTGGAAAAAGATGTTTGATGATTACCTGCTGCAACGCGGCGAAAGAACGGGGCTAACTTACGAGCCGCTCGATATAGAAACGGACTATAGGGAGTACATAGACGGCATTCCACGATACGATGGTGTGCGCAATTTCCTGGCCTCACGAAAAATTATTTTGCCTGAGGGAACAGCGGCTGATACGCCGGGGCTGGAGACCGTGGCCGGTTTGGGAAATCTGAAAAACACTTATTTTCATGATTTGCTACGCCAGGGTGGGGTGAAGGCATACCCTGATACTGTAGACTTCATTAACAAGAAATTAGAACAGGGTTATCGTACAGCTGTAATTTCAGCAAGTAAGAATTGCCAGGCCATACTTGCTGCGGCAGGTCTCGAGGAGCTTTTTGAGGTAAGGGTAGATGGCGTCATATCCATAAAATTAGGCCTGAGAGGCAAGCCTGCCCCGGATGTTTTTACGGAGGCAGCCAGGCAATTAGGCGTGCAGCCATATGAAGCAGCTGTTTTTGAGGATGCACTGGCCGGTGTGGAGGCAGGCAAGGCAGGTAACTTTGCGTTGGTAATAGGCATCAACAGAACAGATCAGGCATCAGAACTTTTAAAACACGGCGCCGACCTGGTGCTGGATAAATTTCCAACAGACTAATAACAGATGAAAAACCAATCAAACAAAATAGTGCAGAAACACGAAGCAAAAGATCTTCCCTCTGCCTTACAGGACATCCCCAATCTGATTAATGGCAAAAAGCCTGCAGTTTTCCTGGACTACGATGGCTGCCTGAGCCCGATAGTGAAAGACCCGGAAAATGCTGTGATGACGGAAGAGATGCGGGATACCCTGAAGCGCCTGGCAAATGTATGCAGCGTAGCAGTAGTGAGTGGCCGCGACCGCGCCAATGTTGAGAAGCTCGTGCAACTAGATAACCTTTATTATGCCGGCTCCCATGGCTTTGATATTTCCGGGCCTAACAACATGCATACAGAACCAGGTGGTGCCTCTGAGGCTGTACCTGCCCTTGACAAAGCACAGAAAACACTTGATGATCGGTTGAAGGAGGTAGAGGGGGTGCTGGTAGAGCGAAAGCGATATGCCATTGCTGTACATTACCGCAACGTGGCCGATGACCAGGTAAACAAAGTGCTGCAGGTAACGGACGAAGTGATAGGACAGCACCCGGAGCTTAAGAAAGGGCCGGGTAAGAAAGTGATGGAGCTGAAGCCGAACCTGGACTGGCACAAAGGCAAGGCAGTGCGGTGGCTGATAGAGGAGTTAGATCTGAACAAGCCTGACATCGTGCCGCTTTACATTGGGGATGATCTGACGGATGAGGATGCTTTTGCCACCTTGCAAGGTGAGGGAATCGGTATCATGGTAGGAGAGCACGACGAAAAAACGGCAGCTGAATACCGGTTGGAGGACGTTGAGGACGTGCAGGCTTTCTTGGAGACACTTACCCAAACCATCAGGCGTCAGCAAAATGTATGATTGGAAGCATGTATATGACAGCTGGGTGCCGGAAGAGCAACCGCTGCGGGAGGCCCTCTGCACCTTAGGGAATGGCTATTTTGCTACCCGGGGCGCCTTCGAAGAGGTTAATGCAGATGAAAAATACCACTACCCGGGCACTTATTTAGCCGGTGGCTATAACAGGCTGGTTTCAGAGGTAGCGGGTAGAAAAGTCGAGAACGAAGACCTGGTAAACTGGCCGAACTGGCTTCCGCTTACCTTCCGGCACAAGGCAGAAGAGTGGTTTGATGTAAACCAGGTGGAAGTGATTAGCTTCCGGCAGGAGCTGGACATGCGGCAAGGCCTGTTCGAGCGTAAAGTGCGCTTCCGGGACAGCAGCGACCGTGAAAGCATCCTCTACAGCAGGCGGCTGGTCAGCATGGCCGATCCCCATGTGGCGGCTATTGAGTGGGAACTGACACCACAGAACTGGTCCGGGGAAATAGAAATAAAATCTGCTTTGGATGGCCAGATTATCAATAACGGCGTGGCCCGGTACCGCGACTACGAAAGCAAGCACCTGGAGCCACTGCAGCAGGGGCAGCATAATTCGGATACCATTTATCTGGAAGTGCAAACGGTACAGTCAAATATTCTGATGGCCCAGGCAGCACGCACGCGTGTCTATATGGAGCCAAAAGGGGAGGAGGTTCAGAGCACACTGCAGTCAGAGAAAGGCTATGTAGCTCAGTGTTTTGTCATAAACTGCCAACAGAACCGACCGCTGCGGGTTGAGAAAATGGTGCAGTTGCATACGTCCCGTGATAGGGCTATTTCGGAGCCCCTGCTGGATGCATGCACCAACATCGAAAGGCAGGGCAGTTTCGCTCACCTGCTTGTAAAGCACAGGCTGGCATGGCAACGGCTCTGGAACCGCACTGATTTTGAGATTGCCTGCAACAGCAAAGCACACGAGGTGCTCCGGCTGCATGTTTTCCACCTTCTCCAAACTGTTTCTCCCAACACCATCGGCCTGGATGTAGGGGTTCCTGCACGTGGACTCCACGGCGAGGCCTACCGGGGGCATATATTCTGGGACGAATTATTCATCTTCCCGTTCCTGAACCTGCACCTTCCTGAACTAACCCGGGAACTACTGTTTTATCGTTTCCGCCGCTTGCGGGAGGCCCGTTTTGCAGCTGCACAGGCAGGTTACCGGGGTGCCATGTTTCCATGGCAGAGTGGCAGCAATGGCCGTGAAGAAACACAGGCAGTGCACTTAAACCCAAAATCAGGGAACTGGCTGGAAGACAATACTTACCTGCAGCGCCACATTAACGCGGCAATAGCCTACAATGTGTGGCAGTACTACCAAACTACAGATGACATGGACTTCCTAGCTTTTGTGGGGGCCGAAATGATTTTCGACATAGCGCTCTTCTGGTCCACAATAGCGGAACTCAACACGAAGACAGACCGCTTTGAGATACATCGTGTGGTTGGCCCAGACGAGTACCATGCAGATTATCCCGGTTCGGAGGATCCTGGGCTGAGCAACAACGCCTACACCAATGTAATGGCAGTCTGGGTCATTCACCGTGCCCTGCAGTTGCTAGATATGATAGACGATTCGCGCCTGGAGGAGCTCTTCCAGAAGCTGAGTATATCGGAGCCAGACATTGCGCGCTGGCGGGACGTAAGCACAAAGATGTTTGTGCCGTTTATTGGCCAAAGCAATATCATTGCGCAGTTTGAGGGGTATGAGCAGCTAAAGGAGTTCCCCTGGGAGGAGTACAAAGAAAAACACGGGGAGTCAATGCGCCTGGACCGTATCCTGGAGAGTGAAGGCGACAACGTGAACAGGTATAAGGCCAGTAAACAGGCAGACGTGCTCATGCTTTTTTACCTGTTCTCTTCAGAGGAACTGCTTCATCTTTTTAATCAGCTAGGCTACACCTTTATGCCAGACCATATACTGGAGAACATTGCCTACTATGAGGAACGTACTTCGCATGGTTCTACGCTGAGTAAGATTGTGCACGCATGGGTGCTGGCGCGTTCAGACCGCAGGCGATCCTGGAAAAACTTTGAAATGGCGCTGATGAGTGATGTGGAAGACGTACAGGGCGGCACCACCCCCGAGGGAATACATACAGGCGCTATGGCAGGCACTGTTGATTTGGTGCAGCGTGGTTTTACAGGTTTAGAGATAAGGGATAATGTACTTTGGTTTAGCCCGGTTCTTCCCGAGGAAATAGGCTGCCTGAACTTCCAACTCCGCTACCGCAGCCATTGGCTCTCCCTTCAGTTCACACACAACAAGATGGTCGTAATCAACGACAAAGGCTGGGCGAAAGAAGTGCAGATTGGCGTGAATGGCACCGTCTACACCATCAAAACAGGGGAGAAGCGGGAATTCAATACTAACAGTTAGAAGGCAGAGACGTAAATATCTGGCACCCCCTCTTGCAACACTGCCGTACATCCTTTAAAGTAAATTCTTATGCACGATATAATTACCATAACACTTAACCCGGCTTTAGATAAAAGTACATATGCCAACCGGGTGCAGCCAGAGAAAAAGATACGTTGCCGAAGCCCGTTTTTTGAGCCGGGCGGAGGAGGCATCAATGTTTCCCGTGCCATCAAAAAACTGGGCGGAGAATCATGTGCCTGGTTCTTAGCTGGTGGTCCGTCTGGGGAGGTGCTCTGTAACCTGCTTAAGGAGGAGGGTATATCCTTTAAAGCCATTAAAACAAAAAACTGGACCCGCGAAAACCTGATGGTGATGGAGGAAGACTCTGGCAATCAGTACCGGTTTGGTATGCCGGGGCCAGAGGTTTCTGAAGAGGAGTGGAAGCAGTGTATAATTAAACTGGAGGAGACTCCTGATGAGAAACTGCCAAAGTACGTAGTAGCGAGCGGTAGTTTGCCTCCTGGAGTTCCGGATGATTTTTATCTGCAATTAGCCCAAATGGCGAACCGCCGTGGATTCAAATTGATCGTAGATACGTCAGGCGATGCTTTGCTGAAAGCGGCCGGAGAGGGGGTGTACCTGCTTAAACCAAACCTGCTGGAGTTTGCAGCGCTGGTGGGTAAAGAAGAAGTCTCGGCACTCGAACAGGAGCAGATTGCGATGCAGATTCTCTCTGAAGGGAAATGTGAGGTGCTGGTAGTATCATTAGGCCCACGTGGTGCCATGGTAGCGTCTAAAGAAAAAGGTATCAGCTATGTTTTGTCGCCTGCTGTTAAGCAAAAAAGCGCAGTGGGCGCCGGAGACAGTATGGTGGGCGGCATGGTGATGAGCCTTCTCAAAGGCATGAGCTTAGATGAAATAGTGCGCTATGGAGTAGCAGCCGGCACAGCCGCCACGATGACTCCGGGTTCTGAACTCTGCAAAAAAGAAGACACAGAAAAGATTTTCCAGTGGCTCCTGGAGCACCGGGAACTCACCAATATCTAAAGTCATTCCTTTTTTCCGGAGAATTAAAAAAAACAGAAGAGGTGGAGCCATTAGACCCCACCTCTTTTGTTTTAGTATAGGTATACTTATGCGTTACGGTTGATAGCATTTAAATCTTCGAAAGCTTCTTTCAAACGCTTTGTAAAAGTTTTCTCCCCTTCGCGTAGCCAGACACGTGGATCATAGAACTTCTTATTTGGTACATCGTCTCCCTCCGGGTTACCCAACTGTGTTTGAAGGTAAGCCTTTTTAGATTCATAGTAGTCCCTGATACCTTCCCAGAAAGCCCACTGCATATCCGTGTCGATGTTCATTTTGATGGCACCATACTCGATAGCTTCTGTAATTTTAGCCTTTTCAGATCCGGAACCACCATGGAACACAAAATGTACCGGGTTTTGACCTGTGCCGTATTTCTGCTGAATAAACTCCTGTGAGTTCTTCAGAATTTCCGGGCGTAACTCTACATTGCCTGGCTTATATACCCCATGTACATTTCCAAAAGCGGCTGCAATGGTAAAGCGGTGGCTAATCTGGTTCAGCACCTCGTAGGCATAAGCCACTTCTTCCGGCTGTGTGTAGAGGCGGGAGGAATCTACATCAGAGTTGTCGACACCGTCTTCCTCGCCACCGGTTACGCCCAATTCAATTTCTACAGTCATACCCATCTTGTCCATGCGTCTGAGGTATTCAGCGCAGGTTTCAATGTTTTCCTGTAGCTCTTCTTCCGATAAGTCCAGCATGTGCGAGCTGAACAATGGTTTGCCGTGCTCCGCAAAGTATTTCTCTCCGGCGTCTAACATGCCGTCTATCCAAGGTAATAGTTTTTTAGCAGCGTGGTCGGTGTGCAGTACAACGGGCACGCCGTAGGCCTCGGCCATTATATGCACGTGGCGGGCACCGGCAACAGCACCTGCAATAGCAGACTTCTGTAGCTCATTTGCCAAACCTTTGCCAGCATTAAATTGCGCACCGCTATGTGAGAACTGGATAATGACAGGAGAATTGACATCCCGTGCTGTTTCCAGCACAGCATTTATAGAGTTAGAGCCAATAACGTTTACAGCCGGAAGGGCAAAGTTATTTTCGTTGGCATACTTGAAAAGCTCTGTTACTTCGTCACCGTGCAGTACGCCAGCTCTGAATCTTTTTTTAGTTTCGCTCACAGTTTATTTTAATTTGATTGTTGACATTATGAATTTGCCTCAGCCATACATACGATACCGAGGAAACATCATCTACAGGTAAATTTACTATATTGATTAGAATTAAGAAAATCAGCCCCCAATATAAATTGCCAGTAGCTGTACTTCCTCTGCTGATGCAGGTTACGGTGCTGTAAGCTAAAGAAACAGGATCAGGTTATTTGGTTAAAAGCGTGAGGTGTCTTTTCAGATCAGAGATGCTGCGAATCTTCAAACTTCTGGCCTGTTCTTCCCGCATCATCAGGGCATAGGTGTTGTTAAAACCAAGCGGTGGCAGCCAGACAATGTTGTATTGCTCCTGGAACTGATCTGTTACATACTTAAAAACGCTGTCGTTACTTTTTGATAAACCGGCGGCAACTGCCGGAGGTGTGTTAAGGATAACCTGCAAGCCGGTACCGGTGTACTCCGGGTAAGCATCAATTTCGCCAGCCGCCAGTGCATCAAAACAAATTTTTGTTCCGCCCAACCCTGTTTGAGCTGACACCTGCAGGTCTGTGTAGCCCCGAATCAACTGGGAGAGCATCTCTGTCAGAATGTATTGCTCTGTAAAAATCTTGGAGCCAAGCCGGATAGTTTCACCTGTTCCGTTTCGGGATGGCTTCCATAGCCCTTGCTGCTGCAGATATTCCTGCGCCACCTTTGCCGGCGATGCTTTGGCAAAGTCTACCTGGTAGTTAAGGGCAGTCATGGTGGAGTCGTTGATGGTGCCGCTGAGCAGGCTCAGCACTTCCCGCAGCTCCGGGTGCTGTGTCAGCGCTGGTTCCCTCACAAGAAATGCTGCCTGATAGGGCGGAAAAGAATGCTGGTCATCCTTGAGCACCCGCAGTTTGTAAGTCTTTATCTTGCCGTCAGTGGAGTAGCCGTCAATCACATCCACGTCACCTTCATGTACGGCTTTGTAGACAAGTGCTGGTGCCATAATCACTGTGTTAAGGTCGAGCCCATAGGTTGCTTTTAGACCAGGGTAGCCATCTGCTCTGCCAGCAAACTCAGGGCTAAGGCCTGCCATAAAACCGCTGCCATTTGGAAAAAGGTAAAAGGAAGACAACAGGGGCAAGGCCAGAAAAAGGAGCAGCGAAGCCGGGCGCAGCAAGGGAAGGCGCAGGTTTTGCAGGCGCGCCAGCAGGAAGTCAATGCCGATTGCCAGAAGAGCTGCCGGAACAGCACCCGCCAATATCATAGGAGTGTTGTTCAGGGCAATGCCACCAAAGATAAACTCGCCCAGACCGCCTGCCGCAATATAAGCTGCCAAAGTAGCCACGCCCACATTCAGCACTGCTGCCGTGCGGATGCCGGCAAACAGCACAGGCAGCGCAAGGGGCAGCTCCACCCGTGTCAGCAGTTGCCAGTTGGTCATACCCATGCCGCGCGCTGCTTCCTTTACGGTGGCATCTACTTGTGTAACACCTGCAAAGGCATTGCGGATAATCGGCAGCAAAGAGTACAGAAACAGCGCAAAGATGGCTGGTTTCGGGCCAATGCCCAGCACCGGAATCAGGAAGCCAAGCAGTGCGATGCTTGGAATTGTTTGAAGGATACCGGTGATACCAAACACAGGTCCGACGGCTTTTTTATACCTCGTGATAAACAGGCCCAGGGGCAATCCTATAAGAATAGCTAGCGCCAGCGATATAAAGGTAAGGCCGATATGTTCCAGTGTCTGCTCCAGCAGCTTCCCACTTTGCAGTTGTACGAAGCCCCAAAAGTCCTGTAAAATATTCATGGGCGAAGCGTGGGTGTAAGTCTCTCTACAGCAGCCATCAGATCCGTTAGAGTGGCTGATTGCGCAGGAATGGCTGTTGTTGCCTCTAAAATGAGGCCTTGTTGAATTGCACCAGTGGCTATTAGTAGCTGTGTAGCCTCCAGCACATTCGCTGTTTCCGCAATTGAGAGGACATTGGAAGCTATATCCTGGGCAGCAGGGGGCAGGAAAGGCCGAAGCTGGTGAAGGTACAACACTTGTAGCTGCAACTGGAATAGGTGCTCTTTCAGGAAGTGTGTTACAAAAGCATTGGCAGGCCGGAAAATCAGTTCCTGCGGAGTGCCCAGCTGTTGAACTTCTCCATCATCCATCAGGCAGATACGGTCCCCCAGTTCAAAGGCCTCCTGCACATCGTGTGTCACGAGCACTGTTGTTTTATTCCGCAACGCCTCCAGGTTTTTGAATTCGCGCCGTATACTGTTGCGTGTAATGGGGTCCAGTGCTCCGAAAGGCTCATCCATCAGGATTACAGGCGGATTTGCCACCAGTGCACGTGCAAGGCCTACCCGCTGCTGCTGTCCTCCGCTCAGTTCATGCGGGTATTTGTGCAGGTATTGCTGAGGCGGCATTTTTAACAGTTCCAGTACCTCTAATGTGCGGGAATGTGTTTTATCTTTCTTCCAGTGCAGCAGGCGCGGTACCACTGCTATATTCTCCTGAACGGTATAATGCGGGAACAGCCCTGCGCCTTGGATGACATAACCAATTTTTCGGCGGAGTTCCTCTGGTTTCTGATGCTTTATGTCTGTCCCTGCTACCTCAATGGTGCCATCGGTCAGTTCCTCCAGCCTGTTGATAAGCTTAAGGGTGGTGGTTTTGCCGCAGCCGCTGGTGCCGAGCAATACCAACGTTTCACCTTCCTTCACCTCTAGTGTCACATCATCCACAGCCTTCAGGTTGCCATACTGTTTCGTTACATTAGAAAGTAGGATCATGGTGCTGTTGGTGCTGTTTTCATGTTCTTTCTACGGAAGTACGTTTTATTAGCTGACAGATACCTTTGCTGAGCCTGCCAAAGGTATGTACGGCCTTTAATCAAATACTATGACCTTGTCCTTGTGCTTGCTTCGCATGTGGCCCCGGATGATCTGCTGCACGTCTTTGTTGTCGTTGTAGCGCTTGATGGCTCCTTTAAAGTCTTCTATGTTTTTGGCTGAAAAGCTCTCGTCTACAAAGCCGAAGCCGAGGTAGGTGCCATGCTCCACCACCACTACAGAATTCTCGCCGGGCTCTCGCCCTTTGCCCAAAATGACGAAGCTGTTGTGCTCGAACGAAAATGATTCAATGGCGGCATCCACCCGCTGGTTATATTCTTCAGGATTCTCTTTGCCGATGCAGGCCCCGTTGCACTGGTGCACCTGGTAGTCGAAGCAGGCGCCGTTTGTTTTGTACAGGTCGCAAAGCTTCTGGCAGAGGTTATATTTGGATACTTTGTGGTACAGAAACCCTTTGGCTTTGAATTGATTTGACAGGGCTATAATAGGTGTGAGGCTGACATTGTCGGCTCTGTTCACGCTGCCATACGAGAGGCGTTTATACCCGTTCCCATCCTCATACACATAGATGCCCGTGTTAAATACAGAACGGCGCTGCTGCCGGTTATACTGTGGTTTCATCCGCTTGATTTCAGCAGACTCAAACAGCAGCGCTATCAGTTCATTTCCCATCGTCTCGTAGGTGATGTCGGAGATGCTGTTCTTAAAATCAAGCGACTTGCGGCTTTTGTAATCTATGTTAAAGTGCTGGATAATGCGCTTCTTGATGTTAATGCTCTTTCCGACATAAATGACCTCGCCGGCTTCATTATGAAAGTAGTAGACACCCGGCACCATTGGCAGCGCATCCACCTGCTCCTTCCTGATATTAGGAGGAAGCAGGGACGTTTTGATTTCCTCCTTCAGTACCTGCGCGGTGTTATCTGCAGCCATGTGCATGTTACCATCCACCACAGGCCTGTTCAACTTAATGAGTTTGTCGAAAAGAATGGCCGTTGCCTTTGCGTCGCCGATGGCGCGGTGGCGTTGTGTCAGTTCGATGTCGATGCTTTTGCAAAGCTTACCCAAGCTGTAAGATGGTAGACCGGGTATAAGTGATCGGCTCAGGCGCACCGTGCATAGCGTCTTGCGCTGAAAGGTGAAGCCGAGGTCTGCAAATTCTTTCTTCATGAAAGAATAGTCGAAGCGCACGTTATGCGCCACAAAAACCTTTCCCTCCGTAAATTCCACAATATCTTTGGCTACCTCGTAGAATTTAGGCGCATCCTGCACCATCTCGTCCGTGATGCCTGTCAGTTGAGATATAAAATAGGGGATAGGGCGCTGTGGGTTAATCAGCGTGTTGTATTTGTCTACAATTTTCTCACCGTCGTGAATGAAAATGGCGATTTCGGTTATTTTGTCCTGAGCAGGCTGTCCGCCTGTGGTCTCGATGTCTATGATAGCGTACAAGTTGCTGCTGTTTAGTACTTACAGAATTGGTGCTGTGGCAGGTGCCAAAAGCTTTCACTATAACCAATAACATTAGTATTACGTTTCAAATCAACTCCTCTAAACAAGGTTAAGCAAACAACATTAGCAAAACAGGATTACTTTACATCATCCTCCTTCTTTCCCCGGCCTATTCCATTCACTATCTCATCAAACCAGTTCCTGAAACGCCCCGGTTTCCTGGGCTTCAGGTCATCTACGTCAGCGAGTAAATACCCAAACGGTTTCAAAGGTGCATAAGCGTCGAAAATAACTTTAAGCATCGCGATGACAGGAATGGAAATAATCATGCCTGCTGCCCCCCAGATTTCCCCACCAATGAGCAAAGCAATAATAGCCGCAAAAGGATTTATACTTACCTTAGAGCCAACTACAAAGGGCGTGATGAAATTGCCCTCCAGGAACTGCACGAACATAAAAATGAGCACCACCACCACCGCGTTAAGAAAATTACCAGTGGTGGCCAGTATGAACACGGCAGGCAGGAACGCCCCTATCATGATGCCGATATAGGGGATGATGGTCAGGATGGAGGCAAACACTCCAAAGAAAATGGCATATTTCACGCCTACTATCAACAGCCCGGCAGAATTTAGCAGCGCCACTACCACAATCACTATCATCAAGCCAGAGATATAGCTTTGCACCACATGCTGTATTTCAGTCATCGCTACTCTGAAATCGGTTCGATGATCTTTGGTGGTAAATTTAAAGATAAACTGCTCGAGGTGGTCGCGGTAATAAAGCAGGCAGAATACAAAGATGGGGATAATGGTGAGCAGCGTTAATACGCCGGTTGTAATAGAAATTGTGTTGCCCAGGAACGTAGTGGAGACGTCCTGTATGCTGCCAATGGCATTTCGTATAATTTGATTCCTGTTGGAAGGGGGTATCTCAAAATGGGTATACAGGTAATCCTGGACTCTAGCCAGGAGCGCTTCCAGGTTCTGCCCAACTGTATCTAACTCAGAAGTAAGGCTCATTAACTGCATCGACAAAAACCAGATAACAAGCCCGAGTACTACGATTACCAGGATAATACTGCATAAAATGGCCAGTGGGCGCGGTACACCCCATCTTTCCAAGTCCCGGTTCAAGGGCAGCAACAGCAAAGAAAAAAGCACGGCGAATGCCAAAGGCATTAGAATGGGTTTAAATACCTGAAGCCCCAGGATGAGCAGCGCCAGCGCCAGTAGAATGATAGTAAACTTAAAGTAATTAGGTAATCTTATTTCCATCTAGTTAAATGTCTTCTCCCTGCATAAACTCCTGAGGTACAGTTATTGCACCATGTATAAGCAAATGTAAGGCAACAGGATTGAATAACCAGCACTCAGAAATGCTAATTATGTTAGCTTAAAAAGGGCTGTTATTTCTTCTTTTAGGTGAACTTCTCCCTTCAAACAAGGGTTGATAGTTGACAATTAGCCACTAATTTCGTATATTTGACTAATAAAATTAGTAATAATATAGTAGATAGGTGGTTAGGATCGGGACACGGAACTTTATATAGTGTCTTCTCACTTATTATTTTCTATATTTCCGGTTGAATTTACCATAACAACTACACTTACGCTTAAAGAATGGCAGAGTTAGCGCAAAATAACTACAACGAAGACAGCATCCGGTCGCTTGAGCCGAGGGAACATATCAGGCTCCGCCCTGGCATGTACATTGGCAAACTGGGCGACGGGTCATCGGCTGATGACGGTATTTATATTCTGGTAAAAGAGGTTATTGACAACTCCATCGACGAACATGTGATGGGGCACGGTAAAACCATTGAGGTGAAGATTTCTGACCATAAAGTGCAGGTGCGTGACTATGGCCGTGGCATTCCGCTGGGCAAGGTGATCGACTGCGTGAGCAAGATTAACACTGGTGGTAAGTACGACAGCAAAGCTTTCCAAAAGTCAGTTGGTTTGAATGGTGTGGGTACGAAAGCAGTGAACGCTCTCTCCAGCCATTTCAGGGTGCAGTCGGTGCGCGACGGGCAGATGAAGGTAGCTGAGTTTGAGCAGGGGGTACTCACCCAGGATTCTGAACTGCAGGAGACAAACCAACGCAACGGTACGCTTACTTCCTTTGTTCCGGACGAGACGATTTTCAAGAACTTCCAGTTTAACCCGGATTACCTTGAGAACCAGATTTGGAACTACGTGTACCTGAACGCGGGGCTGACCATCAACTTCAACGGTAAGAAATTCTATTCTGAGAATGGCCTTCTGGACCTGCTGCGCAATAAGGCAGACGAAGAAAGCATGCGCTACCCAATCATTCACCTGAAAGGAGAAGACATTGAACTTGCCCTGACGCACGGAAATGACTATGGTGAAGAGTATTACTCGTTTGTGAACGGCCAGTATACCACCATGGGAGGTACGCACCTGCTGGCTTTCCGGGAGGCAATAGTGAAGACGGTGCGCGACTTCTATAAGAAAGACTACGATGCCGCTGATATCCGTGGCTCTATCGTGGGGGCGATTTCGCTGCGTGTACAGGAGCCTGTATTCGAATCGCAGACGAAGACCAAACTGGGCTCTGTGGATATGGGACCTGATGGTCCGGCGGTGCGTGCCTATATCAACGACTTCATTAAAGAGCATCTCGATAACTACCTGCACAAAAACGCGACGACAGCCGAAGCGCTCAAGAAGCGGATAGAGCAGAGTGAGCGCGAGCGTAAGGACATGGCAGGGGTGAAGAAGCTGGCAAACCAGCGCGCCAAGAAAGCCAACCTGCACAACCGCAAGCTACGCGATTGCCGCATGCACTTCAACGAAGACAAGCATGAGAACGCGCTGCTTTCTACGCTTTTCATTACAGAGGGTGACTCAGCAAGTGGTTCTATCACCAAGTCCCGCAACGTGGATACAGAAGCTGTATTCAGTTTACGAGGCAAGCCACTTAACTGCTTTGGCCTAAAAAAGAAGGTGGTATACGAAAACGAAGAGTTCAACCTGCTGCAGCACGCGCTAAACATTGAAGAAGGCCTGGAAGGCTTGCGCTATAACCGGGTGGTCGTAGCCACTGATGCTGATGTGGATGGCATGCACATTCGCTTGTTGCTGCTGACGTTCTTCCTGCAGTTCTTCCCTGACCTGGTAAAAAATGGCCACGTGTACATTTTAGAGACTCCACTGTTCCGGGTGCGCAACAAGAAGGAAACCATCTATTGTTATAACGAGACAGAGAAGCAGGAGGCAATTCAGAAATTGGGCAAGCGCCCTGAGATTACGCGTTTCAAGGGATTGGGCGAGATTTCGCCGGACGAGTTCGGTAAGTTTATTGGTGACAATATAAAGTTGAAGCCGGTTATCCTGCACAAAGACACGACGATACAGAAAATGCTGAGCTACTTTATGGGCAAGAACACGCCGGAGCGCCAGAATTTTATTATCGACAACCTGAAGATAGAGAAAGACATAGTAGAGGAAGTTTATGCATAACGACGAGTTGAATAACGAAGAATTAAATCACGAAGACGAACTGGAAGTAACCTTCAACGATGGAGAAGGAGAACTGATCCATAACGTTACGCCTGTCGCCGGCCTTTATGAGAACTGGTTCCTCGACTATGCTTCTTATGTGATTCTGGAGCGTGCGGTGCCAGCCATTGAAGATGGCCTGAAGCCGGTGCAGCGGCGCATCTTGCACGCCATGAAAGAGATGGACGACGGCCGCTTTAACAAGGTGGCCAACGTAATAGGCCAAACGATGCAGTACCATCCGCACGGTGATGCTTCCATCGGAGACGCCATGGTGAACCTGGGCCAGAAAGATTTACTTATTGAGACGCAGGGTAACTGGGGAGACGTGCGTACTGGTGACAGTGCAGCTGCTCCTCGTTACATTGAAGCGCGCCTTTCTAAATTTGCGCTGGATGTGGTGTTTAACCCGCAGACCACACTATGGCAATTGTCTTATGACGGCCGCAAAAATGAGCCGGTAACGTTGCCGGTAAAATTCCCGCTGCTGCTGGCGCAGGGGGTAGAGGGTATTGCCGTAGGTTTGTCTACGAAGATAATGCCCCACAACTTCCGGGAGCTTATCAAAGGCTCCATCGATGTGCTGAAGGGCCGAAGCACGCAGCTCATGCCAGATTTCCCGAACGGCGGCCTGGTAGACATAACGAACTATAACTCCGGCATGCGCGGCGGCCGCATCCGTGTGCGCGCTACTATTGAGAAGGTTGACAAGACCATGCTCATCATCCGGGATATTCCTTACGGCATTACGACTACCAGTTTGATGGAGTCGATCGTGAAAGCGAGCGAGAACAATAAGATCAAGGTAAAGAAAGTAATTGATAACACGGCGGCCGATGTAGAGATACAGGTACACCTTCCAACAGGCGTGTCACCTGACCTGACCATTGACGCGCTGTATGCCTTCACTGACTGTGAGGTCTCCATTTCTCCTAACACCTGCGTTATTATAGATGACAAGCCACACTTCCTGAGTGTGGACGAGTTGCTGCGCATCTCTACTTTTAAAACAGTAGACCTGCTGAAGCGAGAACTGGAAATACGCAGAGCAGAACTGGAGGATAAATGGCACAACTCATCGCTGGAGAAAATATTCATCGAAAACCGAATCTACCGCGACATTGAAGAATGCGAGACATGGGAGGCGGTACTGCAGGCAATTGACAAAGGACTTGACCCATACAAGCCACTGCTGCGCCGGGAGGTGACAGAAGAGGATATC
Organism: Pontibacter toksunensis; assembly: GCF_042686245.1. Classification (NCBI taxonomy): domain Bacteria; kingdom Pseudomonadati; phylum Bacteroidota; class Cytophagia; order Cytophagales; family Hymenobacteraceae; genus Pontibacter; species Pontibacter toksunensis. The sequence goes on along the minus strand of NZ_JBHUOX010000001.1, from coordinate 615,746 downwards.
ATCCGCCTGACTGAAATCAGGATAAAGCGCATCTCAAAGTACGACTCCTTTAAAGCAGATGAGTACATCAGAAAGCTGGAAGAGGAGATGGCAGAGGTAGAAGACCATCTGGCGCACCTTATCCGCTATGCTATCTCCTATTTTGAGGCGCTGCTAAAAAAATATGGCCAGGGCCGTGAGCGCAAAACGCAAATTAAGACGTTTGATGTCATTAACGCACAGAATGTTGCCATCGCCAACCAGAAGCTTTACATGAATGCAAAAGACGGCTTCATCGGAACCGGATTGCGTAAAGACGAGTTCGTGTGCGACTGCTCTGACATGGACGACATCATCGTATTCCGCAGGGATGGTAAGTTTACTGTGACGAAAGTGGCAGAGAAAACTTTTGTGGGCAAGGACATCATTCTGGCAGGGGTATATAACAAGAATGATGAACACATGGTGTATAACATGATTTACCTGGATGGTAAAACAGGCGTATCCTATGCCAAGCGTTTCTCTGTCAAGTCTGTCACCCGCGATAAGGAATATGACCTGACCAAAGGCAACAAAGGTTCAAAGGTACATTACCTGACGGCCAATCCCAATTCAGAGTCTGAAGTGGTAACTATCTCTCTTTCACCTCAGGCAAGTGCTCGTGTTAAAGTGCTGGATTACGACTTTGCTGAGCTGATGATCAAAGGAAAAGGTTCGAATGGGAACATCGTGACGAAGTACCCGGTGAAGAAAGTCGTGCAGAAGAGCCTGGGAGAGTCTACTTTGGGTGGCCGCGAGATTTTCTACGACGAGGTTATTGGCCGACTGAACACCGAAGGACGTGGTCGTTACCTTGGCTCCTTCAATACAGAAGACACCATTCTGGTAGTTTATGAAGACGGCTCCTATGAGCTAACTTCGTTTGACCTGGCAAACCATTATACTGTTGAGAAGATCAAGGTGCTTCAGAAGTTTGATCCGGAGTTGGTTGTCTCCTCTATCTATTATGAGGGCGAGAATAAGCTTTATTATGTGAAGCGCTTTAAAGTAGAAACCTCCACCGTAGGTAAACGCTTTGCCTTTATCCCGGAAACTAAAGGTTCCCGTCTGGAGGCTGTCTCAACCCATCCGGAGCCGCTGGCAACCATCTCCTTTAAGCGCGATCGACGCAGCGAAAAAGAGATTGAAAAGCTGTTGCTGAGCGAGTTCATTGATGTGAAAGGCTGGAAAGCATTAGGTAACAAATTGAACTACTACAAGGTGCTGGATGTGTCAATGCCTAAAATGGAAGCAGTAGAGCAGCCAGGCGATGATAAAGCGAAGACAAAGAAGACAGCCCCAAGAAAAGCATCTGTTTCGGTTCCAACTGAGCTACAGTTACTTGCAGAAGAGGCCGCCAGAATTAGTGCAGCCCAACATAACGACGCAGAACCCGTATTGAAAGACATAGACGATAGCACAGAAAGCTTAGAAAAAGAGGCTCTGAAGAGAAAAAAGCAACTGGATCTGTTTTAGATTATATGCAATTCTCTTTTTCTGTGGAATTGCACTTGCTAAAGTCTTCTGCAATGCTTAGATTGTAGTGTGGGTAAGAATATATGAGAAGACTTTTAAACATATTGCTAGTAATGAGCTTTCTCTTTGCAGGAGCGCCAATGGCTGTGGCAGGAGTTTTCTACTCAGGGAATGAGCAACTATTGCAACAGGCAAAGCAACTTTTAAGCAGTTACAAAGACAGCGAAGCCCTGCTTTTATACGAGCAGGTGCTTTCAGCTGCACCAGATAACTTCGAAGCACTCTGCAAGGCGAGCCTGCTGCATTGCCGCATAGGGGATCGCTATAGCAGCGATGAAACTTCAAAGCTGCAGCACTATGCTAAAGCTAAGGCCTATGCGCAGAAAGCCTATGATTTGAATCCGGTAGATGCAGAGTCTAACTATGTCATGGCGCTTTCTTACAGTTGCGAAGCAATGGCATCAGGACCTAGGAACAGGCTGGTAGGCATCAATCAGGTGAAGTCTTTCCTGGATGCTGCCCTTTCTTCCAATAGCCAGCATGCAGGAGCTTGGCACTTAATGGGGCGCTGGCACTTTAAAATGGCTAACTTAAATGTTGTTGAAAAGTTAGCATCCAAAATGCTCTTTGGTGGCGTGTGTGATGTAACTACTAACGAAGTAGCTGCAGAAGCGCTTGAAAAAGCTGTTGCCTATGAGCCAGATAACATTCGCTATTATTATGACCTTGCCTGCATCTATGATGAAATGAAGGACAAAGAGGCCCGTAATAACACGTTGCAGAAAGCAGTCGCCCTCACCTTCGAGACGAAGGATGAGTTAGAATTAAGCAGGCGCTGTAAGATTATGCTGCAACAGTAAAGCATCAGACATAAAAACAGAAAGCCTGCTTCCGGATGGTTGCAGGCTTTCTGTTTTTATAGCCATCTGGCAGAGTTATTTCAAATTGACTAAATTGTCTTAATTTAGCGCTTAAGTGTTACAGTCTCATAATTTCAGGTCTCTAAAGCGAGTAATGTTGCGAGTTCATGGATTGCTTCTGTTGGTTGTGTCTTCTCTTATCTGCTCCTGTAGTTTTGATAAAGACGCAAGGGAGCAGATGGTTGACCTGCAGCAGGTAAAGGACGACCCCGAGGCTCAACTGGTAAACTTGAATGCTGCTATTGAACAAACAGGGAGTGACGGTAGCCTGTATGCCCGCAGGGCAGTAGTGCTGCTGCGCAAAGGAGAACTTAGGCAGGCACTGCAGGATGCGAACAAGGCAGTAAAGCTGACACGGGATGAGCCCTCCAGCCTTTTTGTGAAGGCGCAGGTGCTGCGCACGATGGGTAAGCCGGAAGAGGCATTGCCCCTGGCGTTACAGGCAGAGCGGAATTCATACCAGAGTTCTTCACTGTATGTGCTCCTTGGTGACCTGTATCTGCAGCGCAGGGATTACAAGCAGGCACTAACTTACCTGAACAAAGCGCAGGAGCTGTCGCCGGATGATGAGTTTGCCTTCTATTATAAAGGGCGGGTGCTGGAAACTACCGGCGACTCAGCGAGGGCCATGTATAATTACAGGAATGCGCTGGAGCAAGCACCTTCATTTGTAGAGGCAAAGCGGGAGCTAAGTGGTTTGCTGCTGGCCAGAAATGAGATTCCTGCAGCTAAGCCCTACCTGGCCAGTGCAATGCAAGTGGCACCGGCAGACGCCCTTCTGTGGTATTACAAGGGCCTGTTGTATAAAGCGGAGCAGAAACCGGACAGTGCGCTGCAGGCCTTCAACCAGGCCATCAGTTTGAACGACACTATACAGGGTGCTCATTATTGGCTTGGACTTCAGCAGCATTCCATTGGCAACAATGAAGCGGCAATAGTACATTTGCAGAAAGCTGCTCCGGGCTATAAGCGAAAGCCGAAGTACCTGAGCACTCTGGCCAGTGCTTATGAACGTTCAGGACAGTATGGCATGGCTATGGCTACGTATCAGCGCATACTGGAGGTAGAGCCAACTTACACGTACGCTTACCAGGCCATCAGCCGGATTAAAAGTAAATTAGTAAAACCAAAGCCTGACAGCACAGTTGTGCAACAGGTACAGATAGAAGAACTATAGACATGATCAACATCACACTGCCAGATGGTTCAGTGCGCCAGTATGAAAGCGGCGTAACTAGCTTTGAGGTGGCACAGAGCATCAGCGAAGGCCTTGCCCGAAACGTGCTTGCTGCTAAAGTAAACGATAATGTTTGGGACCTATCGCGCCCCATCACTGATGACGCAACGGTACAGCTGCTCACCTGGAATGATGATCTGGGAAAGAATGCCTTCTGGCACTCGTCTGCTCACCTGCTGGCGGAGGCACTGGAAGAGCTATACCCTGGTATAAAATTTGGTATAGGCCCTCCGGTAGAGAACGGCTTTTATTACGACGTGGACCTGGGCGATCGGACTTTCTCGCAGGAAGATTTTGCCAAGGTAGAGGAGAAGATGCTGGAGCTGGCCCGCAACAAAAATGAGTTTAAAAGACGTGATGTTTCCAAGGCAGAAGCCATAGAGTTCTTCACTCAGAAAGGGGACGAGTATAAGCTGGATCTGATCAAGGATTTAGCGGACGGCACTATCTCTTTTTATGAGCAGGGCAAATTCGTTGACCTTTGCCGCGGGCCACACATCCCGAATACAAGCCACATCAAGGCAGCAAAAATAATGAATGTGGCCGGTGCTTACTGGCGCGGCGATGAAAAGAACAAGCAGCTGACCCGTATATACGGCGTCACTTTCCCGAAACAGAAAGAGCTCACTGAGCACCTGCAGCGACTGGAAGAGGCTAAGAAGCGAGATCACCGAAAGCTAGGCAAGGAACTGGAGCTGTTTGCTTTCTCTGAGAAAGTAGGCATGGGCCTGCCCCTCTGGTTGCCAAAAGGGACTTTACTGCGGGAGCGACTGGAGCAGTTTATGCGCAAGGCACAGATGCGTGCCGGCTATCAGCCGGTGGTAACGCCACACATTGGCAGCAAGGAGCTTTACATAACGTCCGGGCACTACGAGAAGTACGGAGCAGATTCGTTCCAGCCGATCAAGACGCCGAACGAAGGGGAGGAGTTCTTCCTGAAGCCAATGAACTGCCCGCACCACTGCGAGATTTACAAGACCCGACCACGCTCCTATAAAGAGCTTCCGGTGCGCCTGGCGGAGTTCGGAACAGTGTATCGTTACGAGCAAAGCGGAGAGTTGCATGGCTTAACACGCGTGCGCGGCTTTACGCAGGATGATGCGCATATCTTCTGCCGGCCGGACCAGGTGAAGGAAGAATTTATTAAAGTTATAGACCTGGTACTGTACGTGTTTCAGGCACTAGGCTTCGAGGATTACACAGCGCAGATCTCGTTGCGCGACCCGGAGAACAAGAAAAAGTACATTGGTGGCGACGAGGCTTGGGAGAAAGCCGAGACTGCTATTATAGAGGCAGCTGCGGAGAAAGGCCTGCGCACTGTAACCGAACTGGGAGAGGCGGCGTTCTATGGACCGAAGCTCGACTTTATGGTAAAGGATGCCCTCGGCCGTAAATGGCAGCTTGGAACTATCCAGGTGGATTACCAGTTACCTGAACGTTTCCAGTTAGAGTACATCGGTGCTGATAACCAGAAACACCGCCCGGTGATGATTCACCGTGCACCCTTCGGTTCGCTGGAGCGTTTTGTGGCCGTGCTGATAGAGCACTGCGGCGGTAATTTCCCGCTGTGGCTGAGCCCGGATCAGTTCGCTATCCTGCCTATCTCCGAGAAATACCAGGAGTTTGCGCAGGAGGTATACCACCGCCTGCAGCAGCACGACATCAGGGGCTTTGTTGATAACCGGGACGAGAAAATTGGCCGTAAAATACGTGATGCAGAAGTGCAGAAGGTGCCTTACATGCTGATTGTGGGAGAAAAGGAGCAGGAAAACGGTGCCGTATCCGTGCGTAAGCACGGTGAGGGAGACATCGGTACGATTTCTGTAGATGAATATATCAGCTTCTTCCAGGATAAAATAGCTGATATACTAAACAAATAAGGAAAGTAATTTTCTTTTTGATATAAAAAGTGCGATATTCGCACCTTGATTGTAAAAACTAAACTTAAGGAGGTAATACTATAGCTACGCAAAACAGGCGCTACATCCCACGAGGTAAAGTGGAGGAGCCTTACAAAGTCAATGAAAAAATAACTGCCAGAGAAGTACGGGTAGTTGGAGACAATGTAGAGCAAGGTGTGTTCTCGACAAGAGATGCACAGCGAATGGCCAACGAGCAGAATCTTGACCTGGTTGAGATCTCTCCTACAGCCAATCCTCCCGTATGTCGCATCATCGACTACTCGAAATTTAAGTACGAGCAGAAGAAGAAAACACGCGAGATGAAGGCGAAAGCTCAGAAAGTAGTCATCAAAGAGATCCGTTTCGGTCCGAACACAGATGATCACGATTTTGAGTTTAAACTGAAGCACGCCAAAGGCTTCCTGGAAAGCGGCTTTAAAGTGAAGTCTTATGTTCACTTTGTGGGTAGGTCTATTGTCTTTAAAGAAAGAGGGGAGATCCTGCTTCTTAAGTTTGCACAAGCATTGGAAGAAGTAGCAAAGGTGGAGCAATTGCCAAAGTTAGAAGGAAAGCGAATGTTCCTGATTCTTTCTCCTAAAGCTGCTGCGCCAGCTAAGAAGTAATTTTTTTTATTCAATTATATAACCATGCCAAAAGTAAAAACTAAATCTGGTGCAAAGAAGCGTTTTTCTTTGACAGGCACTGGCAAAATAAAGCGTAAGCACGCTTTCAAGAGCCACATCCTGACTAAGAAAACGACGAAGCAGAAGCGTAACCTTACTCAAACAGGCCTTGTTAGCTCAGCTGATACGGACAGAGTAAAACTTATGCTCAACATTTAATTATTCAAGGTTAATTATTTAGTACGAACCCGGCGCCTGGTCTTTTTAAAAGCATTATACAATCACCAGTCGCTAAAACTCAAAAGAAATGCCTAGATCGGTCAATGTCGTAGCAGCACGACACAGAAGAAAAAAAATAATGAAAATGGCCAAAGGTTACTTTGGCCGTCGAAAGAACGTTTGGACAGTTGCGAAAAACGCAGTTGAAAAAGGTTTAACCTACGCGTACCGCGACAGAAAAGCAAAGAAGAGAGACTTCAGAGCGCTTTGGATTCAGCGTATTAACGCTGGTGCACGTGAGCACGGTTTGTCTTACTCTGTGCTGATGGGTGCCCTGAAAAAGGCTAACATCGACCTTAACCGCAAGGTACTTGCTGATTTAGCAATGAACCACCCGGAAGCGTTCAGATCAATTGTTGAGAAAGTAAAGTAATTTACCTGAACATATAGAACGAAAGGGCTTGGCTAGACGCTAAGCCCTTTTTGTTTTTTTACCTACCTCAGGAAGGTTGTTTTTTATGGTATTCCTGATGAACCTGACATTCCGGTTTATACCTCACTGTATTTGATGTTGCTTTCGTTCGCACTTGCATAGTCTTAATCATTAATCAACCCACATGCAAGCCATTATCTTATGCGGTATACAGGCCAGTGGTAAGTCTACCTTTTACAAAGAACACTTCTTTAACAGCCATGTGCGCATCAGTATGGATCTGCTGCGTACGCGGAACCGGGAGAGGCTGTTTTTGGAATCATGCTTCCGTACGCAGATGCGCTTTGTAGTAGACAACACCAACCCTACAGCAGCAGAGCGTCAGAAGTATATTGAAACAGCAAAGGCAGCACGTTATGAGGTGGTAGGCTACTACTTTCACTCTGACACAAAAGATGCCATCTCCCGGAACAGCCAGCGTAGTGGGCGTTTTTTAGTACCTGAAAAGGGAATATATAGTACCAGTAAGAGAATGCAGAAGCCAACCATGGCAGAGGGATTTGATGTGCTGTATTATGTTGCGCTGAAGCCGGATGGCACCTATAGCATGCAATTGATGGAGGAGTAAGTTACCTTGTCAAAACTGTTTACATGTGCTCTCTTTCCTTGGAAATTGTAATTTTTTTAAAAATTGATTCGTTGCGGCATGTAATGTTTAACGGCGGCAATGTTATATTGTGCAAATTTTAAGAGTATGATACTACGAAGCGACAGGCTCCACAATGTTTCTTATGAACTGCGGGGGCCGGTGTATGAGAAGTCGAAGGAGCTTGAGTTACAAGGGCACACGGTAACAAAATTGAATATTGGAAACCCGGCACCTTTTGGTTTTAATGCGCCACAGGCGGTGTTGCAGCATATTATAGAGAACCTGAGCCTGGCACAGGGATATTCAGACCATAAGGGACTGTTAAATGCAAGAGAGGCTGTAAAAGATTACTATGAGAAAGCAGGAGTACATAATATCCATGTAGATGATATTTTCTTAGGAAATGGTCTGAGTGAATTAATCATGCAGTCGGTGCAGGCGCTTGTGAATAATGGGGATGAGATGCTGGTGCCCTCTCCGGACTATCCGTTATGGACGGCTGCGGTTAATTTTTCAGGCGGTAAAGCTGTGCATTACCTGTGCGATGAGGAGTCAGGTTGGCATCCTGATGTAGCTGATATTAAAAGCAAGATTACTTCAAAGACACGTGCTATTGTTCTCATAAACCCCAACAATCCAACAGGTGCTGTTTACCCAAAAGAGATTCTACAGGAAATTGTGGCGCTGGCCGAAGCGCATGAGTTAATCATCTTTTCAGATGAGATCTACGATAAAATTTTATACGATGGAGTAGAGCATGTTCCGACTGCCACTCTCTCAGATAGGGCGCTTTGCATTACCATGAGCGGTCTTTCCAAAAATTACCTGGCTGCGGGATTCCGTGCCGGATGGATGCTGATAAGCGGAGCCAAGTCCAAGGCGGCAGATTATATCAATGGTCTGAATACCCTCGCCAGCCTGCGAGTGTGTAGCAACGTGCCCGCGCAATATGCCATAAAAGTAGCACTGGAGGGTGTTCCATCGGTACAGGACCTGGTGCTGCCAACAGGAAGGTTGGGGAAGCAGCGCGATGTGTGTTACGAGAATCTGGTTGCTATACCTGGTGTAACTTGTGTGAAGCCCATGGGTGCCTTTTACATGTTTCCGAAAATAGACATTAAAAAGTTTGATGTACATAACGACCAACAGTTTGTGCTGGATCTGCTGGCTGCACAACATGTGTTCGTAGTACAGGGAAGCGGCTTTAACTGGCATAAGCCGGACCATTTCCGGATCGTGTACCTTCCGGAGGTAGAGGTATTAAGAAAAACGATAGACAAAATGGCTGTGTTTTTTTCTACCTACAAACAAGCCCCGAAATCACCTCAGGAAAAGGAGCCGGTGCTCAGCTTATCGGTGCAGTGATGCAGCCCGCTGTTGCTACATGAATAAACAAAAGAGAAGCCCCGGCGCGAATTGCGCTGGAGCTTCTCTTTTCTGCCGAACAAGTTAATGTAACAGCATATACTCTTAGATGGTGTACTTCCTTCCTTTGTTCTGCTCTTTTAAGTAGTCCATCAGCGGTTGAAAATAGTCAATCATGGCGCGGGCGCTCAACTCCTCACCTGTTTTCTCCTTCAGCATCTGCCGCCAATCTGCTGACGCACCAGGGTACATGATGTCGCGGAGGAAATCACCTACCTCTTTCTTGCCATAGTAATTTGTGGCGTGCGGGTCCTGCTTCAGGATGTTCCTGGCGATGTGGTCGTGTAACTGGAACAGGATAACATAGCTCAGGGCATAGTCATAGTACTGCGCAGCGTCATCGTTGATATGTGTTTTAGTAGCAGGGTCCAGAAACTGCTCTCCACGCTCCGTAGGAGGGACAATTCCCTGATATTTTTTCGCCAGTTTCCACCAGCGACTGTTCAACTGGTCGGCCGGCAGATTCTGGGCATAAAAATCATGCTCCCACTCGCTCATTACACCGGCAGAGAAGGGTATAAACGTTACGTAACTCAGCGCTTCTTTCAGCAGCGTCTGCACTTCATCTGTCTTAGCGTCTTTATCAATCAGGTTCAGCTCCGCCAGGAACGGTTTCTGCATGGCTGCCAGTCCCATCAGGCTTCCGATTGCTTCGTGGTATGCGCGATTGGCACCTGCACGCAGGAGTACCGGCACATCAGGGTTCGTGTACGTCATGTAGTAGTAGATATGGCCTAACTCATGGTGTGTCGTCTCATACCATTCCGAGTTCGGCTCTACGCTCATCAGGCTGCGTACGTCCTTGTCCAGGTCCATGTGCCAGGCAGATGCATGGTTGTTCTTTTTGTAGTTTGCTCCCTCCGGCAGCGGGTAAAGGCTAGATTTGGTGTAGAAGGTCTGAGGCAAGGCAGGAAAGCCTAAGCTGGTATAGAAGCGCTCTCCCTGCTGCACCAGCCATTCAGACCCTTTCGGCTTCAGGGCTGCATCCAGGTCAATGCCTTCTATATTCACCATAGAACTCCAGTCCTGGCCCCAGCGGTTCGGCAGCCAGTGGGCCGGCAGGTAATCCGGTACCTCTTTCACCCCATACTGCTTTGCCAGCTCGTAACGGGCGTAGGTATGCAGTTCGCGGTAAAGTGGGCGCAACTCTTCGTTGATCTGCTTCATCAGGTCCATCATCTCTTCACGCGTCATGCCATAGTCGGAAGCCTGGTAAGAGAAGTAGTCGTCGTAGCCCAGGCTCTGTACGGTTTGGTTGCGCAGCTTGCGCAGGTCCAGCAGGCCTTCTTTCAGACCGGGGCCTACTGCCTTGCTGGCCTCCCAGGCAGCCTGGCGTCTCTTCACGTCCTTCTCTGTGCGCAGCATGTTGTCGATGTCGTTCGTAGTAACATCTTTTTCAAAAATCCTGTAGTTGAAGCCGTACAGCTTTTCTGTCTGCTCTGTCTCTGCTTTGATGCGGGCCTTCACTACATCCGGTATTATCTGCGGGTTATTGGCACCGGTGTACAGGACAGCCTCCAACTGTTTTACCTGCAGGTCTGTCAGCCGGTCTTTCTGCTCCAAAAATGCTTTGGCTTTCTCAATATTTTCGGCACTTCCTGTAAAGGCGGCAAACGCTTCGTTGGCACGCCGTGTGGCGGCTGCATTCGTGGTGTCTCCTTCTACAATCCTGGTATTGGATGCCCACTCTGCCTCCGCAGATTTAGTATACAGATCCTGATAAGTCTGAGAGTACTGGTCCAGGAAGACCTGTGCCTCCTGCTGTACGGCAGTTGCTTCGGCTGTTTGTTCTGTGCCAGCTGTTTCTGTCTTCTGGCTGGAGCAGGAAGAGAATAGTATGGCGGCGGTGAGACCGGTGAAAACAAGCTTTTTCATATAGGATGTTAAGGTTCAATTCGTTTACAAAGATAGCAGAGGTCGTGCAAAAATCATGCTCGGCTGTTGTGCCTGGCGAAGGGCATACGCCGACACTGCAGCTGTGGTTTTATTTCAGGCTAACAGCCGCAGGCATGCGTAGAGTAGCAGGGTAACTTATGCGAAAAGCTTATTCGCCAGCGCCATTTTCTGGCTTGCTGCGTGGGCGAGATATGTTATTCTATTGCAGTGGGCAATTCTGTTACCTGCGCTTCCTGCAGTAGATTATCATCTATGGTTTTGCTCGTCTTCGCGCCTAACTCGCGCAGAATCTCTACACGCCGCACCAAATTGCCTTTACCTTCTGTGAGTTTGTTCATGGCGGCATTGTAGGAGCTTTGGCTGTTATCCAGGTGCTTTCCAATAGTCTTCAGGTCATCTACAAATCCAACAAATTTATCGTACAGTTTGCCGCTCTCTTCTGCTATCCTGATGACATTGCGCTTCTGGTCTTCCTGGCGCCATACGCCTGCCACTGTGCGTAAGGTAGCCAGCAGGGTAGAGGTAGTAACTAAAACAATGTTCCGGTCGAAAGCGTCTGTAAACAAATCGTGGTCGTGCTGCAGGGCCAGGCTAAAGGCGGGCTCCAGCGGAATATACATCATCACGAAATCGGGAGAGTTGATGCCGCTGAGGCGGTGGTAGTTCTTCCGGCCCAGATCAGTAAAGTGTGTGCGCACGGAGTTGATGTGGCTGCGCAGGTATACTTCCTGCTGATGTTCGTTTTCACAGCTGCAATACGCCTCGTACGCCACCAGCGACATTTTGGAGTCGATGATGAGGTGCTTGCTGTCGGGAAGGCGCACGATAACGTCAGGTCGGTATACTTTGCTGTCGTCATTCTGCCGCACTTCCTCGCGCTCGTAGTGCACACCTTTGCGCAGGCCGGACTTCTCCAGCAGGCTCTCCAGAAGGTATTCTCCCCAGTTTCCCTGTGTTTTGCTTTCGCCCTTCAGTGCACGCGTCAGGTTGATAGCATCCTGGCTCATTTGCTGATTCAGGGAAGCGAGCTGCGTAATCTGTTCTTTCAGGGAAATGCTGTCTTTCAGGGATTTCTCGTAGGTCTGGTCAACCTTTGCTTCAAAGTCTTTTATGCGTTCTTTCAGCGGCATCAGGATACGCTCCAGGTTTTCGGAGGAGGCTTTGTTGAAGTGCTCGGCGTTCGTCATGAGCACCTGGTTTGAAATGCTCTGGAACTGCTGCAGGAATTTTTCACGAAGCTGTTCCAACTCGCGGCCCTGTTCCTGAAGGCGGGATTTCAGGTGCTCATAGTCTGTTTCCGTTTTAGTAAGGGCATTCGTGAGCTCCAGCGTCTCGGTCTGTGCTTCGCGCAACAGCACTTTCAAGCTATCCAACTCTTCCGCCTTCTGCTTTACCTGCACCTCCAGCACACCCTGCGTTACTGCTGCCTGGTTTGCTGATTGCTGCAGTGCATGCTGCTTCCCCTTCAGCACCACAAAGGCTACCACCAGTCCTCCTAAAAACGCGGCTATTCCAATGAGTATTTCCATAAGGTAAAGGTAAGAGATTTTAGCATAGACTGCTTCTGTTTTGCTAATGAAATTAGTTTAAAGTATATCTCTTCGCGGAGGAAAATTTCGTGACAACAAAACCTTTAGGTATATAAGAGAGAAAGAAAGGCAGTAGCAACCTAACTTGTGGTATTCGTTTGGTATGTATAGTTGCAAGAAAAAGCGGCTATACTTCTTTAAGTATAGCCGCTTTTTAGCTTTCCTAAAAAAAATTACTCCTGTTCTGCTTTCTTTGCAGCTATCACCATTTCTTTCTGGAACAGTTCACCTTTCTTAAAGGCCTTCTTTTCCTTCTTCAGTTGTTTCTTCTCAGTTTTAGTGAGTTGCTGGTACATGAGCTTGTCCATGTCTGGCTTTCCTCCGTCTACCCAGGCGGTGTACCAGAAGTTGGCTACCTGCTGTGCGGCAACACTCATCTGCTGCTCTACCATAGTTCCCAGTTTCTCCTGATACGCTTTGGCAAAGGCATCTGAATAGTACTGGCGTACTTTACCGTTACGCTCCACCCGGTCGTACTTTGTTTCATCGGTGAAGTTCTTGCTGACCTCCCGCTCATACTCAAGCGTGTTCGGAATCAGCGAGTAGGTATTGCGCACTACCTTCCAGATCTGCTTTTCGGCATCAGGCAAATACTCTGCCGGCTTTGCGCTCAGCTTATAGGTCTGGGCAAACAGCTCAGGCAGCTTGGACTCCCAGAGGCTGTGCATGCCCTTTTGCTCTGTCAGTTGGCCATCATAGTTCAAAGTAGTATGCAGCGGCACGTGGGCATCTGCAATATAATGGCCTAAATCGGCAGAATAGTACAGGATGCTGTCTACATTCTTTTGCTTGAACGCATTTGTCAGTCGCTCCTGCATCACGACCACATGCCACGGCACAATGCCATACTTCAATAGCGTATCTGCTGTGTAATGTGCGGCCGCTGCTTCCCAGGCTTCAGGCATTGTGTTTACTGCTTCTTCTCCATACACATCAATATCAATGTAATGGCGTGGTGCCTCCGTGGGGTCGCTGTTGCGGCGCTCATCAGGGCGGATGGATTTGGAGATGATATAGTTCTGGTGTTTGAAATAAAAGCCCTGTAGCTGCTTTGGCAGGTTGTAGATAGCCAGCTGGTGTACCAGCTTGTGGCCAAAAAATCCCCAACCATAGGACAGGGCACTACAAAACAGAAGGGCTACAGCAAGAAGTGAAATCTTTTTCATGATGCTTGATTAGATAAATCGGGTGCAAACTTAGTGCATCCGCTGAAATACTTTGCAAAAGCCGTGCAAAACTATTGCTAAGACACCCTTATTTCACAAGGCCCACCTTGTACTTGCGGCCTTTGATCTTGCCGTTGCTTAAGCTTTCAACAGCAGTCTTGGCAGCTTGAAGAGGAACAGCTACAAAGCTCTGCCGGTCCTGTACCTCAATTTTGCCAATCTGGTCAGCTTTGAGCCTGGCTTCAGCTATCAGAGCACCTACTATGTCCTTCGGGCTGATCTTGTCCTTGCGCCCGCCGTTGATGTAAAGCGTAGCAAAGGCTGCTGCTTTATCCGGAGAAGACTTTGCAGCTGCTTTTTCAAGTGCTGCCACCAATAGCCACTCGTCCAGATGCTGCAGGTTCCACTCGCGAAGTTTCTGTTCATCACGGGAGGAGATAATGGTATAAACAGTGCCACTGTTACCGGCCCGGCCTGTGCGCCCGCTCCGGTGCAGGTAGGAGGCAGCATCATCAGGAAGCTCTACATGAATAATGTTCCGGAGAGCATCTATGTCCAGTCCTCTGGCTGCCAGATCAGTGGCTACCAGAATCTGGGTAGTCCCGTTTCGGAACAATGTCATGGCTTTGTCGCGCTCCGGTTGTTCCATGCCCCCATGCAGCGGCTTTGCCGAAAAGCCTTTTGCCTGTAACAGAGCGGTTAGCTCATCGGCGGTGGCACGGGTATTCACGAAAACAACGGTGCCCCCTGCTTTTATACTTCGCAACAGCTTCAACACCATTTCCTGGCGCTGCCCATGGTCCGCCCTGATACCGATCAGCTTTACCTGGTCGGGTATGGTGGTGGAAGTGGCCTGTATAAACCGGGGGTTGTGAAGAGAGTCAGCTATTAGTTTTTTCACCCCCTCGGGCATGGTAGCTGAAAAAAGGATTGTCTGGCGCTGAGATGGTAAAGCAGCAACCAACTGATCTATCTCTTCTTCAAAGCCCATCTCCAGTAGTTTATCCCCCTCATCCATAACCAGTTGTTTAGTAAAGGTTAAATCTAAGGTTCTGCGGTTGAGATGGTCCGTCAGCCGTCCGGGAGTTCCAATCAAAAGCTGTGGCGGATGTGCCAGTGATGCACGCTCCTCAGAAAAAGCATGCCCGCCGTAGAAAGCGCCAATCTTCATGTTGTCTATTTGTTTCCCGTACTGCTTCAGTTCCTTTCGTACCTGCACAGCCAGCTCACGTGTGGGCACTACTACTAGTGCCTGAACCTGCTGCAGGTTTGTGTCGATGTTATGAAGTAAGGGTAACCCGAATGCCGCTGTCTTACCGCTGCCTGTTTCTGCTTGACCTACTACGTCCTGCCCCTGCAGTAGCACGGGTATGGCGCTGGCTTGTATGGGAGTAGGGGTACTAAAACCAAGGTCCTGCAGGCTTTGCAGCAGCTCCGGTTTAAGCTTTAGATCTTTAAAAGTGGCCATAGGTAAGATTTTTTCAGCACAAAGGTACGCTTTTAAGCGGCTAATTCCCTGATACAGGATTTCGGGCTCTATACTTTAAGCGCAGCGTGTTGTTCTAATGTTACCGTAGTGACAATCTTATTTACGTATCGGACCTCAATTCTGGCACCGGAAACCATTTCTGCTGCTTTTAAATGCCTGGAAAATCAAAACATAGAACAAAAGCACTCCTAATCGCAGTAGTAAAGGATATGGAAAAAAAGCAAAGCCGGCTGCAGCAATTCACCTTAATTTTATTGTTTGGTATCCTATTCGTATATGTCCTGGTGGAGGCCAGGAATTTCCTTTATCCGGTGTTTATGGCTGTGTTGTTTTCGTACCTGCTTTACCCGGTGGTAAAAAAACTGGAGGATTGGGGAGTACCCCGGGTTCTGGCAAACTTTATCACTATTATTACTGCCATGGCGCTTTTCATAGGCGTGGTTTTGCTCCTCTACAAGCAGCTAACAACCTTTCTAAGCGATTTCCCGGCGCTGCAGCAGAACGCCATGAAAAACGTGGACAGGCTACAGCAAGCCATAGAAGAAAAGTTTGGAGCAAGTGACACGGAAGATGAGCAGTGGCTCCGGCACCAGGTGAACAATGCGATTGAAGTCAGCGGGGGCTTTATTGCCAACCTGCTGATGACGATGACGAGCACCCTCACCGTAATCGGACTTATGCCAGTGTACATTTTCCTGCTGCTTTATTACCGTAACAAATTTGAGAATGTTATATACCGCCAGTTGCCCTCATACAAGCATTCAAAAGCTAAGAAGATAATAGATGAAATTTCAGATGTAACAAAGCACTACATGCGCGGTATAGTCATCGTTATTCTGATTCTTTGCGTTATTAACACCTCCGGGCTGCTGCTTATAGGGATTGAGTACGCCGTGATGCTGGGGATTATGTCGGCTCTGATGAATTTTATACCTTATTTCGGTACGCTTATAGGAGGAGCCATACCCTTAACCTATACCTTACTGGTGCAAGGCTCTCCTCAGAAAGCACTTTGGGTATTGCTGTTTTTCCTGCTGGTGCAATTCACGGAGAACAATATACTTACACCAAACATAACAGGCAGTCAGGTAAACATAAACCCCATGTTCACCATCCTGAGCATTGTGGTGGGTGGCATTATATGGGGCTTACCCGGTATGTTTGTAGTTGTTCCCTTTCTAGGCATGTTCAAGGTATACTGCGATAACCAGGACGATATGAGGGCATGGTCTTTTCTGCTCGGATCAGAAGGAACTGAAGAGCATGCTATTACCTTTCAGAAGATTAAGAATTGGTTAAAGGATAAGTTTTGATTCTGCTCCTATACCGCAGGTGAGGTTGGCTGAATGGCTGCTGCCGGAATGGGTTCAGATGTAACATTGCTTTCGCTGCTCAGGTACGCTTTGCGAAGAGAGAATAAATGCAGCGCGTAAGCCAGCGGCACCAGCACTGCCGGTAAAAAGACAATAGGAAATAGCGCTACAAGTGTGTTAGCGGGCTCATTCATAAATACCCTGAAAGGGGTGGGCGCGGACAGAATAGCAGTGACTACGATATTGAGCAGCAAAGCCAGGCCAATAAAATTCCAAGTCACGGCAATCCCTTTCAGATTACGGCCCCCTCTGAAACAGAGCCAGGCAATAAGTGGTGCTGATAAACCAGTTAGCACATCCCAATTTCGGCCTTCAAAAGTCATCTGAACAGGTGTAAGTCCTGCCATAAACTGCAGCCATAGAAAAATTTCGACCGGCACCCGGAAGAACTGCAGGCTGATGAGCCATGATGCAGGAACATGTGCCAGAAAAGCTTTAAAGGAAGGACTGAATGTTATCCAGACAATGGCGATGAGCGGGGGCAAAATGATAAGTAGCAGACGGGGAGGAGTAGCGGAAAAATTACTTAGCACACCCTGTAGCGCCAGTATGCTGGCAAATGCTAACCATCCAAGGAGCGCAGCAGTCACCAGCAACGTTCGTTTATTGCTGCGCCTGGCATTCCAGCCCACACGGAGGAGCGTGTGCCTGACGCCAAAAAGAACAAATGCTAGGCAGAGCACGGTGAGTATAACAAAGCCTGCCTTTGCAATGAAGTAATAGGTGGATTCCATTGTTTTACATGTTTAATTTACCATTGAACTAAACCTGCACTTTTAAAAGGACACGTACGGAATGGCTTTGTTTTTTATGAACAGCGGCTTCCTACCATACCACCTTATCCTGCCTGAAGAGGAAGACTGTCATACATGTCCTGTCCTCAAACAAAACAATCAATTCCTCCTTAATTGCGACCATCGTTAACCTAATTTAGTTAAAATCATTCTCATTATCAATGGTTATGGAAGCTCGTTTTTAGTAAGCATGGTTGGCCTTAAGCAGCAAAAGCCCGGCTTATCAGGCCAGGTTTTTGCTGCTTAAGTGCAATATAATACAATTACCAGCCACGGCGTCTGTCGCCACCCCACTCACGTCGTTGCTCATTTCCATCCGTACCCTCAGGTGCTTTTCCTGTAAAACTACGGATGTTGTATGTAAACGTCAGCATGAAGTAGCGTTGCAACACGTTCGTCTGCACATCCTCTATATAATCTGAGCGGACGTTACGCTGTACGCTCACATTCTGGTTCAGCAGGTCGTTTACGCTCAGGCTAACCTCGCCTTTCTGATTCTTGAATACTTTCTTACTGATGCTCATGTTCCAGAGCAGGTAGTTTGCATCCAGTCCGGCAGATAAACCGGAGTTATACTGGTGGTTCAGCTCTGTGCGGTAAACCAAACCTTTCCAGAAAATCCAGTTGTAGCGCAGTTGCGTGGACTGGTTGAAGTAGTTACTGTTCTGGTTCGTTAGCTGCGTGTTCTCTATCAGGTTATAACTGGAGGTGGTGGACAGGTTAAAGTCAAGCTTCTCGCTGATGTTGCTGCTAAAGCCAAGTCCTAAACGCATGTTGGTAGAGTTGGCATAATTTAGTCTGTCGTTGTTTAAACCAGGTATTCTGGCATAACCCACTCCACCATTCACATTCACGTTGGCATTGATGAAGCTCACCGGCTGGCCATAGTTAAAGAAGGAACGGATATTCCAGTATCCATTTAAGTTAACCGGACGGGTTAAGCGTGCACCTTGTCCCAAGGCAAAATCATCACTTAGTCTAATCTCTTCCTGTAAGGTAAAGGTGCTGTTGGCAATATAGTTCTGGGTCATAGAACTCATCAGGAATACAAAGAAGACTTTGTTCGTTTCCGGGTCAAAGTTTCTGTAGCGCATCATAAACCGGTTCTCAGACGACTGGTCCAGGTTAGGATTACCGATGCGAGCATTCACAGAGTTAGAAGGATCATACACATCCTGCAGTTGCTCCACAGAGGGTGCGTCTGTATCCGCGCGATAGTCTAAAAAGAGTGTCCTGGTTTTAGAGAACTTATACTCCAGTTGCGCCGATGGCAGAATACTGTGGAAAGTACGGTCAAAGTTCAGAAGGCGTGGGAACTGCTGATCGTTTTGCAGCTGTGCGTGCTGGTATTCCACTTCTGCCTGTAACCTGATTTTCTCAGTATCATACTGGTAGCCAATTTCGGCCTCCTGTGTCAGGTATTGGCTTCTGAAAGTACTGGTAAAGATAGTATCCAATTCGCTGTATCTGCCTGTCTGCTCTGCATAGCTGTAAGTTCTTCGGTCAGAGTCATTGTCGCGGTTTCCGATTTCGTACTCTAACTGAACCCGGCCGTGCTCGCTGATAGGCTCTGTGTAAGAAACGTTACCTTCCCAGGAATAACCTGTTCTGTCTGTATCAGAGTATTGCCTCAGGTCAACGTTTCTGCTCTCATCATTGAAGTAGATGGTGTTTGAGACTCTGTAGTAGTCACCGTTGTTAGAGTTGTAGCCAGTGTTAAGCCTTGTTGAAAATACGCGGCCTGGCTTAGTGAAGGAATGGCTGTAGAAAATGCTGTTATCGAAATTGATGCTTGCATTTTCTGAGTTAGATACATCACTTGTCTCGTTCAGAAGGCCTTCGTTCCACCTTGTTTGCCCAAAGAGGTTGGCATTTGCCTCGTTCTGCTGCACCGAGATGTTTGGTGTGATGAGCAACCTGTTCTTTTCGTTTATTTTATAGTCGAGGCGCATGTTAAAGCGGTGAACATTCTCGACGTTGATGCTGCTCCTGTTCTCGTTATATGTCTGACCCGGGAAAGTGGGCTGTGTAAATTCCTGGAAGCTATAGCGTCTTTCATCATACTCCCTGTTCATAAAAGAATAATTTCCGCTTACCTCCATCTTCTCTCCCCACATGTCGCTGTAGTTCACGCCTATCATGTTAGTGGAAATGATGCCCGTTGGTGTACGGCCACCCCAGCCGCCTCTTCTGCCCCGCATACCACCACCCGGTGTTTCACCCACCGAGAAGTCAAGCATGTTGATGTTGTTGGATAGGGCTGTTACCGTTAAGCGCCGGTCGCCATTGAAGAAGTTGACAGCGGCACCCACCATGTATCTGTCATCGGTGCCGTAACCGGCAGAGATTTTGCCGAATTGTCCGCTTCTCTTGTCTTTCTTCGTGACAATGTTCATTGTCTTTTCGCGGTTGCCGTCGTCAAAGCCACTCATCTGGGATTGGTCGCTTCTTCTGTCAAATATCTGCACGCTTTCTATTACTTCAGCCGGGAGGTTTCGTAATGCCGCGTCTGCGTCCTGGCCGAAGAAACGCTTTCCGTCTACAAAAACCTGTTTTACATCTTCTCCCTGCGCCTGTACCTTACCATCCTGAATGGTCACGCCTGGCATTTTGGTCACAAGATCCTCTGCGCTGGCATCGGGAGTTGTTTTAAAGGCTCCGGCGTTATATTGTGTTGTATCGCCTTTCTGGGTTCCCAACGGAACACGGCCTATCACCTGTACCTCTTTTATGGCGGTCGCTTCTTCCTGCAACGTCAGGGTGCCTAAATCAAGCGAGGTCCCCTGCAACTGCACAGGCCGCGCTAGTGACTGAAAGCCGAGGTAGTTTACCCTCAGCGTATACTGCCCCGGCGCAACACGCTCAAAACGGAATTTTCCTTCAGAGTCTGTGGCAGTAGCATTCGGATTTCCGGCACTGTTCTCCAGAATAACAGTAGCTCCAGGTAGAACTGTTGCGTCAGATCCTCCCTTTACTGTCCCGAATACGGCGGCACTCTGTGCATACGCATTAAGTATGGAGAACAGAATTGCCAGTGTAAGTAATAATTTCTTCATCCAGATTGAAGTTTAGTAGTTGATTGAGGTTTAGACCTGCCATTTTCGCAATAGTTTAAAATGGTTCCTAAATATTTGAAAAAAATATTTGTTTCAACGTTGACTATTTTCTCCGATACACTTTAAGTGATTGATTACAAGGTAGTAGGGGCTTATTAACCTTATTTTGAAAGAGCAGATTCTGTTCGTGCTACTGATGAAAAAGTAGTTTTTTTCTTTGCGTGTCGCAGGAGGCCTTTGCAGCAGTGTTACTTATTGACTCACTTCAACTGATATTCTGCTACTTCCACAAAGTATGCGGCCGGTAATAAACAAAGTAGCTGCTGAAAGGTTACTTTTGAGCAGATAAGGTATAAACATTGTTGTACCGGTTCGGTATAATTTCCACGTTCTTCTTTAAAATGAATGTAGAAGATTGCCGTTTATAAGTAATATCTTTTTATCCCATAACCCTTTGTCCATTTTAGGCGTCATTTCAGATTTTTTTAAGAGGCGGGTGGTTCAGCCTGTGCTCAACCTGCTAAAGCAGGGCATGACGCCTGGTAAACTGGCCGCCACTGTAGCAGTAGGCACTGTAGTAGGTATCATGCCCATATTAGGCCTTACTACTGTGCTAAGTACAGCCATAGCTGCGCGCTTTCGGTTAAATATAGCTGCCACTGTGCTGGTAAGTTACCTCGTGCAGCCGTTGCAGTTGCTTCTTGCGCTCCCCTTTATCCGGATGGGTATCAGCTTGTTCGGTCTTTCTGAACTTCGCTTGTCTTT
Organism: Pontibacter toksunensis; assembly: GCF_042686245.1. Classification (NCBI taxonomy): domain Bacteria; kingdom Pseudomonadati; phylum Bacteroidota; class Cytophagia; order Cytophagales; family Hymenobacteraceae; genus Pontibacter; species Pontibacter toksunensis. The sequence goes on along the minus strand of NZ_JBHUOX010000001.1, from coordinate 594,717 downwards.
ATCAGAAATGCAGGCCATGTTTATGGCTGACTGGGTAGAGGCCCTCAACAAGCTTTGGTTGGCCACCTTAGCAGGTATTTCAGTGTGGGCTTTATTGTCCTTGCCTATAGGCGGAATGCTATATCTGTTGCTACGGCCAATTTTTAACCGCGTGCTGCCGAAGCCAGCAATGATCGTTGCTGAGGTAATTGTTACAGAGCCTTCTCACTTAGATTAACATCTCTGGCGGCCTCTGGTATCGCTTTAATGGAGATTTTTATCTTGTTTTCATCTCATGCTAAATACAAAAGGCAGCTCCTATGTCGGAACTGCCTTTTGTGCTTATACTGATATAATTTCCTGATGAAATCAGGTTGTTTCCAGAATCTGGAAGAGTTCATCCAACTTAGGAGTCAGGATAATTTCTGTGCGTCTGTTTTTCTGACGGGCCTCCTTTGTGTTTCCTTCATCTACCGGTATATATTTAGAGCGGCCGGAAGGTGTGACACGCTGCGGATCAACACCAGCGTTTGCCAGGATACGTGTAATTTCGGTAGCACGAAGTACGCTCAGGTCCCAGTTATCCTGCATCCCCACGGTACCTCTCGAGATCGGAACATCGTCTGTGTGTCCTTCCACCAGTACATTTACGTCTTTCTGCTCTCTCAATACAGCAGCCAGTTTCTTAAGGGCATCCACCCCTTTAGGATCTACTTTGGTAGAGCCGGAGTTAAACAGCAATTGCTCTGCCAGCGACACGTATACTTTTCCATTGCGCACATCGATGGTCAGATCTTTGTCGTTGAAGCCAAGGAGCGCATTGCTTACTTTGTTGCGAAGGTTAGCTACGGCTTTTTCCTTTTCATCCAGGATGCGTTGTAACTCTGCCAGGCGCTGCTCGCGTGCTTTCAGGTCTGCATTCAGCCGCTCAATCTGAGACTTGCTCATGTTCAGGTTCTCACCCAGCGTCTTTCCTTCTTTCAAAGCCTGCGCCAGGCTCTGCTGGTACTCTGCCTTTTCCTGTTCCAGCTTCGCACGTTCCTGCTCCAGGCTTGCCTTCGCCTGCTCAAGAGAAGCTTTTTCCTGCTCCAGCGAAGACTTTTGCTTCTCCAAACCTGACTTGTCTACCTCCAGGGCGTTTTTACGGGCCATCAGGTCCTCGTACTTCTTTTTGGATACCACACAAGAGGATAGTGCCATGCTACCCGCCAGCAGGTAAACGGATACTCTCAGTAGATTCTGTTTCATATATTTTGGCTAAAAGTTTATCAAAGGCTGATGAACAAATATAGTAAAATATGATATACCCGGAGAGATGGCCTCAACATTTTTGCCTCGCTTTCCAGCAATTGTAGAGGCAGCAACTCAGGCTAAAGGTAATGCGCAGTAGGACCAGAGGAACTAAAGAAACTATGAAGAATATGTTCGCTCATCTTTGAAACAAAGGCAGTTGCAGTGCTGCTGTGGTATCAGGAAGTTCAAATTTTCGTTGTGCGGCTTCCCAGCCTATCATCGCCATTTTGCGCTCGCTGCCCCAACGGTATTCCCCAATACCGCCAACATTCTTTATGACGCGGTGGCAAGGTATCAGAAAAGCAATCGGGTTACTGCCAATAGCGGTACCAACCGCTCTGCTAGCTGCAGGATTACCAATGTTGTGGGCGAGGGAAGAGTAGGAGGTGAGATGCCCTTCCGGAATGCGAAGCAGTGCTTCCCATACTTTCAGTTGAAAAGGAGTGCCCTGCAGATGCAATGTTAGTTTCTGCTGCGGTTGCAGCTGATGCTGGAAGAATTGATAAACCTGCTGGTGCAAGACCTCCTGCCGGTGTATTAACGTTGCTTTAGGCCACTGCGCCTGCAGCTCTGCCAGTGTCTGGTCTGCGGCCTTGTAGAAGTGCAGATAGCAAATGCCTTTTGCTGTGGAGGCCACCAGGTAGTTCCCGAACTGACAGTTTCCCAGGCTGTAGCTGATTTGCAAGGCCTCGCCCTGCCTCTTGAAATGTCCTGGGGTAATGCCTTCTATAGAAAGGAACAGGTCGTGCAGGCGGCTGGTGCCAGAAAGGCCGCTGTCGTCTGCCGCCTCTGAAAGTGTTGCTGTTTGTGCGAGGGCCCTTTTAGCATGCTGCAGTGTGAGGTACTGCAGAAACTTTTTAGGACTTACGCCGGCCCACTCCGTGAACACGCGCTGAAAATGGAAGGGGCTCATGCAGACATGCTCCGCGATTTGCTCCAGGTCAGGCTGCTGCTTTGCCTGTTCCCGGATATAGCTTAAAGCTTTGGCGACTGTTTCAAAGTGGTTCATGCTGTGAATTACCGAAAACGAAGCCTCTCTATCAACCCGATTCTTGCTGGATTCTGTATGTCACAAAAAAAGCCCCTGCTTTTAGGCAGAGGCTTTGATTTTTATTCGTTGCTGCTGGTTGGTACCCCTGACCGGAAGAAGCCTTTCGGGTCTGGCATCTGGGCTGTCAACTCCGCTATAAAATCATAATCGATTTGTGTCAGGTTGATAGAGCGGCTCTTGTGGAGGTAGTCCCAGGCATCGCTGTATTTCTTTTCGTAGAATTTCACCTTCGACAGATTGTAAAGCGCGAAAGCATTGGCAGTATCTGCCTTCACAGCCTCTGTAAGATAAGCCGTTGCTTTTTTAAGGTCTTTCTTTTTCTGTTTGCCTTCCTTGTATACTTTCAGGTAAGTGGAAGCTAAGTCAGATAGCAGCAGGGAGTTCTTCGGATCATAGCTAAGCGCCTTCTCGTAATGTTTGATGGCCTCGTTATTTTGCCCTTTGGCTGAGGTAACCAACCCAAAAGCCCAATGAGTATCCTTGTTGTCCGGGTTCAGAAGCCACGCCAGGTTAAAGCGATATACTGCCGTATCCAACTGTCCTTCGTTTAAATATTCCCAGCCGCGCTCCATAAAGAAGCTGCTGGCTTCCTGGCGGCTGGCAAAGCTCTTGTCGCAGCTGGTCAGGAATTTCTCATCCTTTTTCTGCTGCTCTTCTGTTTTCCCTTTTCCACCAAACATTGGCAGCACCTGCGGGTTCTGCTCCGCTGGCTTTTCTTGTGCAAAACTCAGGGAGGTGGCACAAAAAACGGCCACAACGGCTACTAATAATTTCTTCATCTTCAAATCAAATTCGATGTGATGCAGTTTATAAGGCTGCTGAACTATAAAAGTAAGTTAATGTCTACTATTTCGCAAGTTACTGCACTTGCTGCGGTTTATACAGCCCCTGTGGGTCCTGTTCCTTTTCCAACAGTGCAGTTATAAAGGCTTTATCAGCTATTTCTTTGTTCCGCCGCACGCTTTTGTGCAGGTAACTCCAGGCGTTGCCGTACTCCCGAAGGTAATAGCAGTTGATGGCTAACTTATAATAAGTATCGGCCTCATTCGGGGATAGCTTTACCGCCTGTTCCAGCAACTTTTTGCTTTGCAATAAATCTTCCGGGTCTGCATTTAAATAAAAGCGGCTCAGATGGCTGGTAGCAACGTCGTTGAGCAGGTGTGGGTTTTCAGTGTCCTTCTCCAGCGCACGATACAGCAGGAACAATGCCTCATCATATTTTTGTTCCCGGCCATACACCATGCCGTAGCCCCAGTAGATGTCGCTGTTGGTGCTGTCCATCTGGTAAGCCAGGCCAAAGAGATAAGAGGCAGAATCCAGTTTTTCTTCATTGAATGCCCGCTTGGCCTGCAGCACATAATATTTACTGGCCAAGTCCCTGCTCTTAAACCGGGAGGCTTGCTTTTGCAGCAGTTTCTCCTGCTTTGCTTTGTCTTCCGCTGTTTGTGGCTCTATTACCGGCACTACGTCGGCCATGGTAATTCTGGGGTGTGTGGGTGATAAGTTACTTTCTGTAATGGCATTTTGGGTGTTGCAGGCACTTGATCCTAACATTAGGCCAACTGCCATCACCATATAATTTCGCATGGGACTCTTTTACTGTTTGGCTTACCTAACGCCTGATTCACAAAAAAAGTGCTGCTGCGCATAAAAATGCTCTTCACTTTTAAGATGTGCAGCTTCTGATTCTGAGGCTCTAAAACTATTTTGCGACAATTGGCGTTTTAATTATGACAAGTTTCTTATATTTGACATGCAAACTACTTTAACCATGGGACAGGCAATCAGCAGCGACCTTAGCTATAAGCAAATTGATGATCGGGATGTGTTTATGCTCATCAGCACGGTACGGGAGGGGATAAAGTATGCCTTGTTTCAATACATCGCTGACAAAAGCCCTTTCAGCACAACGGAGTGGTCTAACTTCCTGCACCTGTCTGAGCGAACGTTCCAGCGCTATAAAAAAGACAAGCGCACTTTCGACCCGCTGCACTCAGAAAAGATACTGGAGATAACGCTGGTATATAACAAGGGGGTGGAAGTGTTTGGCGATAAAGGAAACTTTGATGCCTGGCTTGGTGCGAAGAATGTGGCTTTAGGAGGCATCAGACCAAAAGAACTTCTTGATAGCACCTTTGGCATCGGGCTGCTAAAGGACGAACTGACGCGTATTGAGCACGGCGTACTGGCATGATTGTATACCGCCTCAGCAGGGGGAAATACAGAAATGATCTGTCTGGCCGTGGGGCTGAACTGGCCGGAGGCCGCTGGAACAGCAAAGGCATCGCTATCCTCTATACCAGCGAATCCATTGCACTTTGTACCGTTGAAATAGCCGTGCACATGCCTTTGGGCATTGTACCCGCCGATTACTTTCTCGTGCGCATATACCTCCCGGATGAGGTACCCCTCCAGGAACTTGCTGACGAAGAATTACCTGCTGACTGGAAAAGCTTTCCACATGCTAACAGTACGCAGGAGATAGGGGATGCTTTTGTGATGGAGAGCGAATACCTGATTATGAAAGTACCTTCTGCCACTGTACAGGGGAATTATAATTACCTGGTGAATCCCCGTCACCCGGAATTTAACAAAGTAGCTGCCTTAGAGGCGGTGCCGTTTGAATTCGATAAGCGCCTTTTTGTGAAAGAGTCCTGATACAGTGGCATTCAGGAAGAAATAGCTTGAGTAGCTGCCTGTAAACAGGTTACATTATCTGGTTATCAAACAAATTACAGAAAAGTATACAATTAATAAATGCTTCTTAATTCAAGATTAACACTTGTCCCGGTTTTGTGATAAATTTTGAAATTACCTTTGCTCTATGAAAAAGTACTTTCTTCTTTTATACATAGTCATCGGGGCAGCCACGGCCTTCGCACAGGCAGACACCACACAGCAGGTTGTAGCTAACCGGCGGAACAGCCCGGAGCAACAGCAGAAGCCTTATGTGATCATGATTTCGGCAGATGGCTTCCGTTACGACTATGCCGAAAAGTACCAGGCAAAGCACCTGCTTTCGCTGCGGGAGCAGGGCGTGCAGGCAGAATCCATGCTGCCGTCTTTCCCTTCCAAGACATTCCCGAATCATTATACCCTCGTCACAGGCATGTATCCTGCCCGGCATGGTCTCATCAACAATTACTTTTATGACCCCCAGCGAAAGGAGAGTTATACTATGCGGGACAGGAAAAAGGTAGAGGATGCCAGTTGGTATGGTGGTGTGCCACTATGGGTACTGGCGGAGCAACAGCAGATGCTGACGGCGAGTTTCTACTGGGTCGGTTCCGAAGCTCCGATCAAAGGTGTGCTGCCAACATATTATTACCAGTACAACGAGTCCATTCCTTTTGAAGAGCGGGTGCAGACTGTGGTTAACTGGCTGAACCTGCCGGAGGCGCAACGGCCGCACCTGATAACCTTTTACATGCCGGAGGTGGACCACGCTGGCCACAGCTATGGCCCTGACGCCCCTGAAACAAAAGCAGCCGTGCAGGAACTGGACGAAAATATCAAAAAGCTAACAGAAGCGGTGGCTACAACAGGGCTCCCGGTCAATTACATTTTTGTGTCAGACCATGGAATGACACAAATCGATACAGAAAACACACTTCCTTTACCAGCTGCTGTAGACACGGCTAAGTTCCTGGTGTCCGGTGGAGGTATGGTGGTGGAGTTACACGCTAAAGACAAAAGCGTAATCAAAAGCACCTACAAAAAGCTGAAGAAAGAGGCAAACGGGTATGATGTTTACCTTAGGTCCGATATGCCAACACGCCTGCATTATGGTGCCAAAGACGATGCGTTTAAACGCGTTGGTGATATCCTGCTGCTGTCGAAAGCGCCAAAAGTATTTCATTTTTCAAAGCGCAAGCCATCTCCGGGAGCACATGGCTATGACCCGGCTAGGGTGAAAGATATGCATGCCACCTTTTACGCCTGGGGACCAGCTTTCAAAAAGGAGACAAAGATCCAGACCTTCCAGAACGTACACGTGTATCCGGTGGTAACGGAAATATTGGGTTTGAGGTACAACCACAAGATTGATGGTGAGATGAAGCTGGCAAAAGAGGTGTTGAGGTAAAGCCATACCTGCAACAGAGTGTTGACCAGATATAAAAAAGGGCTCTACTTTATAGTAGAGCCCTTTTTAGCTTAATTTATGATACAATATTAGTTATTTCTGCCAGGGAGGTAAATCTGAAGGCCAAGCGCTACAGACAACCCTGTCTGCGCGTTATCATCTATATCTACGTTGGCATTACTTCTTAACAGGTTAAGGGTACCTTCTAAGGCAATATTACTGGCTACGAAGTGCGCATATCCTGCTCTTACGCCATAAACCCTGGAAAGTACGGCATCACCTTCACTGTCTTCCTCTGAACTTCCGCCCAAACCAATAACAGCCTCACCAAACCATCTGTGCGTGGGGGCAGCTCCCTCCGGGAAGTAGTAACGGATAAAAGGGTACAGGCCATAGCGAAATGATTCGCCGCCGTCATAAATCGAAAGACCAAGTTGAGCAGAGGCGCCAAGAGCAGCATTGTCACTTATAAAATAACCTGCTCTAGGAGAAACGTCAAAGCTAAAAGTCTCAGACTTAAAGTTCATGCCGATATTACCAATATCTGCTCCTACAAGCCAATTTCCCTGACGCACTGCATCGCTTGAAACAGGTGCTGTAGTCTGCGGCCGCTGTACATCTTCTAAAACTTGCGCGTTTGCACCAAACGTAAATGCTAGTAATAATGCTGGTAGTAAAAAAAGTCGTTTCATAGTTGTGTGTTTCATAGTTTAAAAAAAATTGTATTATATTTTATGTCTTGCACTACACCTTTTAAACGCCATACATACATAATTGTTTTATTTTGTAGCTGATAAGCTTAATAATGAGCAAGTTGTATAGATAAATGGTGAGATAAAGTGGAAGGGATTTAAGATTAGAATTGTATTAAATCATTGCTGCTACTGTTGTAGATAAGGAGTGAAATAACAGGAGGTAAGGGCAGCTAATTTGTTATAGCAGGAGTGGGCTTTAGTATTTAAAGTAATCAACGTATACGTATCTTCTGGAAAATGGCTTTATTGGCTTCAGCATATACTTTTTTCTGGCAACAGCTGCAGGCACAACAGGTAGTAGAAGTGCGGCTGATGCGTATGAAATGCAGAAGTAAAACGCATACGATCATGGGCTGGAGGATTGCTCTTGCTGTGGCTAATAGAAACTATAATTCATACACCTTATTGAGCGCTGTGGCAGTAACAGTGCACTTGTAGATATCCTCTACTTTCTTTTTCAGCGCTTCTACAGCCTCTACCTCTCCATGATTTAAAAAGATCTGTTTTGGAGTTTTGCTAAAGTGCCCTAACCACCAGAGCAAGTCCCCCTGGTCTGCATGTGCTGAAAGGGAGCCAATCTGGCTGGTTTCAGCAGCTACCTCATATTTCTCGCCGTCAATTTCTATTTCTTTTGCCCCAGCGCTTAACTGGTGGCCGCGGGTACCGGAAGCCTGATGCCCCACCAGTAGCACCGTGTTTTTATTATCCCCAACCAGGTGTTTGAGATAGTACAAAATACGGCCGCCCGTAATCATGCCACTGCCTGCTATAATGATCTTGCTTTTAGGACCGTCTTCGTCGAGCACCGTCAGCGTCTCTTCAAAGTCGCTCACAATGTTCACATTTTTGGTCAGTTTATCACATTCTGCGTCGGAGAGGTTGTGCCAGTCGCGGTGCTGCTGAAATATTCTGGTTACGTCGGCTCCCATAGGGGAGTCCAGGTAGATAGGAAAGGAGGGTATGCTTTTCTCTTCCATAAGGGTGTTCAGAATCAGGATGATCTCTTGGGCACGCTCCACGGCAAAACTGGGTATAATTAAGTTGCCGCCTTTCTCAAAGGTTTTATTCACCACTTCTTCTAAAGCCTGATAAGGCGACACCATATCATCGTGCAACTTATCGCCATAAGTAGCCTCTAGTATAAGGTAATCGGTTTTATCTATAGAACTGGGGGGATCTAAGATAAGAGGCGCCCGCTGGCCCACATCTCCAGAGAAAACAATACGCCGACCTGCCACTTCCAGCTCTACCATAGCAGAACCTAAGATATGCCCGCTTTTCTGAAACCGGAACTGCAGGTCATCATCCAACCGGACCCATTCATTGTCGCTGTAGGTCTTGAAAAGGCTCATGGTGCGGTGCACATGGTTCTCCTTGTAAAGCGGCTTGAGTGGCTTTTTGCTTTCGCTACGATTTTTATTTGCCTCTTTGGCTTCTTCTTCCTGTATATGCGCACTGTCAAACAGAATCACTTCTGTAATAGCACGGGTGGGGGTGGTGGCATAGATAGGGCCTTTAAATCCTTTCTTCACCATCACCGGCAGGTAACCGCTGTGGTCAAGGTGCCCGTGTGTGAGAATGATGGCGTCAAGTTCAGAGGGACTGAACGGAAGCATTTTAAGCTTGTTAAGTTTACGCTCTGACTCGTTGCCCTGAAAGAGGCCACAGTCAATGAGCAGCTTGTGTTTATCTGTTTGTAACAACGATTTTGAGCCTGTCACTGTGCCAGCCGCACCTAAAAACTGCAGCTGCACGCGGGTATGTCCTTTTGCCATAGAAGCTGTTAAAAATTGAAAAAGTATGCTAAAGAGGTGCTTTCACATACAGGATGGTATGATGCATACTTACGTGCCGCTGCCGCTGCAGGACAATTTTTTCCTGCTTTTCATAAAGTGCTGGAACTGAAACTGAGGCTCTGGCCTGACAGCCAGGGCGGCTGTTGCACTATAAGGGACAGGATAAAAGGGAAGCAGAAAGAGAAAGGTTGAAACGTATGATGACGATCTTAAGCGCTACAATTAGCTAAGAGCCTTTATTGGCAACTGGTAAAGAGGCTCTACAAGGTGAAGGAAGAAAAAGGGCAAAGCTCGAAGCCTTGCCCACCTGCTTTACCGGGACTTATAATCAGAAATGATACCATCGCAAATCCAGTTGGCCAGTGCCTGCCGGTTGTTGGCTATCACAAAACGCTTTTGGTCTAAGTCATTCCGGATATTGCCAAGCTCAATGAATACGGTGGGAGGATGGGTGTATTTGATGACGTAGAGACTGCTGCGCTGCGATACGTTTCCGGAATAATCGCGGTTTGGCTGGTTGCGCTTGTACTTCGAGGTAAAAGTCTGATGAATGGTCTCTGCCATTTTTTTTCCCGGTGCGCTGTTTTCGTGGTGATAAAAGAATACATCTATGTTCTGGCCTTTACTGCGGCTGTCGACATGTATGGCTAGCATGCGCTGGTAGGCGCCTGTGTGCTGCGCGTACAGGTTATTGATGGCCCTGGTGCGCTGGCGGAGCCGCTCTCTCTGGCTGCGGGAAACGGGTGTGTTTGGATGGTTTACCTCATCGTAGTCCATAACCAGCACGTGTTCATCACGGATGCCATCATTTGGATCCTGTATAATCATATAAACGGTAGCGCCATGCTCCATCAACCTACGGGCCAGCCGGAGGGTCACGTCATAGGCATACTCGTCCTCGGCTAGCTCATAGGAACCGAATTTTCCGATAGCACCCGGATCAGGACCGCCATGGCCTGAGGTCAGATAGTAAACGGCCCCCTTCAGTTGCTGGTTTCTAATTTCTACCCGGGCGTATTTTTCACCGAAAAGCGACACATCCATTCCTTTTGTAGCAGCTGCTGTTTTACTTGCGGTTGCAACAATTGCTTTACTACTGCTTTCTGTTCCTGAGGAACCTGAAGGGAGCACATAGGTTCTGCCGGTGAACAGGCTGTTATCTTTTCCTAAATTATCTTTATTAAGCTCCAGAAATGTATTCAGATGCGTTGCGTAATCCAGCCCATGCCGGCGGAGCAGGGTATAGATTCCATCGCCTTTTTTAGCAATAACCTTCAGGTAAGCATCCTGGCCAAAGGTCGTCAGGCTGGAAAGGAGCAGGAGTAGCAGTGTTAAATATGTTTTCAAAACTTCTTAGTTATCGGCACACGACATATTTCCGGCGATAATACTAAAAAAAAACAAGGTAGTAAAATACGTCTCCCCCTGAACAGACTTCTGAACCAGGCGTAGGAGTAGCTCATCACATAAAGGAAGGGTTTGGCTATCAGCAGGATAGCTACCGTTGCTGCTCAGCAAATGAACACATGAAATGAGTGCTTAATAATAAGCGACGATAGCTTTAAGGATTCAATCATAAAAAGCATCAGTTATTGAACTTTCGCTACATGGCCGGGAAAAAATGGAGTGTCTGAAATTAAAAATACTTGCAGGATTATACCCAGCGGCTGAGAAACTGGTTAAAAGGTTCTTTGTATTGATCGCTTACGGCGATGTTTGTCTCGCCTATCTGTACCTTGTTGCGGGATACTGCGGTTATTTTATCCAGGGCCACAATATAGGAGCGGTGAATACGCATGAACTTTCTTGCCGGCAGCTTCTCCTCCAGCGCCTTCAGGCTGGTTAGTGACAGGATAGGTTTAGACTCACTCTCCAGGTGCACCTTTACATAATCTTTCAGTCCCTCAATGTACAGAATGTCACTAAAGGCAATGCGCACCAGCTGATACTCCACTTTTAGAAACAGGTATTGTTCTTCAGGTAACTGGTTGGAGGCGGGTAGTGCAGGGGCTTCAGGCTTATGTATCAGTTCAGCAAAGGCCTGTGCCTTGCTGGCTGCCTTCAGAAAATCGGCGTAGTTGAAAGGCTTTACCAAATAATCCAGTGCATCCACTTTATACCCTTCCAGCGCATACTGGCTGAAAGCAGTTGTGAAGATGATGCGCGGCCCGATTCCATACTCCCCTTTATCCAGCACCCGCGCCAGCTCGATGCCGCTCAGGTCGGGCATCTGTATATCCAGAAACACCACGTCCACAGGCTGCCTGTGAAGCCCCTGCAGCGCTTCCACCGCACTGGAATAGCGGCCGACGAGCTCCAGGAACGGTGTCTGTTCTATGAAAGCGGCAATCAATCCGAGCGCCAGTGGTTCATCGTCTACGGCAATGCATTTCAGCGTCATGATACGTTCAGCTTAAGTTGTACCCGGTACTCGTTTTCAGGTGTTCTTTCTGTTACTGCCAGCGTATATTGCCCAGGGTAGAGCAGGTCGAGCCGCCTGCTGGTGTTGGCAAGCCCAATGCCGCTGCTCTCCTCCAGCACCATTCGCTTCTCTGGCAGCAGGGTATTACGTACATCCAGCTCCACTACATGCCCCTGCTGCTGTATGCCTATGTAGATGCTGCTGGGCAACAGGGCGCTTACGCCATGTTTGAAAGCATTTTCAACATACGGGAGAAACAACATAGGGGCTACCGGCACATCCCGTATAGGAGTCGGTTTATCGAACGTAACTGTTACTTTCTCAGTCAGCCGCAGCTTCATCAGGTTCACGTAGTCCTGCATAAACTCTATTTCCTTGCTGAGAAGGGTGGTGCCTGATTGCGTCTCGTACAGCACATACCGCATCATTCTGGAAAGGGTATGGAGTGCTTCGCGCGATGACTCAATGTTGATCATCGTGAGGGCGTAGATGCTGTGCAGGGTGTTAAAGAAGAAGTGCGGATTTATCTGCGCCTTCAGAAACGAGAGTTCGGTGCTTATCTTCTGTCGCTCCAGGCGCTGCCTGACCTCCGTGTCTATCTGCCATTTCTGTACCACACTGATGGTGGTGCTGATGCCTAACACTAAAAGGGTAGCCAGTATGATGACTGGGTTAATACTGGATTTGTGTTTATGTGTCGGCGACACCTCCTCGTCGGGATTAAAAGCCTGGTGCATCAGTTCCGGCAGGTTAAGCCACGAATCGACCAGCACAACTGCCAGCACCACAAACACTACGGCACCAAGCGCCGCCGCTGCAAACCCTCCTATACTGTTCTGAAACAGGAGCCGGGGCACCAGCAGGTGCGAGTTCAGGTAAAACAGGCCCACCCATAAGGCAAACAGAATACCCTGCTTTACCCAGAACTGGACAGGCAGCTCAATGTCCCAGGCGAGGGGCTGGCACAGGAGCAGCAGCAGTCCAAACAATACCAGCAGTTGAATCAGCAGGTAACCGTGGCGATTTATAAAGGTGTTTGCCATTGCAATGGTTAAGTTATCATAATATAGACAAACATAAAATTAATGTACAGGTTAAGCCCGATATATCGGCCGTTCAGGCATTTTTACCGACCGTTTTGAGCATTTTTACCTATAGATTGGGTTTAAGTGAGGGCGTTTTCTGCAGGATTGAAACCATCGGCTGACAGAGGCAACTCGTCGGTGTTTACCCGCAGACAATCTATTCCATTTTTTTATCCGGAGAGGAAAGATTTGCTTTGTTCAGTTCTTATTGAAAAACCGACGCCATGAAAAATACATACCTTTCTTCCATAGTGCTTGCCTGCTTGTGCCAGGTTGCCGTTGCACAGGCTCCATCCGGGAGTGGAAGCTTATACGCCACTACTCAGGTTACTGGTGCAACAGCACAAATGAATGTTGCCGCCCGAATATCTGGTACCGTGATAGACGCTGCCACCAGGCAGCCTGTGCCTTACGCCACCATTGCCCTGGTTAACCCAGCTACAAGCAAACCGGTAGATGGTACCATGGCTGACGACCAGGGCAGGTTCATGCTCGAGAAAGTAGCAAATGGTGCTTACAGAGTGGCCATATCCTTCATAGGCTATGAGGCGAAAACACTGGACATAGAGGTAACTGACAGAAACGCCTCCATAGACTTAGGTAAGATAGGCATCAGCTCCACTGCAAAAGCGCTACAGGAGGTAGTGGTGGAGGGGCAGCGGGCTATGATAGAGGAGAAAGTGGACCGTACGGTGTATAATGCTGAGAACGATGAATCGAACAGAGGAGGGGATGCTGCAGATGTATTGCGAAAAGTGCCCATGCTTTCTGTAGACTTAGACGGTAATGTATCCATGCGCGGCAGCCAGAACATCCGGGTTCTGATCAATAACCGACCGTCCACTATCACAGCCGGCAGCGTAGCCGATGCCCTGAAGCAGATTCCTGCCGATATGATCAGGTCAGTAGAGGTGATTACGTCTCCTTCGGCAAAATATGATGCGGAAGGATCTGCCGGTATCATCAACATTGTCACTAAAAAGAACACCCTGCAGGGCGGTACCCTGAACATTGACACCGGTATTGGTTTGAGGGGCTCTAACTTAGGCCTGAATGGCAGTTACCGTATTGGAAAGATGGGCTTCTCGTTGGGAGGGTTTGGTCGAGCAGGCTATAACATGCCCGGAAGCTTCGAGAACACACAGACTACTGCTACTGCAAATGAGGGGCAGAACGTGATCAGGCAGGAAGCTGATACGCGTAATAACATGATGTTCGGGCGCTACACCTTTGGCTGGGACTATGATATAAACGAGAAGAACTATATCAACGCCTCCGTGCAGTATGGCTTGCGGAACGGGCATAACTTTCAGGATGGCCTGCTCACGCAGCGCTACCAGGCAGGTTCTTTATTTAGCAGATCCCTCCGGGATGTGGAAGTAATGGATAATTCAGGAACAGTAGATGTAAACCTGAATTATACCCACACCTTCCGGCCACAGCAGGAGTTTAGTATCCTGACACAGTTCAGCCGCAACAACCGCACAAATAATTTTCTGAACGAGATCTTCAACAGCGATGAGAACAGCCTGGAAAGCAGGTTGAAAAACATCAACGAAAGCTTTAACCAGGAGTCGACCATACAACTGGACTATACAAACCCGATAGGAAAGAACCAGATGGTTGAGTTTGGCGGAAAGCAGATCATGCGCCAGGTTATCAGCGACTATGAGACATATGCTGCTGATGGGACAGGTCCTTTTACGCTGGTGGAAGGCACCAACCTGAGCAATGTGTTCAACTATAATCAGAATATATCAGCTGGTTATTTCTCTTATACCCTTACTACTGCCAACAATTATAGCGTGAAAGCCGGTACCCGCTACGAGTATACTACCATTAATGCTGATTTTGAGAACAGTGAGAATGAGGTGAGCATTCCTTCGTATGGTGTGCTGGTGCCGAGTGTGAACCTTTCTAAAAGGCTGAAGGATGGCAATACCATCAAACTGGCGTATAACCGCCGCATTCAAAGGCCTTCTTTACAGTTCCTGAACCCGAACGTGCAGAATCCGAACCAAGTCTTACCAACGGTGGGTAACCCGGAACTGGACCCGGAGTATACCAACAACTATGAATTATCTTACAGTACTTATTTCAAGACAACATCCCTGAATTTCTCGGCTTTCGTCCGGAACACCAATAACTCTATTCAGGCGGTGAGGGTACCGGTAGAAGATGGTGTGCTGGTAACATCTTACTTTAATATTGGCCAGGAAGAGGCTTATGGCGGAAGCGTGTTTGGAAGCATAAACCTGAACAACAAATTGACGCTGAATGGTGGTACAGACATTTACTACGCGGTACTGAGTAATAATGACCCGAACCAAAGCGCTAGTAACAGCGGCTTTGTTTACAACATCCGTGCGATGGGTAACTATAACCTGGGCCAGGGCTGGGGCATTCAGGGCTTTGGCTTCTATCGCGGTCGCCAGGTACAGCTACAGGGTGTGCAGGGTGGTTTCGGCATCTACAGCCTGAACCTGAAGAAAGAGTTTAATGAGCGAAGAGGAAGCATTGGCTTTGGAGCAGAAAACTTCCTGTCACCTACCATTAAGGTTCGTAACGAACTTAATTCGCCATCATTCAGCCAGACAAGCACCAACGTGATGCATAATATGAACTTTAAGGTTAACTTCAGCTACCGCATTGGTAAACTGACGTCAGATGCTCCACGCAGAAAAAAGAAGTCTGTTAGCAACGATGACCTGAAAGGTGGCGGTGAAGGTGGAGGTGTGCAGGATGCCGGTGCAACACAGGGTGGGGGAGCTCCACAGGGTGCTATGCCTGTAGGATCAGGCGCGCAGGGTGCAAGACCAGCGCAGCTCGGAGGACAGCGGCCAGTACAGACAACGGCACCAGCACCAGAAACAAAGGCAGCAGGCACAGACAGTACCTCAGTGACAGCAGAGCAAGGAAGCCTGACTGGCCGCTGGCAAGGGAAAATGGGAGAGCGGGACCTGACGCTGGACCTGGTAGCAGATGGCACTGATTTAACCGGCTTTGTACAGACACCTATGGGCCAACTGCCTATATCAGAAGGCATTGTTACAGGTGATGAAATAACGTTTACGGTTTTGTTTGAAGGGAATGCAGTACCTTTAAAAGGAACAAAAGCTGGCGATACTTTAAAAATTACCTCACACTATCAGGGACGTGTGATGGAAGGAACATTCATAAAAGTACAGTAGAGAAAAGAGCCAGTGTACCCTGGAACGTTACCCGGGGTGCGCTGGCGAAATCTGTAGCAGATAAAGAATTCTAAACCTTAATATGTATTCTGTATGAAAAAGTATCACGTACATTTTAGCGCGTTGGCGATGGCCACACTGCTTTTCAGCTCTAACGTAGCAGCAGCTGATATTCCTTCCAAAAAAGAAGTTACCGCCGAGGTAGCCGCCACCACTTTACCTGTAAACACTGCCAGCAGCACCATGACATGGAATGCGAAGAAGTTTGGCGGGGAGCACTCAGGCAATGTGAAATTAGCAAACGGCAGCCTCGAAGTTAGCGGGCGCAAACTGGTTGGAGGCACCTTCGTAATAGACATGACTTCTATTACAGATACAGACATCACCAATGAGAACTTCAATAAAAAGCTGACGGACCACCTGAAGTCTGAAGATTTCTTTTCGGTGGAAAAGCATCCAAACGCTACATTCAAAATAACCAAAGTTACTCCTGTTTCTAAGCCAAAGGCAGGAGAGCCCAACTATTCCATTACAGGCGACCTTACGATTAAAGGCATCACAAACGCTATTACTTTCCCGGCTACAGTTGCCATAGATGGCAAGTCAGCTGAAGCAGCAGCAAAAATTGAACTGGACCGCACCAAGTGGGATATTAAGTATCGTTCTGGTATGCTGGGCACCGCAGCTGATAAGGTGATAGAAGACACCTTTACCATCAACCTGAAATTAGTAGCAGGTGCTGGTAAGCAAATGGTAGAGAGCAAGTAACAGCATTCTGCACCTGTAGGGAAATAGCACGTAAACTATAGTAGAACGTTCTATTTTTTAACCTTATCCGAAACTCAAAATGAACATCACAAGGCGCCGCTTCTTCTCTTTTTTTGCTGCTTTGCCACTTTTCGGTTTGGTACCTGCATATCCTTTCTTCGAACGCAGGAAAGTGCTGGAGCCTACACCGGAGTGTGATGACCATGATGAACCCACTCCTCCCCAGACCGAAGGGCCTTTTTACACCACAAGCTCACCTGAAAGAAGCAATCTGCGTGAAAAAGGGATGCAGGGCACCGCGTTGGTGCTAACGGGCCAGGTGCTGAATACAAAGTGCCAGCCCGTAAGTGGGGCTTTGCTGGATTGGTGGCATGCTGATGATGCAGGAAAATATGATAATGATGGCAATAAACTGCGCGGTCACCAGTACACGGACAAGCAGGGGAATTTTCGCCTGGAAACGATAGTACCGGGCCTGTACCCCGGTCGTACCCGCCATTTCCATGTAAAAGTGAAGGGGCCTGATAAGCCCGTGCTCACCACGCAGCTTTATTTCCCGGGAGAACCCGGCAATGCGCAGGATTACATTTTCAAGCAGGCGCTGTTGATGAAAGTATCTGAAGGTAAGGAAATCACAAATGCCAGCTTTACATTTGTTCTAAAAGCATAACAGACGCAGATAAAAATTTTATCACCTGTTAAAGAATTTCTATTTCATACATTCCTAAACGAGAAGCCTGACCTGTGGTCAGGTTTTTCTTTTTAAGTATATCAGCAGAATATACTTTATCAGTCTTTGGTTTTAACCTGCAGATTTCAGGATGTTTCTGCTGTGTAAATTTGTTCAAGTTTTGAGCTTGCACCAAATAGCATAAATTCCATTCAACATTTGATGGTGGAATTTATACCCAACTGTTTTATTTATCCGGATAGGAGTAAGCAACTTCGTAGTGGCGGACTTGCTTATCATACTGCAGTGCCATGCGCTGCACCTCCTCAGGAACAACCGCAAGGTCAGGGTTTTCTCCCGCGAATTTCCTGATGGCTTCCATCGATTCCCAGTTTGTGATGATAAGAAACTCTACCGCGTCCTCCATGTCCTTTCTTAAAATAGATGCTCCACAGAAACCACTGATAGAAGACAGCTTCGGAAACAATTCTTCCTTGAGATGCTGCATGTACTCTTCTGCGTGTTTTGCTTTGAGAACACCTGCCCATTGTCTGGATATCATAATCAGCTATAAAGATGTTGTACCTGCTTCTATTGTACGGAAGGAGGCGTGTCCTGTGATGTTCAGCAGGTACAATAGCCAAAAAATCAAGACTACAGCTTTTGCAGCGTACGCCAAGGTTTTTGTAGTAGTGGAGGAGGTAATACCGGAGACGCAGCGAGATAAGAATACAGATTCATCTGTTCTTGGGCTTATTGGTTGATTTGTGCTGATGATGGTACTTGATTTTGCTTTCGGCTGAGTAAGGTAACCACATTAATTCTTAGATCTGGCCTTAGAGGCAGTGCTGAATGCATCTGCACCTTTCTTCTTTAGCCTTGCTAAAATACCAGAACCCTAGTTTATTTGAATTAGACACATAGGTGACGAAATCTGCTAAAAAAAGAGGTATCAATCTCTTTTTAGCCTTCGGACTCATAAGAAACAGCAAAATCATGTGTTAATAACCAATTTGTTTTAACTAAACATATTTTTTCTTAAATTAGGAAGTAGACAAAGTCATGATAGATATTATTTTCTTTATATCGCACTTATTTTGGAGACTAACAACATCGCGCTCACCGGCAAACCCCAGTCCATTATCCCCTTAAATGATAAAGATCGCCTGGCAGCTTTATTTCGGTACGAGATTCTGGATACACCTCCAGAGGCTTTTTTTGATAAGATCACCCGGCTTGCCTCTAAGTTACTCCGGGCTCCCAGTGCTTTTGTATCGCTGGTAGATAAGGAACGGGTTTGGTACAAGTCGAATTTCAGTACGCTTGAGGTTTCTTGTGTTGACCGGAACGACAGTCTTTGCTCGCTAACAATTATCAACAACGTTGACGTAACTGTGTTTGAGGATACCCACCTTATACCAGGCCTGACGGACAGCCCCTATGTTAGTGCGCCCGAAGGTATCCGGTTTTATGCCGGAGCACCCCTAATCACCCGCGACAATTTTAATATTGGTACTGTGTGCGTGATAGATACAGAGCCACGGAGAATACTGGATGAGGAGAAAGACATACTAAAGGATCTGGCCACGCTGGTAGTAGAGCAAATTGAGCTGAGAGCCCTGGCACGAAAAGCAACCAGAAGGCATGATGAGCTCTATACGAATCTTGCCCACAACATCGCCGAGCCTATAAAAGAGCAGCATGTTCTGTTAAGTGAAGCAGTGAAGTCTCCAGAAAGGACGAACATCATCAGAAAGGCCCATGCTACTGTACATGCTCTGCAGGAAAATCTGGAAACGATGCTGGGGGCTACACTACAGGATGAGGAGATAGTGGCACATCCTCAGCAGGTAGCGATCTCAAAAATTGCCCGTTCCATTGCAGCTGAGTATGAACCTGTTGCCAAGGCAAAGAACCAGGAACTGTTCTTTACTGTGGCCAGCAGGCGCGAGCTGTTCGTGGACCCTGACCTGATTCGGGAAGCAATCAGCAATCTTGTAAGCACTTCCATAAAGTTCACTCCAAAAGGCAGTGCTGTAGGTTTGGATATCTATGAAAGTGATGGCCTCTATAAAATCGAAGTCAGTACGGAGGCTTCTGAGCTAACGACACAGGATCTGCGTAAAATCTTTCTCAAATATGCTATTCTTTCAGGCAAGCCAACCGGAAACGAAGAAGCATCTGGTTTAGAGTTGCCAAGGGCAAAGAAAATTATTGAGCTTCATCAGGGAAAGATATGGGCTGAACACCTGGGGAAAGAGAACGGCAAAAAATTTGTCATAGCTTTCAACGTAGATTAGGTGAGCAGACCAGCAAGTTGAAGAGTGGCTTAAGGAACCGTTATGCCTTACAAAGCGGACAGTTGTTGTTCCCTAATGCTATCATGGAGCCAGCTTAGTTTCTTTTTCAGGATTTTGCCTTTCTGTTTCAGCAATTATACGGTTTAAGTCCGTCAGAATGCTTCCTACGTCGCGGAGTGTCTCCAGCGAAGAAATGCGCTTAATATCCTGTAAGCATAATGCCTGTTCCACACGTGCGCGCTGTATTTTTTTATTCAGCAGCAGGAGGTTAGTGTCAGAGGGATCGACCATTGTTTCGCCAAATGCTGCCACACAGTCTGCTGTCGCCTCCATGGCTCTTTTGAGTTGCAGTATATTCTGATACTCCGGCTGAAATACCTCGTTTAACTGCAAATCTGCCAGGCCTCTGCGTATACCTCTAATCTGAACTACAATGTGCTCCAGTTTAC
Source organism: Pontibacter toksunensis (assembly GCF_042686245.1). Classification (NCBI taxonomy): domain Bacteria; kingdom Pseudomonadati; phylum Bacteroidota; class Cytophagia; order Cytophagales; family Hymenobacteraceae; genus Pontibacter; species Pontibacter toksunensis. The sequence goes on along the minus strand of NZ_JBHUOX010000001.1, from coordinate 574,874 downwards.
TGATACTGACGGCAAGGCGGCTCAGCCTGGTGCGTTTGTGCGCCAGGAACAGGTTATACTTCAGGCTTTGCTCCGCCAGCCCCAGTGTCTGATGGGTTTCCTCCCTTTGTTTGATAAGAGCATCCACTTCGGAGCGTCCTGTTTTCCTGTTTGTACCGTGGTTATCCAACAGTACAAGCAAACTTTTTAAGGTAGTAGCAGATAACCTGCTGAAGGTAATGATGCTTCTCTCTACATCGGGGATGGCATTCTGAGGAACAATCAAGCCATTGATCAGTACGGCTATACCGGATCCTAAAACCGTCTCTAGGATTCTGGCAAGGGCATAGCCTTCCTCCGCCTGCCCGAAGGCAAGCACCAGGAAAGAGGAGATGGCCACCTGCGAAACTACCTGCGGGTTCATCCGGAGCGCTTTGGATATCCCCATCCCGAGCAGAATCACAAAGAAGATAGAAATGGCACCCACTTTGAACCAGTGGCCCATCAGCATGCTTAGCATCACGCCTCCTACAATACCTATAATGCGCTGAGTGGCTTTGTCAACGGAGTCTGCCACTGTTACCTGAACGGTCAGGATGGCTGCCAAGGCAGCAAAAAACGGATATTCCGCCTCCAGCAGGTTTGTGGCCACAAACCATGATAAAGCAGCTGCAAGTGCAGTTTTAAAAATTTGTAGCGTTAGCCCATATCGCGCTAAGGTGTCTGCTATTCTGTTCAAGAAGTTTAAATATAAGCGTAGAGTAGTACTATAAGGTAAAGCATGCAAAGCTACTCAACTTATTTTGTAGTGCTTTCTTTGTTAATGAAGCATAAGTTCAGATATGAACCTACCTCGCACATATACCCCTGTACGGGCACCACTGGCATACATCCAAATCATTTGTTTTCCGGATTGGCTCCGCCGGGTCCAGCATGCGCCGCACAAATTCAGAGAGGATGGACTCAGAGGCTGCCATAAAATCTTTCGGAGTTGTGCCGTCCTCTTCCGTAAAGTGAAACTCAGAAGTCATCACGCCCGCATCTAAATTGCGGAAGGAAAGTATGCCGGAATGTGGCTGTATACTCCATGGGGCCACGTGCTGCGCATTGCGCAGGATGGTTTCCGGCTGCTCTTTTAAGGTGCGCTGCAGCACATACTGGTACAGCCACAGTTGGCGGGCTTTGTCGTACTTCGGATCGGTCGTAAACTGTAGCTCTGCTTCTTCAGGCTTTATTTTCAGTTGGCCCGGCTCCACCTTACCTGTTTTGTAGTCTATCACACGCAGATCGTGGCCAGTCAGGTCAATGCGGTCAGCCTTACCGGCAATGCGCACCATAATCTCCTCGTCACCCACCTGCACGGGAAGAGTGGCTGAGAGTGTTTCTTCGAGGCGGAGCACGTATAGCGGCAGCTCTGCTGAGTACAGCAGGTTCTGCAGGTATTTCTCCAGCACCTGCACCGCCACTTTATACAGCAGGTGGTTCATGCCGCGGTCCGGCATAGCCCCCCGCGTTACACGGCTGAACTCCATTTTCACCTGCCCGGGCAGCTGCGTCAGCATCAGCTCCACATCAGAAGCCTCTATGGGTTTGCCTGTTTGCTCGAACTCCCGGAAAAAGTCTTCCAGCACCTGGTGCACCAGTGTACCGAACTTGTCTGCGCCCAACTGCTCCTCCACTTCCTCCACCTCCTGCATTTTGGCAATGCGGGTGAAGTAATATTGCAGCGAGCAGTTGATGTACATGTTCAGGTGCGAAGGGTAAAGCCCCCTTTGCAGTTCCTTTTTTAGCTGCTCCAGTGTCTGCGTATCTTTTTCGATCAGGATGTCCTCGTTGTATTCCCGTTTCTCTTTCTGCTCCACGGCAGCTGTCATATCCCGGAACCTGATGTTGGTATTGCGTAGGGCCAGGTCATTTTGCAGCTGCAGGATAAAGCGGCTCTTCTCGCCTGAGCCATAGGTGTCGGAGGGCAGTACGTAGAGCAGGTTAACACGCTTTGCCCGCTGCAGCAGGCGGTAAAAATTATAAGCCGTCGCTCCTTCCGTTTCAGAATAAGTAGGCAGCCCAAACTCCCGCAGCACATCATAGGGCATCAGCGATTCGTGGCGCTTTGGTGCCGGGAGCGTGTTCTCATTCACAGACAGGATGATGAGGTTCTCGAAATCCAGTGCACGTGTCTCCAGCATACCCATTATCTGCAGGTCAGCAATAGGTTCCCCGCTGAAGGGGAGGCGGGTGGAGGAAATGAGCTCGTATAGAAATTTGCGGAAACTGCGCACCGAAATCTTTTGCTCCCGGCAATCGAATATGGTGTCGAGGCGCTTTACAATGGTATAGTAAATGTACAGGTACTCTGTCTCGATGGTGTTACGGCCATGGCTGTAAACCTCCCGCAGCAAGTCGATGAGCTTGTACATGCTGGCAATGATATCATCACAGTCGCGCCAGGTCTTGAACAGCACCTCGAAAAGCGGGTGTTGCTGGCCCAGTTTCAGGAGCTCCTGCGCTGACACCAGCACTCGGTTGTCTTCCACGATCTTATTCAGTACCTGCTGAATGATGCCATGGTACTTCACCTGCTCCGGCTGGTCGTTCAGGTACAGCTCATAGCGCCTGATAAAGGGGTGCGTCAGCAGCTTGGTTACTGACAGGTGGTGGTACTGGTATACTTTATAGCCCGATTCCTGCAATTGCGTGACGCCGGTCAGGTGCACTTCGAAAAGCAAATCGACAAGGTTGAAGAGGGGAGTCCCCTTAAAGCTCAATCCCATCGTTACGTTATAGTTCAGGATGTTCTCCGGGATGGAGTGCAGCACCGGCAGGAGCAGCGTCTCGTCGGGCAGCACTATAGCTACCTGAGCATGCTTGTCCTGCTCCCGTATCTCCTGCAACAGTTGCCCGGCCAGTTTCCCCTGCATACTGGCATTGGCCACGCCTATTACGTTTATCTCTTTCTCGTCTGTCAGGAGCAGGTTCTGTTGCCAGCGCCACTCCGGTAATTTCCAGGTGCTTTTATACTTCCGCAGGAAGCTTCCGGCGCGGTTCGGTGTGTTCTCCTCCATGTAGAATTCATCAGAGTCGAAGAGCACTTCCGCTTTGTCGTGCTTCAGCAGTGTTTTAATGATCTTTTCTTCTGAAGCAGTCAGCGCATTCAGCCCGATGAAGATATACTGCGCACAAGCTGATTCTGTGGCAATGCGATCGATATTGTCGGCTACTTTCCGGAAAGCCATGCCGGCGTATGCCTGCTTCTTCTCCAGAAGGCGCTTTTTCAGGTTATGGTACGTCTTCTCAATGTTGTCCCAAAGGCTGAAGTACTTCCGCAAGGTCGGGGAGAATTCTTTGCCCAGGAACTTCGGATCCCACCGCTCCAGCGCCTTGGCTTCTCCCAGGTAATCGAACAGTTTGCCCGTATTTACCAGGTTCTGATCAATGTGGCTGAAGTCGTCAAGCAAAGTAGCGGACCATGTCACAAACTGGTCAAAATCCAGCAGCGGGTCCTGCTCGCGCATCAGATCATATAGTTCGAGCTGCAGGTTAATCGGCTCAAGCACATCCGTTTTTGCCAGTCGGCAAATAAAGTCCTCCATTGCCGATACCTCCGGCGACCAGATAGGTTCTGTGGCTGCCTGAGCCAGCGCATTTTTGAAAAAGAAGCTTGCGCGACGGGAAGGCAATACAATGCACAGGTCACTGATGTTCTCTTTATACTTTTCGTAGACGTATTTCGCCGTTAGCTCTAGGAAAGTCTGCAAGGGTGTTAAATGAATGAGTGAACTTTTGCTTAGTGTATTGTATATAGCTCTTGAAAGCTGTGTAGCATCAGAGGCTCTGAGTACAACAGGCAGCCATTACTAACTTCTCCTCCTGCAAGAGGGAGAGGTATGGTCTATAGATACCGCAGCTGTTAAGACTTATATTTCTGCTACTAATGTATGGAAGCACCTACTTCATCTTCGGCAACAAGCGGGAGAAACGGGTTATAGGCAATTTCCCAAAGGTTTTCGTCGGGGTCAGTGATATAGCTGCTGTAACCGCCCCAGAATACTTTTTCCGGCTGCTTCAGCACTTTTGCGCCTTTTGCCTCCAGCGACGCCACCAACTCGTCCACTTCCCGCTCTGACTGCACATTGTATGCCAGCGAGAATCGCCGGAAACCCTTTCCATCTGCCGGTACACCTGCGTCATCAGCCAGGGACTCCTGCGGAAAAAGGGCCAGCTGAATTCCCTTCAACTGAAAGAAAACGATTCCTTCGGTGCTCATGGAAGTGGGTTCCCATCCAAAGACATTCTGGTAAAAGGCCTTGGACCGCTGAAGGTTTGTTACGCCAAGAGTGATGAGGGTTAAGCGTTGTTCCATATTGTGTAATAAATGTTATAAGAAGGTACTGTCATGTTGTATTTTAAAAGAAGCCGGAGGATAGGTTTTAACCTGCCACTATATCTCTATTTTTAACTGCTCCGATTTTCCACCATAGCTCCAGGTCTTTACGTCCTGCGTCTCAAAGTAATAAATAACGCACTTAACTTTCTGATAGCCTAGTTGCCGGAAACGGACGGCATAATGGTCGAGGCGGTTGCGGTGGCTGGGTTCCGGTGGCGGCACCTTAAACTCTATCAGCACCACTGCATCACCATCAAACACAATACGATCTGGTTTATATAGATAGGCACGGGCATCCAGCACCTCTTTTTCATGCTCCACCACCACGTTTTTGGAGAAATAGTGCGCCATCTTCGGGTGGTGCAACACTTCGTTCAGCTTTTGCCGGAGTTCAGGTTTATCCCTGTCGCTGATGAGGCCTTCATACACCATCTGGCGCAGCACCTGGTCCAGCTCTGCGGCAAAGGCCATGCGGGCGAGGGCATAATGCAGCTTACGGTTTTGCTGCCGCTGTATGGCCTGCGTCTCAAAGTCAAAGACGTTGTTGGCGTGCTGCTTTATCTTGAGTCGTTTCTCCCAGTCGGTGGCGGTAAGGTAGTCTAAGTTATAGGTTTTGTGTTGTTCTGCTTCCCCGGTATGAGCCACACGTGGTGTACCTTTGGCAACCTGATAGCAGAACTTACCGGGCTCCCACAACTCCTTGTGCACAAGGAAGCGGTACAGCAGGTGGCTTATATTTTTGGCAGAGCCCTCTAATGCCCGCCCTGCTTTCTTTTCTTCCAGAAAATCCTTTCCATTGCCAATCAGGAAAAGCCTGTCTATAGGTCGTGTCAGGGCCACATACAGCATGTTTAGGTTTTCGATAAAGGTTTTCTCTACCTCCGTATTGTATTGCCCTGCAAGTATGGTTTTCTCCAGTTTAGAACTTATGGTAACTGCCACGCTCCTCAGCTTGCCTGTTACGCCTACTTCCTCTGGTAACTGGCTCCACATCAGCGACCGGTTCATTGGTTCTGTGCTCCAATCCGCAAAAGGGATGATAACGACAGGATAGGCCAGCCCTTTCGATTTATGAATGCTGGTGATGGTGATGGCATCGCGGTTCTTAGGGGTATTGATGCTTAGCTTTTCTTTCTGCACATCCCAATACCCCAAAAAGTTGTTCAGGTTATTGCTGTGCTTGAGGCTATACTCCAGCACCAGGTCCAGGAAGCGGAAGAGGTATTCACTCTCGTTGTTCTTGTCCAGGAGGTTAAAGATGCGAATCAGCTTTTCTGTCAGCTCATAGATAGAAAGGTTGCCGGTCTCGCGCTCCTGCACATCGAAGCCTAACACCCGCAGCTGGTCGAAAAACGGCTGGCTGTCCTGCTCGTTCGCAATCTCAGCAATCCTTTGCGTCATGCTTACATCCGGTATGGTTTCCAGCACTACTTTGCATACCAGGTACAGCGCCTCCGACTTTGCCAGCGTATCGTTTGGCCTGTTGAAGACGCGGAAAAGTGAGATAATCAGGTTGATGACCTCTGCGAACTGCAGCGAAAGCGAATCCTGGGAGATGATGTTGAATTGCCGCTCCTTCAGGAAGTTTGCAATAAGTTTGCTTTTGTTGTTCGTGCGGCACAGCACAGCCATGTCCTGCAATTGGTATCCTTCTTCCAACCCCAGCTTCACGAGCTGCAGCACCATATTCAGCGTGCTTTCGTCATAGCTCAGCACTTCGGGGCGGGTGTACTGCTCATATAACGTGTCTGTGCGGCTGCAGCTGTTCAAGTCATAGGTGTAGTTGGTGTCTTCCGGGTACGTAAACATAATCTGGATATGCCCGCCCTGCTTATCGTTACCCAACGGCACCTGTTGCTGGAACTTATCGTCATAAATGGAAGCGAACATTTTGAACTCCTGGTGCCCCTGGCTGATGTAGGTAAAGAACTCATTGTTGAAGTCGATTATTTCCTTCCGGCTTCTGTAGTTTTCGCGCAGTGTATCCGGCTTAAGTGCATGATCCACCGTCTGGTAACGCTCCTCAATCAGGTGCCCGTGCCGGCGGTTCTGGTACAGGCTCTTCGTGTTCTCCTTGTATAAATGAAGGATCTGCTCCATCTCACCGCCCCGCCAGCGGTAGATGGCCTGCTTTGCATCGCCTACCACCATACTAAAGTGGCCGGAGGCCAGGGCATTATCCACGAGCGGGAGCAGGTTGTTCCACTGCAGCACAGACGTATCCTGAAACTCGTCAATCAGGATGTGGTTATATTTCTCGCCGAGGCGTTCATAAATAAACGGCACCGGCTCCTGCAGCACAATGTCGATGATGCGCTTGTTGAACTCTGAAATATGGACTGTGTTCTTATCCCGCTTTATCTCCTGCAGGCATTTCTCCATCTCATTCAGCACCGACACCTTGTACAGGTGTGGCACGATGGCCTGGATCAGCGTGAATGTTTTTGCATACTGTTCCTTGATGGCCTCTATCTGCTGGTAAAGCGCCGTCAGCGCTGGCTTGATACTATCTATTTGTGCTTTTGTTGCAGGGGTGGCTTTGCCTGCGTACCATTTGTCCTCTTTAATTGTCTGGCGGGCATAGTTGTTGCCGTAATTGAGGTCCACATATTTCTGCCAGGTATTGAAGTAGGAGTAAAGGCCGCGGGTGCTCTGGAAGAAGTCGGCAGGGGAGAGGCCGGCATTCATAATAGTTTCCATGGCCTCACTTGCAGTTGATTTCACAGCCGCTTCCACTTCCTGCACTACCTGCTTCAGTTGCTCCCGTACTGCTTTGAAATCCTCCAGTGTCAGTTTCTGAAGGTCCGTAACAGCTTCGTATACCTGTTCATTCAGCAAGTTTTTGGCAAAGTCCATCAGGTCATCGGGCAGCATCGTCCAGCTCTTGCCCTCACGGGCTTTCTCCAGCGCATACTGCTCCATTGTCTCCGACAGCAGGTCATCTTTGCTGTCGCTCACCTTGTCGAGCAGCAGCGATACAGCCGTACTCACCAATGTATTCGAATCTAGGTCTACCTCAAAATTGTGCGGTATGTTCAGCTCCCGCGTAAAAGCCTGCACAATTTTGTTTACAAAACTGTCTATGGTACTGACGGAGAAGTCGCTGTAGTTGTAGAGAATCTGTCGGAACAGCGCCTTCGACCGTCTCCGCACCTCTTCTTTGTCCAGCTGTTCCTGCGGGTATTCTTCCTGTAGGTCTGCTGTTATGCTTTCCAGTAGTTGCTCGCTTTTTGCCTTATCCTTTTCTGCTATAGTGTTGTCGTTGAAGTTGCGGAGTGCTGCCAGTATACGCTCTTTCATTTCGGCGGCGGCATCGTTTGTGAAGGTAATGGCCAGGATAGAGCGGTAATAGTCAGGGTCAGAAGTCTGCAGCGCCAGCTTAAGGTATTCCTTCGTCAGGTGATACGTTTTGCCCGAACCGGCAGAGGCAGAGTATATTTTGAAGGTTGATGGCATAAAGAAGGGAATCTGATAGTATAAAGATACACCTTCTGAGGGCCTGCAGGCAAATCAATGCCAAAATCTTTCCAAACATTTAGCTTAAAGGCTATAGCATCAGGTACATAAAATAAAGAGCCTCTATCCTGGTGGGACAGAGGCTCTATCTGGGGGCTTTTCGGTTTGTTAACTGGCGTAAGCCAGCTGGCCTGAATGCTCACTGTTGAATGGCGCAAAGTCTTTCACACACACATGATACATGATGCGCGCCATGGAAAGGGAGTAGTCTGTGATCAGGCACTGCTGCTGCTCTGCACTCATCAGCGCTTTGCTGTTGCCAATGTTGAACTTGTTCAGCTCGATTACTTCATCAAAATTCTGGCGCAGGGTTTTCAGGGCTCTGAAGGAAGGCTCATTGTAATAGAGCGGGATGACCTGGCAAACGGCATAACTGCCTTTTGCACGCTCCTGCTGGATGGTTTTGCAGAGCGATTCTATATTCATCTTATCCAGATCTGAGATGATAACATAAAAGACATTCCGGCGGTCCATGTTCACAGCTTTTGCTGGTGCACTACCTAACAGCATGTTGCGCTGAATTTTAGAGTTGTGCTGGAAAGCTTCATCTTTCAGTATTTTGTTATGGATTTTGAAAGCAAGCGCACCGGAAGCGATAAGGTTAAAGTCTTTACCTTTAGTTGAAATTTTGGAAAAATGTAACATAAGAATAGGTCGTTTAGGTTAGGGTATATTTTTTAAGTTTTTTAACCTGGTATTAACCGTTGCGGCAGTGCTATCAACTGTTAATGGTTTCAAAGGCACACAACACCTCACTTACACATTGCTGGCGTAGAAGGACTTCGAGATACTGCTTTTATTAGTTCAATTAAAAGTTCTGGTAAGAGCTGTTTATCAAGCATTTATTTGACTTTCGTTTGGTTAATTACGCGAACTAAATCCAAATAATTCACGTATTTATTTCATAATTGGTAAAAGGCTACATTTGCTTGGTAAACTGATGTTTGTAACGGGTAAGAGGTCTCAATGTTACTATTTTAAAGAGAAAATTTATGATTTTGCGAATGTTTAAACAGTAAACAGAGATGAAAACTTAACAAAGTATAATGATAAAGTGGAAGCAGTGAAATAAGAGCGGAAGTCTCTTAAAACAGTACAAAAAGAATAAACAATTAATTTTTACTAAGCATTAGCTATACTCGTTATTTATGCGTACTTTTGTACCCGATTTGGTACAGTCTGAATTACTGATAAAGGATACTCCCACCGTAGGCTAACCTGGTTGTTTATCGTTTTTGTGTCGTTCTCTTAAGAAAACAGAGAAATAGGTTGAATAGCAGGCTGCCCCAGGTTGAGAAAGTATAATAAGTAAAGCAGATGAACAAAATTAGATTTGACGAGCTTCCGCTATCGCCGGAAGTCCAGCGTGCTATCGCTGACATGGGCTTCGAAGAAGCCTCTCCCATCCAAACACAAGCCATTCCGGTTGTATTAGAAGGACGAGACATTATTGGCCAGGCCCAGACGGGTACTGGTAAAACGGCTGCCTTCGGTATTCCGACTATTGAAACCATCGATCAGCATGATCGCAGCGTACAGGCCCTTATTCTGTGCCCTACGCGCGAACTGGCTATCCAGGTTTCAGGCGAAATTCAGAAGCTGGCGAAATATAAGACAGGTATCAGTGTAGTGCCTATCTATGGCGGACAGCCATATGAGCGCCAGCTACGTGCCCTGAAGCAGGGTGTACAGATTGTGATCGGTACACCAGGACGCGTGATGGACCACATCCAGCGCGGTACACTGGTGCTGGACAATGTGAAAAAGATTATTCTGGACGAAGCAGACGAAATGCTCGACATGGGTTTCCGTGAAGACATCGAGTTTGTGCTGGAGCGAATCCCGGAAGACCGCCAGACGATCTTCTTCTCAGCTACCATGTCGAAGCCGATCATGGAGATGACGAAGCGTTACCAGACGGATCCGGTTATTGTGAAAGTGGTACACCAGGAGCTGACAGTAACTAATATTGACCAGGTATATTTTGAAGTGCGCAGCAGCGCCAAGCAGGAAGCGGTTTCGCGCCTGATTGACATGTACAACCTGAAATCTGCCATCGTTTTCTGTAACACGAAGCGTATGGTGGATGAACTGGTGGATGGCCTGCAGGCCCGTGGTTATTTTGCCGATGCCCTGCACGGCGACTTAAACCAGAACCAGCGCTCTAATGTAATGGGCAAGTTCCGTAACGGTACGCTGGAAATTCTTGTAGCCACTGATGTGGCCGCACGTGGTCTTGACGTGGAAAACGTAGAGGCGGTTATAAACTATGACCTGCCTCAGGACGAAGAGTCTTACGTTCACCGTATCGGACGAACTGGCCGTGCCGGTAAGTCAGGCAAAGCCTTCTCCTTTGTAGGTGGCCGTACGGACGGATATAAGATAAAAGACATCATGCGCTTCACGAAAGCGAAGATTGTTTTGCAGCAGATTCCTTCACTGGAAGATGTAAATGAAATTCGCACGACGCTGTTCTTTGATAAAGTGAAAGAAGTGCTGGAGAAAGGACACTTAGCCAAGCATGTGGCGCGTATTGAGCGTTTTGTGAACGAAACAGACGGTTACACGCCACTTGATGTAGCGTCTGCTTTGCTGAAGATGAGCATGAAGGAGGCCAAGGTGAAGGAAAAAGGCGCGGAGGCTGAAAAAGGGCTCAGCGCTACAAAAGATGGCATGGACCGCCTTTTCATCACCATCGGTAAAAAAGACCAGGTGCATCCAAAAGACCTCATCGACCTGCTTGCACAGAATGCCAGCATACCAGCCGGAAGGGTAGGAGACATCGACCTGTACGACAAGTTCAGCTTTGTAGAGGTGCCGTCTGAGTATACAGCCGAGATTGTGGCCAACTTAGGTCGTATTGATTACCAGGGCCGTTCGGTGGTGGTAGAGAAATCGCAGAAGAAAGGCAGCGGCCCGAAAGAAGGTGGCCGTGGCGGCGATGACTTCGGCTTCAGCGACAGGGGCGGAGACAGAGGCGACCGCAGAGGGGGTGGCGGCTTTGACCGTGACAGAAACCGTGGCGGCGGCGGCTCTTTCAGAGACAGAGACCGCAGAGGCGGCGGCGACCGCGACCGTGGTGGTGATCGCGACAGAAACCGTGGCGGCGGTGGGTTCCGTAAAAGAAGATTCTAAAAAAATATTAAACATTTAGACTTTGGCTCCGTACACTGTATCATACAGAGTTTAAAGTGTAAAAGCTTTTAAAGCTGTTAGAAAAGGCCGACTTGAAACGTCGGCCTTTTTGTTTTAAATAAAATCTGACTGCTGGGCTGCTTAATCCTTACTTTATAGTGCATATACGTTTACTCTCCTATTATCCTGAATAAAGGATTTTACACATCCCTTCATCTTGAATGAATCAGTTTTTCAGCGTTTGCTTACGATACAGATTGAACCATTTGGGCAAAAAAAAGGAGCCGAAGCTCCTTTTAGGTGAGTTTGCACATATATGCTTACTTATTCGCTTTTGCAGCATCGCGCAGTGAACGGATGTGGTCGTGTGCGCTTTTTACATCCTGATACTGTTGCTGTACAATTGGCTTTAATTCACCTGGCAGGTTCTTGTCCAGTGCTTCTTTGTAGGCTTTTACAGCATAATCCTCGCCACGCTCACATTCTTCCAGTACACGTACTCTATCCTTCGAGGTAAGCGCTGCCTTGATATCAATAAAAGCTCTGTGAAGTGTTCCCTCGATAGAGCTGGACTCATCGTCGGTAGCACCCATTTTGTGCAATTGGTCCTGTAATTCTGTGATCATGCTGTCACGCTGCACGGCATACTTCCTGAAGAGGTCCTTCAGGTCTTTATCTTCAATATCCTCAGCTGCTGTCTTATAACCTTTCGCACCGTCTTTACATCTTTCGATCAGGTGGTGTATGGTTGATTGTACTTCTTTATCCATTTTCATAGTTCTACAAATTTTAGTTTCTAATATGCAGATGTACTCATATTATTCTAAAATAGTTGCCATAGCTCTACAATGCTGCCGTTTTTGGTAAAGGGGTAGCCATGGCTTTTCCTGCCAGAAAACCGGTGGTCCAGGCAGCCTGGAAATTGAATCCTCCTGTGATGCCGTCTATATCCAGTACTTCACCGGCGAAGAATAAACCCGGCTGCACGCGGCTCTCCATCGTCTTCATATTCACTGAGGCCAGGTCTACACCACCACACGTAACGAACTCTTCTTTAAAAGTGGTTTTGCCTTTTACTTCTACCGGCACGCGCAGCAGTGCCTCCACCAGCTTGTTGGTGTTTTTTCCTGGCATCTCAGCCCATCGCACTTCTTCGGGCACTTCGGCTATAGTACAAAGTGTTTTCCAGAGGCGCTGTGGTAGCCCGAACAGTGGGTTGGTACTTACTACCTTTTTTGGGTGCGCCTGCCTGTATGCCTGTAGATGTTCCCGTAAGCTTTCTTCTGTGTATTCCGGTATCCAGTTTATGAGAGCGGTAAAGGTGTACTGCTGCTCATGGAAAACACGTGCTCCCCAGGCTGACAACTTCAGGACAGCCGGACCGCTGTAGCCCCAGTGTGTGATGAGGAGCGGTCCTTCATACTCCAGCTTCTGGCCTGCCACCCGCACCTTTGCCTTCGGTACCGACACCCCTTGTAGCTCCTTCAGAGGAGAGGAGGGAACATTAAAAGTAAACAGCGAGGGTACCGGTTCCTGAATCTTGTGGCCCAATTTCCGCAGCCAATCATATCCGTTGGATTTAGGATTACCTCCTGTACTTATAAGCACCTTATCAGCCATGACCCGTTCACCAGATGAAAGCTGTAGCGTGAATACGGGATTACCTTCTATAGATTCTTCGACTTGTATATTTTCCACGGCAGCACCGGTACGAATCTGCACGCCTACTCTTTTTGCCTCCTGCAAAAGGCAATCGATGATAGTCTCTGAGTTGTCTGTGGTAGGAAACATACGGCCATCAGGTTCTGCCTTCAGCTGTACGCCACGCTGTGTAAACCAATCTACTGTCTCCTGTGATCCAAATGTTTTGAAAGCTTCTTTTAGCTGCCGGGCGCCTCTGGGGTAATGCTGCGATAGGAGGCTGGGGACAAAGCAATGATGGGTTACATTACAGCGGCCTCCGCCCGATACCCGCACCTTGGAAAGCAGTTTGCCTGACTTTTCCAGCAGCAGCACGCTGGCTTTAGGGGCGTTTTGTGCACTGGTAATTGCCCCGAAAAACCCAGCGGCGCCACCACCTATCACTATAATCTTCTGCTGCATCTAAGGAATGGTTGAAGTTAAATTTCAGCTGAAAAGAGTGTTCGCAAATTTATAGTATAATGACGAGGCAGGCCTTCAGCTATTTTTAAATGCAAAGATACTAAAAGAAGCTCATTGGGTCAGGGTAGAGGAAACTATAGGACAAGGCATCCTTTATTTTCTGGCTGTTGATGAGCTTAAAGTGCGTCTCATCCATGTCATTGAACTCAGGAGGAGTAAGACCAAGTGCCAGTGCTGCCTGGTGATAGAATTCTTTGCGCAAGGGGTGCATGTCTGCACAGGCATGAAATGTCTTACCCCAGATATCCTCCTCTACTATGCGATGCAGAATGTTGAGACAATCGTCCAAGTGTATCAGGTTAACTGGGGCGTCCCCGTTAGGAACATTTTTCTTACCGGCCAGAAAACGACCAGGCTTTCGGTTTTCACCTACCAAGCCGCCAAAACGCAGGACGGTTGTTAACCAGCCGTCACCCTGCTGAAAGAGTTTTTCGGCTTGCAACAGCATATGGTCCGGTTGCTGTTCTTCAGTAAACAGGATGTCTTCTTCGGTAATCACTCTGTTCAGGTCAAGGTATACGGAGGTGGAGGATATAAATAAAATGCGGCTAACGGGAGAGTCAGCCAGGAATTGCAGGAGAAGGTGCATTTGTTCCAGGTAACTTTCGCCGCCATCGGAGCGCAGGTGCGGCGGAATGTTGAGTACCAGCACCTGTGCCTGCAGGAATTCTTTTAAAGCCTCCCGGTCCAGGTTTTCATCCTGCAGGTTCAGTAAATACGGTCGAATGCCATTCTGCTGCAGTAACTCCAGTTTCCGGGGAGTTGTAGTGGACCCTTTTACATCGTATCCTGCCTTCGTCAGCCGTTCTGCCAAGGGCATCCCCAGCCAGCCACAACCCATGATACTTATTTCCTCTTTAGTACCCATTCTTCTTTTCTTTTATTTCTGTAAATATAGAGATTAACAAAATCAGGCGCATGCTGTTTAAGAAAGCGGTGCGGCAGGTACAGGTGCCGGGTTAATTAATTTTGAATGGACTACGATGTTGTTGTACTTGGCTCAGGCTTTGGCTCGCTGACAGCGGCGGCGCTGCTGGCAAAGCGGGGGCTGAGGGTAGGCGTGCTGGAGCAGGCAAAATACCCAGGTGGGTGTTCTTCTTCTTTCAAGCGCAAAGGCTATTGGTTTGAAACGGGCGCAACCACCTTGGTAGGCCTGGACGAAGGTATGCCGCTGCGCTACCTGCTGGATGAAATTAGAGAGGAGGTTTCGCTACAGAAACTGGAGCCGCCGATGCAGGTGCACCTGCCAAATGGTGAAACCCTTACCCGGTACGGTTATTTGGAAGACTGGATTGCAGAGGCTGAGAGAGTATTTGGTAAACACAGTCAACGGCCTTTCTGGGAGCATTGCTACAAAATAAGCCAGCAGGTCTGGCGTACGTCGCTGCAGCAACGTAGCTTTCCTTTTTCTAACCTCAGAGACCTGCTGCTTTCTGTTGCCCGTGCTCGGCCAGCCCAGCTACATCTTCTGCCTGCTGCTTTCCGGACCATGGAGGATATGCTGCGCCACTACGATTTGTTGCAGGACAAGCTATTCGTGGATTTTGTAAACGAGCAGTTGCTTATTACAGCTCAGAACAAGCTGGAAGAAGTAAACGAGCTGTTTGGCGCGACAGCTCTGTGCTATACCCTGTACAGCAACTACTATGTACCCGGTGGACTCATTAACCTGGTAAACCCCATTGTCAACTATATTAGCAGGCAAGAGTCTAGGGTGCTGCATGGGCAAAAAGTGCAGCGCGTTTCAAAAGAAGAAAACGGCTACGTGACAAGCACAAGCAAAGGCAGTTTCAAAAGCAGGTTTGTGATCAGTGGCCTTCCGCTGAACAACACGATGCAGCTTTTTGACGATAAAAAGATTCAGCAGACGCTTCAAAAACATGTGATGCCTTCCGAGATGTTGAACGGGGCCTTTACGATGGGGCTGGTATTACAAGGGCAGTCAATTCCTGAAGTACTGCACCACCAGGTACATGTGCCGGAAGGTTTGCCGCTTATCGGGAGTAAAAGCATTTTTATTTCCTTCAGCCACCCGGAGGATACCCTGCGTGCACCTGCCGGAGAGGTGGTAGCCAGCATCAGCACCCACGTGAAGCACCCTGAGCAAAACGTAATAGAAGATAAAGCAGTTATCCAAGCAGCCATTGTGGATGCGCTGGTCAGGCAACAGCTGATCCGGAGAGAAAATATTGTGTATGAGCAGACAGCCACACCTGGTGCCTGGATTTTCTGGACCCAGCGGGCCTATGGCGCCGTAGGCGGCTATCCGCAGTACCAGCACGTAAAGCCCTGGCAAATGAAAGATGCCCGCCTCGACCACAAAGGCGCCTACCTGTGCGGCGACACTGTTTATCCGGGGCAGGGCATTGTAGGAGTTTGCCTCAGCGGCATCATTGCCGCCGAGAAGTTGTTACAGGATCATGCGGTGTAGTGAACCGTAATATGAAGGAGCACAGCTGACATCAGCTTAGTCAACAGAAGATTCATCATGCACCACCATCGTACGCAGCCCAGCGTAATCCCCGTTTTCTGCTTTGCCGAGTATGAATACCTGGCTCCCGATTTCATGAATCATATACACTTTTACATCTTCCAGCAGGTCGTTCAACTTGGACTTCAGCATCTGGTAACGCTTTTCGTTGCTTTCTCCCTTATTTCTTATGTCCGCTGAAATTCCTCCCATTTCATGAAAGAATTCGTCCAGTTCTCTTGTTTTTACTTCCATACCTGTTGCTTCTCCTGTCCACTCGGTTACTTTCTTAGGAGAGAACGCTTCCCCCTGTTCAAGCTCGCGGTAAAAGAATTCGAAGGGTGCTTCGATATCGCTTTTCAACAACAGGCCGTCCACCGCCTGGTTCAGTTCCTTTTCTAACTGGTCTTTTTCCATAAACCGTACGTTTATCAATTCAAAAATACTTTTCTGTGCTATTTCAAAGCTATTGCTATCTTTATATAAACCAGATGGCGGTTGCGTATCTTCCGCTTTAACCTTTATACGAATAAAACTATGCTGAAAGCAGAACCAATGTTAAAAGAGGGTGCCATGAATGGCAAAACCATCATTGTAACAGGTGGTGGTACGGGACTTGGTCGCTCTATGGTGAAATATTTTTTAGAACTTGGTGCAAATGCTGTTATCTGCAGCCGGAAAATGGATGTGCTGGAGCAGACGGCTAAAGAACTTGAGGAGGAGACTGGGGGGCAGGTATTACCCATTGTCTGCGATGTGCGCAAGTATAATGAGATAGAGAACATGCTGCAGCAAACGCTGGAGAAATTCGGAAAAGTAGATGTGCTGGTAAATAATGCAGCGGGCAACTTTGTGAGCCCGACAGAGCGCCTGAGCCACAAAGCGTTTGATGTGGTAACTGATATCGTACTGAAGGGAAGCTATAACTGTACGCTTGCTTTAGGGAAGCACTGGATAGAGCAGAAGCAGGAGGCAGCTATATTGAACATTGTTACCACTTATGCCTGGACCGGATCCGGATATGTGGTGCCATCAGCGTGCGCCAAGGCCGGCGTATTGGCCATGACGCGCTCCCTGGCTACAGAGTGGGCTAAGTATGGCATCCGCTCAAACGCCATTGCACCGGGGCCGTTTCCAACAGAAGGAGCCTGGACGCGCCTTTTTCCGAAACAACTGGCAGAAAAGCTCGACCCGCTGAAGCGAATCCCGGTAGGGCGTTACGGCGAGCACCAGGAGCTGGCTAACCTGGCTGCTTACCTGGTGTCTGATTACGCTGGTTTCGTGAATGGCGAGGTAGTGACCATAGACGGAGGGGAGTGGCTTTATGGTGCAGGCGAGTTCAATTCTTTCGACGCGATTCCGCAGGAGATGTGGGATGCTATGGAAAAGCAAATGCGCGGCAAAGGGCAGTAGATACACATCTGCTGCGTCGGTATAAAAAAAGCCTCTGCTTTACTGGCAGAGGCTTTTACTACTTTGTTTGTATATCTCAGCTGTTGCTGATAAGCAGTATGGCGATAATGTTGGCACCTAAACCAATGCCCCAGTTCTTCCACACTTTCCCGGACTTGATTTTGCGAGCGCTTTTCCTGTACCCGGAGGCATAGTCTGGCTGCTGTAGCAGCTCCATGCTGGGCGCATCCAGGTTGTGCGTTTTAGGAGGAGTGGCAGAGGTGCCAATAGCCGGTACAAGCCCTACTAACGGTGAAAGTAGGCTGGTTATCAGAACAGCCGTACCAGCTGCTTTGTAGCCGTCATAGTAAGTAATGGCTTCGGCCTGGCCCTGGTTGTAGATTTGTACAGCCGTAGCTGTAGAGCTAAAAGGCGTTTTTGTGATTACAGGTTCTGAGTTGGCGCTGGCTGTGGCTTTTGCTAGTGCTACATCAGACAACTCAAATACCTCGCTTGTTTTATCCTGATACTGAATCAGGGCTACATCCACTTTGGGCACGACATACGTCGGTCCCTCCTGATTCCGGTAGAGCTTGTACTTTACTTCGGTGTTTGAAATCTCCAGAACCTTGGCTTCAACTTTCTCACCTGTTCTTTTGGTGACGATGTCCTGAGCCTGTGCGAACTGCAGCGAGAGGAGGCAGCATAATGCAGAAATTAACTTTGCTTTCATAGATGTGCTTGCTTTTGATATTAAAATATGGAAGCTCAAATATAGTATAGGTGTGATACTTAGCAAACTATTTTATAGTATAAGTTTTCTCCTTTTGTACAGCCTCTAAGCAAGGTCAGAATTCAGGCAGTGGAACGTATACTAATACCAATTGACATCTGCATAATGTCTAACCATAGGTATGTTGACTTTTCTGCATAAGTAGTTATAGCTCATCCAGTGGAATCAAAACCTGGTGCTGTATAGCTGCCTGTGCTCTCCAGGCTGGGGTAGGGGCTCTCTCAAGGGCATCGTGCTGGGAGTTTTTCTGCGCCAGGACGCTGCCGCGCGAGCGGCACCAAAAATTTTTAAACAGAGACCCCTAGCCCCAGGCGCTCAACTTAAAGACTGAAACCAGCTTCATTCCGTGCCAAAGAATAGAAAAATCATGGTTATGGAAGGAGCTTTATGTGAATTGATAGTACATAATAAACAGCAAGCCCCGGCCAAAGTGGCCAGGGCTTGCTGTTTATTCTAAAGTCATTCAGCCTGTCAGGTATGCGGATTTACGTAAGCAGGATCACCTCCTTCGTTTTCTCCTGGTCTGTAGTTTTCCCGAAGCCTTGCCAGTTCCTTTTTACCGTATGCTACTCTCGTAATTATAACGTATAAAACGGGCACCACAAAAATTGCCAAAAATGTTGCCGCTAACATACCGCCAATCACCACCCATCCAATTGTCTGGCGCGATACGGCTCCTGCACCTGAAGCCAGTGCCAGCGGAACCACTCCCAGGATGAAGGCCATGGATGTCATGATGATTGGCCGTAGGCGCAACTTCACAGCCTCAATCGTTGCCTCTACCAGTTCCATTCCGAGGTCCACCCGTTCCTTTGCGAATTCTACAATCAGAATGGCATTCTTGGCGGCAAGTCCAATTAAAGTTATCATACCAATCTGGGCATACACGTTATTGTCCAGCTTTGGCAGGAAAGTCAGCGCCAGGATGGCGCCAAACATACCCAGCGGTATGGCAAACAGAATAGAGAAAGGTACGGACCAGCTTTCATATAAGGCTGCCAGAAGCAGTAGCACCAGTAACACTGACAGTGAGAAGATATAAACGGTGCTATCACCTGCTGACAACTCTTCTCTGCTCAGGCCAGAGAAGTCGTAGCCGTAGCCAGCCGGCAACACTTCTGCCGCCACTTCTTCTAAAGCAATTAAGGCCTGGCCGCTACTGTAACCGGGCGCAGCGCTACCCAGCACTTCTGCTGACCGGAACAAATTATAATGTGAGATAACGGAGGCGTTTTCAACTACTTTGGAAGTCACCAGAGCACTCAGCGGCACCGATTCTCCCAGCCTGTTCATGACATAATACTGCTTCATGCTTTGAATATCCATGCGGTAGGCTGTGTCAGCCTGGGCGACTACCCGAAAATTCCGGCCGTAGCGAGTGAAGTCATTCACATACCTGCTTCCCATAAGAGAAGACATGGTGGCATAAACATCCGCAATATTCACACCCAGCTGTTTTGCTTTTTTCCGGTCCACTTCTACATGGTAACCCGGTGTGCGGGTATTAAAGAAGGAGTAAGCCCTGGCAATTTCCGGGCGCTGGTTCACGGCACCAACAAACTGCCCCAGCACCACTTCAAAATCCTTTAGGTTACCCCCGCCGGCGCGTTGCTCCAGCATAAAGCTGAAACCACCGGAGTTACCGAGGCCCGGAATAGCCGGTGGTGCCACTACCACCACGTTCGCTTCCTTCATAACAGCCAGCCGCTCGTTCAGGGTGGCCATCACACCGGCAAGTTGTTCTGATGCTTCTTCTCTTTCTGCCCAGGGGTGCAACTGAACGAAGATGGTGCCACTGTTCGATTTGAAGGAGAAGTTAATGGCATTTAGACCTCCAATCGCAGTATAGTTTTTGATAGCAGGAATATCTGCCATAATGGTACCCATTTCAGCCAGAACTGCTTCTGTTCTGGTGGCAGAGGAGCCTTCTGGTAACTCAATGGAGACAAACACGCGTCCTTCATCTTCTGTCGGAATAAACCCGGTTGGCTTGGTGGCAAAAAGCCCCACAGTACCAACATACACACACGCCAGCAGCACCAACACCAGTGGGGCCGTTTTGATGCTTCTGCGCACACCACCTGAATAGGACTCCGTTGTTCTGGCAAACCAGTTATTGAATTTGTAAAAGAATTTGTTCAGCCCTCTGGATTTCTTATCCATGTTCATCGGCTTCAGCATTATAGAGCATAGCGCCGGTGTTAGGGTAAGCGCCACAAAAGCGGAGATGAGTACGGAGATGGCAATGGTAATGGCAAATTGCTGGTACAGCCTACCCACAATTCCCGGTATAAAGCCAACGGGTATGAACACCGCCGCCAGGATGAGCGCAATGGCAATAACCGGTGCCGTGATATCTTTCATGGCCTTTCGCGTCGCCTCTTTCGCTGAAATGCGCTCCGTGTCGATATAATGCTGTACCGCTTCCACCACCACAATGGCATCGTCCACTACAATACCAATGGCCAGTACGAACCCGAATAAAGTCAGCGTATTAATAGTAAAGCCCAGCGGAATAAAGAAGACGAACGTGCCTATGATAGAAACCGGAATAGCAAGGATGGGTATCAAAGTGGCCCTCCAGCT
Source organism: Pontibacter toksunensis (assembly GCF_042686245.1). Classification (NCBI taxonomy): domain Bacteria; kingdom Pseudomonadati; phylum Bacteroidota; class Cytophagia; order Cytophagales; family Hymenobacteraceae; genus Pontibacter; species Pontibacter toksunensis. Next base: position 554,456 of record NZ_JBHUOX010000001.1, on the reverse strand, counting down.
CTGCAGGAACAGGAACACCACGATGATAACCAGTATGAGCGCCTCTATCAGCGTTTTCACCACCTCATTTATAGAAACCTGCACGACAGACACTGTCTCGAAAGAAACCACATAGTCCACATCGGCAGGAAAAGACTCTTTCAGCTCGCTTAGTGCAGCATAAACTCCTTCTGCTGTCTCGAGGGCGTTACTTCCGGGTGCCTGGTACATGAGCAGAATAGCCGAAGGTTTCCCGTTGATGGTGGCCGCTCTACCGTAATCAAACCTCCCGAACTCTATCCTGGCCACATCCCGCAGGTACACTATGGAGCCATCTTCCGGGTTGGTATGGACAATAATGTTCCCAAACTCCTCCTGGGTTGAAAGGCGACCTGTGACGGTGATGGGATATTGAAAAGCCTGCGTATCATACTGCGGCTTGGCACCTACCGTACCGGCAGCCACTTGCAGGTTCTGTTCCTGTATGGCGCCTGTAATCTGGCTGGCACTGATGCTGTACTGGGCGAGTTTATCAGGCTTTAACCAGATGCGCATACTGAAATCCTGCCCCAGGGCATTGATGTCACCGACGCCTTTCACACGCAACAGGGCGTCCCGCACATATATATTCGTGTAGTTGTCAAGGTATTCAATGTCATGGGTTCCTTTGGGTGAGAAGATACCCACCACCATCATAATGCTGGGGTTACGCTTTCGCACCGTCACACCCAGGCGCCGTACTTCTTCCGGCAGGCTTGGCTCAGCAATGCTTGCTCTGTTCTGCACATCCAGGGTAGCGATGTCAATGTCGGTGCCTACCTCAAAGGTCACACTCATGTTCATCTGCCCGGTGCTGGTGTTGGTGGAGGTCATGTAGGCCATGCCTGGTGTGCCGTTAATCTGCGTCTCCACAGGGGTGGCAACAGTCTGTTCTACTGTTTGTGCATCGGCACCTGTATAGTTTGCAGTAACAGACACCACCGGGGGGGAGATGTCCGGGTACTGCGTAACGGGAAGATTCATTATGGCCAGCAGACCAACCAGCACAATCACAACGGAAATGACGATGGAGGTGACGGGCCTTCTTATAAATACATCTGAAATCATACTATTTAAGAAAGTGTTACTTTAAAAAATTACCTCGCCGCTGCCGCCGGAGGTGCCTGTGCAGTACCTGTCTGCACTTTTGCGCCCTGGCGCAGCTTCTGAATGCCTTCCACCACAATGGTATTGCCCTGCTCCAGACCTTCGCGTACAACCACATCAGCCCCGAATCTTGTGCCCAACGTCACGTTCTGCTGGTTCACAGAGTCGCCTTGCACCAGGTACACAAAATATTCTCCCAACTGCTCTGTTACTGCCTTAAAAGGAATGACCAGTTGTTCGCCTATGTCCTGGTTCAGCACCTGCACACTTACCGTCATACCAGGAATCAGGCGGCGCTCGGGGTTGGGGAACTCCAAACGAACGGTGGTGGTACCGGTCTGCCGTCCGATGGCACGGTCTATGGCCAGTATTTTGCCAGGGTAAGGGTACTCCGTCTGAATGTCAAGTAAAAGTGTGAACAGTGAGTCGGGCTGTTGCCCCTGCATTAACTGGCTGAAGCGGCCAACTTCCTGCTGGTTTATCACAAAATCCACTGCAATCGGATCGGTAGAAGAAATGGTATTCAGAAGTGGCTGGCCCGGCGATACCTGTGCACCCACACGCACCTGCGAGATGCCGATAGTACCATCAAAAGGCGCTGTAATGGTGGCATAGCCTACATCAGTTGAGGCACTGTTCACCTGGGCTTGCGCTGCACCTACCTGCGCCCGGGCGGTTTCCACATCTGTGCGGGCATAATCTACCTGCTGCCTTGCAATAGCTTCCCGCTCTGCCAGCCGCTCATAGCGCTCCAGGTCTTTCTGTACCCTTGCCAGATTTGCTCTGGCACTCTGCAGGTTTGCCTGCGCCTGCTGAAAGTTTGCCTGATACTTGCTTCTGTCTATTTCGTAGAGCCGCTGCCCCTTTTTTACGCGCTGCCCATCCTGCACATAATAATCAGTAATATACCCGGATACCTGCGGGCGCAACTCCACCTCCTGCAGGGGGACCACATTGCCCGGATAGGTGTCGGTGCCTGTTACGCGTTCTTCTGCAACGGTAAAGGTGTTAACAGGTACGGCAGCGGCGGCTGGATTCTGCTGCGGTGCACTTTCGCCACCACAGGATGCCAAAGCCAGTGGTCCGATGATGGTTGTTAGTAGCCAGGGGAAGTTCCTTTTCATTTAATTTGAAGTTGCTGTTATTATCTGTTTATGTCAATGTTCCCTAAAGCCCTTTGGTAATCCAACTTGCTCGACAGCACGTTGTAAAGCGCATTATAGTAGTTCAGCTGTGTGGCCCGGAGTTCTGTTTCCGCCACCACGAGCTCAATGTAAGCCTTTACACCCTCTTCATACTGCAGTTGTATAATGTCATACACCTCCTGGGCCACCACCAGGTTATCCCTGAGTGTCACCCACTCATAGTAGTCGCTTTTGTAATTGGCTAAAGCTGTCTGGTACTCCGTGTTGATTTCGTTGCGCGTGTTTTCTGCCTCCACCTCGGCACGTTGCTCCTCCAGCCGGGCTGCCCTCAGATTCTGATACCTTCTTCCTCCCTGGAAGAGGGGAAGGGAGAGTTGCAGGCCAACAGCTGAGGTTGGAAACGCATTGTTGTAGAGGGCGGAAAGCTCATTGTTAAAGTAAAGGGAGTTATAGTTGATAAAAGCCGAGGCTGTTGGCAGTATGCCCCACTTCTGATAGCTCGTATTTAACTGCAGCAACTGCTGTTGTACCTGCAACTGCTGAAGTTCTACCCGATTTGCAAACTCAACTATCTCGGTAGTATCTATCAAAACGGCTTGCTGCATGGCATCATAATCATACGCCAGCCCAACTTCTGATTCAACAGGAAGGCCCATTACCTGCTTCAGGTATGCCTGCTTGGCTCTTACTGCCTGCTTTGCCCTGTTCCGGTCGCTGCGGATGTTAGCCAGTGTAACAGCAGCACGTTGGTAGTCTGTTTTATCAACAAGCCCTACTTCAAACCGGCTGCGGGCATCGTTATACTGCTTCTCCTGGCGGACTAGGTTCTCGTCCAGTATCCTGACCTGCTCCATAGTGAGCAGCACATCGTAAAATGCCTTGCTAACAACTACTACCGTGTTTATTTTGGTGTTTATGGTATTCAGATCCAGTTGCTGCCTGGTATAGCGGGCTGCCTTGGAGGCAAGCAGTAACTGGCTGCTAAACAGGGTCTGGTTTGCCTGAAGCAGTATGCTGGAGGTGTAGTTTCTGCCCAGGGTAATCACCTGGTCGCCAAAAGGCTGTTGCTGAAGCTTCAGGTTCCTGACGCCGCTATAACCTGCCGACACCTGAGGTAGCCAGCCAGCGAGTTCTGCTTTAATTTCTCGTTCGCCGATAGCCTCGTCCAAGACGGCCTGCTCAACTGCTGCCCTGTTTTGGAGGGCATAGTCGATACACTCCTGCAGCGTTAGCGCATCTGGTGCTGTCTCTACTGTAGCCTCATTGTTTTGTGCCTGCAGGAGAGTGGGGTAGAGCAGGCTACCCAGCAACAGTGTTTTGAGAAGATGGGGTATGTTCATGAAATGATGCGGTAAAGAATTTTCTGTGTGATTGTTTAATAGGTGAGAGTTATGGAAAGTTGCTGATGTCCGTGAAGCAGCCCGATGTGAGATTTCAACAATAAATGCGCAGAGAGTCTATTTGCTCAATCATAAAGCAGGATTCAGATACTGTTGTTCAGGATTTATTTGGAAGAGAGAGCGGTTACTGTACTGATATTCCATCCCAGAGAATCTGAGCAATTTGTTTTAGCTCCTCATCTCCAAAAGGAATTTTTCCGCTACCATACACTTTTGCAGTCGTGATGATGCTGCCATGTACCAGCACTCCTAAAATCTCAGGGTTCACAGGTCGGAGGTGTCCCTGTTCAATTCCTCCTCTAAAGAAGCAGTAAAGCAGCTTATGAAACTCATCATTCCTTATTTCTTCCATTTTGGCGTTGTAAGGTGAGTTTACAAACTGTTCGAAGAAGCGCAACACATTCGGGTTGTTAATATAGAAGCTGTACAAGCTCCACCATATGGCGAAGAAGCGCTCTTGGTAGGGCAACGTAGTATCATCTACAGTTACTATTGCCTGTATACTTTGCTGCCTCACATAGCTGTATAACTCACATATCAGACGGTCTTTGCTATCGAAGTAATGATATATTGTACCTGCTGCAACACCAGCCTTTTTAGCCACCATACTCATAGGGGTGCCATGAAAACCATTTTCCTTTACAAGTTCCAGTGTGCTCTCTAATATTGCTTTCTTTTTGTCTGCTACAGGCTCCATTAAAAATCTTGATTCCAACTGAACGTTCATTCGGTTGGCAAAGGTAGTTGAAATAGCGGAAACCATCCTGATTCATGCAGAATTTTAGTGTATCTAAGTCGTTTATAGGTTGATGAATGCCCGCACCGGGTAAGTGGAATTAATTAAAAGCAGGAAGGAGAGGGGCTTAAGGCTGTTTCAGGCTCTGTTCCGAATTTATGAGCTATAGGAGCAATTAATTTTATGAGCACTATTAGAACAGCTGTTAGGTCTATATGCGTAAAGCCAGCCATATAAAAAAAGAGGTAAGCTAGTGCTCCCTCTTTTTTTATATTCAAATCAGATAATCTTACTTATCTGTCTCGTAGCCAGATAACTTAATCATCTTGTTGTAATTACCTAAAAGTAAGAAAGACGGAGCCCACTGTCCAACGAACAATGCTTCCTCATCTTTTTTCATTATTTTCAATGTTGCAGAAATAGCCATGGAGCCTAAGGCAGCCCATAAAAATACATCTGAAGGTAATTTAGCAGTATATTTCTCGATAGCTGCTGCTACTGGTCCTTCTTTGTGATCAGGGTTTGCTCTATCTGCTTTTTCTTTTAAATCTCTTGCTGATGTGTCCATAGTTATATTTTAGTTTAAAAATTTGGTCTAATTACTATGAAAACGAAAACCCTGTCCTATTGTTTAGTTTTTCTACTTTAATGTTGGGTTTGAGCATCCTGTGGCACAAAAACAGTTGCTGTGATTTTAAAATCCCGGTCCAGCTTCAACTAAAAATCTAATTATGCTTTCAGGCATAAAAGCCTGTGCTTCATTGCCATCAACATTACTATGAACATGAGTCTGATATAGTCATGGTTTAAAGCAAAAAAGTTTTACCAGCCAGATTTTTTTCAACTTTCGTTATGCATTAGTTCCTCTAAAACCGATGTATTAATCCTTCAGTTTGTAAGTTGGTCAATGAAAACTAACTTAGTCTAATACTTTTCGATTAGCTGCATTTCCTGCTAAAGCAAAACCTTTTAAACTTTTTAAATAACCAACCTAAAACACATGAGAAAACACTACATCACTGCCTTCCTGGCAGTCCTCCTCCTCTTGCCGGCAACCCTTTTCGCACAGACTACCGGAAGAGTGCTGGATAACCTGACGCTGAAAAGCAAAATATTGAAGGACAACCGGAAATATGCGATTTACCTGCCACCGGACTATGACATCTCCAAGCGCAGCTACCCGGTTTTATACCTCCTGCATGGAGCTGGTGACGACCAGACGGGGTGGGTACAATTTGGGGAAGTGCTCCGGATCGCAGACAAAGCCATACTGGAAGGCACAGCAACACCCATGGTGATAGTGATGCCGGATGCAAATACTGGCCAGCGAGGGTATTTTAATGATGTTACAGGAGAGTGGCGTTACGAGGATTTCTTTTTTGAGGAGTTTATGCCCTTTATTGAGAAAGAATACCGCATCAAAGGAGAAAAGCGCTTCCGGGCGGTAGCTGGGCTGTCTATGGGTGGGGGAGGTTCCTTTATGTATGCGCTGCATCACCCGGAGCTGTTCTCATCTGCGTGCCCGTTGAGCGCTGCGGTTGGTCCGCTATCACTGGCAGATGCCAAAACTTTTATGGAGCGGATAGGGAACAAGCCTGTTACAGCAACAGATGCCGCCATAGAGGCACATTACAAGCGCCACAGTGCGCTGGAATTAATTCAGAATATGCCGGAAGATCAGAAAAAGGCTGTACGCTGGTTCATTGACTGCGGTGATGACGATTTTCTTTTTGAAGGTAATGCTTTGGCTCACATTGCTATGCGCAAAAATAACATCCCGCATGAGTTCCGTGTAAGAGACGGTGCCCACAACTGGACTTACTGGCGGGAGTCGCTGCCGAAAGTGCTTTCTTTTGTTTCAGAGGCTTTCCATCAGTATTAAGTTCAGCTCATATTGTATAGTTGAATCTTTGGAAAGCTAAAGGCGGCCACTGTATTCAGTGGCCGCCTTTAGCTTTTTTGTCCTTTTGCTTTTGCCGGCAAATCAGTTCTCCTGCACGGCTTAAAATAGTGGGCTCTAATTTATAGGGAGCCAATGCGGGTGTGGTCGAAGTTGGTATCGGCTTCCCATTGCCTGAACTTATTGATTTCTGTCTGAAAGGCATCAATAAACCAAGCCATCAGGCTCAGGTCATCGAGCAAACCTATAACCGGTATAAAGTCCGGAATGATATCCAGCGGAGTAACCAGGTAAAGCAGCACGGCCACACCAATCATCAAGGATTTCCGGGAGACATTGCGGTAATCTCCGTTGATGTAAAACTTCACCAGCCGGATAAAGGTCATCATAAATTCCTTCAGTTGTTCAAAGCTACTCTTGTTACTATCTACATCCACTAACTTGCTGTAGGCAGATGTTAACAGCAGGCCGAGCTTCGCTGGTTTTCCGAGTAGCCTGCCAGACTTGCCCAGGAATTTCTTGAAAATCGGGTTCTGTGAATATTTTAATCCTTTATGTATCCAGTCGTTAATCATATCTGTTCATGTTGGTTTTAACTCATTTATTACCCTCTACGTGACTAAAGCTATTTAGGCTGCTTAGGCTGCTGTAGCTGCCCTTTGACGGTGCTGAATAAGTGAAAAAATATATGCTATGCCGCTTGTTTCCTATATAAAAGCTGCTTTAAATTGGTGTAAATTACCCCCCAATACCAAAGCACATAACACAAAAATATAATCTGAATGAAGCTTCTCTCTTTCGTGCTTTTATTCCTGCTGTTGCTTACTGCAGCTTTGGCGGGTGCATCCTTCCTGCTCCCAACGCAGCTGGAAGTGCGGCAGAGCATGGTGTTGCCTGCTACTCCTGAAGAGGTGTATGCGCACCTGGTTAACCCGATGGAGTGGGAGAAATGGACGGTAGTGAATAAACAAACGGACCCCAGCATGATTTACCTTTACGGTGGACCGATGGCAGGTACAGGCGCCCGTATGCAGTGGAGCGGAGACAAGGTTGGCAACGGGAAAGTGGTCTTTACCGAGAGCATCAGCCCTTCTTCGCTTCTTTATATAGAGAATGCAGAAGATGACACCAGCAGGTTGCAAGGCTCTTTTATACTAACTGCAGTAGAAGGAGGCACCGAGGTTACCTGGCTGCAGCAGGCTACTTTCGGAGAGAAACCATGGGAAAGATTATCCTGCCTGATGAAATCTTATAAGAAGCAGGATGAGGCGGAAAAGGGGCTGCTGGGCCTTAAAGTATTACTTATGAACAACAGTAAGAAGAAAGCATTAAAGTGAAAAAGCATATGCCAGTTACCATCAACAGACCAACTACAGACGAATATCCGGATTATTACCAGAACTACATGAAGCTCCTGCCGGAGGGCGACCTTCTATTTATGCTCGAGAAGCAGGCCTCAGACTTGCGGTATATGTTGAAGGATATCTCTAATGAGCAGGCAGAAGAAGCGTACGCGGAGGGGAAATGGAGTATAAAGGAGTTACTGCAGCATCTTATTGATTCTGACCGTATTTTCGGATACCGGGCGCTCTGCTTTAGCAGAGGGGAAGAAGCCTCTCTGCCTGGCTGGGACGAAGCAAAATATATTCACAATTCATTTGCTAACATTCGCTCCCTGGAAAGTCTTTTGGATGAATATGAGCTTACCCGCCGATCCAACATGGCCATGTTCCATTCCTTTACGCACGAAATGATAAATAATTATGGTGTAGCAAACGGCCGTAAAATGAAGCTGCGTGGGTTGCTGCATGTTATAGCAGCACATGAACTGCACCACTTAAATATCCTGAAGACGAGGTACCTGCAGAAGCCGTAGTGATAATAAAATCCTATTTATAAAGCGGTGGTTTAGGAACCTGAAAGTGTATGTTTTGACGATGACATTATCAACAGAAAGCCCTGCGATAGAAGTATCGCAGGGCTTTCTGTTGATAATGTCATCAGTATTCCCTCTAAAGTAACTCATTCGCCAGGTTTGCCAACTCTGATCGTTCTCCTTTCAGCAGCGTAATGTGCGCATACAAAGGATGGTTTTTGGCGCGGTCAATCAGATAGGAGAGACCGTTGCTTTGGGAATCGAGGTAAGGAGTGTCTATCTGGTATATGTCTCCGGTGAAAACGATTTTAGTGTTCTCACCTGCACGGGATATGATTGTCTTTACTTCGTGTGGCGTCAGGTTTTGGGCTTCGTCCACGATGAAAACTATGTTAGACAAACTGCGGCCCCTGATGTAGGCTAAGGGAGTAATCATCAGCTTTTCCAGGTCCACCATATCCCGGATTTTCTGGTACTCTTTACTTGTCTCAGAAAACTGGTTCTGAATATACTTCAGGTTGTCCCAGAGCGGTTCCATGTATGGGTTCAGTTTAGATTTGATGTCGCCGGGCAGGTAACCGATGTCCTTGTTGCTCAGCGGCACCACCGGCCGGGCCAGGTATATCTGCTTATACTCCCGACGCTGCTCCAGGGCAGAAGCCAGTGCCAGTAAGGTTTTACCTGTTCCGGCCACCCCTTGTACCGTCACAAGTTTTATGTAAGGGTTAGTGAGTGCATGTATGGCAAACGCCTGCTCTGCGTTGCGGGGTTTCACGCCAAAGGCTGTTAATTTGTCTACGCGCTCCAGTTGCTTTTCTGCGGCATTATAAAAAGCTAAAATAGAGCTCTTAAAGCTTTTCAATATAAAGTAATGATTGTCTGCTGGTTTCTCCTGCAATACCTTGTCAGCTTCACACACTCCTTTCTCATACAACTCACTTATCACAGCCGGCGATATGTCTTCTATGGTGTCGTTGCCTGTGTACAGGCCGGCAACATCCTGTATCTTTCCTGTTTCGTAATCCTCAGCGGTAATGTTCAGGGCGCGGGCTTTCAGCCGCAGGTTAATGTCTTTTGTAACCAGCACAATCTTCTTATCCGGCTTCTCCTGTTTCAGGGAAAGGGCGGAGTTGAGGATGCGGTGGTCGTTCTTGTCTCCGAAAATGGTTAAGGCATCTATATCCGAGGTCTCATTCATCAACACTTTAAAGTAGCCTTTGTTTTTTCCGTTGAGGGGAAGCCACTCCTGCAGGCGGTGCTCGGCAGACAGTTTATCTATGAAGCGTATAAACTCCCGGGCCTCAAAATTTTTAATGTCGTTGCCCTTCTTGAAGTTATCAAGTTCCTCTAATACTGTAATGGGAATGGCTACATCATGTTCCTGAAAGTTCTGGATGGCACTGTGGTCGTAGAGGATCACCGACGTGTCCAGCACAAATATCTTTTTGTCGTTAGCTTCTGTTACTTTCGGTTTTGTCTTTGCTGTTTTTTCAGTACTACTCGATTTGGAAACTTTCATGCTGCCAGAGGAGGCAGTGGTCTTTTTGGTAGGGCTTGCCATAGGGGTTGGGCTAAGGGTGAAAACTAAACGTTTTATCTGCTCCACAATGCTCCTGTCTTGTCACGAGTTCTGTTGCTGTTTACGTGATAATGCAAAGGTAGGCTACGCGGCAAATGGAGCTCAGGAGTGCCCCTCGTGTAACAGCATTATATTACACTTTAAGAATAACCTATACAAGGTTAAGTGTCAAAACTTTAGTATAAGCAAAGAAGTATAACTAATAGTTTAGTTAAATAGAAATTATTTTTAACTTTCCTCCAGTTATAGAATTGCTGATGCTTTTGCTTGCTATAAATTATATCTAAAGTAAGTGTTTATGCGCCTCCTCCTCATACTTTCTTTCCTGCTGCTGCCACTGCTAGGGCACGCAAGCCAGACCCAAAAAGGCTTTTGGCCTTTTAGAATCAATCGCTTTGATAAAGAGGGGCTATACCATGGCCGGTGGAAGGTCTACATTAAGGAAGATAAGGTATTAGTTAGGAATGGCCGGTTTAAGCACGGGAGGGAAGTGGGCAGGTGGCGCTACTATTACCCTACAGGAGAACTGATGATGATAGAGCGCTACAAACGAACTCTGGATTACATACAGGTGACGCGGTATAGGAAGGACGGTTCGATAGAGAAGGTAGGACAGGCAAAGCGGGTAGAAGACGACGAGAAAGTACGATACTACTGGTTTGGCGGATGGAAGGTATATGAACCAAGTGGTACCTACTTGCACACAGAGTACTATGAAAAAGGGAACCTGATGTGGCAGTTCAAATAAACTAAACTGTAGTAAGGTTAGCTGAGGGTATAGTATTCTTCCTTCTCTTTATCGTGCAGGCGCAGGTATCCATGAATCACCAGTTTTACAAGTGTGCGATAGGCACGTCGCTCTGAGAGGTTCGCCAGTTTCATGTACTGCTTGAGGGTAATTCGGGGGCTGACTTCCAAGTATCCCAGCACCGCGTTTTCATGCCGGTCCAGCGGCAGGCGCTCAAAAGGTTCGGGCTCCAGCGCTTTGTTCACCATTTTGCTTGTCTGCACGCTGTTGTCTTTCACGCGCACAAACCCTCTCCAGTCATCTTCTTTTACTTTAGCAAAGTGCGGCTTCACCTTACTTTCAGGAACAATTACTTTAAGTATTGTCTTTTTGTCTTCCTCCACTTCCTCATATTGTACCTTCACAGGAGGATCGCAGTAAAAATCAGCAGCTAGCTGCAGTGTGTGCTTTTCTTCTTCAGGGTCGATGCCGGAGATGGTGCCGTTGTCTTTTACTCCTATCAAAATAATCCCTCCCCTTGTGTTGGCAAAGGAAACAAGGGTGCGGGCTATTTTTTCTGGTTGCGTTACCCGTTGCTTAAAATCAACCGTGTCGTTTTCGCCTAATAGTATCAGGCGCTGTAGTTCGTCCATAAATTAGGGAGATGCTGTAAGTATAAACTGTAAATTCGGTTTTTGGTTATGCCGCTCTACAGGAATATATAGAGATATCCTTCAAAGCTATTCAAGTATTTTTTTGTGAAGTCTAATTTAAAAATCATGCTACTTAAGTCTTATTTGTAGGAGCTTTGCAGGAGAAAAGATAGCCTCTATGAATCAGAGGCATAAAAAAAGCGAGCTTTATAGGGCTCGCTTTTCTGTATATGATGTGCTTGCTTAGAATGGCAAATCGTTGTCTGCGTCGCTGCTGTAGAAGGAAGGAGCGTCTTGTTGCGTGGGTGCTCCGGCAGATGCGCCAGGTGTATTTCCACCTGCTGGTTCTAATCTCCATGCCTGCAGGTTTGTGAAGTACATGGTAGTGCCGTTTTTTGTAAATGGCTTACCAGTCAGGTTAAATGTTACCTTTACCTCATCACCATTCTTGAAAGACTCTAACAGGCTGCACTTATCCTGTGTTAACTGAAACTTCACATACTGTGTGTAAGAGCCATCAGGAATCTCCAGCACGAACTCGCGCTTCTTGAACTTATCACTTACCTGCTGCTCCTCAAACGTTTCGTACAGTTTACCTTGGATATCAAACGACATAATTTATGAATTATATAGGTTATCTAGATTAGAACAAAGATAACGATTTTTCCCCTGACTTGAGTCCATTTCAGCACCTAAACATTTACAAAATTTAGGTTAATTGTACCTTTATCTCTTCCTGTTTAAAGCTTAATTGGTTATGCCTTACATTCTTTTCCTAATCATTATCAGGCATTAGATGAAGTCCATTCTGCGTCACTTTTTTTATTCCCAAGAAAGCCGTCGTTTTTTTAAATGAACAGCATCAGGAAGAAAGGCGTAAGGAAAAACAACCAGAACAGAAGATTATTATATACTATGAATAACATAGCTATTGCCATTCATGGAGGAGCAGGCACCATCACGAGAACCTCACTTACACCCGAACAGGAGAAAGCCTATAAAGCCGCCCTAGAGGAAGCAATAGAAATCGGGCATAAACTGTTGCAGGAAGGTAAGCCTGCTATGGAAGCTGTAGAACAGGCTGTTGTGAGCCTGGAGGATAACCCTTTATTTAATGCCGGCCGGGGCTCCGTTTTCACAAAGGAAGGCAGGCACGAAATGGACGCAGCCATTATGTGTGGTAAAACACTTCAGGCCGGAGCCATAGCGGGCGTACAGGGTATAAAAAATCCTGTCAGGCTATCGAGGGCAGTGATAGAGCATTCCGATCATGTGATGCTGAGTGGTTATGGTGCTGAAGAGTTTGCCCGCAACCACGGCTTTGCCTTTGAGCCGGAAACTTATTTTTTTGATGCCTACCGTTACAAACAATGGAGCGAGGTGCGCGATTCAAACCTGTTTATGATGGACCACACCGAACAGCTAGACCAGAAATTTGGAACAGTGGGTGCAGTTGCCGTAGATTATGAAGGAAATGTAGCTGCCGCCACCTCCACAGGGGGCATGACAAACAAGCGCTACAACCGCATCGGCGATACTTCCATTATAGGTTCTGGTACTTATGCTAATAATAGTACCTGTGCCATTTCCTGTACCGGTCATGGGGAGTACTTTATGCGGGCTGTTGTTGCCTATGACGTTTCCTGCCTTATAGAGTACAAAGACTATACACTACAGCAGGCCTGCGAAGAAGTTGTAATGAATAAGCTGGTGAAATTTGGCGGCGAGGGAGGTTTGATTGCCGTAAATGCAGCAGGAGAGGTGGCGCTTCCCTTTAACTCCGAGGGCATGTACCGGGCATACAGGAAAAGCAACGAAGATACTTTTGTAGCCATCTATAAGGAGGTATGATTTGGCTTTGGCTGGAGTACCAGCATAAGAACAATTATAATATAAGTCGCTGAATTCTCAGACTGTTATTCAGAGCTGTCCTTGATTACAAAGATACATCCCTGTGCAGGGATGGACATAAGAGGAGACTTATACCAATTCATATAAAGCTCCTACAATAAATAAGCCATTCCTATTCGTTGGCAAGAAGTGAAGGTGTTTACAGTCTTTGGGTTGAGCGCATTTGGAGATTTTTAGGTGCCGCGGGAGCGGCAGCGTCCTGGCGCAGAAAAACTCCCGGCGCGATGCCTAAAAGAGGGCCCCTACCCCCAAGACGAGGCCCCTCGGCCTGGAGAGCACGGAGCAATAGAAATGAAACAGTAGGTCTGCTGCCGCTGTCCAAGCAACTGCTACGGTAGCTTAGACAGGCCTACATACAATCAATACAATGGAATCCGGTTCAAGAGATTTAGTATTACATAGCAGCAATAAGAGTAACAGATAGGAACTGTGGCAGCTGCAGGTTCTTAGTAGCATCTGCTAATCCTGCACTCCTAATTGATACAGGTTGTGTTACTTGGCTTCAAGCAACTGAGTATGGTGGTAATCTTCTTCGCTTCTGAAGAAGCGGCGGGAGTTGAAATCATATAGGTTGCCTTTTGCCAGCACATGCATCACCATATTTTCGATGGCAACGGGACGGCCCTTTTCTATCTCATGCACGTTAGTGTACTGTACCTCATGGCCATCTACTACCACGACCAGGTTGGAGCCGATGGTTTCAATAATATGTCCTTCTGTGAGCAGCACGCCAGTGTCTTCGCCTAAACCAATGCCCACTGTTTTAGGGTGTGTCACCACTGCTTCCATCAGGCGCCCGAAACGGCCCCTCACTACAAAATGGGTATCAATTATGACGCCTTCAATCAGATTAAGGCCTTCCCCTATTTTAACAGAGCCACGCAGGAGCGATTCCGGCGCGCTGCCGCCTTTAATCATGATCCGGGACATGGCCATGGCCCCTGCGCTGGTGCCGGCTATTACAAAGTCTTCGTGCCAGTAGCGGTCCTTTAAAACCTCCAGGATGTCTGTGTTCAGGAACATACGGGTTATCCGCGACTGGTCGCCGCCACTGAACATGACACCATCTGCTTTTTTTATACGTTTGAGGTAGTCGGGTTCCAGTGCGTCTTCTTCAGTTCGGATGTGCATCAAACCTACATCCTCTACGCCTAAAATTCGGAAAGCACTGAGGTAGCGTTCCCCGACTTCCTCGGGTATCATGGAGGCCGTTGTGATTACTTCTATTTGTGGTTTCCTTTCAGGAATCTCTTGCAGAAACCGCTTCAGAATACCTAATTCAAAAAAATCGAGGTAATATTTCTTCTTTGATCTCGGGTTGGGATACGTTCCTTTGTCTTCGTTTCCGCCTATAGCAATAAGTTTTCCTTTAGGTTTGTCCACGGGTGCTGTTGTAGTTAATCTTTATTTATTGAGTAGCATGCAATTTACAAAACACGCCACCATCCTAATAAGATTACCGCATTAAATAAAATTCGTTTCAAGAATTGCACCTGTAAGAGCCGTTTGCCTCTAGTACAGAGACTTACAAAGTCTGTAATATTCTATACAAGTATATAGATTAATTTATATTTATTATTGCGCAGGAGAAAATTTCAATCAATTTAGCTAATAAAAAATCATATATTAAAACTCCGTCATTGGTGTGTCGTATAGGTGTACATAGGCTGACAAGCCATTCATTTTTTTTAACGCGTAACCTTTTCAAGCTATGAAACTTAATAATTTAGAAGACTTATTGATCCACGAACTTAAAGACATTTACAGTGCTGAAAAGCAGATAACGAAGGCGCTGCCTAAAATGATAAAAGCGACTTCATCTGACAAACTGAAGCAGGCATTCCAGAACCACCTGGAAATGACTGAGCAGCAGATTCAGCGCCTGGAAGGTGTATTCGAAACTATAGGTAAAAAGGCAACAGGAGAAAAGTGCCTTGCTATGGAGGGCATTATCAAAGAGGCTGAATCTATGATGAGTGAGCGTGCAGACGCCAGTGTTATGGATGCAGCGTTGATTGCGAGTGCACAGCGGGTAGAACACTACGAGATTGCAGCTTACGGTACTGTATGTGCCTATGCCAAGCAATTAGGTATGAAAGATGTGTTAAAGCAGCTGTCTATTACTCTTGAAGAAGAGAAGAAGACAGATGAGCTGCTCACCAAAATTGCAGAGCAGGCTATCAATACAAAAGCCGAGAAATAAGCTCCATGCTGATTTGATATAAGAAGGGCTCTGTACCTTCGCCTGGCTCAACCAGCAGCTAAGAAGGTAACAGAGCTTTCAACCTACACAAACTTAAAAAAGAGGCGCAACTCATTATGAGCTGCGCCTCTTTTATTTTCTCTTATTTTAGCAGTTCATCCAGAGTTACTGTGGAAACTGCATGATAATTTGGCCTTGCATTCGCATAAATCGCCAGGGCCTTCTTTTTCCCCTCCGGTGTCTGGATCAACTCCTTGTAAATCGGCACCAGGAACTTGCGTCGGCCAACGTTCGTAAGGAAAGTCTCCAGTGCTTTGTCGGCTGTGGTATAGTTGTTCCGGATAGCATGCAGGAACCAGGCTGCTAACACCTCTGAGTTGCCGGAGTTGGTAAAGTTAAAGGCCTTATCCAGTTCCGCCAACTGCTGCTGTGTCATCTGCTCCGGCAGCATCCGGATAAAGTGCAGCCATTCATGGCTCGACCATTCTTTTGTGTTCAGTTGAGCTGCCGGCTTTCCGCTTTGCCAGCTTTTGTAAGCTTCCTCTACTTTAGCGAAACGGGAGGAGGTAGGCTGAACGAAGTCTGCGGGTAAGTCCGGTGAAAATACCCAGCCCTCCACATTTATTTCTTTAGCCAGCTCTTCGTCTCCTTTTATCAGCTCGGTGCGCAGGAAGTCAAGAAACTTATCTGTGTTCGTACTCTGGAAGGCAAACGTGCTAAAGTATTTGTTCAGGAAAGCATCAAACTTTTCTCTGCCCACGGCTCTTTCAATGTTTCTCAAAAAGAAGTTTCCCTTTTCGTAGGCAATGTCCGTCAGCCCTTCATCCGGGTCGCGCCCCTCGAGGTCTAGCTTCAGGCGGGTGTCCTCGCTGCCAGCCCCTAAGTCATTAATGGTATTGGTGAGGTCCTGGTGGCCCAGCACGTTCAGCATATCTGCATATTCTTTTCCATAGAGCTCTTCCATAATGCGGCGCTCAAAGTATACTGTAAATCCTTCGTTCAGCCAGAAGTCGTTCCAGGTGCCGTTCGTGACAAGGTTGCCGCTCCAGCTATGCGCCAGCTCATGTGCTATCAGGCTGGTGAGGGAACGGTCCTTAGCCAGCACAGTCGGCGTCACAAAAGTAAGGCGCGGGTTCTCCATTCCGCCAAAAGGAAAAGAGGGCGGCAGCACCAGCAGGTCATAACGGTCCCAGCGGTACTTGCCGTACAGCTTCTCGGCTGCCACCAGCATCTTGTCCATCTCTGCAAACTCGTAAGCTGCCGCTTCTATTGTCTCAGGCTCAGCATAGATGCCCGTCTTTTCTCCAATCTCACGAAAGGTCATATCACCCACCGAAAGGGCCATCAGGTAAGAGGGGATAGGCTGCTTCATCTCGAAGGAGTAATTGCCGGTATCGTTTTTCTTTACCGGGTTTTCCGCACTCATCACGGCAAGCAGTTCCTTTGGCACTTTTATGTTCGCATTATAGGTGATGCGGATGCCGGGGCTGTCCTGAATCGGAATCCAGGTGCGGGCTAGGATGGCCTGCGACTGCGTGAAGAGGAAGGGGTGCTGCTTGCCTGCCGTTTGCTGTGGGTTTAGCCACTGCAGGGCAGCCGCATCCGGGGAGGTTTTGTATTGTATGGTTACTTTTTTAGTGTCAGGCTTGATTTTCACGATAAGTGGCTGCCCCAGTGTTTGGTTGCCTTCGCCCAGACGGAAGGTGGTTTCTTCCATTTCCTCACCCAACAAAACTTTTTCTACCTGCAGGTTGCGGGTGTCGAAGATTATCTCGTCTGTACCTGTTTTATTCTCAATGTGGTAAGCTGCCTGGCCGCTGAGCACCTTTTGCTCAAAGTCAACCGCAATGTCTAGGTCAAGGTGCTTTGCCACAGCCTCTGCGGGCTTTGCATAACTGTGCACGTCAACAGGGGCTGCCTCAGCAGCGCTTTGTTCTTTTGTCATAGATAAATCGTCTTTAGCAGGTTGCGTAGAGCAGGAGGCAAGTTGCAGACTTCCGGCCACCCCCAGCCCCAGTATGCATCGTAGGTATACGTTCATTTTTTACTTTTTTTCTTTTAGGTGTAAGATAGGCATAAATGCCAACAGAGGAAATCAGAAGCAAAAGTCCGGCCATTGCGCCTGTTCCTGGCTGTTAACTAATTTGTCTTCAGTGGTGTTATTATGTAAAATGGCATTGGCTTTGTTAGTATAACAGTAGCTGGGAAAAGGGAAGGTATACTAGGAGAAGCTATCCAGAACTTTTTCATTCATTTTGGAGTACATAAAGCTGAAATGCTAAATCTAAACGAATAAGAAGTTTTTAATATAATTATTCAAAGACTGTTTTAATGTTAACTTTAACCGTCTTCTCTTCAGCATCGCAATAAAAGCACGTAAATTATCTATACCATAAAATGAACCCTTATTTAAAGAAATATCTGGCTGTACCGTTACTGGCAGCACTGAATGTGGCAGGTATGAATAGCTGTAACAACTCCTCTTCAGAAGGAGGCGAAGGTGCAGTATCTGACCTCTTTGGTGGTAAAGAATTACCGCAGGCCACAACAGATAGTGTGTTTGTATACAATTACATCAAGGATAAGCCTGCATTTAAGCAGCACCAGGATTTTATGTTCCTTTTCTACGGGGACCGTGACTACAACCTGGCTTGGTTCCGTGAAAATGAACTAGTGCCCGAAACAGATAAATTTCTGGAGGCTGTGGAAGGATCCGATAAGGAGGGGTTGCAGCCAGACAAATACCGCGTCGTGGACATCGAGAAAATGATTGCGCAATACAGGCAGATGGAGCCAAAAGATTCTTCCAGGCTTGAGTTGCAGAAGGAAATAGATGTCGCCCTTACCGCTTCTTATTTCAATTATGCCTCTGATTTCTACAGGGGCCGCATTGACCCGCGCCAGGACGATAACGTGAAGTGGGATGTAAAGAAAAATAAGATTAAGCTACACAAGGCGCTTCAGACAATTCTGAAAGAGCGGGAGAGTACATACCCCTATTATGAGTTTGAAGCCCTGCATGCCGGCTACACACGCCTTAGGGATAAGCTACAGGAGTATCGTGCCCTGCAGGACGCGGGAGGATGGCCAAAAATAGAACTGGGAGACAAAAAGAAGCTGCAGCAAGGGGATTCTGCTGATGCAGTGCTCACCCTGCGCAGGCGCCTGAACCCTGGCCAGAATTACAATGCCAGTGACCCGAAGTTACGGGTTTTTGATGAAAAACTTGCCAAGCAGGTGAAGCAGTTCCAGATGCTGCACGGCATGAAAGAAGACGGTGTTGTAGGCGGAAATACACTGGCTACCATGAATGTTCCTGTGGAAGAACGCATCAACCAGATTATGATCAACATGGAGCGCTGGCGCTGGATACCGAAGCGCATGGTGCCAAAAAGCCTGGAGCAAAAATACATCTGGGTAAATATTCCGGAATACAAGATGTATATCTACGAAGACCCGGATGATGACCCGGATGCTGAAAGGGAGTATAAGAAGGTGATGGACATGCGCGTGATTGTAGGTAAAACCATGCACTCTACCCCCATTTTCAGTGACAAACTGGAGTATGTGGTGATGGCGCCTTTCTGGAACGTGCCCAATACCATTATGGCTGCTGAAATAAAGCCGAAGATGCTGAGCAATCCGAGTTGGCTGGCCTCGCAGAACATGGAAGTGGTAACGAAAGAAAAGGATCCAAAGCCAGTTTCTCCTTACAGTATCGACTGGGCCAGCGTAACGGAAGAGAACTTCCAGTACCGTGTGCGCCAGAAGCCAGGGCCGAAAAACTCGCTGGGTATGATCAAGTTCCTGTTCCCGAACGAGTATGCTGTTTACCTGCACGACACTCCTGCTGATGCACTCTTCAGCCAGACTAACCGTGACTTTAGTCATGGCTGCGTGCGGGTGGAGTATCCGGTGGAGTTGGCCAAATACCTTTTAAAGGATATGCCGGAATGGAACGAGTCCCGGATAAGAAGCACCATGACGAGTGGTGAGGAAGAGTGGGTAACTCTGCCCTCCAAGGTTCAGGTATACATCGTATACTTTACCAGTTGGGTGGATGAGCAGGGTCAGATACATTTCCGGGAAGACCTGTATGGTCACGATAAAAAGCTGGCACAGGAGTATTTCGGTTAAATTAACTGAATTTATACTATAAGTGGCTGTGGTCTCTGTTTCATTGACAGAGACCACAACTTTTTAAAGCAGGGTATTGACATCGCTTACCAGAACGGCAAGGTGCAAGGCCCTAAAGTTTACATAAATGAAGTTATATGAAAAGATATTTTTTAAGAGGATGCCTGTTCAGCTGCTATCTGCTCCTCTGGAATTGTAGCCCTTCGGAGACAGCTGATGAGGAGGCCGTAGCGACTGAAGTAATAGCACAAGATACTACAGATGATAGTATAAGCGCACCTGTTGTAGAAGTACCCGACAACACCCTGCAGCCAGTGCAGGAAATTACGCTGCATGCCATAGGCAATACACAGGAAGATATGGCTTACAAAGAGGACACGCTGGAGGTGACAGCGCAGTCTTTGGTGAACCTCACCTTCATCAACGAAGGGGTGGATATGCCTATGATGCACAATGTGGTGTTTACTACTCCAGACAAATACAAACAGGTGGCTATGGCCGCTGCCGAAGTTGGCGCTTCGGGCAATTATGTACCCAAAAGCCCTGCTGTTATTGCGGCATCACCTATGGCGCTGCCCGGGCAGACAGTAGAGTTGGAATTTACGGCGCCAGCAAAACCAGGGTATTACGATTTTGTGTGCACCTATCCGGACCATTGGCGTAAAATGCACGGAACCCTCCTCGTGAAATAGACAGTAAAGAATTCATACTACAGGCCAGTAGGAACTGCTTTGAATAAAGCATTCCTACTGGCCTTTTTTATTTCTTCCTCTTGCATTCCTGGCCCTCATGCAACCTGAATAGTTAAAGTACTATTTCAGAAACATCCGCTGAAATGGCAACTGACGCCTACTGTTTCAGGCCTAATCTGTCATAGTTGAGTACGTCACAGTCTAAGGTGCTGAAAGTATCAGACCTGCTCTACCAGGTTAAAAGGTTGAAAAGTAGCCGATTGTGGATAACTCGAGTTATCCACAAATGCGTCATTTTCCACTGCCATAGTGTCATAAATTCTGATTAAGTACTTTTTACTTGATAGAAATGACTTATAAAACTATCACAAAATAAGCTGTTCAGGCTGGATTATTCGCTGTAATAACAGGCAGTTAGTGCTGTTATAAATGATTTAGTTTACGAATGTATATACAATTGTAAACACCACCAGCAAGAGCATTTTTTATATTTTATAACCTCTTTATTATCAATAAGTTACATACTATTATATAAACATTAAGTATATTTTAGCCACAAGAACAAATAAACGGTTGCTATTCTTAAAAAGCTTTGGTATGTTACAAATGTATATACAATTGTAAACTCAAATTAAACTGATATGGTAGAGCGAATACGGCAGCTAATGGAGTACAAGGGCTTTACTTCTACACAACTAGCTGACTACATAGAGGTACCGCGGGCTACAGTCAGCCATATACTCAGCGGCAGAAACAAACCCAGCCTGGATGTGATGCTCAAAATCATCAGCTGCTACAGAGAAGTGGCTGTTGACTGGCTGTTATTTGGCGAAGGAGAGATGCTAAAAAGGTTAGCCTCAGCAGCTAAGCCTGAAAAGGCGGTAGTTTCAGCTGATGAAGTAGTGTCTCAACCTCAGAATGAAAGTCAGAAAGAGTCGCCCCCACCTGAAAAAGTACAAGAATCCCCAACTGTTGTTAAGAGGGCCGCAGCAGAGGGGAAAGCCATTGAGCAGGTAATGATTTTCTACACCGACAAGACGTTTACCGCTTACAACCCAGGCGCTTAAAGAGGAAATGAATGGGGAAAGTACGGGAAAGATCTGCCTCAGAAGTTGATCTTTCAGCCAATTAAAAGGGTATGATGCGGATTGATATAAACTTTTATCCTTTTTGAAATAAAGCACATGCTCCTGCTTTATAACCTGAGGCCCTTCATACAAGTAAATGATAATACAACTATAGCTGCATCAGAAGCAGCTTTGTTCACTTAGCACTATGGAGAAGATACTGAGCAAATTCAAGTTTGCTTACCATTACATCGTCAACAGCATTGGCTTTTACCCTACACTGATATCAGTGTTCTTTTTCGCTTTAGCCCTGTTCATGCTTTACCTGGAGGCACATGGTTTAAGTTCAAGGTTCAAAGATAACCTGCCTTTTATGATCATCACCAATGGTGAGACGGCAAGGCTGATACTAAGTTCTATCACAACAGGCATCATCTCTCTCACTGTGTTTTCATTTACCATGGTGATGCTGGTGCTGAACCAGGCGAGCAGCAATTTTACCCCCCGTGTTATACCTGGTTTGATTTCCTATAAGTCTAATCAGCGGGTCTTAGGTCTCTACCTTGGCACGCTCATCTACACCTTAGTTATTATGGTGAATGTGCGGGCCGAGTACTATAATATCTCCCTTCCTGGCTTCTCTATTTTTCTGGCCATGTGCTTTACCATTGTATGCCTGGGCTTCTTTGTTTACTTTATTCACTCTATTTCGCAGTCCATACAAATCGAAAGCATTTTAGAAAGCATACATGGGGTCACCCACGGAGGTTTGTCGGAAGAGATAAAGAAGGACAATGGACTGGGTGTGCCGAATATTTTTATTACCGACCATACGTGGCACGTTTTAAAAAGCCCTACAACAGGTTACCTGCAAAGTCTGGATGAGGATGCCGTACTGGAGGTATGTAAAAAATACGATGTTGTGCTGGATTTTAATCAACCCCTCGGCAGCTTTTTAATAGATGGTGTTCCCTTCGCACGTGCGAACAACCTCCTGAAGAACAAAGACGCCTTCACAGATGAGTTTTTTGACCTTGTGGATTTTTATAGGGAAGAGCGGCCAAGCGTTAATTATTTATTTGGCTTTAAGCACATCACAGAAAGCGCAGTAAAGGCGCTGAGTCCCGGAATAAATGATCCAGGGACGGCGATTAAAGCGATTGACTACCTCACTGATTTGTTTGTGCTCCGGATGCAACTAACTGACCAAAAAGTGCTGTATGATGACAAAGGGGCTGCCCGCATCCGCTTTCAGCACGAAACGTTCGAAACTTTGTATGCCATAACGCTGAGCCCAATCCGCCTCTATGGAAAAGGCAGCAGTGTCATAGTGCTGCGGCTGTTGTTTTTGCTGCGTAGCCTGCTATACAAAGTGCAGGACTATCCGCATTTAAAGCCGGTACTTTATAAGGAGGCTGAATTGCTGCTTTTTGATGCAGATGAAGAAATCAAAAACCCAGGTGATAGGCAGAAGATAAACTTACAAGTGCAGGAGCTCAACAAAATGAACGTTTTACTCAATCAGTTGCCCTTGCTTCAGGTGAAGATGTAAGCGTTTTTAGTGAATTTGTTTACTTTTTTGCCGGACGTCTTCTTCATGTATGTGCTGAGACATCAGTATTTGAACTAAGTCATAACCAGGCTGCAGAGAGCTTATAACTTTGCCTGAGCCTATTTTTGTCACACAGACAAAATTCATAGCAGGTATCAACGTTGTACCTGTGCCTTATCCAACTATATATCATGCTTCTTAGAGCCCTCAGGAGAACGCTGGATCATGTTCTCAATATACAGCACCAGACAGACGAGGAAGGCACCATTCGGGAAATTTACGATAAAATACCGATCCGGGGAAATAATACTTGGATGCTGATTTGTTCCGCCATGCTGGCCTCCATCGGCCTGGACACTGGTTCCGGCGCTGTCATTATCGGAGCCATGTTAATATCGCCGCTCATGTCGCCCATCCTAGGCATAGGCTTATCGGTAGGAATCAATGACCGGGAGATGCTGGTTGCTTCGGCAAAAAACCTTGCACTGGCGGCGGCGGCCGGATTGGGGGTGAGTTTTCTTTATTTCAGCATAACTCCATTGGGAGAGCCAACGAATGAGATACTGGCCCGGACGCAGCCAACCCTGCTGGATGTTATGGTGGCTTTCTTCGGTGGTGTGGCAGGTATTGTTTCTGTTTCCCGTTCCGACAGATCGAATGCCATACCGGGTGTGGCCATCGCCACTGCCCTGATGCCCCCGCTGTGCACGGCCGGGTATGGGCTGGCGCTGGGGCGTTTCGATTATTTCCTTGGCGGGTTTTATCTCTTCTTTATCAACGCGGTCTTTATTTCCCTTTCCACTTTCCTGATTGTAAAGTACCTGCATTTTCACATCAAGCACTACGTGAACCAGGAGAAGGAGCGAAAAGTTGCCCGTATCATGGCGGTGGTGCTGGTCATTGTGGTTTCCCCGAGTATATATTTCCTGTATAATATTTATAAAGAAGTACAGACAAAAAAGCAGATTGAGAACCTGGTGATCAGCGATTTTACCTCCCGCAACAATGAGATAATTAAATGGGAGCTACAGCCGGCAGACTCACTGAACTACATCAAAATTTACAGCGTCGGGAAGCAGGTGGATGAGAACCTGGTGACGCATTACAACAGCCTCCTGAAGGATAACGCTCTGGATACCTACCGGGTGCGGCTGGTGCAATTGGATGTATCGCCGGAAGAGGTGGAGCGCATCGCCTATGACGTTACGAATAACCTGAACCGTGATTTAGTTAAGACGCTTGAGCTGCAAAAGATACAGGAACAACGCTCAGACTCCCTTCAAAGAAAGAGAAGCCGCTACACCCCCGGCAATGCCACCACCGACCTGAAGCTGCTCTTTCCGGAGATACAGCAAGTGCAGGTGGGGGAGATGGTTACTGCCCCGGATGCAGTAAAGCCCGATACCATGATGCTGGTAATGATTGATTGGCGGGCTAAGGAAGGAACACAGAAGCAGGCGCAGAGGTTAGAGGCCACTAAGGTTCGGGAGTACGAGTCACGGATAAAAAATTTCCTGGCTACGAAGCTGCAGCGGGACTCAGTACAGATTGTATCCACTTTCTAATAAGCAGCATGAGCAGCTTGTGCGGGTTAGGCATCGGTATACTTTTCCCGTATATTGATAAAATCAGGCGCTGGAAACTTATTCATGACACCAAAAGCAAAAAACAGCTTTAGACATAAACTTTACACCATCATTTTCGAAGCCGAAACCACTGCCGGTAAGGTGTTCGATGTTGTGTTACTGCTACTCATCCTGTTGAGTGTGCTTGTGGTTTGTTTGGAAAGCATAAAAGAGCTGGCAATAGCATATCTGCCATTTTTCCGTTCGGTAGAATGGTCGTTCACTATTATTTTTACCATAGAATACCTGCTGCGCATTTACAGCACACCGAAACCAAAGCGCTATATCTTTTCCTTTTTCGGAATTGTAGATTTCCTGTCCATTATACCAACCTACTTAAGTCTTATACTGGTAGGCAGCCAATACCTGTTAGTAATACGGGTACTGCGGCTGCTCCGTATTGCACGTATTTTTAAGCTCACACGGTTTATCGATGAAGGGCAGGTGCTGTCGAAAGCGCTAAAAGCAAGCATGAACAAGATTATGGTTTTTATTGGGGTAGTGCTGTTAGTAGTAGTGATAGTTGGTTCCCTGATGTACGTGATAGAGGGGGAGGCAAGTGGATTTACGAGTATACCTAAAAGTATCTACTGGACGATTGTCACCCTGACCACCGTCGGCTACGGCGATATTGCGCCAGCAACCCCGCTCGGGCAGATGCTCGCCAGCTGCATCATGATCATGGGCTACGGCATCATTGCAGTGCCCACCGGCATTGTATCTGTAGAACTTGCTCGGTCAGACCGCGAGACTGCTGCAACCCGCGTGTGTCCAAACTGCCACGTGGAAGGCCATCCGGCAGACGCAAACTTCTGCTTTAACTGCGGGCATATGTTCTGAGTCTCCGAAAAATGTATTATTAATTCCCTCCATTACGGCACAACAAATCGAGGTATGTTCAGTGGCAGCCTTGTCAGGAGCTCATAGTTGAGCTGAGAGCTCAATTCGCTGAAAGAGGCAACAGAAATGCTCTGATCTCCCTGCTTACCAAGTAGTACCACTTCATTCCCTTTTTGAACGCCTGGTATATCCGTCACATCCACCATCATCACGTTCATGTTCACAATACCGACGACACCAGCTTTCAGCCCCTGTATCAGTACCTGCCCCTGGTTGCTGAGGGAGCGGCTGTAGCCCCAGGCATAGCCCACAGGAATAACCGCTATCTTCATGTCGCGAGGTGCCTGGTAGGAGGCGCCATAGCCTATATAATCCCCCTGCGGCACATGCTTCAGGCTCATAATGCTGCTTTTCCAGTTGATGAGCAGTTTCAAAGGATCTTGCTGCATGTCATTCCGGCTCATATAGTCCGTATACATTTCAGGGCTGGGCCAGAAGCCATACTGCATAATGCCCACCCGCACCATGTCCATGTGTGTATCGGTGTAGCCCATCATGGCTGCCGAGCAAGCCGTATGTATTTGGCTTGGCGTTAGGCTACTTTCCTGAAAGCTTTTTCTTAGGGCGAGAAAGTTTTTTTGTTGCGCCAGTATGCGGTGATGGTTTTCGGAACTTTCAGCCCCTGCGTAATGCGTACAAAGCCCCTGCAACTGCACATACTGCCGGTGCTCGTGCAGCATCTCTTTTAGCTGGTGGAGTTCGGCAGGGTCAAAGCCTGTGCGGTTCATACCAGTTTCCAGTTCTATATGTACTTTGGCTTTTTTGCCTGCCTTTCCGGCTGCCTTAGCCGCTTCCAGCAAGCGCTCTGGCTCGAACACAAAAAACTCGATGTCATGCTGAATAGCCCATTCCAGTTCCGGATTGTCCAGGAAACCCATAATCATGATAGTGGCTGGACTGGGAAGTGACTCCTGTAGCCGCAGGGCCTCATCGGCACTGAATACTGCGAAGTGCGTAATGCCACAGTCTTGTGCCAGTGGCCCAAAGACCTCAATGCCATGCCCGTAGGCATTGCCTTTGATCACAGAAGAAAGCTGAACCTGTGGCCCAATCTGCTGTTTAATGAAGTTGATATTATTATGAAGTGCTGATTTACTTATTTCGATATAAGACGAATGGAACATAGTAGCTTATGCGCTCAGGATTTCTTTTGAAATGTGATAAAAAATGGCTGCACCTGTTGGAATGAGTTCGTCCGGGAAGTCGTAATCGGAGTGGTGCAACTGTGGCTGCGATTCGCCGGAACCGAGTCCGAATAAAGCTCCCTTGTACTGGCGGGTGAAGTGGCCAAAATCCTCAGACCATCTGAAGGGATGTTCAGCTTCCTTCACTTCTAGGTTTAACCTGGCAGCTGATCTCTGTACCACTTGCACCGCCTCCGGGTGGTTTACAGTGGCCGGGAACTCTTCGACAAACCTGAGCTGGTAACTTAAACCATAGCTTTTCGAAATGGTTGCTACCGCCTGTTGCGTCAGGGTTTTAAGCGTTTGAAGATCAGCCGGCAGGTAGGAGCGTAGTGTGGCCATAACAGTAGCAAAGCCAGGGTTGGTGCCAAAGGCCACTTCTCCTAATCTGGCGTGGATGACGGTCAGCAGCGTGAGGTCCTGGAACCTTTCTTTTTGCCGAATGATTTGGTTGAACTCCAGAACAATTTCAGCCATTGCCTCTCCGGGGTTCATGCCTTTTTCTGGTTCAGCTGCATGCGATGACTTCCCCTGCAACTCTACTACTATGCCCGTAGAGGCAGCGGCAAATACTCCGGGCCGTACCACCACCTGGTGTATGGGCACCCCCGGCAGGTTATGCAGGGCAAACACATAATCTGGTTGTAATGATTGAAAAGCTTCCTCCTGCAATACAGCCAACGCACCAGCGCCTGTCTCTTCCGCCGGTTGGTATAGCAGTATGACCTTACCTTTCTCCGGTTTATGATGGTGCAGCAGGCTTCCTAAAGCAGTCAATATCGTCATATGCCCATCATGGCCGCATTGGTGGCCAACACCGTCCCGAATTGATTTATAACTTTGGTCATTTGTCTCTGCTATGGGCAGAGCATCCAGTTCTGCTCTGAAAAGCACTACTGGTCCTTCCGGGTTTTTGCCATGGAAAACAGCTGCAACGCCTGTTCCTCCCAGTCCAGTTAGAAGCTGATCCGGATTGTACTGTTGCAGGTAGTGGACAATACTTGCTGCTGTTTGGTTCTCTTTTCCTGACACCTCCGGGTGTTGGTGCAGGTCGTGTCGGAGTTTTAAAAGCGAGGGGAGATTTTGCAGTTTGTCCTGGAGCATGTTAAATACTTAAGGTGATAGGCAACGCATCCTCTGCAGACTGGTTGCTATGGCTAAGGTACGGAAACTTCAGCTTTGGGTATGAGAGGAGCTCATGTGGCAGAGCTGTCGTTTATAAGGCTGAGGCGCTATTATTACCAAAGCCATTGGTATTCTACCGAATGAGCCTACATAAAACAACATATAAAGCATTTGCAAAAAAACATCCTGCTCTACTATAGCAAAGAGTAGAACAGGATGTTTAACAATGCATTTTGTGATGTCTTACCTTATCAAAGGCAAATATTTGGCGCGCATAAACATAAACACACCGTAACAAATCAGGCCCAGGGCAACGGCACCGAGCAGGTAAGAGCCATAGGAAGCTTCTTCAAGAAAAGCGAAAGCCTTGCTGCTGCCACCTGCTGCCTGCGCGTTCGAACTTAACGCTGCCTGAAGGAACATATAGCCAATAACAAGCCACACAATGCCCCGTGCCATATAGCCTACTTTTCCAGCACGAATCATCATGTCTTCGACTTCGCTTTTAAGACCAGTGCTCCTGATCTCTTTCTTATACTTCTCAGAGTAGCCATAGTAAATCTGGTAAATTCCGGCTATAATAATACCCACGGCCACTATACCTGCAAGCCACTGCCCAAATGGTTGCTGCAGCAGTTCGCTGGCGAGTGTTTGGCGGGAATCACCACCGCTTCCGCCGCCGTTGCCGAGCGCCAGGTTTGCAGCCAGGTACGCAAGACCAGCATAGATCAAACCGCTGAAAGCATACCGGATTCGTTTAAATGTGCCTTTCGCGTCAGAGCCGACCCGGTTGGTGTCTTGTATGGCCTCAATAAATCGCCAGATGGCATAGCAGGCCAGACCCAAAGCCACCAGGCCCAGCAGCCATTTGCCGTAAGGCTGCTCCAGTATAAACTGGAAAACACTCGATCTGTCGGCGCTCTGTGCAGATTTCCCTCCAATCTCGAAAGCAGCCATAAAAGCAATAATGCCAACGAGGCAATAAACTACCCCTTTGGCAGTAAGCCCTACCCGGGCAAAATTCTCTACCCAGGATGGAGGGGCGGACGGTACATGAGTTGAAATATCAGCCATATTAGTTAAATTGATTTTCATAGTTTCTATCTCTTACTTTATAAATGCTTTTTTCGTTGTATAGCTTTATACCTATACGCTATATAGCCTTATACGAACAAACAGCAGATATGAGGATTGAAAGCTCTGATACAGCTGTTCCCTTGTAATCCTCGGCTCCGCAATAAAATGTCAGGGTACAACAGGAATCAGAAACATATTCATCTTTAAGTCTCAACTCCTGGCTGCGGACTATATAATATGCACTTCTTCTTTTTCTAGCAGATTTAAGCCTAAAAAAGCCCTGGCTTTCATGTAAAGCCAGGGCAGTCAATTATTCTAAGTTTATGGTCACAAGGGAAGTCTCTCCTTCATAAGTGGATAAGGGCAAAGATGCTATAAATTTCTGAACCGTTTCAATGCTTCTTCCTCCAAACGTTCGCGATGGTCAGGGTGTGCAATGCCAATGAGCGCTTTTGCACGTTGGCGCAGGTTCTTGCCATATAAATAAGCTACACCATACTCCGTTACTACATAATGCACGTGCGCGCGCGTTGTCACTACGCCAGCTCCTTGGTTGATGAATGGTGTGATACGGGAAATACCTTTGTGCGTGACTGAAGGCAACGCAATGATAGGCTTTCCTCCTTTGGAAAGCGCGGCACCCCGCATGAAGTCCATCTGCCCGCCAATGCCGGAGTACTGGTATGTGCCGATAGAATCGGAAACCACCTGCCCGGTTAAGTCTATTTCGATGGCACTGTTGATGGCTGTCATTTTCGGGTTCGTTCTGATTATGGTCACATCGTTCACATAATCTGTCCGCAGCATCGTGATGAGCGGGTTGTCATCTACAAAATCGTATAGCTGGCGGTTACCAACTATAAAGCCGGTGGCAATACGGCCCGGGTGTTTCTTTTTATGCTCATTCGTGATAATGCCTTTCTCGACCAGTGGCAGTATGCCGTTCGAGAACATCTCGGTATGGATGCCCAGCCGCTTGTGGTTTGTCAGGAAGCCCAGTACGGCATCCGGGATACCACCAATGCCCATCTGCAGCGTGGCACCGTCTTCTACCATCTCAGCAATATACCTGCCGATGGTTTCCTCGGCACTGCTTATTTTCTGGCTGTAGTCTACTTCCGGTAGCGGCTCATTTACCTCCACCAGCGCATCAAAGCGACGGGTATGGATGAGGGCATCGCCGTGTGTGCGCGGCATCTGTGGGTTTACCTGCGCAATCACATGTTTCGCACTCAGCACTGCTTCCCGGGCGATGTCGACCGATACTCCCAATGAGCAAAAGCCGTGGCGGTCTGGGGGTGAAACGTGTACAATGGCCACATCAAGGGGCATGATGCCACTGCGGAAGAGTTTAGGAATTTCGCTCAGGAAGATAGGCACGTAATCGCCCCGGCCACTGTTTACTGCTTCCCGTACATTCGCAGATACAAAAAGTGAATTGATGTAAAATGAATCGCTGTGTTTTGGATCAGCCACGGGCATGTCTCCAAACGTGGTGATGCTAACCAGTTCTACATCGCGCAGTTCGTCAGCGCGTTCTGCTAGTTTTTGAATCAGGTAGGAGGGAGTGGCAGCGCTTCCGTGAAGGAACACCCGGTCTCCGGAGTTGATGACGGCAAGTGCTTCTTCTGCAGATTTATAATTTGTTGGTTTGATATACATAAAGCAATGTTTTTACTATAGCTATACCCTATAAACGGGGGGTATGTTTAATGATTTGTACTTCTGCTTGCGATGCTGAAAGCTTCGTTCTAAATTTGTTTCATGTGATAGGTGCAAACCTACTGGTTCAGCGGTGATGGAAAAATGATGTTTGTCATTAGTAGAGGAGGAGTTGGAGGAAGGAAATTAGTACATGTGATGATCAGCTTAAGGAGCTTTTAGCTTTAACCTATTCTGTCATTTCGAAAGCAGTGAGTAATCTGGGTTATTTATGGGTCATGAAAAAGGACAGATTTCTCACGTTCTTCGAATTGACAATGAACGAAATTTAAATTTCGTGCAGCCAAATTAATTGAAAAAACTACTCTCAAAGAATTGCCTCAATATGCAGAAGCTAGTTTTTTAGTTGCATGAATGAGATTGCGCAACCTTAATCACAATATGAAAACGATATTAAAAATATAATGACATCTAATAAACGCCTGTCAAGCCTGCTTTGCCTGCTTTGCCTGATGATGTGCTTCATCGGGTTGAACTCCTGTGTCACTACTTCCGGGGCAATCGGCGCAACAGCAATCAAGGCACCATATGCCCGGATGGATACTTATAAAACCTATGCCTGGTTCCAACCGCAGCCCGTAGCTGAATCAGATTATGAGAAAGGGTATAGTGCGAATCTGAACAAATCAATTAAACAGGCAGTGGAGGAGGAGTTGAAGGAAAAGGGGTACAGAAAAGTAGAAAGCCAGCCGGATGTGCTGGTGGCTTATGATGTGAGTGTCCCGGTGCCGGAGGAAAAAGACCAGCCGGAAAACTTCAGTACGGGTTTTGGCTATAGTTACGGCTACATGAGCGGCTACCGCTACAATTACGGGAACGCCGATATGCCCGGCTACCGTAGCGTCGACCTTTTCAAGCAGGGAACATTGATCATCGATCTTGTTAGCCCACAATCTAAAATGCTCTTGTGGCGCGGGTGGTCCGAAGGCGGCATCAGCAACTTCAAAGCAGGCTATAAGCAGGTGAAGAACCAGGTGGAGGAAGTGTTGGAGAAGTTATGAGGTTTGAGTCTGGGGATTTTATCATTTAGAATAATGTCTGTGATGTCTCCCTTTGAAGGGGGGGGAGGGATGAAAGGCGGACGGAAGAACGTAAAAGCTTTTTTAATATAGAAGCAGCTAAAATTAGTTGTACCTTTTTTTCTAAAGCTCCTTCCACTGTGTATCTTGACTAAGCTGCCGTAGCAACAGCTTATCCAGCGACTTATATGCACCTTTTTTTATAGCTACTGCCTGTGCTCTCGAGGCCGAGAGGCCGCGTCTTTTGGCATCTCGCTGTGTAACTGAAGCTGCCTTCGCTCTGCTCAGGCTGCCTCACTCTGTTCGGCAACGCAACATTTACAAGGCGCTCAACCAAAAGACTGGAAATAGATTCACTTCGTGCAGGCAGTTTTTAGCAGTTAGAGTTATTATCTAATATAATTGGCTTATAACAGTTTGGAACTACTCAACTAGTTTTAGTCCGCAGGTGTAATCATCCTCCACTCACTTCAAAGGTGGACTTAAAGCCTAGAATCCGTCTGCCTTCAGGTAGTTATTGAAACGCATTATTTCAGCTGGTTTTCCGACAACATAAAGTATGTCTTCTTTGTGAATATAAGTATGGGCATCGATATTCAGAATCGTTTCTCCGTCTCGCTTGATGGCCACTACCGTGACATGAAAGCGGTGGCGCACGCCTGATTCCAGCAAAGGCTTTCCGACAATTTCTTCATCCTTCGTAAGCACACGAAGGCTTGCCACCTCAATCTCCGGCAGGTCCAGGTTGAAGCCGGCGGAAGAATTGTTCTTGATGCCGGCCATACTCCGCAGCATCTCATAATTATCAGAGCGTATCATCTGCGTGAAGTTTTCTATCTCGTCGCGGGGCATCAGGTATTTGTTCAGCACGCGTGTAAAAATCTCGATGGACGTTTCAAACTCTTCCGGAATGACCTCATCGGCTCCCAGCCTATAGTTCTCCTCCATTTCCTGCACAAAACGGGTGCGCACAATCAGGTGTATCCTGTCACTTATTTCCCTGATGCTCGCAATAATGCGCCGGGTAGCTTCCGGGTCAGATATGGCCACCACCACCACCCGTGCCTTCTGCATATTAATATGGGAGAGGATCATCGGGTGCACGGCGTCCCCGTACACAATCGGCTCTCCCATTTTCCGCTCCTGCTTTACCGTTATCGCATTCAGCTCCACTATCACGTAGGGTATCTGCGCATGCCGCGCAGCCTTGGCCACATTACGGCCGTTCACACCATAGCCGATGATCACAATGTGGTCATCGAGATGCGGAAGTTCTCCATGATCATCAGCGGCAGTCACATTATAAGGCATCGGTTCTTCTCCGGAAGTGAAGGGAGCGCCTATCACGCGGGCTATTTTCTGATAATACTCAATAACAAACGGAGTAACGGCCATCGTTAGCAGCGACACTGACAGGAAGTACTGGTATGTTTCCTCTGAGAGCAGCCCCTGCGTGATTCCGGTTTTGGAGAGGATGAAGGCAAACTCACCAACCTGGAAAATGGATAAGCCCACCAGCAGTGATATGCGCAGCGGGTACTGCAGCATGCGGGCTGCCACCGTGGCGACAGTTCCTTTGATAATAAAAGTCAGCAGGGTGAAAAACAAAATGATTGGGAGGTGCTGCAGCATAAAGGAAAAGTCCAGCAGCATACCAATGGAAACGAAGAAGAAACTGGTAAAAATCTCCCGAAAAGGCAGGATGTTGCTTGTCGCCTGGTGGCTGTATTCCGATTCAGAGATAATCAAGCCAGCCATAAAAGCACCCAGTGCCAAAGATAAACCTAAACTCGAAGTGAGCCAGGCTACTGCAAAGCAAATCACTACTACACAAAGTATAAAAAGCTCTTTGCTTTTAGTTTTAGCAACAGCAAACAATAGCATCGGCACCAGGTAACGGGCACTGATAAGCACAAAAACAATGACAAAAGCTCCTTTCAGCGCCATCCACAGCAGGGCAGTACCAACGTCTTCGGTACCACCTGCCATCAAAGGTGTCAGCAGCATCATCGGCACCACAATAATGTCCTGGAAAATGAGGATGCCAAGTACCACCCGGCCCTGCGGACTGTTAATCTCTCCTTTATCCTGCAGTATCTTAAGCACTATGGCCGTGGAACTTAAGGCAATCAGGAAACCCATGAAAACTGCCTCCCCGTGGCTGAAGTCGAACAGCAGCATCACGAGCCAAACCAAACCGATAGTGGCCAACACCTGCGTAGCACCCCCCAGTAGCACGGTTCGTTTAATCAGGGCGAGGCTCTTGAGGGAGAATTCCATACCAATAATAAAGAGCAGCAGGATAACGCCTATCTCTGCTAAAATCTCAATGTCATGTGTGGCCGTTATTAAGCTCAAGCCATGCGGACCGGCAATTACACCTGTGGCCAGAAAGCCCAGGATGGTAGGGAGCCGAAACCGCTGGAACAACAGAATTACTACAACAGCAAGGCCTAAGATGATGACGATGTCTGAGAGTAAAGGGATCTCCATGGGCTATTTTATATGAGTGGTTGTGATGATGGCTAATTTAAGTATTAAAACTGATTGTTATGAATACTATATTAGAGCAGATGAAGTAATAAGGCAGAAAAGCAGGTTGATATTAAGTTAAATGAAGTGTACACAATAGGAACGTAAACTTTTTTCTGTCTAAGCTGCCGTAACTGTAGTTCATCCAGCGCCATTAAACCTACTGTTGCATCCCTTCTGACTTTCCTCTCTAGGCCGAGAGGCCTCGTCTTTGGGCATCGCGCTGTGTAACTGAGACTGTTCTCGCGCTGCTCAAACTGCCTCACTGCGTGCGGCACCGCAACATTTACAATAGAGGGCCCCTTTCCCCAGGCGCTCAACCCAAAGACTGTAAACTCTTTCACTCCGTGCCTACAAATAGAAAAAACCTGACTTCAAGGAAGGAGCTTTATGTGAATGGGTATTACAAATACCCTTTTGGAGGGGGTATGGGAATGATCAAACTTGTGCACCTATTTTTCTTTGCACTTGGTTTTAGAATTTGCTAAGCTAAACCTATCCAACCTCATAAATTATCTTTCCCCTTCCCACTCCGCATAAAACTGCTCCAGGAAGTCCTCCATGTACTGGTGGCGTTCTTCTGCAAGCCGTTTTGCCGTTTCCGTATGCATACGGTCTTTCAGCAATAAAAGCTTCTCGTAAAAGTGATTGATGGTAGGGGCGGTACTGGCCTTGTAATGCTCGAACGAATCATGCAGTTCCGGCTTGATGTGAGGGTTATAGAGTTCGCGATTCTTGTGGCCGCCATAAGCAAAGGTGCGCGCAATACCGATGGCTCCTATAGCATCGAGCCGGTCTGCATCCTGCACCACACTTCCTTCAATGGTCTTCATAAAAGAGGAGGTGCCGGCACCTTTATAAGATAAGTCTTTGATGATGTCACAGATGTGATGGATGATGTCATCTTCCACTTCATGCTGCTGCAGCCATTCCTTGGCCATACGCGGCCCCACGGACTCATCGCCGTTATGAAATTTATGGTCACCGATGTCATGCAACAGGGCTGCCAACTCCACTATATAAATATCGACCACCTCGTGAGCCGCTATGCTTTTGGCATTGTTCCAGACCCGGTAGATGTGCCACCAGTCATGCCCGGAACCTTCCCCGCTTAGCAGTTCTTTGACATAGTCAGCGGTAGCAGCAATAATTTCTTCTTGTTGAGGTGTCATTCAGTATTACAGCTTATTCCCTCTAAACTGAAGATAAATAGCGGAAGGGGCAAGTGTTATTATGGAAAGGTACGTTTTTAAGACCTCGCAGCGTGCGCAGCTCCTGCGAGCGTCTGGTTAGAGCAAATAATATGTAGTGAGCGCCGATCGTGAGGTAACGACAAGAATCAAATTCTTTCTTATTTATAGAGCCCTCTATTTCTTAAAGTTGAAAATTCACCACCTTATTAACAGCTATGTATAGAAAGCAACTATAACTATACCATAATATACACTTTCTTTAGCGCATAGATTATTGTGTTGGCTCAGACGCTCGCAGGAGCTGCGCACGCTGCGAGGTCAGGAGAGGTAAACTGCTTCTTTTATAGTGCTTTTCTGCCAGGCAGGCAGTTTTACCTTACTTAAAAGCTCTTCCTCCAGCACCATGGCCCAGGTTTCTAGGTAAAGCACCACATCCTCCCGCTTGTTATGCTGCAGGTATTTCTGGTCTGGCGGCAGAAATTGCGTGATGGCGGGGTGCGACAGGCGCTCCAGGTGTTCTAAATCTTGTCTTGTCAGTCCAAATTCCGCCATCTGGTCGATGATCTGGTCTAACGGCAGGCCGCTCTGGGGGCAGTAGTCGCGCAGTTGTTCGCGCCAGTCGCCATAGCGCCACATAGCGGCCCCATGTATCTCGCCTTTGCTGTGCTTGGTGATGGTTTGTGCCAGATGCCCGCAGTTGCAGCTGCCCATGTGGCCCCACTGGTACTTATCGCCCTTGAGGAGACGCTGCGCAGTTTCCCGCAGGGCATGTATGAGTTGTATGGATGCTTTTGCCATAACTATTATAGTTTTTTGACAGATACTTTATTATTACGTAACGTAGGCTTTTTTTGTCCCCCTTCGAAGGGGGTAGGGGATGATTACACCTGTAGTAAATATTGCTGCTGTTTAGATTTTATTGTCTCAGTTTCTGCTTTACCGGGTCCAACCACCCCTAACCCCTCCTTAACTAAGGCGGAGAATCTGATTTTTTCGTGTGCTGAAAACCTTTTTCATTGTTAACGGTCCTGCCAGTTACATCATTTTTATAAACGTCATTATATAAATTCGTTAGCAGATCCTTCCGTGCACTATTTTAGCGCAGGTATCTTTTTCCTTTGCATATTATATACATAAGATATAGACTTGCCAATTGTTCATTCTTAGAGCTGCAAAAGGTTATTATTTTGCTCTTCCTGCTTATTTTGAAATACATGTGTTTTTTAAATGTCTTTATCTTTACCAAAAGCTAGTCTGTTCCTCTTCTTATCCTTCATGCTCTGCGGCCAAGCCAAAGCGCAGATTCTGAACATTGAGCCTTTGAGGGTAGAGCGCGATACTGCTAACTATTTTACAGGTAAGGCCGGGCTGAACTTCTCGATGTTTAACCGCAATGCAGGCAAAAATAACCCAAACAACTACCTGCAGCTTACCTTCGATGGTAACGTTGCCTTCATCTCTGCAAAGCACAGCTACCTGCTGCTAAATTACTACAACTACCTGCTGGTAAATTATGACTCCAGGGCAGAACGCAATACAGTGGCCAGCACAGGTTACTCGCATTTCAGGACCAACTTTCATTTCAAACAGCCTTTGTCTTACGAGCTGTTCGGGCAGGTGCAGGCGGATAAGGCGAGGGGGTTGGAGTTTCGTTCTCTGGCAGGAGGGGGCATTCGTTACCGGCTGCTTCAAACTAAAAACGCTACTATATATGTTGGTACAGGAGTCATGCACGAGCACGAGGAGTGGGAGAACACTGGGGAGGCGACGAACATTGTTGTCTCAAACCTGCTGAAATCCACCAATTACGTTAGCCTGAAAGCGAAATTAAATGACAATGTGAGCACGGAAGGTATTCTGTATTACCAGGTGGGGTATGCTAATGTAATTGAGAAGTTCCGAAACCGTGTGAGCGGGGATATAACGCTGGTGGTGAAGCTGACTAATCGCTTCAACTTACGCACCAATTTTAACTGTACCTATGAAGATGAGCCGGTTGTGCCCATCACCAACTTTGTATACAGCATCTCGAATGGAGTGCAGGTGCAGTTTTAAGAAAATTGTATAATTTATTTCCGGCTAAAACAGGGTACTGATGCAATATTTAGTTAATTTCGCCATTTCAGAAGAAGCTATAAGAACTGAATAGTGCCTTTGTTGCTGGAAACGAGTTTTAAATTAACATGCGGATAATTCTTAGTGCCTTGTGGGCTTTGATTGGGATAGTAGTATTTTCCGGTTGTGTGCCACAAAAAAAAATTTTAATCTTACAGGACAACCCACAGGTTGAAAACCAGGGTAAAGCTGATGAACTGCTGCGTACATTTGAACTGAAGCCTGAAGCCTATACGTTAAAGCCTGGAGATGTGTTGTCTTTACGAGTTCAAAGTACTACTCCTGCTGAATTTGATTTTCTCGCCTCCGGCACCACTGTTTTCGGTGGGCAGGATCCGGTACTAAACGGATATACTCTAGATGCAAACGGTAATATCCTTATTCCGGCTGTAGGTAAAGTAGAATTGAGTGGTTTAACTATGCCTGAAGCGAGAATAAAGGTAACAGAAGCCTTAAATCCTTATTTAACGAACCCGACAGTAAACCTGCGGTTGCTGACCTTCCGCTATACAATCATAGGTGAGGTTCCGAACCAGGGTCAATTTACGACTTACCAGGATAACATTAATGTAATGGAAGCCATCGCATCGGCTGGTGGCTTTAGTCCTTATTCGAACCGAAGCAACATAAAACTTGTTCGCTACGATAATGGGGTGGCTAAACTATATGAATTTAGTTTGCTGGATGATAATATGTTGGCTCAAGGTAATTACTATCTTCAGCCAAACGATATGATTGTAGTTGATCCTTTACCTGCTAAATATATAAGAGAGAATCTACTAACGAATGTTACCTTAGGTATTTCATTGTTATCCACAATCAGTTTCCTCGTGATAAGGTTTTTACAATAGCTTTTATGCAGCATCTTATTAAATTATTCTATTAACATCACTACTACTTTGGAAAATACCACTGCAAAGCACCAGGATTCAGGTCTGGATATTCCAAAATTGCTGAATAAATTACTTGCTAACTGGATACTTATTTTAGGTTGCCTGTTAATAGGTGTCTTGGCTGCCTTTTTGGTAAACAGATATACTATACCTGAATTCGAGGTTCATTCCTCCGTTATGTTAAGTGAAGCTGTAAGCGAAGCCTCTTCTGCCACTACTCTGTTGTATGGTTCAGACCTTTTCAAGACATCTAATAGTTTAACAAATGAGTCTATTCTCTTAAGAACGAAAGCTTTAACCCTCCAAACCGTTCAAAACCTTGATTTTAGTGTTTCTTATTTTAAACAGGGTAATATCAAATTAACAGAGCTTTATAAATTTGGAGTACCATATGATGTAGATATTGATACTAGCTCGGCTAACATACCCTACAATGTACTTTTTAAGATAAATCTGGAGGAAAATCATTACAAACTTTCTTCTGATAATATGTATTGGAATAGCTTGTTGGAAGGAAACAGGTATTTATTTGGTGATTTGCAAAATATTGAAGGATTTATATTTGTTGTAAATAAAAAAAAATCTGAACCTGAATCTAAAGAAAACGAACATCTTTTCCAAGTAAATGAGTTAGAGCAACTGGCTAATCAATATGCTGGTGCATTAACTGTAAATCCGGGTGCACAGGGAGCTTCCGTTTTATATTTAAAACTAATAAGTGCTACACCTGATAAAGAAATTGATTTTCTAAATCAGCACATGCTTACTTACAGACAGTATAATTTAGATACAAAAAATATAAATGCTGTTAATACTATTAATTTTATAGACGACCAGCTTCAACAAATAAGTGATTCACTTTATTTTATAGAAAGCAGGTTAGAATCTTTTAAGCGAAACAACACTGCAATAGACATCAGTACAGAAGGAAATCGTATTTCCGGGAAAGTAGAAGCATTGGAGCAGCAGAAAGCATCGCTTCTGCTAAATGAACAATACTACAAATATTTGCAGAACTACCTCCGTAGTGGAGAGGACAATACAGGCGTTGTAGTACCATCTAATTTTGGCATTGGAGATCCAACTTTAAATGGTCTGATACGGGAGCTGGTATCTTTACAGGCTGATATCACTGTACTGGCACAAAACCAGAACCAGAGTAACCCGCTGTTACTTAACCAACTACAGGTAAAGCGGCAGCAGTTACAGGAGTTGAAACAAAACCTCTTGGAGAGTATATCCAACATACAGGCCGCCAACCAGATTGCACTTCGGGCGCTTAATCAGCAGATATCCAGTGAATCCGCTTCCTTGAACAGGTTGCCGGCCGCAGAAAGACAATTAGTTAATATCAACCGTCTATATAACCTGAGCGAAAACCTCTATGTCCTGCTAATGGAAAAAAAGGCAGAGGCAGGTATCGCAAAGGCTGCCAACACCTCTAACGTTACCATTTTAACGGAAGCATCCAGGGGAAGCAAAGTGTCTCCTACGGAGACAAGGAATTATGTTTCCGGTATTTTCTTAGGTTTAGCCATTCCCATTGCTTTCCTGTTTCTGAAAGACTTCCTTAACAATAAAGTGACCTCAGCCGAGGATATCAAAGCCTTAACAAATATTCCTTTATTAGGAATGGTAGGGCATAATAAAGCGGAAGATAAGAATTTGATAGATCAAAGTCCTAAATCTGCTATGGCGGAAGGTTTCCGGACAGTCAGGTCTAACCTGCGCTTCATGACAGGCGCATCTTCCCAGGAAGGGGGCTGCAAAATTTACGTGGTAACTTCTTCCATCAGCGGGGAGGGCAAGACCTTTTCTGCTAAAAACCTGGCGTATATCCTGGCTATTTCCGGGGAACGTACCCTACTCATCAATGCTGATATGCGAAAGCCAAACAGCAATGTAGACTTTGGAGTAACCAGCAGTATTGGCCTCAGCAATTTTCTGGCAGGTTATGCCGGTTTTGATGAAATTATACATCCTACTTTACAGGATCAACTGTACATTCTGCCTTCCGGTGACATTCCGCCTAATCCTTCCGAATTGTTGCTTAGCAAAAGAATGGAAGACCTTATAGCAGAGCTCAAGATACAGTACGATTATATCATTATGGATACACCACCTGTGGGCATTCTTTCAGATGGATTTGAGCTGATGCAGATTGCCGATGCCAATATCTTTATGGTAAGGCAGGGATACACGCAAAAAGCTTTCCTGAGTAATGTGCAGTTGCAGTATGAAACCGGGAAAATTAGAAATACTGCCATTTTATTTAATGACGTGAATTTCGAAAAAATCTCATCCGGGTATGGCTACGGATATGGTTACGGGTATGGCTACGGGTATTATGCAGAAGATGCACAGCAAAAGAGGTGGTGGAAGAAGTTAGTTTAATTTAAAGTCTTTCATGTTGAGTAAGAGTATCCGGAAATTTATTTTTCCAATCTTGCTGGTGCAGTCAACACCAACGGCAATTATGAATTCTCTCTTAGGATAGAAAGGTTATCAGGGTAAAAAGCATACGTAATATAAGTGAAAGCAACCTCAAAAATATATGTGGCGGGGCATCATGGAATGGTAGGCTCGGCTATTGTACGGAAGCTGGAGGCAGCAGGCTTCAGCAACATTGTGACGCGCCGCTCTTCTCAGCTGGACCTGCGGGAGCAGGAGGCGGTAAGAGCCTTCTTCCGGGAGGAGAAGCCTGATTTCGTTTTTCTGGCGGCGGCGAAGGTGGGAGGTATTGTTGCCAACAACACCTACCGCGCTGAATTCCTTTACGACAACCTGATGATGGAAGCAAACGTCATACACGCAGCTTACGAGACAGGAGTAGAGAAGCTGATGTTCCTGGGTTCATCCTGTATATACCCAAAATTTGCGCCACAGCCTTTGAAGGAAGAGTATCTCCTGACCGGAGAACTGGAGCCGACAAACGAACCGTATGCTATTGCCAAAATAGCAGGAATAAAACTGTGCGAAGCTTACCGCGATCAGTATGGTTGTAACTTCATCAGCGTGATGCCAACTAACCTCTACGGCTTCAACGACAATTATCATCCACAGAACTCCCACGTGCTGCCTGCACTGATCCGGAAGTTTCATGAGGCGAAAGAAAGCGGGGAGAAGACAGTGACGGTTTGGGGAACGGGAAGTCCCCGGCGTGAATTCCTTTTTGCGGATGATCTGGCTGAAGCCTGTCTCTTCCTGATGGACAACTACAGTGGCAGAGAACTAATAAATATTGGAACAGGTGAGGATATTACTATTAGAGAACTTGCCTTACAGGTAAAGAAAGTGGTTGGTTTTAATGGTGAATTGGTTTTTGATACAAGCAAGCCAGACGGAACACCACGTAAACTTATGGACGTCTCAAAACTTCACAGCCTTGAGTGGCACCATAAAACTTCGCTACAGGATGGCATCGCACTCGCCTACGCCGACTTCATTGAAAAACACGTGGCAGTATAAATCAGTTTTTTAGATTCCCCACCTTAAAGAAGGAGGGGCTAGGGGTGGTTGGAAACCTTTCAAATCATTCCATAATCAACCTTATTTAACAGAATAAAAATGAAAACAGCACTCATTACAGGCATCACCGGACAGGACGGAGCGTACTTAGCTGAACTACTTTTAGAAAAAGGTTATATGGTTCATGGCCTGAAGCGCCGCAGTTCTATGTTTAATACTGATAGGATAGATCACCTGTACCAGGACCCGCACGAGAAGAATATTAATTTAAAGCTGCACTATGGTGACCTGACAGACTCAACTAACCTGATACGCATCATTCAGGAGACACAGCCAGACGAAATCTATAATCTGGCTGCCATGAGCCATGTAAAGGTGAGCTTCGACACCCCCGAATATACTGCCAACGCTGATGGTATTGGTACATTAAGAATTCTGGAAGCTATCCGTATACTTGGGCTTACAGAAAAGACAAGGATCTACCAGGCTTCCACTTCTGAATTGTATGGATTAGTGCAGGCTGTCCCGCAATCAGAGACGACACCATTTTATCCCCGCTCTCCTTATGCTGTAGCCAAATTATATGCTTACTGGATAACAGTAAACTATCGCGAAGCCTATGGTATGTTTGCCTGCAACGGTATCTTGTTTAACCACGAGTCCCCTTTAAGAGGCGAGACATTCGTTACCCGCAAAATTACCAGAGCCGCCTCCCGTATTGCATTGGGCCTGCAGGAGAAAGTCTATCTTGGCAACCTGGATTCCCGAAGAGACTGGGGGCATGCGAAGGATTATGTGGAGGCCATGTGGCGCATCCTGCAGCAGGACGAGCCGGAGGACTTTGTTATTGCCACAGGCGTAACAACAACCGTTCGTGATTTTGTGAAAATGGCTTTTGCTGAAGTAGGTATAGAAATAGAATTCAGAGGAGAGGGTGTGGAAGAGAAAGGCTATGTGGCCGCCTGCTCTAACCCGGAGTATCAGCTTGAAGTAGGGAGAGAAGTTGTTTGCGTGGATGTTAACTATTTCCGGCCTACAGAGGTGGATCTGCTGA
This sequence comes from Pontibacter toksunensis, assembly GCF_042686245.1. NCBI lineage: Bacteria > Pseudomonadati > Bacteroidota > Cytophagia > Cytophagales > Hymenobacteraceae > Pontibacter > Pontibacter toksunensis. The sequence goes on along the minus strand of NZ_JBHUOX010000001.1, from coordinate 511,846 downwards.
TTGGCGATGGAACCAAAGCCAAGGAGAAGCTGGGATGGGAGCCGAAGCACGACCTGCCTGCCCTGGTAAAAGACATGATGCAGAGCGATGTTGAACTCTTTAAGCGAGATACTTACCTGAAGGATGGTGGACATAGAATCCTGAACTACCACGAGTAAGACACTTTCTATTTTATCTAAATATTATTAATAAATTCTTTTTATGGGTACGGGTGCGACAACGGTAAAAGAGAAAGAGGAGAAAACTGCAGCAAAGCGATCAACAAAAAAGATAGTTGATACACAGGCTGCAGGGCAAGAAGAGTGGACAATGGTAATTGAGCCTAAGGGGAATCTTTTTGACCTGCAACTGAAGGATGTCTGGCGCTACCGCGATTTGTTAGTTCTGTTTGTAATGCGGGATTTTAAAGCGCAATACAAACAAACAATCCTGGGTCCTCTATGGCATTTTATCCAACCACTTTTTACAACAATCATCTTCTTTGTTGTTTACAGCAAAATAGCCAATATACCGACTGATGGTATAAAACCAATATTGTTCTACATGAGTGGTATTGCTATCTGGAATTATTTCTACAGCTGCGTAAATTCTACTTCAAACACTTTTTCAGCGAATGCAGGTATTTTTGGAAAAGTCTATTTCCCCCGGTTAGTTTTACCGCTTTCAGTTGTCTCGTCAAACGTGATTAAATTCGGGATACAGTTCCTCCTATTGCTTTGTGTTATGTTATTTTATGCATCGCAGGGTGAGCCATTTCATTTCGGCTTTAGCTGGTTATGGATACCTGTTTTAGTAGTGATGATGGCCTTCCTGGGATTAGGCCTTGGTATTATTATATCCTCATTAACAACTAAATACAGGGACTTTTCAGTTCTGATTGGCTTTGCTTTGCAGCTCCTGATGTATGCAACCCCTGTTATTTACCCCCTTTCGTTCCTGATTGACAAAAGCTATGGCTGGTTAATTTCTTGGAATCCACTTACTCCTATAGTAGAAGCTTTTCGTTACGCCCTCTTTCAGCAAGGTACTTTCTCTCCATCCTCGCTCTTATATAGTTTAAGTGTTATATTAGTAGTCTTCTTCATTGGTTTAATCACCTTTAATAGAGTAGAAAGATCATTTATGGACACAGTTTAAGATAGAGAAAAATTTGAACTACAATTTAAATTTCTTACTAGTTTTTATATGCTTTATTGAGTTATATAAAGATTAACGATATTATAAAGATATGGCGAATAATGTTATACAAGTGGAAGGGGTTTCAAAACAGTACCGTTTAGGAACTGTTGGTACAGGTACCTTTTCTCATGATTTGAATCGGTGGTGGCATACAATACGAGGTAAAGAAGATCCATATCTGAAAATAGGTGAAGAAAATGATAGGTCTTTGAAAGGTACTTCTGATTATGTGTGGGCTCTTCGTGATATCAATTTCAATGTAAAAGAGGGCGAAGTAATAGGAATTATCGGTAAGAATGGTGCCGGTAAATCTACTCTCTTAAAGCTACTAAGTCGTACAACAGCACCGACTACTGGCTCAATCAAAATGAAAGGTAGGATTGCAAGCCTTTTGGAGGTTGGAACTGGCTTTCACCCAGAACTTAGTGGCAGAGATAACATCTATTTAAATGGAGCTATTCTTGGCATGACTAGACAAGAAGTAAGTGAAAAATTTGATGAGATTGTCAAGTTTTCTGGGATAGAGCGTTATGTTGATACACCTGTTAAACGTTACAGTTCTGGAATGTATGTAAGATTAGCTTTTGCTGTGGCAGCCCATCTGGAACCTGATATTCTTATTGTCGATGAGGTGTTAGCTGTAGGGGATGCTGAATTTCAAAAAAAGGCTATTGGTAAAATGCAGGATGTTGCTAAGGGGGGACATAGAACGGTTTTATTTGTTAGTCATAATATGAACGCTGTTAAAGACCTTTGTGAACGCGGTGTGTTATTAGAAAATGGAAAGGTATCATATGTTGGTGAAATATCTGAAGTAATAAATAGATATCTTAATACTTCATCTGGAAACACAAATAATCCAATATTTTTTAATCAACAGGAAAGCAAAGCATTTCAGCTTATTTCTGCTAGTCTTTTCAATGAAAAGGGAATACTTTCTCAAGACTTCGAAGCTGATAGTAATATTATTTTAGAATTGCAATGTGTAGTTAGGGATAAAATAGCTGGTTTATATGGATACTTAACAGTAATGAAGAATGACGGCACATTGATGATAGAAAATGATACTTTTGATGTGTTGCCGAATATATTGGATAGTCTACCTGTTGGGGAACATACTTTTAGGCTGGTTATTCCAAGGAGAACTTTAGCTATTGGTGAATATAATATATATATGAATTTTACTAGTCCTCTGCAAATTAAAGGTTTCAACGTAGATGCTCCTGGAGAAATAATAAAATTTTCAGTTGATGATACATCAACTAAAAGAGGAAGAGGTAGAAAATCACAACTTGGTACTATTATAAAGTGGGAACATATCAATAAAATAACTTAATAATGTTAAAAGATAAATCTATTCTTATTACTGGAGGTACAGGTTCTTTTGGTAAAGCTTTTACAAAAATTGTACTTGAAAGATGGCCTGATATTAAACGTCTTGTTGTATTTTCCAGAGATGAGCAGAAGCAGTTTCAAATGGCACAGGAGTATCCGCATGATAAGTATCCACAAGTAAGATTCTTTATCGGTGATGTTCGTGACGAGGCCAGGGTAAAAAGAGCTTTAAAGGGTATTGATTATGTAGTACATGCTGCGGCAATGAAACATGTACCTATAGCTGAATACAATCCGATGGAATGTGTGAAGACAAATATAATAGGTGCAGAAAACATCATTAACGGGTGCCTTGAAACAGGTGTCCAAAATGTAGTGGCGCTTTCTACAGATAAAGCCGCTGCTCCTATTAACCTTTATGGTGCTACAAAACTTGCTTCTGACAAACTTTTTATTGCCGCTAATAATATCAGAGGCTGGAATCCTATCAAGTTTTCTGTTGTCAGATATGGTAATGTAATGGGTTCTAATGGCTCTGTGATACCTTTCTTTATGAACAAAAGAAAAGAAGGAGTATTGCCTATCACGGATACTGAAATGACTCGTTTTAATATAACCCTTACTGAGGGAGTAGAAATGGTGCTGCATGCATTGGAAACTGCTTGGGGCGGAGAGTTGTTTGTTCCTAAAATACCTTCATATAAAGTTCTTGATGTAGCTGAAGCAATAGGGCCTGATTGTGAAAAACCGGTAATAGGAATCCGTCCTGGAGAAAAAATTCATGAGGAGATGATTACCACCTCTGATTCTTTCTATACCTATGACCTAGGTAAATATTATGCCATTATTCCTTCTACTCCGCTTTGGAAAGTAGAAGACTTTGTGTCTCATTTCGGTGCTAAGAAAGTACCTAAAGGCTTCCGCTACAATTCGGGTGAAAATACTGAATGGATTGGTGTAGAGAAAATTAGAGATTTGATTGAGGAGCACGTAGACCCTTCTATTAAAGTTTATGCTGATAATTCCTTACGGTAAGCAGCATATCACAGACGCTGATATCAAAGCTGTGGTAGAAACGTTGCAGTCAGATTACCTAACGCAGGGGCCGAAAGTAGCGGCTTTTGAAAAAGCTTTTGCTGATTATGTGGGTGCCAAATATGCGGTAGCCGTTGCTAATGGCACAGCTGCCTTGCACCTGTGCACACTTGCTTTGGGAGTAAACGAAGAGTCGCGGGTAATTACTACGCCTATCACCTTTGTGGCCTCTGCTAACTGCGTGCACTACTGCGGCGGAACGGTAGAGTTTGCTGACATCAATCCGGCTACCGCACTGCTGGACATAGAAAAAGTGCGACAGTTGCTGGAGAGCAAGCCTAAAGGCTACTATAGCGGCATCATTCCTGTAGACTTTGCTGGCAACCCGGTGAACATGGAAGAGCTGAGGGCTCTTGCTGATGCGCATGGGCTTTGGATAATTGAAGATGCCTGCCATGCCCCCGGCGGCTTTTTCTACGACAGCAAAGGTCAAAAGCAAATATGTGGTAATGGTCAGTATGCTGACTTAGCCATATTTTCTTTTCACCCGGTAAAACACATTGCCACCGGTGAGGGCGGTATGGTTACCACCAACGATGAGCAACTGTATAAGAAGCTGCTTCAACTCCGTACCCACGGCATTACCCGCGAACCAGACCTCATGCAGGAAAACCACGGTGGCTGGTATATGGAAATGCAGGAACTAGGTTATAATTACCGCATTCCGGATATGCTTTGTGCTCTTGGAATTTCGCAGCTGCAACGTGCCGAAACAGGCTTAGCCAGGAGAAAAGGCATTGCCAAAATTTATGATGAAGCTTTTAAAGAAGTAGAAGGCATTGAGATTTTAAGCACCAATCCGGCAGCCATGGGCGCTCAGGGTGACAAAGGGCATGCCTACCACCTTTACGTAATTCGGGTTCAGGACCGAAAGGGTACTTATGATTTCCTGCGTCAGCACCAGATTTTTGCGCAGGTGCATTACATTCCAGTGCACACCATGCCTTACTACCGCAGTCTGGGCCACAGCAAGGGAGCTTTTCCTGAGGCTGAGCAGTACTATGCACATTGCCTCAGCCTGCCGATGTATCCCTCCCTAACACAGGAGGAACAGGCTTTTGTAATTCAGAAGGTAAAGGAGTTTGTAGGGAAGTGAAGCGCATCGCAATCATACCAGCACGGGGCGGCAGCAAGCGCATACCGCGCAAGAACATAAAATATTTTTCAGGAAAACCCATTATAGTTTATTCCATTGAGGCAGCACTACAGTCTGGTCTTTTTGAGGAAGTAATGGTTTCTACCGATGATGAAGAGATAGCTGAGGTTGCAAGAAAGCATGGCGCCAACATTCCTTTCTTCAGAAGCAGCGCAACTTCAACTGATTTCGCTACTACCGCAGCGGTACTTACAGAAGTTTTAGGTGAGTATGCAGCTGCGGGAGAAAGCTTCGAATATGGCTGCTGCCTGTATCCTACTGCACCGCTTGTAAAAGCTAATTCAATAACCGAAGCATTCGAGCTTTTGACAAACAAACGGTATGATACTGTGTTTCCTGTTGTCCAATACAGCTACCCCATCTGGCGAAGCCTGAAGATGGAAAAGGATGGGGTGTTAATGAACTGGCCTGAGCACCTGCTCAGCCGCTCACAAGACCTGCCGGCTTCTTTCCACGACGCAGGACAATTTTACTGGTTCAATGTAATGACTTTTATGGAGAAGCAGAAGCTTTTTACAAATAACTCTGGTGCCATTGAGCTAAACGAACTGGAGGTGCAAGATATTGACAACTTAATGGATTGGAAGCTGGCTGAACTAAAATACAACCTAATGATAAAAGAAGGTAACAATGATGGGTAAGAAGCGTCGGGTAATTTTCAGGACAGACTGTAACAGCCAGATTGACTTAGGGCATATAGACAGTGCCAAATTATATTTGAGAGAAGCCACTGAGGGAGATACAATGCTGCTGTTTAAGTGGGCAAATGATCCAGTTGTGCGCAAAAACTCTTTCAACCAAAACTTTATCACCATAGAAAACCACAGAAACTGGTGTAAAGCTGCTCTGGAGGATGAGCAAACGCTTCTTTATATTGTAGAAGCAGCGGGGAAACCTATTGCGCAAATACGGTTTAACATCAATTCAGGCAGAGCAACAATCAGCTATCTAATAGACGCTCATTTCCGGGGGCTAGGCCTAGGACTTCGCCTGCTTCAAAAGGGAATTCAAGCCTTGAAAGCAAAACGTTCAGACATAGAGCAGGTAGAGGGACTGGTGCAACGGGGTAATATTGCCTCTGTTCATACTTTCGAAAAAGCCGGGTTTAGTTATGGGCAGCCATATATGGAGCACCCACAGGCACACCGCTTCATTTTACAATTAAAATAGCGTTAGGAATAATGATGAACACTAACATAATACAGGATATAAATATAGGCGGGCGACTCGTGGGGCAAAACCATAAACCCTTCATTATTGCGGAAATGTCTGGCAACCATAACCAGTCGCTGGAGCGGGCGCTGGCTATTGTGGATGCCGCCGCTGACGCCGGTGCAGATGCAATTAAGTTGCAGACTTACACCGCCGACACCATGACGCTGCCCGGCGCTTTTACCATACAAGATGAAGACTCACTCTGGAAAGGGCGTGAACTCTACGACCTGTACCAGGAAGCCTATACCCCCTGGGATTGGCATAAAGCTATATTTGAGCGAGCACGCGAGTGCGGCCTAATCGCCTTCTCCTCCCCTTTTGATGAAACTGCCGTTGATTTTCTGGAGGAACTGGGGGCACAGGTTTACAAAATTGCCTCCTTTGAGAATACTGACCACCCGCTCCTGAAGAAGGTAGCCGCCACAGGCAAGCCCGTGATAATGAGCACCGGTGCCGCTACCATTGCTGAACTAGACGAGGCGGTGCGCATTCTGCGTAATGCAGGCAGCACGGAACTCATACTGCTAAAGTGCACCAGTACCTACCCTTCATCCCCAGAAAACACCAATATCCGTACTATCCCGCACATGCTAGAGCTGTTTAAGGTGCAGGTGGGCCTTTCTGACCATACTATGGGAGTCGGAGCAGCAGTAGCAGCCGTTGCCCTAGGTGCTACTGTTGTAGAAAAGCACTTTACATTAAGTCGTGCAGAGGGGGGGGTAGATTCGGCGTTTTCGCTGGAGCCGCATGAGTTGCAATCGCTGGTTGTGGAGTCTGAAAGGGCATGGCAGGCGCTAGGTTATGTGCAATACGGGGTGCAGCGGGCAGAGGAGAAAAGTCGCCTGTTCAAGCGATCTGTTTATGCCGCACAGGATATCAAAGCAGGCGATACTTTCAGCAAGAAGAATATCAGCGTGATTAGGCCAGGGCTGGGGCTGGCGCCGAAGCATTTTGAGGAGCTGCTGGGAAAGATAGCTCCAAAAGACATTCAGGCTGGCACACCACTCAATTGGAATTTAGTATAGAAATTACGAAAGTTCAATTTTACTGTAGCTATTTATAAAGAGAATAAATTATAATGAATTGTAAACCAAAACCTAAATTTGAAAACAAACGAGAAATTTATGAGAGTAACATATTTATAATAAACAATCTTTTAAAAAATTCTTCCTTCAAACGAATTTTTAACTCACTAAAATTTACATGTTTTTTTGTCAATGAGAGAATACCTTTTTCTGTAGGGTATTATTTGTTACATGTTAAAAGGATACTAAAGCATTTAATCATATTAAAAATATATAATAATTATAAATTTAATATAGAAAAAAAGTGCACAATAGCAGGCAGTGGCAAAGAATTTTCTTACGCAACTATAAATACAAACGATGCAGTACATTATGAGAAGCTAGAAGCTAAACTAGTAGAGCTGTTAAATGAGGAAGTTTTAGAAAAAGGTAAAAGTTTGAATCAATACTCATTAATAACATCAAAAGAAACATTTTGTTATGGAAGAGTTACCCAATTTTATATAAAACTTCAGGCTCTTTTTATTCTTCTTATTTTTGTTTTAAAAACTTTTTTCTTAGGCAATAAAGAAGCTAAAGATTTAGTTTTTTATGACTTAGAGAAACTATATATTAATATTGCTCAATATTTGCTTGATTTTAAATATTTTGTCAAGATTTTAAAGCTCAATCCCCCTGATTTTGTAATTACAGTTAATGAAAATTGGATGCCGCAGTCTGTAATAATTGATTGCTGCAGAAACCTCAATATTCCTACTGCTATATATCCACACGGTATAATTGGTTCAACTATTACATTACCTTCCGAATGTGATATTTTTTTATTTTGGAATGAGCAAATGAAGAACAGTTTTGAAAAACTCACTTTCGATAAAAATAAGAATTTAGTTATTGGAGCTTTAGAGCCTATAATCGAAAATGATAATATATCTAATGATTTGTGTTATGATTTGTTAATTATTAGTCAATTATCTGTTGCTAATGATAATGTGAATGTAGCTTACAAAGACATTTTTTTTATTTGGAAAAGTTTTATAGAAACTCATCCTAATTTTAAAGTGTGCATCAAGTTGCATCCTTTTGAGGGAAGTAAAGAATTGATTTTCTTAAACGAAATTTTTAATAGATTTCTAGATCAAGTAACTATAGTTGATAATAGGGCTATTCCAATTAATACATTAATAAGAAAGTCAAAAAGAATAAGCACTGTATCTTCTTCAGCCATCACTTATTGTTTTTACCTAAAGAAGCCTGTATTATTGTATAATCCTCCGGAAGCGTTATTTAAGAATTTCCCTATTTTGGATTATTGGGTATTCAAAGATATCGAGGGTTTAGAAAAATTAATAGAGAATGAGGACAATAATTTAAAAGATCTAGAAAATCATTCTTATACTTGGGTTCAAGAAAGTGTAATCAAGAAAAATATAGCATTATTAGTTGATGAAGTAATTAAATAAAAATTTAGAATTAAAACATTTTCAAATATTTAACCTAGTTGAAAGTCATTTTTCAATTCATTTACCTTAGAAATTTCATTAGTATTTTAATTATATAATCTTAAATAAAAGTACACTATATATGTTAAATGAAAATTAGTATAATAACAATATGTTTCAATTCCGAGAAATATATAGAGCGTGCAATAAAATCAGTGCTTTCTCAGAATTATAATAATGTTGAACATATTGTTATAGACGGTGGAAGTACAGACAATACGATTGAAATTCTGCAATTGTACCCTCATCTTGTATGGATATCTGAACCTGATAAAGGGCAGTCGGATGCAATGAATAAAGGCTTCAAGAAAAGTACTGGTGATATAATTGTATACCTTAATGCTGATGATGAGTTACTTCCAAATTATTTCAATTTTCTTATAAATTATTATACTGACAATCCTGAAACTGATCTTTTAGTTGTGGATCTGATTATAGATAAGTTAGGAGTCAGAACAGTAGATAAACCTAGTACCTCTTTAGAAAAAATACTCCATTTTTGGCCTCCAAAATTTCCTTTAAATCCTGTTTCCTATAGTTATAAAAGAAGCTTACAATATAAAGTTGGAGAATTTCCCGAAGACAACCATTTTACTATGGATTATTGGTTTTTACTTCGTGCTTATCTATATGGAAAGGTTAAGAAGCAAGAATTCATTGGGGGTGTTTTTTATTTTGATGGGGAAAACAAATCTGCTAATGCTGAAAATGCGAAAAAACATCTGCATACGGTGAGAAACAACTTCTTGAAAGCCTATTTCTATAACAAGAATGTTTTCATTTTTATTCTGAAGAACATAGTAAAAAGAGTCAATCTTAAATATGCCCGGTAAAACTATTCTGGTTATTTCGCATGATGCTACACGAACAGGAGCTCCAATTCTATTGTTACGCTTTTTGAGAGGAATCAAAGAGGATAGACCAAATACTACTTTTGATTTTATTTTAGGCGGCGGAGGCCCCCTGCTCGGTGAGTTTGAAAGTTTAGGTCGTACATTGGTTATTCATCAACCATCAAATGTAAGTACTCCTTTATCTTTCAGGACACGTTTAGGAAATAAAATAAAAAGAATAACAGGCAACGTAACAAAAAGGCCCCGTCTAGAAGACAGGATTAGCGCTTTTGTTGACAAGGAGTATGATTTAGTTTTATCCAATACCATAACAAATGGTCATATTCTCCGTGCGTTGGGTTCAGTGCATTGTAATATAGTCACATTTGTACATGAGCTGGAGAATTCAATCAAAATGTTTACCCAACCAGATGCGCTGAAATACAATTTACAGCACAGTGATTTTTTCCTGGTCCCCTCACATGCTGTTCAACGCAATTTAATTTCAAACCATCATCTGAGCAAAAATAAGCTATATTTGCAGCCGTACTACATTCCTGCAATAGATGTAAACACTGATTTGATTTCTGACATGAAGCAGCAATTAGGCGGCGTTGACTGCAAGTTGATTGGTGCCATAGGAACATCAGATTGGAGAAAAGGAATTGATTTGTTTATCCAGGCTGCCTTGCAGTTTAGAATAAATCATCCGGAAGCTAATGTGAAATTCTTATGGGTGGGAGCTGCAATAGAAGATAGCAGTTATGACAGGCTGATGTATGATATTACTCATGCAGGGTTATCTGATTATGTATTATTGGTTGGCTCAGTAGATAACCCGCTTCTTTATTTAGCATGCATGGATGTTTTCCTGATGATATCAAGAGAAGATCCTTATCCGCTTGTTGTTCTTGAGGCCGCTATGCTGAAGAAGCCTGTTATATGCTTTGATAGTGCCGGTGGAGCTTCAGAGTTTTTGGCTGATGGAGTTGGTTTAGTTGTTCCTTACCTGGATGTAGTGGCAATGGTAGGAGAGCTGTCGAAATTGCTAGACAGTGGATCTGAGAGAGAACGTTATGGTAAAAATGCCTGGGAAAAATATTTGAAGCTTCATTCTAAAGAAAGCGCTTTAAAAACCTTTGCTAAGCATTTAAAGAAATTTCAGAAATAAAATTTGGCTCAAGTTTCAATACAAAAGCCAGGAAGTATACCGTTATAAACTATTTGAATGAAATCAGCCTTTACAATTTGCTCTAATAACTATTTGGCCAGAGCAAAGGTGGTTGCTGACAGTTTTGTTGAGCATCATCCGGAAGCAAGCTTCTTTATTTTTTTGGTAGACAAATTTGACCCTTCACTTGACTATGAATTGTTCAACAAATATACTCTCATACCCATACATGAAGTATTGCATCATGTTGAAGAGCTAGCCCTTAAGTATAACATTATTGAGTTAAGCACAGCAGTTAAGCCTGCAGCTTTCTCTTATTTGCTTCAAATGTATGGCTTTGAAACCATTGCCTATTTAGATCCTGATTTAAGGATTTACAGTAAATTTCAAGAAGTAGAAAATGCTTTACAGACACACAATATAGTCCTGACACCTCATTTTTGCTCACCTGTTGACGATGGCAAGCAGCCATCGGATGTGGATTTCATACCATTCGGTATTTATAATTTAGGATTCATTGCATTAAAAAACTCAGAGGAAACACGATCTTTCCTGGCATGGTGGCATGAGCGACTAATGAAATACTGCTTCATCAGACCACATGATGGTATGTTTACCGATCAGCTTTGGATAAATTATGCGCCAATTTTTTTTGAGCACTGTTATGTTCTGAAGCATTTGGGGTATAACATGGCAAACTGGAATTTATATGAGCGGGAATTATCAGAATCAGAGGGTGGCTATTTGGTAAACTCTGTCTTTGATTTAAGGTTCTATCACTTTAGTCATTATAAATCCAATAACCCTTATTCTATTTCGGATTCCCAGAATAGATTTACCCTTGAAGAGAGACAAGATCTTCAAAAGCTTTATGTTGATTATCACAAGGCATTAATCCAGAATAAGCATGAGCAGTTTAGCCAAGTAGTCTCATATTATAAATTAATGTACGATGGGCATAAAGCAGCTATCAAAGCAAATGAACCGCCATACTCATTTAAGAAAAAGTTTAAGCTCAAGTTAAAAAATATGCTCACTGATGACTGACCTCACCGAATCCTCTACTTTCAACCGATCCTAAAATGGGTGGACGTCAGAGAAAAGGAGTTGTTGTTGTATTAAAGTTGGATAACGAACTTTAAGGTTTTAAGAGGATATTACAGAATTTCAGAAGTTAGAGCCTATGACTAAGAATCTAACAAATAATCGCATGACGCTTAGCCTAGAAGTAACTAAGCAATCTTGCCTTTTCTTGTTATAGGCAATTCCTCACTTGTTTCGGGTTTTTTGTATTCAAAATGCTTCTTCAATTCCATTATAGGTTTCTCCAAATAAACAAATGACACAATTGACACAAGTATGGTAGCAACTGTAAAAATTGGCAACGTTAACAAAAATCTATTGAAGTATAAGTACTTCAGAATTTGATGTTCTGGAGATATCGTGCTTGATATTAAATCATTTAGATAAGGAGACAGGAATAATTCCATTGGAAGGTGATACAAGTATATACCATAAGATATTTGGCCTATGAATTTTATGTTCGGATTCTCCAGTAACTTCCCGCTTAATCCTTTGTAGCCTTTCAAAACTGATATTCCTAATATACAGAAAGATAAAGCAGAGGCGACAAACCTAAGTGTAGTCTCCTGTAGCGTAAGGCTACCATTGAAATTGCGTAAGAATATATACAAAATTGATAGAACAATTATCAAAGGGTATATTCTGCCACTATTGAAGTAGCTTTTAAGACTATTAATATGATACACCTTCAAGTAAGCAAATAAAGCACCAATAGCAAAGCTGTCGAGGCAAGACAAGGTGAGTCTGTAGTTCATCATTTGGAAGTGTTCAACCTCATTAAACGCATTATAGAATCTAAAGAAAAGAGCACTTGCTGTAATAATGATGAAAGCTGAAATAAGCCTTTTGTTAAGAACTAGAATAATGAAGAAGGGCCAAATTAGATAAAACTGCTCTTCTACACACAGTGACCAAAGGTGAGATACGGCCCGACTGCCATATTCACCTGTGAAGGCATTCCAAAAATTAAACGTATAAGTTAATAGATATGAGGATACATCTCTACTAAGTTCATAGTCTATTGCTATTAAGAAAAAAATTAACAAAAAGTAAATAGGAAGTATCCTAAGTGAACGTCTGATAAAGAAGTTTTTTATCAGAATACCCCGGTCAAGCCCTTTATCCTTTTGCTTCAACAGAATCTCTGTGATTAAAAAACCGCTAATAACAAAGAAAAGAGTAACACCAAAGAAGCCAGGACCAACTGGATTAATGATTTTAGGATTAACCCAATGTTGCAAAAGCACACCGCCAACCGCAAGACATCTTAAACCATCGAGCTGCTTGTAGTATTCCATTATAGCTGTATTGAATATTAATGGCGCAAATTGTATCATATTCTCTTTAAATCAAAGCTGCAAGTTGAAGAGATCTAAAGTTTCTTTACATTTGTTTGATAATACCAAATAGAAATTAAATTTTCCTGAATGTACCTGTGGTAGCATTGTCGGCAAGGCGGATTTATTGAAACTCTTGAACGAGCAGGTGCTTGTAAGTTAGTGGGCAGGGCAAAGCAGTATACAGGTAGAAAATAGCTTGATATCTAATGAATGTCGGCCAAATTTGTTTAAAAAATTACTATTCGCGATTAGGGTATAAAAAACGAGGATAGGGGCAAAGTCTAAACCGCAAGCGGTGCAGGAACATGCATACAATAGTAAAAAGGCTCCTACACCGCGAGACCTTCAGTGGCTGTATGTTTAAATCTCAAACTTATTATCCCAAAACAAGAAAGCTGCTGCAGCTATATAACAACGCCTTTGGAAGTGTTAAGCTTTATAAGCAGCTACACAGCAAGCACTCTAAAAGAACCTATGCAGGCAAGCCTACTAAGCGCTACCTGAAGCTGATGCAGAAGATTGAGGAGATTAAGCGCTTTAGCTTTAGAATAAAAGAGTTGCTGTTAATAATTGTAACTTAAGCTTTGTTGGGTTAAAAGCTTGATAATATAGAAATAGTACCTTAGGATTTTCTTGTACTAATGCTTCTAACAAAGTATTTTAATTACTTTATTGAAAACTATTATCTTTAAGAAAAAAATACTATGTCTCTTAAAAGCACTATCAATTATATAATATATCATCCTATTGATGAAAAAGTAAAGCAAAGGCAATAATCCGATTTGTAAAATGGCAGGTAAACTCAAGATTAAGTTCAAATCCTGTTGTTTATCCATATGCTGAGAAAAGCAAGCTCATTATGTGGAAAGGATTGAAAGGCGCAACTGGTAATCTATACTGTGGTTTACAGGAATTTGAAGACATGGCTTTTGTGCTCCATTTTCTAAGAGAGGATGATTTATTTGTAGATATTGGGGCTAACATAGGAAGCTATACAGTGTTAGGGGCAAGTGAAGTAGGAGCTGAAACGGTTTCTATTGAACCCATTCCTCAAACTTTCAAAACATTAAAAATAAATATAGCTTTAAATAATATTGAGAGTAAAACCAAAGTGTATAACATAGGATTAGGTAGTAAAAGAGGAATTTTGAAGTTTACTACATGGTTAGATACTATCAATCATGTAACAACTTGTCAGGGCACTGATGGCATAGATGTACAAGTTGAAAGGTTTGATGATATTATAGAAATCAAAAAGCCTGCTCTGATTAAGATTGATGTGGAGGGTTTTGAAGTAGAGGTTTTAAAAGTTATGGAAAAGGCACTTTCAAATCCATATTTGAAGGCTATTATCATTGAATTAAATGGGGTCGGGAATAGGTATGGATATAATGAAGAAGAAATTCATAATATGTTTCTGGATTACAACTTCAATGCCTTTATCTATTCCCCACTTGAAAGGAAAATGATTCCTGTAGAAAAGTTTGGTGTCCGCCATGTTAATTATAATAGTGAGAATACCATCTATATACGAGATATTGCCTTAGCTCAGGAACGTATCTTATCAGCAAAAAAAATTTAAGATACTAGATCGAGAATTTAAACGTCATATAATAGCGCAGGCTTCTTCTCGTTTATCTATTTTATGTGTAACTAGTTCGTTACTTATTACTTATTATATTTTCTTAACTTATTGAACATAAAGTGTTTGTGTGCCTAGTGTGATTCCGTATCTAGTATTAAGTAGAATTTCAGATATTAAGAAAATAATATCAGATTATTCTTAGATGAAATATAAATTATCTGTATAAAAATAAAGTGCCACTCATTTCAGTTATCATGCCTGCATATAATGCAGGCCAGATGATAGATGAATCTATCAGAAGCGTTTTACAACAGACATATCAGGACTGGGAGCTGATAATAGTTGATGATGGCTCAGTAGATAACACAAAGGAAATTTCGCTTGCTTACACAGAAATCGATAAGAGGGTTAAGTATGTCTATCAGCCTAATGGCAGGCAAGGCAAAGCACGTAACAATGGCATCCGAAATAGCAGCGGTACTTATGTAGCCTTTTTAGATGCTGATGACCTGTGGCACCCGGAAAAGCTGGAGAAACAGGTTAGCTGCATAAACGATACAAATGCAGATGTCATTTTCTCTAATTTTTATTTTTTCCAGAGAAGCATCCATTCTCATCTTGAATCTGTTCCTGTCGTTACAGGCTTTCTATCAAAGAAAAACAGAAGCGAGAATTTCTTTAAATTTAACCCTGTTCCCATTCTGACTGTTCTTGCCAAGAAAAGCTCACTTTATATAGTAGGAGGATTCAGTGAATGTACAGCTATACAAAACGCCGAGGATTATCACCTCTGGTTAAAAATGATGTTGTCCGGTTGCGTTTTTTATGGAATGCAGGACAATCTGGCCTATTATAGAAGATCTGATACCCAAACAACATCCAATGATCCGTACGCAACGCTCCAGGTTATAAATGCGCTACAGTCTTTAGATAATCTCCCTGATGCAATGCAGCCCATGCTTGCAGAGCGCTTAAGGGCTATGTATGTAAGGCTGCTTCGTTTACATAGCCTCAACTCCCGAAAAGAAGTAGTACGTACAATGGCTTCTTATGCTACCAGGAATAAAAGTGCCGTTCCAGGTTCAGCACTTTATATGATGGCAGCTTTATGTGGTGTGCACTTTACTATCAGGTTTTTCATTAAATTTGTTGTAGTGTAAAATTGGCTACCTTAGGTAGTTCCTTAATTGTCCTCGCCTTCTAATGCATTCAAAACCTTCTGTACTGTTTTTACTAAATGATTTTAATTTAGGTGGGGCCAATAAACTGTTACTTGGTTTTGCTGAATGGCTCCATATCAACAAGAGCTTGGACCTGATCTTTGGGAGCATGACGGATGGCATCATGCGAAACGAATTTAATAAGATTGGTTATACTAGGCTGTTCAACTTTAAAAAATTGTCTTTGTACAACCGGTTCTCAAAGAAGTTGGCCCCTGCTGATCTCCCTCAAAACCAGCTTTCAGAAGCTGATATCAGCTTTTTAGAGCAACGCAATATATCTCTTATTTATGCTAATACTATCCATAACGAAAAGCTCTCAAACGCTATCAGGAAAGAGATAGAGGTACCACTCATTGTACATGCACATGAACAGCCTTACATCATGAGGCTGTTTTATTCTGCTGCCTTACAAGAACATCTTTCCGGAGCAAATGCCATCATTATTGTGTCGAAAACCTCCGGTGCAGGGTTAATAGAGATATTTAATATGGATAGTGCTAAACTGCACCAGGTTTATCCTGCCATCAAACTTCCAGGCCAAGCTTCTTCTCTTATAGCCAAAGACCAGAGAAGAAAGGAGCTCGATGTCCCTTCAGATGCTTTTGTTGTACTAGGCATGGGGAACCCTCATTGGATAAAAGGGGTGGATCTATTTATTTTAACAGCCCAGAAAGTCATCAATAAGAATGCTTCTGTTCATTTTATCTGGGTGGGAGGGACTGACAATAATGAATATTTAAATGATCAGAAGAAAGATGTACAATTGATGGGCTTAACCGAAAATATTCATTTTGTATCATCAGTAATGCATCCGGAAGAATATTTTAATATTGCCGATGTCTTTTTCCTGAGTTCACGTGTCGATACTTTTCCACTGGTTACTTTAGAAGCAAGCCAGTTTTCTTTACCGGTGATATGCTTTGAGAATGCTGGTGGCATCACCGAAATTATAGATGAGTATTGTGGAAGTGTTATAGAATATAACAATTTAGAAAGTGCTTCTGACGCTATTCTTGCTTATTGCAATAATTTAGACACTGTAAAAGAAAAGGGTAAAAGTTTTCAATTTAAAGTATCCCAAAGCTTTATACATGAAAATATGTGTCTTCAGTTGGGTAACATATTGGATTCTAAAATATCAATTACGTGAAGGTCCTATTTATATCACATGAAGCAACCAGAACTGGTGCCCCATTGTTTTTATTGCATCTGTGCAAATACCTGAAACAGAACACTGATTTGGAACTTTATTTTTTGATAAAAAGAGATGGTCCGTTAAGTGAAGAGTTTGCAAACTTAGGAAGTACATTCATTTACCAAAGTAGTGTTTCACAATCGCGGAATATAGTTTCAAGGATACGAAATAGAGTAGTTCAGTTGGCAATAGCAAAAAGGCTGAGAAGTAGCATAATCATAAATAAGCTGAGCAGGCTGAAACTGGACCTGATATATTCTAATACGGCAACAAATGGTGCACTACTTCATGAGTTAGCAGGTTTGAATATAAAAGTAGTGACTCATGTACATGAACTGGAAAGGGTCATGCAGTTTTTTGGTGTTGCTAATTTAGATTTTGTTAAGCAGTATTCCTCTTATTATATAAGCGCTTCCCCATCCGTCACGCGCTACTTCGAGGGGGTAGTTAAGAAAAAAATATTCGAGATTAGTTGCTTCCCTATCCATACCGTTCCTGCAGAAACGGCTTCCTCTTCCTTAAGAGAAACATTAGGAATTCCAACTAATGCCTTCGTCGTTGGATCTGCCGGTACTGTAGAGTGGCGTAAAGGGTGGGACTTATTTATACGACTGGCGAAAGACTTGAAACAATCAGATGCTGAAAGGAAAGTTTACTTTGTATGGGTAGGAAGTATTAGTGATAGAATAAAGATTGACCTCCAGCACGAGTTGGAGTTGGCTGGTTTAAACCATAACGTCCTCTTTACTGGCCACAAAGATAATCCAATCCGATACTATGCTATGTTTGATGTTTTTTGTTTGATGTCAAGAGAGGAAGCATTTGGTATAGTTGCTATAGAATGCGCGTTATATGGTATGCCGGTTATATGCTTTGATAAAGCGGAGGGTTTGGCCAGTTTCATACAGGATGATGCAGGTTTTGTAATTCCGTACTTGGATACGAATAAGATGGCAGAAGCTATAGGTCTTTTAAAAGACAATGAAGTGGTGAGAACTGGAATGGGTAAAGTGGCTTTAAAAAGAGTAAAGGACAATTATCGTTTAGAAGAACAAGGAGAGGCAGTTCGAAGTTTTCTGGCCTCAATCAGGTAATAAGTCATAGAATAGTCTTTATTTTGTTTAAGACAAGTAATTTTACAACGTCATTATATAGTATCAATTTATTTTGTACTCATGCTATCAGTGATTATATGCTGCAGGAAACCAAAGCTGGATTTGGAATTCATTCAAAATATTGATGCTACCATTGGTTGTGCCTATGAAATTATAACTGTTGATAACAGTACGAATAAACATTCAATCTTTTCTGCATATAATAAGGGCGCTTCTCAAGCTGTTTTTGATGTTCTTTGTTTTGTGCATGATGATGTGTTCTTCAGAACCAATGGGTGGGGGAACATTCTTGCTCAAACAGTAGCAGATGCTATAGTAGGGGTAGTCGGAGTGGCAGGAGCCAAGGTAAAAACAAAAAATCCCTCGCCCTGGTGGATTGCAAATGAGTACCATTCAGCAGAATTACTAAAGTATAACATTAAGCAGAAGAGAGGGGGGCATATGGTTCATGATGTAAACCCATCCTCTAATCCTCAATATTCAGAGGTTTTGGTACTTGATGGGGTGCTGCTATGTTGCAGGCAAAGTGTGTGGGAGCAGACAAAATTTGATGAGACATCGTACGCAGGATTTCATTTCTATGATTTGGATTTTAGCTTGAGTGTGTGGAAGCGGGGGTTTAAAAATTATGTTAACTTTGAAATATTGCTGGAACATAATTCAGCAGGTAAAATAGATAAAAGCTGGTTGAAGGCTTCTGATATATTTCATAGAAAATGGGCCCATATTTTGCCTGTAAGCCTTAGCCCGCTGGATAAAAAAACATTGAATGAGATAGAATATCAGGCATCTTCCAATTATCTAAAGCAACTGATTAAAAATAAATCTTCTTTCCCAGTGTTACTAAAAATGTGGAGCCAGGTCTTCTCCTATAAAGTTCCAGGTAAAGATCATTGGCGCTTATTTTTAAGTATAATTAAATTAGGTTTTATCAATAGTAAGTAATGGCACCATTAATTTCAGTAGTCATTCCTGTTAAAAATGGAGATAGCTGGCTTGATAAAGTTATTCCTGCCATTTTGAGTCAGTCATTAGCTCATAAGATTGAGATCATAGTTGTTGATTCTGGTTCTACTGACAACACTTTAGCTATTCTTACTAATTTCCCCATCAAATTAGTACAAATACCTTCATCTGAATTCAACCATGGTACTACCCGAAATCTGGGGGTGCAAAATGCTATAGGAGAGTTTGTTGTGATGACAGTACAAGATGCGGAGCCTATAGATAATTTATGGCTAGAGAATTTATTAGATGGTTTTACAGACAACACCGTTGCGGCTGTCTGCGGACAGCAAATTGTTCCGCATGATTTGGATAAGAACCCGGTGAAGTGGTTTAGACCTGTTTCTCCTCCAAGCATAAAGAAAGTATTGTTCAGAGACTTCAGCGAATTTGATGAATTACCTGCAGAAGAAAAGAGGCATGTTTGTGGATTGGATAATGTTACGACGATGTATAGAAGAGAACTTTTACTAAAGTTTCCTTTTAAACATGTCAGTTTTGCCGAAGATATGTTATGGGCTTATGAAATACTAAAAGCTGGATATAGTATTGTTTATAATACCAATGCAAGAGTAAATCATTACCATCTAGAAGAGCCGGAATTTGCCTTTAAAAGAAGCTTTACGCAAAGTTATCATAGCTACAAAATATTTGGAATAAAACCTAAAGCAGTTGAAAGTAACCTGATTAAGATTTTAAGGCATCTGAAACTTTTAGTATCAAATAAAAGAGTTACATACAGGGATAAATGGAAATGGCTGTTTTTGAACTACAGAATGGGAAGAGAAATAAACAGAGCAAATGCTATTTTCTATACTTCTTTGGGTAAAGGCGATCACGAACTAGAAAGGCAACATTCAATCCTTTGTAAAACACCTCCTCAGGCTTTAAAACCTGTAAAATAAATATCTATGGAGCAGCCTCTTGTTAGTGTGTTGATGACATCTTTTAATAGAGAAAAGTATATAGCACAAGCAATTGAGAGTGTTTTGAATTCTACCTATCATAATTTAGAATTGATTATTGTTGATGATGGTTCTAAAGATAAAACTATTCACATTGCACTGTCTTTTGCAGATTTAGATAAAAGAGTAAAGGTGTTCAAGAACCTTCTAAATTTAGGAGATTACCCTAATAGGAATAAAGCAGCTTCCTATGCCCAGGGAAAATATCTCAAATTTGTAGATGCAGATGATATGATCTATCCTCATGGACTTGAGGTGATGGTTAACATGATGGAAAATTTTCCGGATGCGGGATATGGGCTGTGCTCCATACAACAAGATAAAGATGCAATTTTTCCATTCGAACTCGGACCTGCCGATGCTTATCGGTACCATTACTTTAAAGGTATGACAATATTTAATGGTGCTCCGTTATCATCTTTGATAAAAAAAGAAGCGTTCGATGCAGTAAACGGTTTCACAGGTAAGCGAATGGTTGGTGACTATGAATTATGGCATAGACTATCTTTACAGTTCCCCGTTGTTGTTATGCCTACAGCTCTGGTTTGGTACAGGCATCATGATGAACAAGAGTCAAATCAACGTAGTGTCTTTCTTTTAGATGCTTTAACCATAGCTGAACAAGCTATAGCAAGTTCGTTGTTAACTGAGAAAGAAAAAGAAATTCTACTAAATAAGATCCATAGAAATATGTTCGCTAAGTTATTAAAGAACCCAATGAAGATGCCCTTAAAGAGCCGATGGCAATTTTTTAAAGGTTCTCCTATAAAGTTAACTAAACTTTTAAGCGACAGGGGTAAAAGCAGTCTAATATCTTAGATAAGTGGTATAGCTAAGAGTAGAAGGCTGTAAACGAGGCTTTTTTTTAAGTTAATTTTTCAGAAAGCTCTGCCCTAAATCCGATCAAGTTATTATGCTTCATTTGCCTTAAGTAATGAGTTTTATAAATGTTTCTGTCATCATCCCTGTTTATAACGCTGAGAAGTTTCTAAGAAAATCAGTGGAATCGGCAATCCTGCTCCCTCAGGTAGCTGAAGTTATACTCATTGAGGACGCCTCCCCTGATAATGCTTTGCTAATATGTCAGCAATTAGTCGAAGAATATAATAAAGTAAAACTCTATCGACATCCAAATGGTGAAAATAGGGGGGCCAGTGCCTCACGTAATCTGGGTTTAAAAAAATCGAAATTTCCTTATGTGGCTTTTTTAGATGCGGATGATTATTACCTAAAGAACAGGTTTGAACAAGATGAACTCATATTTCAATCTCAACCTGATGTAGATGGTGTTTACAATGCAGTTGGCTTACATTACTATGATGATGAAGGTAGAGAAGAATTCAACAAAATTTTTAAAGATGCAGATAAGGATTTCTTAACTACAGTAACAAGAGATGATTTAACTCAATGGGAATTATTTGAAACCCTGCTGAACATAAATCACGGTTACTTTCATACAAATGGTATCACCATAAATAAAAAATTACTTGATAAAACAGGGTACTTCGATACTACACTTAAACTTCATGAAGATTCTCATTTATGGATAAGGCTGGCTTATTATGGTAATTTGCAAGCCGGGAATATCAAATCTGCTGTAGCCATTAGAGGAGTTCATATAGACAACAGGCACACGAAAGCCAATGCCGAGGCCAAGGCTAAATTCCATAAATCTTTATTTGATTGGGCTTATCACAATAGTGATGTAAAAAGAGATGCTAAAGTCAAGCTATTGCAACAGTATTTATTTTCTTATAAGAGCAGGTATCGAATTGAACAAAATAGACTAATACGTGGTGCAGTTTATTTAAGTAATACAATAGAACTGATTTTAAAGTACCCCAAAGTTATTACATATATAAAATAGTTGCTGATGATGATCTTAAGATAAGATTACTATCTTATCAATCATGAACAGGTTTATAATATTAGTATATTCTTTTATTGTGCCATGAAAGTGTTGGTTTCAGTGATAATTCCTGCCTATAATTCTTCTAAGTATATCTCAGAGTCAATAGACTCAGTTTTAAAGCAATCATATAAATACTTAGAAGTTATTGTTGTTGATGATGGTTCTACTGATAATACTTTACAAATTGCAGAGAAATTTGAGGAGTATGGTGTGAAAGTCTATGCTCAAAAGAACAAAGGAGCCTGTGCAGCTAGAAATTATGGTTATAAACTATCAAAAGGAGAGTTTATCCAGTTTTTAGATGCTGATGATGTTTTGGCACCTGATAAGATTGAGAAGCAACTGAATGAACTGTTAAAGTATGACAATTACCATAATATTTTAATCCATTGTAGATGGGGAAGATTTAAAGATGGTGAAGAAGTATATCACTGGGGACCGGATGTAAGCATAAGAACAGATCTGAAACCAGTTGATTGGCTAATCATCAATCATATGTCCATAACTGGTTGCTGGTTAACCCATCGGGATCTGATAGAGAAGGGGGGAGGATGGAATGAGGATCTGAAGCGGAACCAGGATGGTGAGTTCTTCTCCCGGGTTATGCTTCAAGCCTCTAAAGTGTTGTATAGCGATGAGGCAAAAGTTTATTATAGATCTGGCATTACCAGTTCGATATCAGCTACAAAAAATGCAGCTGCAGCTCTCTCTGGCTATAAGGCAGTGGAGCTAATAGAGAGTTATATCTTTTCATTAGAAAAATCTGCTCGAACCCGCCTGGCAGTAGCTAATATGTATCAGTCTTTTGTACTTGAGCATTACATTGCCTTCCCAACATTAGCTAACAAAGCAGAGATGAAGGTGAAGGAAATGGGAGGTGCAACTGTGAAGCTTCAGGGAGGTAAAGTTCTAACGACTATGGGTAGAATAATGGGCTGGAAGAACGCTCTGGAAGTAAAGAAAGTACTGCTTCGTCTGAAATAAGTTTACAGTGTTATTTTGGACTTTTACAAAACAAGGTATTAGTACAGTATACTATTTATGAAAGTAAGTTTCATTACTACATCCAGTCTTGCTACTAACCCACGGTTAGTTAAAGAAGTGATTGTAGCACAGGATAATTTTGATGAGGTAGAAGTCGTGTGTTTTCACCTAGGCAACTGGAGTGATCATTTCGACAGTAAAGTTTCGATGCTGTTTAAAAAGCATGTTAATGTTATCTCAATCTCTGCAGTTAGAAAGCCTTTAGTACCATGGTTTGTAACTTCTGTAACTGAGAAAGGTGCTTCTGTTTTATATCCTTATTTTAAGAATTCAAAATTAATTGCAGCTATTGCCAGCAACAAAAGATCGCTTCTTCTTTTGTATTTTATAAAAAAGTATAGGCTTTTAAAAGGTGCACGTCTGATTGTCAGCCATAACCTTGGTGCCCTTTATCCAGCCTGCTATTATTCAGAGAAGTATAAAATTCCTTTTGCATTTGATGTGGAGGATTTTCATCCTGGCGAAAGAATAGAAAAGGATGTTGTGAATGAAAAAAACAGAAGGGAAAGTTTGATGAAATTACTTCTTAGAAAAGCTGCTGTAACAACAGCTGCCTCCCCTTTGATTAGTGAAGAAGTAAGAAGACTCTGCGGAATTCAAATTTCTACCATCAGGAATTCCTTTTACAGCAGTGAGTTTAAGTTGTCAGCTCTTCAACAAGAGGGGCCTGTAAAGTGTGTATGGTTTTCTCAAAATATTTCTTTTGGTCGTGGCCTAGAAATATTTATTGATGCACTAGACGAATTTAAAAGTAGTGTAGAACTTACTCTTATAGGTAATGTAGATATAAATTTTGCAAAACAGTACTTGGAAGGCAGGAATTATATTAAAGTACTTCAACCTTTAGAGCAAACAGAACTTCATAAAGCATTATCTGGGTACGATGTAGGACTAGCGCTTGAAGTGTCAATTGCTGATTTAAACAGAGATTTAGCAGAATCAAATAAGATCTATGCTTACAAGCAATCAGGACTATTTATTATAGCAACAGACACAAAAGCACAAGAATATTTTATGCGCCAGTTTCCTGATCTGGGTTCGCTTTGCAGGCAATCTGTTGATGGATTGAGCAAATGTTTAAGATCAGTAGTGCAAAATATTTCGGATATTAGAGCTTCAAAAGAAAGAAGGTTTCATGCAGCTAAAAGTGTAGCTTTCGAAAAAGAAGCATTAAAGCTAAGGCAGTTGTGGCTTTCAGCCATAAACCCGAAAGAAAATGAAAAAAATAATTATAGTATCACCACATTTTCCTCCATCTAATTTAGCAGCTGTTCATAGATCCAGGCTATTTGCTAAGCATTTGCCTTTCTTTGGTTGGGAACCCATCATACTTACAGTTCACCATAAATTTTATGAAGAGGCACCTGATTGGAATTTAAATAAATTAGTATCAGAAAGTCTCAAAGTAGAAAAGGTTTCCGCTTTACCCGTAAAACCAGTTCGCTTACTCGGTGACATTGGCTTAAGGGGCGGCTTAAATCTTTTTGCAAAGCTTTTAAGCCTTGTTAAAAAGGAGCAGCCTGATTTTATTTATATACCTATTCCTTCTTTTTATGCAGCATTATTAGGTAGAGCAATACATGCTGTGACTGGTGTACCATATGGGATAGATTATATTGATCCATGGGTGCATTTTTTTCCTGGAAGTGAGAAGAGATTTTCGAGGCATTGGTGGAGCACAAAATTTGCTGCATATTTAGAGCCTATTGCCGTGAAACATGCTAAGCTGATAACAGGTGTTGCAGAAGGTTATTATCTACCAGTACTTGAGAGAAACCTACATCTAAAAAAAAGGTCTGTACAAGCTTATATGCCATATGGCGGAGAGAAAGAAGATCATATAGCATTAAAGAAACTTAATCTTAGACCTTATCTCTTCGACAAAAAAAGAGGAAAGCATATTTTTGTATATGCAGGAGCTATGTTGCCTAAAGCTTATAAACCATTGGATTGCATTCTGCAGGTAATACAGGAGAATGAAGCCTACTTCAATAATACAGAATTTCATTTTATAGGCACAGGTAAAACACCTAATGATCCGGAGGGTTATAATATCAAGGATTATGCTATTGAATATAACCTTTGGGAAAAGGTCATATACGAATATCCAAAACGTATTCCATATCTTGATGTTCTGACACATTTAAATGTGGCAGATGGAGTTTTTGTGCTTGGTAGCACAGAGCCTCATTACACACCATCTAAAGTATATCAGGGAATTCTTTCGGAAAAACCTGTCTTCGCAGTGCTACATGAAAAGAGTTCAGCTAGCAAAGTGATAGTGGAATCTAATGCTGGTATTGTTCTTAACTTTGCTGGCGAATCAGATATAAATACTATTAAAACAACATTCCTGCAAAAAATAAAAGAGTACCAGCAGTTTGCAAATGATTTTGATCCGGCGCAGGTAGATCACTCTGCCTTCGAGCTTTATTCTGCATTGAATGTTACGAAGGTTCTGGCAGAACATCTGGATATGGCTATAGATAAAAAATAAGTAAGATGTTACCGAAACTTGCCATTATTACGACGCATCCTATTCAGTATAATGCTCCAATATTTAAGATGCTGACTGAAAGAAAGAAGGTGGAAGTCAAGGTCTTTTATACATGGGAACAATCAAAAGAAGAAGTATACGACCCCCTCTTTAAAAGGATTATAAAGTGGGATCTTCCTTTATTAGAAGGCTATGAATACTCCTTTTTAAGAAATAAAGCGAAAGAACCAGGTTCCCACCATTTTTGGGGTATAAACAATCCTGATATCAAGGAGCAGATACTAGATTATGAACCCTCCGCAATATTAGTCTTTGGGTGGAGTTATATCAGTCATTTAAAGGTGCTAAAGTACTTTAGTGGTAAAATACCTATAATTTTCAGAGGCGACTCTACTTTGATGAATGAAGAGGTAGGTCTGAAAAGATTGCTCCGAAAGCTTTTTCTTACTTGGGTATACAGGCATATAACCAAAGCTTTATTTGTTGGAAAAAAGAATGAAGAATACTACTTAAGGTTTGGAGTTAAGCCAGAACAATTGGTTTTTGCTCCACATGCAGTAGAGAATGATAGATTTCAAGGTAATTCAAATTCTTCCAGTCAAATCAATTGGAGAGAAAAACTAATGATACCTGAATCAGCTACTGTTCTTCTTTTTGCAGGAAAGTTTGAGCCACGTAAAAACCCATTCTTGTTAATTAGTGCTTTTAAAGAACTAAAATCTACAAATATGCATTTAGTGATGGTCGGGAATGGTGATTTTGAAAAAGAGTTAAAGCAGCAAAGCGCCGATGTTTCCAACATTCATTACCTTGATTTTCAGAACCAGCAAAATATGCCGTCAATTTATAAAATGGCAGATGTTTTTGTACTACCTTCTAAAAGTGAAACTTGGGGCTTGGCAGTAAATGAAGCAATGGCATGTGGTAGCGCAGTTCTGGTGAGTGATAAGTGTGGCTGTTCTGTTGATCTGGTTGACCCTGGTGTTAATGGATATATTTTCGAATCTGATAACAAAAATGATCTTTTGGAGAAGCTCGCGTTTTATGAAAAGGCATCTAAAGATAGTATCAGCAAAATGGGTTTAGCTTCTCAAGATAAAATTCAGGAATGGTCTTTTGAAAGTATATGTTCAACCGTTGAATCACTAAAGATTAAAAATGCCTAAAAAAATTCTTTTCTTTTGCGGGGCAAATTATGTTTTTGGAAAAGAAGTCGTCACTTTTAATTTAATTAAAGAGCTTCGAGAAAAAGGAGTACATGTTCATTGCATTGTTAATGGATGGAATGATGGTGACTTTATTAAAAGATTGAAAGCTGAGGGAGTTTCTTATAATGAGGTGAAATTAGGTTTTTTTTACTTGAACAAACCACTATGGACAATAGATTCACTTATACATTATCCTGGTGCTTTCTTTAAATTACGCTCTATTTTGTGCTCCTTCAGTCCTGATTCTATATACTTCACTTCTGAAAGAGAAATGCTTTCTGTATACCCTCTGGTAAAAAAGCATAAAATAATTCTGTACTTAATGGAGCCTATAGCTAACTCAAGACTTAATAACTTTATAACAAAGGCTTTTAAAAATAAAGAATTAACCTATGTTGCCTGCTCTGAATATATTAAAAAGAAGCTATCTCTTTTAGGAAGTTTAGATAAAGCACAAATAAAAGTTGTTTTCAATTCTATTGAAGTAAAAGATAAACCTGCGAAGATTTCAACATCTGATGATATCATTAATGTTGGCATTGTTGGACAAATCAGATATCATAAAGGCCATGATATCCTTATCAAAGCCTTAGCAAAACTTAAAAATTATAAATTTTCATGTTCTGTCTATGGCTCAGGTGATAGCAGTTATCAGGCTGAACTGAAAAAATTAAGCTCTGATCTTGGAATTGCTGACAGAGTTCATTTCAAAGGATATGAAAAAGATATTGACAGGATATACAGTAACCTTGATATAGTTGTTGTGCCAACCAGGAGTGAAGAGCCTTTGGCCTTAGCAGCGATGGAGCCTGCACAATGGAAAATTCCTGTTATTGTCAGTGACCAAGGAGGCCTACCTGAAGCTATTGTTGATAAAAAAACTGGATTTATTTTTGCAAATGAACGAGAGGCTGATTTAGCAGACAAATTAGAATTATTGTTTAAAGATAGGGAGCTAAGGCAGTATTTAGGTGCAAACGCATTTAGTAGAGTAGACAAAACGTTTAACAGAAGTGTTATGGCTGAGTCCTTCCTGAAAATTATATCCTGATCTTATCAATGCTAGCAGCAGATAATAATAATAATAATAATATATGGATATTTTTATTTATCCTACTTCTCATAGCTGCTTTTCTGACGGTTAACCCTATTGCAACAGTTGCTTGTATTTCTGTCATTCCGTTTTTTTTATTACTATGGAGAAAGCCAGAGCCCCCTATCCTTTTTGTAGGACTGCTTTACCAGTGGGTTGCTGTTTCAATCAAACTACTCTATAGTGATATATATGATTTAGACTTCGATAACTTCCATGTTTTTGCTGAAGATATTTATACAGCCTACGCCCTTTCTTTACTAGGACTAGTTGTTCTGACTGTTTCCATAATCACAGTTTTACACAAACCTAAAGCATTATCTGAGGCTGATGAAAAAAATTTTGTTAGTTATAACATCACAAGACTAGTACTTATCTATATAAGCTTTTCTACTTTTGTTACTTTATTAGGTTCCTCATTTCTTTCATTTGGTGGATTAGCTCAAGTTACTTATGCATTCACACTTCTTAAGTGGTCCTTTTTTATACTCCTCTTTATTACTATAGCTAAATCAGAAAGCAAAAAAAATTATTTGATTTTAATTTCTATCATTATTTTAGAGGTATTAATAGGGTTTGCTGCCTATTTTTCTTCATTTAAAGAAATTCTTTTTTTCTCATTTATCGGAGCCGCGACCGTTATCAGAAAAATAAAGCTGTCGAAACTAATTCCTTTAGCATTCCTAGGCTATATAGTATTCAGTCTGGGAGTATTGTGGACTGCTATCAAAAGTGACTATAGAATGTTTTTATCAGGAGGTGAGAGGCAACAGATAGTAACAGTCTCCAGAGAAGATGCGCTAGATTATTTTTTTAAATTAGCAAGCGAAGTGCCAGACGAGACAATAGCGAAAGCTCGTTTTGAGTTAGTCAATCGAATTTCATATATAGATTTCTTTTCAGGAGCTATCGCTTATGTTCCTGAGCGCCTACCACATGAAAACGGAAAGGTTTGGTTTAGCGCCATAACACACGTTTTTAAACCCAGAATTTTCTTTCCTGATAAAGAGGCCATTGATGACTCTAAACATTTAAATAAATATACTGGCCTAAGCGTTGCTACAGGTGAAATGGGTGCTTCCTTTAGCCTTGGTTATATGGCTGATAGTTACATTGATTTTGGCCCTGTATTTATGTTTATTCCTTTAGCCTTAATGGGTTTATTGATAGGTGGTATTTATAGATACTTTCTTAAAAATGCTTACAATGTAACTTGGGGTTATGCTCTTATTGCTCCGCTTTTTTATTTTGTTGGCACTTATGAAATAGCATCTATTAAGCTAGTCGGTAATTTGATTATGTACTTCATGGTGTTTTATCTTCTAAATAAATTCATTGTTCCAAAACTAGACTTATACCTTAAGAAGAATTGAAAGTTATTTTCACCTATCTTACCTCCTTTTTAGGTCATGGGGGGATAGAAAAGTTTAACAAATCATTCATAAGAGCTGTCGACGCACACATTGATGAGATCTCATTAGAAGTCATATCTGCTTATGATACCTCCTCTGATTCAAACTATATAAAAGAGGCTGCTTTTAGAGGGTACCGTGGGAAACGCGCTAGTTATATTTTTGGAATTCTAAAAAAGATATTTTCTGCTGATGTTTTGATCATAGGCCATATAAATCTGGCAATTGTGGGATTAGCAGCTAAGATGATAAATCCTAATATCAAACTTATATTAATTACGCATGGTATCGATGTATGGTACGATCTTTCATGGGCTAAAAAAAAGCTTTTAAATTCAACAGATGTCATACTATCCGTCAGTAGCTTTACAAAACAAAAGCTAATGACGAAGCATCAGATTATAGGCACCAAAATAATATTATTTCCTAATACGCTTGATCCATTCTTCTTTTTTCCTACTGAGTTTCTAAAACCAGCATATCTGCTTCAACGCTACCACATTTTTGATAGACAGCCTGTTATTCTTTCTCTTTGTCGGCTCTCTTCAAAAGAAGGATATAAAGGTTATGACACAGTTATAAAAGCTCTGCCTTTGGTTATCGCTGTTTACCCTGATATTAAGTATGTTATAGTTGGGAAGTATGATCAGCAGGAATATGAACGCGTCACTATGCTTGCAAAGCAGGTTGGAGTTTTCGACAATTTACTTCTTACAGGCTTTGTGCCAGATGAGGAATTAACTGATCATTATCTTTTAAGTGATCTTTTTGTTATGCCAAGTAGGGAAGAGGGGTTTGGGATTGTTTATATAGAAGCAATGGCCTGTGGTTTACCTGTTGTTGCAGGAAATGTTGATGGTAGCGTAGATGCTTTAGATCATGGTAACTTAGGCACATTAGTAGATCCTACAGATCATGATGCTATAGCAACAGCAATTCTGCAAAATCTGGCGCATAAAATGAATCATGAGGAAAAGATTGATTTACAGCGAAGGGTAATTAGTAAGTTCGGATTTAGTAAATTTACAGCCAGACTTACTGATATTATCAAAGAATTGAAAGAAAGAGAGCATGTGCGGCATTAATGGCATCATAGGTTTAGCATCTACTGAAGAAGCAAGCAAAGTATTAGATGCCATGAACGGAGCCATAGCGCACCGTGGCCCCGACGACTGCGGAAGTTTTGTGGTACCAGGTATTGCTATGGGCCAGCGCAGACTTTCCATCATTGATTTATCTAACGCAGGTCATCAGCCAATGTTAAGTTCTGATGGCAACCTAGTGTTAGTATTTAATGGTGAAATTTATAACTACAGAGAACTAAAGCAGGAACTCAACAATTACCCGTACCGCACACAAACTGATACTGAAGTTATACTGGCGGCCTGGCAGAAGTGGGGTCGCGAGTGTGTGCATCATTTCAATGGCATGTTTGCCTTTGCAATCTGGGACAGAGCCCAAAATGAAATTTTCCTTTTCCGGGATCGCCTGGGAATTAAACCTTTGTATTTTTACCAGAAAGAGCAGTGCCTGCTTTTTTCTTCAGAGGTGCGGGGGCTACTCTCCAGCGGACTTGTACAACGGAAGCTAAACAAGGCTGCTTTAGCAGATTACCTGCGCTACCAGGCGGTACATGCGCCTGACACCATGATACTGGGTGTGAAAATGCTGTTACCTGGTCACTATATCAGCATTATCAAAGGAAAGATGGCCATGGCGTCATATTGGTCTCCTGAAATGAACTATAGCAGGCAAACTGAAGGTAAGTCCTACGAAATGATTAAACATGACGTTCATGATCTACTGCAAAAGGCTGTTGCCCGAAGGATGGTGGCTGATGTGCCTTTTGGAGCATTTCTTTCAGGAGGCATAGATTCGAGTGCTGTTGTTGGACTCATGAGCCAGGTAGCAAAGCACCGGGTTAAAACTTTCTCCGTTACGTTTGAGGAAGAAGCATATAGTGAAGCGAGATACGCAGCGGCCATTGCTAAAAAATTCAACACTGAACATACAGAAATTAAATTATCGCCTGATGATTTCCTGGAGCTGATTCCTTCTGCTTTGCAGGC
Organism: Pontibacter toksunensis; assembly: GCF_042686245.1. Lineage (NCBI taxonomy): Bacteria > Pseudomonadati > Bacteroidota > Cytophagia > Cytophagales > Hymenobacteraceae > Pontibacter > Pontibacter toksunensis. The sequence continues at coordinate 480,592 of NZ_JBHUOX010000001.1, read as the reverse complement.
TATGGATCACCCCAGTGGAGACGGCCCTAATACGTATGTGGTGTCTAAAGTAACAAAGGAGGCCGGTATAACGATGGCTCTTTCTGGTTTGGGAGGCGATGAGTTATTTGCCGGTTATGATGTTTTTAAGCGCATGACAGTCCTTCACCAATATCAATGGTTTTCAACTTTGCCGCTGTCTCTTCGCCGAGTGGCAGGACGCTCTTTGAAGGCATTAAAGCCATCTGTTGCGTCTTCGAAACTAAATGAGTTGCTAAGTATGCCCTCCTGGAAGTTAAGTAACACCTATCCTATCACCCGCCAGGTGCTTCCTGATGATTATCTCTTGCAACTAACGGGTCGTGCTAGCTTAGAAGATAATCGTGTACAGCAGATTCTGGAGGAAAGCTTTAAGCTACAGGAACAAAATGATACTAAACTGCCGTTGCTGAGCCAGGTGTCGGCGGCCGAAATAGGTACCTATATGCAAAACACTCTCCTGCGCGATACGGATCAGATGAGTATGGCACATGCTTTAGAGGTGCGTGTGCCGTTCCTGGATTTTGAGTTGGTAGAGTATGTGCTGGGGGTGCCTGATAAATACAAATACCCTACCTCACCCAAAAAGTTGCTGACAGATGCCTTAGGTAGCCTGCTACCCATGGAGATAATAAACAGGCCGAAGATGGGTTTTACTTTGCCCTGGCAAAAATGGATGAAACAGGAGCTATATAGCTTAGCAGATGAAAAAATCAAGAGCCTTGGTAACCGTGGAATCTTGAACTCGGAAGAATTGCACTTGCTGTGGCACCGCTTCTTGGCAGGTGATGCTGCTGTTACGTGGTCAAGAGTGTGGTCGCTTGTGGTATTGGAAAATTGGGTTGAGCAAAATGATCTTAAAGCATAGAAAACGAATCCTCATCACAATCGACTGGTTTCTGCCAGGCTTCAAGGCTGGAGGGCCTATACAGTCTTGTGCCAATATTGTCGCGCACCTCAGGCACGAGTTTGACTTTTATGTAATTACGCGTAATACTGATTATTGTGAGACCGAACCTTATAAGGGTATCAAATCTAATTACTGGAATAAGTTGGAAGATAATTTACAGGTGTATTATTTTTCTTCTGATCAGCTTAATTATCAAAATCTATCAGAGGTAATCAAGACCCTTAAACCTGATACTGTATTTGTAAACGGTATTTACTCCTTTTATTTTTCACTTCTTCCCCTTTTAATTCTAAAGCGACTCAAACATCAGAACATCATAATTTCTGCCAGGGGCATGTTAGCCAAAAGTGCCATTGAGGTAAAAGGAAGAAAGAAAAAATTTTTCTTAAAGGCAGCTCAACTGATGGGATTGTATAAAGGCATACGCTTCCATGCTACTCATGAAGGGGAGAAGCAGGATATAGTGAAGGTTATAGGTGCTAAAGCGAATGTGGTGATCGCCCCGAACCTTCCAAAAAAGGCTGTTGCACTTGCCAACGAACAACGGCCAAAACATAAAGGGGAGTTAAAACTAATAAGTGTGGCACGCATTTCTCCTGAAAAAAATACAAAGTTTGCGCTGGAAGTTCTGGAAAGATGTGAAGGCATAGGATCGATTAAGTTTGATATTTTCGGGCCTGTTTATAATACTAATTATTGGAACGAGTGCCAGGAAATAATACAGCGGCTGCCGCTTAATGTGATTGTTAACTACAGAGGAAGTTTAAAAAGTGAAAGCGTGGCAGCAACTTTAAAAAATTATCATGCCCTGTTGATGCCTACCCGCGGTGAAAACTTTGGGCATATCATTTTGGAAAGCTTTACCGCTGGCTGTCCTGTTATCATTAGTGACCAAACACCCTGGCAGAATCTTTCTAGCCTTAGCATCGGATTTGATCTTCCCTTGACTAACATTAAGGAATATATTAAGGCCATAAGTTTTTACACTGAAATGAAGCAGGAAGAATATGATTTTCACTCTGAGCTGGCCTATGAATACAGCCAAAAATTTTTGAATGATGAGCAAGCAATCAAGCAGAACCACTTGATGCTTCACTAATAAAAGAGCTAGTGATTTCTGAAACTAACATCATGCCAAAGGTTAATCTAGCCTTTTACAACAACGACTGGTACAATCCTGGAGGGAGCGCATTTAAACGTACTCTCTGGCATTTTTTCAATGTACTATTCTTACTCAACCCCCTGAATCCTGTAAGTGGTTTAAAGGTGCATTTATTACGATTTTTTGGTGCTAAAGTTGGCAAAGGAGTCATCATAAAAACCGGGGTAAATATCAAATATCCATGGCATTTGGTTATTGGCAACCATGTCTGGATAGGAGAGAATGTTTGGATTGATAATTTAGTAACGGTGACAATAGCCGATAACAGCACGCTCTCACAAGGTTGTATGCTGCTTACAGGTAGCCACGATTATAAACAATCAGCATTTGATTTGTTAGTAGGGGAGATACATCTGAAGGAAGGTTCCTGGATTGGGGCAAAGGCCATCGTATGCCCTAATGTTACCTGTGGCTCCCATAGTGTTTTGGCTGCTGGATCTGTAGCAACCAGAATTTTAGAACCCTACACCATTTATCAGGGTAATCCTGCCGTCGCGAAGCGGGAAAGAATACTTGAGTAGAATCAGAAATATGCTGTAGTTATTTGATACCTAAGGCATTTGCTAACATTAATCATCTGTGAAAGTCTCTATCATTACTATCGTCTACAACAACTGTCAAACAATAGCCGATGCTATCGAATCTGTACTGGACCAATCCTATCCGAATATTGAATATATAGTAGTTGACGGTCTGTCAACTGACGGTACAGTTGATGTAGTGAAAAGTTATGACAATCGCATTACAAAATTCATTTCTGGAGAAGACAGAGGTTTATACGATGCCATCAATAAAGGTATTGGCATGGCATCAGGCGATGTGATAGGCTTTTTGCATTCCGATGATATGTTCAATTCAAAGGATTCCATAAAAGCCGTAGCAGATGCTTTCAGAGCCCATAATACCGACAGTATATATGCTGATCTAGTATATGTAGATAGGGAAAAGCCTGAGAAAATTATCCGTAACTGGAAATCCGGGAAGTTTAACCGCGAAAAGTTTATTTATGGCTGGATGCCCCCACACCCAACTTTTTACGTGAAACGGGAGGTGTATGAGCGCTTAGGTCTGTATAATACCGGCTTTAGGAGCGCTGCAGATTATGAGCTAATGTTGCGCTTTTTGTATAAGTATAGTATCAGTACAGTTTATGTACCTGAATGCCTTGTGAGGATGCGGACAGGCGGAAAGAGCAATGTAACAATAAAGAACAGAATCCGGGCAAATAAAGAAGATTATTCGGCCTGGCGCATCAATGGATTGCAACCACGCTTTTACACCCGCTTTCTAAAGCCACTCAGAAAGCTTACGCAGTATTTATAAAGGCATTGAAAAAGCTTTTCTATATTCTGAGGTAATTGTTCTCTATATCCTCAGCCGCACAAAATCTAGAATGCTGCTGAGCTAATAAAGTTGTGATGAACCATAAATCATCTTAGACTCAGCTTGTATAATAGTCACAGAGACTTTTATTTTCTCCTCCACTTCCCGCCACACAAGTTTAGTAGCTTATCAGCAGAAGGAAAAGTAACTATCTTGATACACTTTATATTTCTATGATTCTTAGTATCATAGGTTATCTCCGACAGGATTTAAAATTAGAAGCTATTTTTAAATAACTTAGACACAGATAAAGTATCTTTTGGAAGCCTCTAAACATGCTAATTTAGCTCATTTTGCAGCTTCCTAGTTTATTATGATAGTTGTACTTTTTAATTATGATATAGCTTCAAGTACTTGTAAAAGAAAGTTATAAAATATAATTAAACTCCCATAATAGTTGAAACTAGCATCATACTATTAATTAGTACCGCATGTAATAAAAAATTATTTAGTTTCTTTATAATCTTTCTTCTGATATTTCTATCTAATTTATTGGCTATTTTTTAAATTCTTTATACTATTTTGATCAAACTAAAATAAACATAATCATAATTTTACTTGACCTGCAGAAATTGATTATTAACAGGAGAAATTAAGCCTTTAGCTAAAATAATAAGAATTATCTTATTATGGATTATACTAAATGACGTAGAATGCAAAATTTGTTCTAATTTGTATCCTAATAATCTAAAATAAACTTTTTTTTAAATCAGCACTTTTTTCTTTTTACAGTTTCTTTTTTAATCCAACATCCTACTTCCAATTTTAAATTTTATGAATGAATTCCGGTTTTTAAAACTGGCGCCAAGGGCGCTTTTGCTGTCTTGTCGTGCTATTGCTTTGACAATAATGGTTAGCTTAATGGCTGCTCCCATTACAAGGGCGCAATCCACTAGCAGTGATTGGACTTTTCTTAAAGAGGTTAATGGAGTCAGCTTTTATTACCTGCTTAGTGATTGTAAGGGTAATCAGACTTTATTACTACGTGTAGTTAATGGAGGACCAGAAAATGTGGCTGGAAATTGGGAGTTAGCTGTGAAAACAGATCAAAGCGAGCTGAAACTCCCAGGACTACTCATACCATTAGAAGGTGGTAAAGAACTTATAGGAAGCTGCGAACAGCAAGATCCTGCAATTTACGTGCCTCTGAGAATCAGTGATTCTGCTTCTTTAGAGCTAACTATCAACGCAAATATTTCAAAACTATAGTCAAAGAACTTTCTTATGGAAAATAATTTTTTACCCTATTTTAATTTCCACCACAAGGTAGTAATGGGAGCAGTGGCTATAAATTACCAAAAGCAGACTTTTTTCTATTCTGCATTTTTTCTGCTTCTTATTTCTCAGCTAGTGCCAATGAAGTCTATAGCGCAGAGTTTAGGCCAAGGTTCTGCCTCCAGACACTCTACAGCAGTCTCTGGTGATGGAAAAGTCTATACCTGGGGGGAGAATGATAAAGGACAACTAGGGACAGGAGACCTTGTGGATAGAACTACTAAATATGAGATAACAACTGTAGGCTCCTTGAATGGTAAAACTGTTATCAGTACTGCTGCGGGTTATTATCATAGCCTTGCACTTACATCGGATAAAACTGTACATGCCTGGGGGTTTGGATTTCATGGGCAGCTAGGTAATGGCAATAATTCTGATTCCCGTGTTCCGGTCCAGATTCTAAACTTAACAGATGTGATAGCTATTGCCGCTGGTAATAGTCACAGTATAGCCCTAAAGAGAGATGGAACTGTTTACGCTTGGGGGTACAACTTTGAAGGGGAACTTGGGAATGGTAACAACTCAAATTCAAATATTCCGGTGCAGGTTAATGGATTAACTGATATCATTGCCATAGCAGCCGGGCATTGGCACAACCTTGCTTTGAAACGAGATGGAACAATTTATGCATGGGGGCACGGTGGAAATGGACAGTTAGGTGATACTTATTACATGAATCGAAATAGTCCAGTACAGGTAGTAGGTATCACTGGTGCTATTGCTGTTGCTGCAGGCGGACTTCATAGTCTCGCCATTGGTAAAGATAAAACTGTACTAGCATGGGGGTATGGGGCTTTTGGCCAACTAGGTAACGGAATGTCTTCAAACTCTGGCAGACCTGTGACAAGCCTAATGATAAATGCTACTGCTATTTCCGCCGGAGAGTATCATAGCTTCGCTCTTAAATCTGATGCTACTGCCTTTACTTGGGGGAATGGTGTACATGGTGAGCTTGGAAATACCTCTAATTCTTGGTCAATGAAGCCCATATTGGTGGCAGATTTAACCAATATCAATGCTATTTCTTCTGGATTTAAGCACAACCTTGCACTCAAATCCGATGGCACAATATACGGTTGGGGTGATGGCGATTCGGGACAACTAGGCAATGGAACCAGTTCCGATTATAACAAACCTGTACAGGTAGTTGAACTTAACATTGGCTCATGTACAAACCCAGTGCCTCAATTTACTGCTACCGTGGCCTGCTCGGGAACAGCTACTTCATTTACCAGTACTTCTACTGGTGTTTCTCAGAATGCTATTTTAGAGTGGGATTTCAACGGTGATAATATAGTTGATAATAATACTGATCAGAATCCTTCCTATACCTTTACTGCTGCCGGAATGCATACAGTAAAACTAACCATCAGACAAGGAACATGCTCTGCCACAGTTACTAAAGATGTTATAGTAGAGGGACCTCCTGCAGAGGTAAGTATAACAGATGCTCCTACAGAACCTATTGCTTTTGTAAGTGGGGGGACTACAATAACATTGAATGGAATTTTTGTGGATGACAACCTTTCTGCGAAAATAATAACATGGAAATGGGACGAGAATGATGAGGCAAGTAATAATGCTGGGATATTAGTAGGAGGTAGCGGTACAACAACAGATCCTTTCAGGGTAAGTGGAAGTTTTACCTATAATGTGCCGGGTGTTTATAAAGTAACTTTGACAGTAAAAGATAATTGTGGCAGTGCTTATACAGAACATAGGTACATTGTAATATATGACCCTAATGGTGGTTTTGTAACAGGTGGTGGATGGATAGATTCTCCTCCTGGAGCTTATACTCCAGACATCAATCTTACAGGTAAGGCTTCTTTTGGTTTTGTTTCTAAATACAAAAACGGTAGTTCTATACCTGTTGGCCAAACGGAATTTCAGTTTAGGAATGCACAACTAAATTTTAAGAGCAGTAACTATGAAGACTGCTCTTTGATAGTAGGAGGGAACAAGGCTAAGTATAAGGGTACCGGTACTGTAGAAGGTATGCCTGGAACATATAACTTTATGGTTTCAGTAATAGATGGGCAAATCAGTGGGGGCGTAGACAAGTTCAGAATCAGAGTCTGGAATGGAGGAGGAGTATTGTATGACAACAATGTGAATTCCTCAACACAAGGAGAAGATAGTGATCCTGTTACAGCCCTCGGTGGCGGTTCAATTGTTATACATAAATCAACAATAAAATCTACTTCTACAACATCCGCCTTAATAGCCTTAGGAGATTTTGAAACAGTATCCAATAAGTTTTACTGTTATCCTACTTCCTTCTCTGATAAATCTGTTTTAGCTTTCTCTTTGGAAAATGAAGAAAACTTTACCTTAGATATTTATGATATGAGAGGCGCGCTTGTATCACAAGTAAAATCAGGAACAGCAAAAGCTAATAAACTTTATGAATATGAATTGAGTGGAAATGGTATGGCAAATGGAATGTATATTGCAAGGCTGTCAACACGAACTATGGTTCGAAGTCTGAAACTGGTATTAGAGAAATAAGAGCTTTATAAACGCTATTGCAAATAATGATAATTATAGCTAAGAAAAGGGTAGGTAACTCCAGTGTTACCTGCCCTTTTCTTAGATGGCAATACCTGGAAAATATTGTGGCTATTTAGATTTAAATAGTATATAAAATTTAAAAATGCGCCTACCTTCTGTTATTGTATAAGATTAAAAATCTACATGCCAGTCCCAATTTCTATTATCTTCATCAACTTTTTTTACAGCAACACAACCAGAGTTTACTCCCATTTGATAATCAGAAGTCAATAAATCATCTCTAAAAAACTTTTCTGAGTTTGGAAGAGCACTTAAAAAAGATGCAGATCTCCTAGCTAAAGAAGGTAGATAGTTCTTAGGGTGTTGAGAGTAAACTTTATAATTAGGTAGCCTTGCTATAAATCTTAAAACTTTTCTTATACCTGGGAAAATCACGTCATCAAATACAATAATTCCATTTAGATCTAACATTTTATCCAAGTAAAAGAAATTGATAAATATCCAGTCGAATTGCTTTGTAGAATCTATATAAGCAAAATCGAATTTCTTTCCTTCTAGCATTAGCTTTGGCAGGGCTTCATAGCAATACTGTTCATGAAAGTCTACATGCTCTTTGAATCCTGCTGTATTTATGAGTTCAAGTCCGTTGCCATTCCAGCCCCCACTATTTTGGAACTTATCTATAACAACATGCTTTCCGTTATTATTGGCAATTGCTTCAGTAATGGCAAGTGTTGAAACGCCATAGGCAAAGCCTATCTCAATTGACTTGGAGAACTCATTATCCTTTATAATTCTTTGAAGGTATTTACACTGTTCCTTGTTAGTTTCAGAATGAATTTTGACAATTTCACCTTTAGAATTTTTAAACTGCTGAGAAGTAAAAATTTCTTCTAATAAAGTATTCATAATATATTATTAAATAAGAAGCTGCAAGATAAAAAGCAAAAAAACCTGAGGCTTTCACCTCAGGCTTTCGCGGTCTGGACGAGACTCGAACTCGCGACCTCCGCCGTGACAGGGCGGCATTCTAACCAACTGAACTACCAGACCAATATTACTACTAAATTTATGCTCTTTGATGCGTTTACCGCAGTGTTACCTGCGGTCTGGACGAGACTCGAACTCGCGACCTCCGCCGTGACAGGGCGGCATTCTAACCAACTGAACTACCAGACCGTTTTGTTTTCCTTTAACTTCGTCTGTTAAAGTGATGCAAATGTATAGTGTTAAATTGGATTGTGCAAGCCTCTAACCTCTTTTTGCCGCTATATTTTGTCAATCAAGTGTTAATTTGTTCATTTACAAGAAGATTATTTTTTACTGAGTAGAATTTTCTCTCTTCCTATCTATCATGACCGGAAAATCTTAAATTTGTATTCTAAACAAGGAGGAACCCATGCTTTTAGATTTCGAACAGCCTATTGCTGCCCTCGAGGGCAAACTTAAGGAAATGAAGAAACTGGCAGATGAGAGCCAGGTAGATGTTTCGGAGGCAGTGAAGGCCCTGGAAGAAAAGATAAAGAACCTTAAAAAGGAAACCTACGCCAACCTGACCCGCTGGCAGCGCGTGCAGCTATCGCGCCACCCGGAGCGGCCCTATACCTTAGATTACATCGAGGGCATCACTGATAAATTTGTAGAACTTCACGGCGACCGCACCGTGAGCGATGACAAGGCCATGGTGGGTGGTTTTGGTGAAGTAGATGGACGCAGCATCATGTTTATCGGCCAGCAGAAGGGACGCAACACAAAACAGCGCCAGTTGCGCAATTTTGGTATGGCGAATCCAGAAGGCTATCGTAAAGCACTTCGCCTGATGAAGATGGCGGAAAAGTTCGGTCGCCCTATCGTAACGCTTATTGATACACCGGGTGCTTTTCCGGGATTGGAGGCCGAGGAGCGTGGCCAGGGGGAGGCAATTGCCCGAAACCTGAAAGACATGTTCATGCTGAAAGTGCCGGTTATCTGTATCATCATAGGAGAGGGGGCTTCAGGTGGTGCGCTTGGTATAGCTATCGGCGACCGGGTGATGATGCTGGAGAATACCTGGTACTCTGTTATTTCACCGGAGTCCTGCTCTTCTATACTTTGGAGAAGCTGGAACTATAAAGAGCAGGCTGCTGAAGCCTTGAAGCTCACTGCAAAAGACATGCTGCAGAACAAGTTGATAGATGGTATCATCAAAGAGCCACTTGGAGGCGCTCACCTAGACCCGGCGAAGATGATGCGCAGTCTTAAGAAAGAAATCATCAGGCTATTAGATGAGTTGGAATCAATAGACTCAGAGGACCGCATCATGCAGCGAATTGATAAGTTCTCTAGTATGGGCGTGGTCATGGAAGGCTAATCCTACTGTTGATAAATTTCATGAAGGATGAATTGGAAAGACAGCATTCCCTCTGTGTTTCCAGTTCATCTTTTTGTTTGCTAACTATTTAATGGTAAAAGCCAGGTACCCACCCCTGCACCAAAGAGTAGGAAAGTTCTCAAGTCCAACCTACGATGGGGGGCATAACATATATTCTTAACACGGACTTGCAAACGAAACGGGCAGTACATCCGTTACTCTCACAACAGAAAATCAGAAAAGCATGAAGTTACACGGGATAGATACAGGTTTTTTCAAACTCGATGGGGGGGCTATGTTTGGGGTAGTGCCGAAGTCGCTGTGGCAGCGTACGAATCCTGCCGATGAGAACAACCTCTGTACGTGGGCAATGCGCTGTCTGCTGATTGAAGACGGGGACAGACTAATATTAATTGACAATGGACTAGGTGACAAGCAGGATGCGAAGTTCTTCAGCCATTATTACCTGCATGGTGATGCGACCCTGGAGAAATCCTTACATGCGGCAGGCTTTTCGCACGCAGATGTGACTGATGTTTTCCTGACGCACCTGCACTTTGACCACTGCGGGGGCGGCGTAAAGTATAAAAACAGTGATGGCGCGCTGGAACTGGTGTTTCCAAAAGCTACCTACTGGTCTAACGCGGACCATTGGGAGTGGGCAACAAAACCCAATGCGCGCGAAAAAGCCTCTTTTCTGAAGGAGAATATTCTGCCGATGCAGGAGAGCGGGCATTTGAAGTTCATAGACCCTGCTGCACCTTCTCCTTTCCCGCAGTTTGACATCTTTTATGCAAATGGCCACACGGATAAGATGATGGTGCCTATCATCCTTTACAAGGGCCGCAATCTGGCTTATATGGCTGACCTGTTACCCTCCACCGGACACATTCCCCTGCCCTTTGTGATGGGCTACGATACACGGCCTTTGCTGACGCTGGATGAGAAAGCCGCTTTCCTGAAAAAGGCGGCTGATGAAAATTATGTGCTTTTCCTGGAACACGACCCCATGAATGAGTGCTGCACGGTGCAGCATACGGAAAAAGGCGTTCGGCTGGCGGATACCTTCACGTTAGCCGAAGTATAGCTTATGCGGATTGGTTTGGCTTTATCGGGCGGTGGCGCCCGTGGTATTGCGCACTTGGGCGTACTAAAGGCGTTAGATGAACTCGGTATAAAAGTCAGCATGATCTCTGGTGTCAGTTCAGGAGCGATTGCAGGAGTGTTGTATGCCTATGGCTATACTCCGGATGAAATCCTGAAGATGGTGAAGGAGCTGAGCTTGTTCAAAATAATGCGCCCAACGTTCGGAAATTCTGGATTGATGCACCTGGAGGAGGTAGAGAAGCTTTACAGAAGCCACTTAGGCGCAAATGCCTGCTTCGAGGATTTGAAGATACCGGTGGTGATTGGCACCACGGACATGAACGAGGGAATTAATGTATACTTTTCATCTGGGGAGCTTATTAAACCCCTAATAGCCACTTCGGCCGTTCCCATACTTTTTAAGCCTGTTTCCTATAATGGCAAACTGCTCAACGACGGCGGGCTATTAAACAACTTACCTGTAGAACCGCTCCACAACAACTGCGACATCAAAATAGGAGTGCATGTAAACCCTATCAACCACCAGGCACACGTCACCAGCTTTCGGGGGATGATAGAGCGAACAGTTCTGCTGGCCATCAATAATAACATTAAACTGCGCCATCACCTCTGCGACCTTTTTCTTGAGCCCCAGGAGCTGCGGTATTACAGGCTCACCAATTTCAGGAAGGCCGATGAGATCTTCAGGGTAGGGTATGAGTACACGCTGCATATGGAGAAGTATCTGCGTAACCTGATAAACAAATAGTTTGTTTATAAATAAATTTATTAAATATTATATTTATACGATACTTTTTTTCGTTGTTGCGTATAAGGGGGCACCGAACCCTTAAACCTATTAACCCTATAACCCTTATGCAAAAATTTTTACTAATCGCCTTTCTGCTATTTTCAGTTTCTGTTTCAGCTCAGGAAAACAAAAGCTTTATGGTTCCGGCTAAAGTAAAGCATGGATCTATCTTATTGGGAGGAACATTAAGTGCCTCCGCTTATAAAACGAACAGAGAATTAGATCTGCCACTGGGGGCACAGGAAGGCACTAACATCCTGGCTACACTCAGAACCAAGAATGGCTACTTTGTAGATCACGACTGGGCCTTAGGTTTTGCGGTAACACTGGAACATGAGAACTTCCGCTCCATTACAGAAGAAGAAGAGAAGAAATTCAGAAGGACCATGATGCTCATCGGCCCGTTTACGCGCTACTACCTGGACAATGGTATTTTCGGTGAGCTTTCGCTGGAAGTAGGATTGCTGAATTTCTCCACTGGTGAGAAGTCGAATCTTTTTGAAGGTGGAATAGGCGTAGGGTATGCTCATTTCATCAACCAGCGAATAGCACTGGAGCCCCTCCTCACTTTCCGTTACTTCAAAGAGTGGAAGGGTGATAAATCCAACACTACTTTCGGCCCCATGTTAGGCTTTGGCGTGCAGGCTTATATCTGGCGTAAGCGCGCGCACGTCATCAAGGAGGCCTTGTAAAAGCGAAATTTTGTGTGTATTTATGCGGCTTCATTTGCTGCTGATACATACACGCTGGTAGCTTAGACTACTGAAAAGCAGCTTTCGCACATATTCTTAAATGATAGCCAAATTTCTTTCCAAAACCCTTTTTAAGCTTACAGGCTGGAAATTAAAGGGGAACCTTACGGCAGAAAATCGCCGTTGTGTCATGATTGCGGCCCCGCATACTAGTAACTGGGATTTCGTGTATGCCCGCGCCGCCTTTTACCTGATGGACGCTCCTATACGTGTCACCATCAAAAAAGAGTTTATAGAATATCCTATTGTAGGCCCTCTTATAAAAGCCATGGGTGCTTTACCTGTTGATCGTTCTAAAAACACGAAAATGGTGGATGCCATGATTCGCATTATAAAAGAAACTCCGGGTGATATGTGTGTGATGGTAACTCCGGAAGGCACCCGCAAATACCAGCCCCGCTGGAGAAGAGGGTTCTACCATGTTGCCATGGGTGCTGGTGTGCCGATCGTACTTGGCTACCTGGACTACTCAAAGAAGGAAGCAGGCATTGGCCCTACACTTTTTCCTTCCGGTGACATAGAAGCAGACCTGGAGAAAATCTATGCCTTCTACCGCACCAAAACCGGCAAGTACCCGGAACAGGGGGTGCGGTAAGAATTACGAATTCCAAATTAAGAATTATGAATTCCAAATAACGAATTCCAAATTATCTATTATTGAATAGAAGTACAAGAACCAAACATAAAAAACGAAGGCGGCTGTATCGTGATGATGCAGCCGCCTTTTATTTGTAAGCTTTGCGAATGAAACGCTTACTATAACAAAAAAATAAAACTCGTAATTCTTAATCAATTAAGCTATCTGGCGCAGGTCTACCGGAATGACTCTGGAGATACCGGCCTCTATCATGGTGATGCCGTACATGACATCTGTCGAGGCCATGGTACGCTTGTTGTGCGTCACCACGATGAACTGTGAGTCATTTGAGAACTTGCGGATGATGTTGTTGAATTTGTCAATATTGGCATCATCAAGCGGGGCATCCACCTCGTCGAAGATACAGAAGGGCGCTGGCTTCAGGAGGTAAATAGAGAACAGCAGGGAAATAGCTGTTAAAGTCTTTTCCCCTCCTGATAGCTGGTTGATCGTTAAAGGACGCTTACCCTTTGGCTGCGCCATGATTTCTATCTTAGATTCCAACGGGTTTTTCGGATCAGAAATCACCAGGTCGCAATTGTCTTCTTCTGTAAACAGGCTTCGGAACACCAGCTTGAAGTTATGCTTGATTTGCTCAAAGGCGTGCATGAACTTCTCTTTCGCTACCGTGTCAATTTCATTGATGGTGTCGATGAGGATGTTCTTTGCGTTTACCAGATCATTGCGCTGCTCTGTGATAAAGGTATTGCGGGCTTCTATTTCGGCGTAAGCGTCGGCGGCCATGGCATTTACAGGTCCCATCTTGTCCAGTTGCCCCTTTACAGTTGAGATATGCTGGCTCAGTTCTTCGGCTGAAAGCGGAATCAACAGATCTTCTTCCGGAACAGGTGTCGCGAAGTCCTCGTCTGAAATACTGAACTCCGCCGCCAGGCGCTCTTTAATGGCGACCAGCTTGAGCTGCGTGTCGTTCTTCGCCTGTTGCATGCGCATCAGGAGTTCATCAGCGTTCTGGCGCTTACGCTGAAGCTCACGAATAGTCTTTTCTTTTTCATCCAGCTCTCCGCGTAAACTGAAGTAGTCCTTTTCTATTTCCTCCAGCTCCTGGCCAAACGCTTTACGGGCTTCATTCATGGTTTCCACCACTGCCTCGTTATCATCAATAAAAGCATCAGCAGAGGCGATTTCCTCTTCTGCCTTCTCCAATTCCTGCTTCAGCTTTGTGATGCGCTCCTGGTTCGTTTCAACCGTCTTCTGCTTATAGCTGATTTCCTGCTGTAAGCTGGCATAGCGGTTCTTCAGCTGGTGAAACTGGATGTTTTCGTGATTAAACCTGCCGGAAATGATGGAAATCTGCTCCTGCTGGCGCTCAATATTAGATGTATGCACAGTCAGCTCATCCTCCAGGCGCTTCAGTTCTATCTGGTCGGCCTCCGCTTGCGGCAATACATCCTCGCTCTGCTCTCGCAAAGCCAGTAACCTTTCCTGCAGCTCGTCTTTCTTCTGGTCGAAGTTGCGGAGGTTCTGCCGGTGCTGCTCGTGCTTAATGCGTACGGTGAGCAGGTCCTGCTGCTGCTTCGCTACCTCTTTCTCCAGTTGCTTGATTACGTCTTTCTGCGATTCGTTCTTATAGTTCTGCAGAATCTGGTTTTGCGTGTTCACGCGGCTCTGCATCAGGTCCACCTGCTTTGTCAGCTCTTCCACCTCTTCCGCCAGCTTCTCCAGGCTTTGCTTGCGGCCCAAACGGTTACCGTCGAACAAGCCGACAGAACCACCGGAAAGGCTCAGCGGCTTGCGGATAGCGCTTCCGTCTTTCAGGATGATGGTTTTATAGTCACTGCCGTAGAGTTCTTCTTCGCTGTCGTCGGAGATATAGACATTGCGGAGCATGTACTTCATCAGGCTGCTGTACTTTTTCTCCGCTGATACCACTTCGTAGCCGGCTTTCAGGTTGCCCTCGCTGTAGGTGGCTGTTGGCTCCATTTCTTCTATCTCAGAGAGAATGATGAAGTTTGCGCGTCCTTTGTTCTCGCTCTTAAGTAGTCCAATGGCTTCCACGGCACCCTGCAGTTCATCGACTACAAAAAAGTTCATGTAAGGCTCCAGGTAACTTTCTATAAGCGGCTTATAATCAGGATCACATACCAGAATATCAGACAGGAGAGGAGCAGGCTTTTTCCAGTTTTCAGACTTACTCAGGTATTTGATTGCCTCCGGAAAACCTTCCATGTTCTCCACAAGCGACTTGGTCAGGTTATACTGGTTTTGCTTTGCATCCAGCGAACGGTTCAATTCTACCCGCTGTGTCTTCAGCTCCTCTATATTAGTTTCGGTGGCTTCGACGTTCTGCTGCAGCGTTTCTTCTTTTGCCTGCAGGCGCACCAGCTCTGTGGTGGTTTCCTCCAGCGCTACCTGGGCCTCCTGCAGTTGCTCCTGCAATACGCGGCCATCTTCGTCGGCATTCAGTTGTTGCTGGTGCAGGCGCTCCAGTTCCTGGTTGATGTTCTGGATCTGTACCTGACTTATCTCTAGGGATTTGCTCAGCTGGTATACCTCGTTCTGCTTTGCCTTTTGCTTTTGTGTCAGGTCCTGGAACGTATCCTGCAGCGTTGCCTTCTGCTCATTGGCTTCCTGCAGCTGCTCTTTGAGCTCGCTTACCTGCTCTTCAGCAGTGGCAAACTGGCCCTGTACTTCCAGCAGCTCATCCCGAAGCGCCAGAATGCTCTCCTGTGTGTGCTCCACATTGGCTGTGTCCTGGCTTATCTGCTGGCGCAACTGCTGCATGCGTTCTTTCAGGTAAGCGCTTCGCTCCGCGTTCAGCTTTATTTCGCTTTCCAGCTGACGCAGCTTGGCTGTTTGCACCTGCATGGTTTTCTGCATTTCTGACAGCTTCTCCTGCGTGCCATTCAGCTCCTCTTTCTGGTCAGCAATAGCATCTTCAGCTTCTGTTACAGTGCTTACATACTGCTCCTTCAGTCTGTTCTCCTGCTGCACATCCTGCTCCAGCCGCTCCAGCGTACTCTGGTGCTGTGAGATGTTACGGCGGGCAAAGGCCAGGCTGTGCTTCTTATAGTCTTCCTTTAATTGGAAGTACTTAATAGCCTGCTTAGCCTGCCGCTCCAGCGTTTTCATGTTCTTGCCTATCTCGTGCAGCACATCCTCCACGCGCTCCAGGTCGGCATCTGTTTCCTCCAGCTTCTTCAGTGTCTGCTTCTTCCGAACCTTGAACTTAGAGATACCCGCTGCTTCCTCAAACAAGAGGCGGCGCGAGTTCTCCTTGTCATTCAGAATTTCGTCTACCATCTTCAGCTCAATAATAGCGTAGGAATCTGATCCGATACCGGTATCGAGGAACAACTCGTTGATGTCTTTTAAGCGGCAAGGGACACCATTCAGCATATACTCGCTGTCGCCATTGCGGTAATACTTGCGCGTAACTGTAACCTGTGAGTACTCTGTTGGCAATATCCCTTTGTTGTTATCGAAAGTGATGGATACCTCTGCCAGTTGTACCGGCTTTCGGGTTTTGGAACCGTTGAAGATAACATTCTCCATTTTATCAGAACGGAGGTTCCGGGTTTTCTGCTCGCCCAGTACCCAACGGATAGCATCCACGATATTGGACTTGCCACATCCATTCGGCCCCACTATACCAGTAATGCCATTGTCGAAGTTGATGACGACGCGGTCGCCGAAACTCTTAAACCCTTTAATCTCTAATCTTGATACCTGCATTCGCGTGTGCGGAAATTCTAACTAAACTCAAAAATAAGACGATTTTTGATACCATTTTATTTTGCACCGGTATATAAGTGAAAGCACGCAGTTAATAAGAACATTATTAAGTGATAGCATGTATTCAATGCGCTGATAACATGTGTTTTGTAGTAGCAATTGCTCTGGCAGAAATGATTTTCATTTATATTCCGATTCTCTCTGTGCTTTTGCGTTCGGACAAGTCGTAACAAGTTTAATGGTTTCCTTCTTGTCTGAATCTGGATTTTCAGGATTCAACGGGATAGCAGGATCTGCTAGATCTAGGTTGGGTATATCATGTAAAACCGAGGTTCTTCGATCCCGTTTCAGGCATGTTACAATGACAAATCCGGTTACAATAAGTTACATTATTGCCCAGATTCGTCATCTCTATTAACTTTTCATTATATTAGATCATAAAGAGAGAGCATGGAAGATTATTATATTATACTTTATGCCATTGCCGCTGTAGTCTATTTTATTTTTATGCAGTGGCGCAAAGCTTTCAATTCACCAAGTGAGGATGCTGATGTAGAGGTGCCTAAGCAGGAGGGAAGACCGCAGTATCCGAACAGACCACCTACTTCTTTTGAAGATATTTTGCGTGAATTACAGCCCAAGGTGGAGCGGGCAGAGGCAAAGGTGAAACCTATTGTAGAAAATGCAAAAGAGCAGGCCAAACAAGTAGCCGGGCCTCTCTCTCCAGCAGCAGAATTGCCGCCGAAGTACAGGAACTATGAAACAGAAGTGCCAAAGGTGATGTCTTGGGAAAAGAAGGCAGAGGAGAGGGAAGCGGCCAGACTAACAGAACACTTGCGCAGCAGGTTGTTTAAGGAAGAAACCATAGAAGGAAAAAAACAAAGTAAATACTCGAAGATTCTTCAGAATCCGAATGCTGCCCGTGAAGCGTTTGTACTTTCAGAAATTTTTAAAAGAAAGTACGACTAAGATTATTTTTGAATAACAGAATTTCAAATGGCTGAATTGGAAAATCTTACACCCCCTAAAGAAAATAGGTTTGTATCTAAGGCTTGATGGGTTCGTAATTTTAATCTCTTAAAAAGTATTCCAAAGCATAAAGCAGCAATTATAGTTTTTGAGCTTGTTTAGGTTTCCGTAGCTTAGGCCTTTTTATGGCTAACTCAGCAACAGTTCCATCGCTTCTCATCGTGCTCACCACGCTGTGGTAGAGGCCCTATACCCAGGCGCTCAACCCAAAGACTAAAATACCTTCACTTCGTGCCGACGGATGTAGTTATACCTGAAATGTCACCTATGTTTTGTGGAAGGGGCTTTGTGTGACCTGGTATAAATAGGTATCCAAGATTTCGCTGTACTGAATATAAAAACTCAGATAATCTAAATCGGCTGCGTCAGGGCAAAGGTGACAATGTTGGCTCCCATTCTTAATGCCTGCTGCCGGATAGATTCCGGGTCATTGTAAATTTCCTGGTCTTCCCATCCGTTTCCCAAATCAGTTTCATAAGTATAGAAGCATACCAGGCGGCCTTCGTGGATGATGCCAAAACCCTGTGGTGGTTTGTTGTCGTGCTCGTGAATTTTTGGAAGGCCGTTCGAGAACGTAAACTTTTGCTTGTAGATCGGGTGGTCATAGGGAAGTTCGATGAACTCGTACTCCGGAAATACTTTTTTCATCTCCTTGCGAATATACTGGTCAAGGCCATAGTTGTCATCGATGTGAAGGAAGCCACCGCTCAGAAGATATTTGCGCAGGTTTTGTGCTTCTGCATCAGAGAACACTACATTGCCATGCCCCGTCATGTGCACAAAAGGGTAGGTGAACAACTCAGGGCTGCCAACCTCTACCACTGCTTCATCGCTGGCTATGTTCATGTTCAGGTTCTGGTTACAGAAATTTATCAGATTAGGCAGTGAAGTTTTATTTGCATACCAGTCACCGCCGCCGTTATACTTTAACTTAGCCAGTCTAAAACTATAGCTCTGAGCAGTTAAACTAAAAGTAGTCAGTAGTATGGCAGTAATAGAAAGCAGCAGGTGCTTCATTTTTTTTTTATACATCTATATTTCTGTTTAGCAGGTTCCTGTTGCATGAACAGCACCTGATTTATTATTTCTGTTATCTAGGCTAAGCCCTAACTTCGTTCACAACGAAAACAAACATGGAAGAATAAGCTACACATTACAGAAAGCACGCTATATATCTATGTGCTTTTCAGCTTCTGTTGCATCTATAACGGGCTATAGATGTCGTGTAGTACATTCAACGTGTGGCAGGCAACTAAAGCGGCAGTTTCGGTGCGCAGCCTGCTGTTTCCAAGCGTCACAGGCTTTATACCTGCTTCGTAGGCTGCTGCTATTTCTGCATTGGAAAAATCGCCTTCAGGCCCAATCAATATACAATGCGGATTATTAGGTTTATAGTAATCCTTTATACTTTTAGTTGCATCGTCTTCTAAATGAGCAATGAACGTGTGCTCCGGAAGCGCCTTCTTAATAAAACGGTAGTACGGCGTCAGCTCGTTCAGTAGTGGCAGATACCCTTTCTGGGACTGCTTCATAGCACTTATGGCAATTTTCTCCAGCCTGTCCAGCCGCAGCTGCCGACGCTCGGAGTGCTCGCACAGCAGAAACGTTATCTCACTAACACCAATCTCTACTGCTTTCTCTATAAACCACTCCATGCGGTCCATGTTTTTAGTTGGAGCAACAGCAATATGCGTGATATAGGGCAATTTGCCATACTCTATCTGCTTGTCTATTACCTGCAACTGGCACTTCTTCTGGTTTGCATCCTGAATAATGGCCGTGAACATACCTCCAACACCATCAACAAGGTAAACCGTGTCGCCCTGGCCCAGGCGCAATACACGGGTGCAATGTTTTGATTCCTCTTCACTTAAAACATAAATGTCCGTGTTAACGTCAGGTGTATAAAACAAATGCACTTTATGGAATTTTGTCTGATAAAAAAATAAACAGCTGAAAGAGGAGTAACGGCAGATGCCGCTCCGG
The DNA here is from genome assembly GCF_042686245.1 of Pontibacter toksunensis. Taxonomy (NCBI): domain Bacteria; kingdom Pseudomonadati; phylum Bacteroidota; class Cytophagia; order Cytophagales; family Hymenobacteraceae; genus Pontibacter; species Pontibacter toksunensis. Next base: position 460,986 of record NZ_JBHUOX010000001.1, on the reverse strand, counting down.
GCTCTTCTTACCCTTATTCTACGAATCTATGCATTTTGCGCCTATTCCGGAAGCCGGTAAAAATAAAAAAGCCTCGCGGCGGGTGGCAGCAAGGCTTTTTTATTCTTCTATACAAGTATCAGGCAGTTTCTGCTACAAGTGGTGCGCCTGCCAGAATTTCTTCATTGGCAAAGTCAGCATACTTCTGGAAGTTCTTCACAAACTTAGAGGCGAGGTTAGTGGCTTTCGCATCATAGTCTTCTTTGTTCTCCCATGTATTGCGTGGGTTCAGTATCTCAGCTGGCACATTCGGGCAGGAGGTAGGCATCTCAACTCCAAATACAGGATGCCGCGTATAGTCCACTTCATTTAAATCTCCATTTAGAGCAGCTGTTACCATGGCACGCGTGTAAGATAGCTTCATTCTGGAGCCCACACCATAAGGTCCGCCGGTCCAGCCGGTGTTTACCAGCCACACGTTTACATTGCCCTTTTCCATTTTCCTGCCAAACATCTCGGCATACTTTGTCGGGTGCAGTGGTAAAAAGGCGGCACCGAAGCAGGCAGAGAAGGTAATTTGTGGTTCTGTGATGCCCACCTCTGTGCCGGCCACCTTTGCCGTATAGCCAGAGATGAAGTGGTACATGGCCTGGCTCTTATTCAACTTCGAAATAGGAGGGAACACACCAAAGGCATCAGCTGTCAGGAAGAAGATGTTGGTAGGGATGTCCGCAATGGATGGTTCTATGGCATTTTCTATGTGGGAAATCGGGTAAGCCGTACGGGTATTCTGCGTAACGGACCTGTTCGTATAATCCACTGTTCGAGTACCTTCATAGAAACGGGTGTTCTCTACTATGGCACAGAACTTTATTGCATCCCAGATTTCAGGCTCTTTGTCACGGGTGAGGTCCACTACTTTGGCGTAGCAGCCTCCTTCAAAGTTGAAGACACTGTCAGCTGTCCAGCCGTGCTCGTCATCTCCAATCAGCCCGCGGTCAGCGTCTGCAGAAAGTGTGGTCTTACCTGTTCCTGAAAGACCGAAAAAGATAGCCGTATCTCCTTCTTTGCCCACGTTAGCAGAGCAGTGCATCGACAGGATGTTCTTTTCGTGCGGGAGCAGGAAGTTTAGCACCGAGAAGATGCCTTTCTTCATTTCGCCCGCATAGCCTGTTCCGCCAATCAGGATGATGCCTTTTGTGAAGTTGATGATGGCGAAGTTTTTCTGTCGTGTTCCGTCTGTTGCCGGATCAGCTTCAAACTCAGGAGCACAAATAATAGTGAAGGCAGGGGAGTGGTTTTGAAGTTCTTCTTCCTGAAGCCTCAGGAACATATTGTGGCAAAACAGGTTATGCCAGGCCATGGTGTTTACGATGCGCAGGTTCAGGCGGTGCTCAGGGTGAGCGCCTGCATAAGCGTCGCGCACATATAGTTTCTGTTCTTTCAGGTGACTTGCCATCTTACGCTGCAGGTTATCGAATTTCTCCGGAGAGAACGGGATATTAATATCCCCCCACCAGACAGCGTCTTCTGTTTTAGCGTCTTTCACAATAAAACGGTCCTCGGGTGAGCGGCCGGTGAATTTTCCAGTATCGCACATCAGTGCACCTGTGTTTGTAAGAAGACCCTCCTTGTTTTGGAGTGCCTCCTCCACTAATTCTGCCGGACTTAGGTTCCAGAGAATCTCTTTAGCCTCTCTTATGCCCAAGTATTCAAGACTTGCTGCATTTGAATTATCTCCAGATTCTTTCATGTGTTTTGGTAGTGATTCGTGTTAAGTGAGTGATTACTTGCAGGTATCAAAAATAGTCAATAATTATCAAATTCATAATATGAAAACTAATACTCATTTAAATATTATGAGTTTCATAATTTACTATCTTTCGCAACTATATATAGTGTACGTGCACTACCCTGTCGGGTATAGGTGTTTCTATACTTTTGAGTAAAAACAAAGGCCTGTTTATTTAGCAGCCTACAAATATTTATTTTAATGTATATATTAAGGTCCTTTTCATACAAGAAGTATGGAAATAGTTTATTTAAAGCCCTTGCCATAGCTGAAATTTGAAACGTACCCACGCAGTTGGCTTTCATTTCAAAGCCGGGCTGGTAGTAGAGAAGCAATTATTTTATAAAAAGCACGTTATACCTGCCTCGCCACATGGCCTTGGTGGTTTATCTTCCTGTGCATGAATGAGCTATAGAAGACCTAGATACTTGCCGGCGCCGGGGCAACTGCTGCGGAATCAGGCTCGTAAGGGGCAGATTTGCTTTACAGTGTATAGAATCGTATTTTTAAAACATTTCCACAAACTTCATTTTCCAAATTCATTCACATTATATGTCAACATCAAGGAATATTCCAGGGGGTAGAGCACCTGCTTTTGTAGATACACATAGCGAGTTGTTTGGCCATCCCAAAGGACTCATGGTTTTGTTCTTTACAGAAATGTGGGAACGGTTCAGCTACTATGGCATGCGCGGTATTCTCGTACTGTTTTTAGTATCCACGACCAATGGTGGCTACGGCTGGTCGAATGTAGAAGCGCTCGAGCTATATGGTACATACACAGCATTGGTTTACCTGATGTCGATACCAGGTGGTATTCTGGCCGATAAATTCCTGGGGCAGAAGAACGCAGTAATCATTGGGGGCTTTACGCTGGTTTGTGGACACTTGCTGATGGCGTACCCTCCTGAGTGGGCTTTTTACACAGCGTTGTGCCTTATAGTGGCTGGTACAGGCTTGCTGAAGCCAAACATTTCGACCATGGTAGGTGGCTTGTACCGCGAGAATGATAACCGTCGTGACTCCGGTTTCACCATCTTCTATATGGGTATTAACCTTGGTGCCCTGCTTGCTTCCCTGATTGTAGGGTATGTGGGAGAAACGTACGGCTGGCACTACGGCTTCAGCCTTGCCGGTTTTGGTATGGTGCTTGGGCAGATAGTGTTCATCTGGGGTCGCAAGTTCCTGAAGGGTGTTGGGAACAAGACAACAAAGGAGGATAGCGAAGACAGAATCTTTACAAAAAATGAGGCTGTACCGTCCCATGGCTTCCTTGGCTTTAACAAGCAGGAGTGGGACAGAATCATCGTGATTCTGCTGACTTTCATTATCGTACTGGTGTTCTGGGCTGCCTTTGAGCAGGCTGGAGGTCTGATGAACCTCTACGCACTGCAGTACACAGACCGCTTTGTATTTGGGTGGGAAGTTCCTGCCAGTTGGTTACAGGGATTAAATGCCTTCTTTATCATTACCCTTGGTGGCGTAGTGGCTACCATTTGGGTTAAATTAGCGAAACGTGGTAAGAATCCTCCATCCATTTTCAAAATGGGTCTTGGTACATCCATTCTGGGCATAGGCTTTATCTTCATGGTGTTTGCCTCTTTACAGCGTAATGCAGCTGCTGATAACTTATCTTCCCTGCATTGGCTTGTATTTGCCTACCTGTTCCATACTATAGGTGAGTTAGCCTTGTCGCCTGTGTCGCTTTCATTTATTACCAAGGTAGCGCCAAAGCGCATCGTTGCTTCTATGATGGGTCTATACTTTGCTGTAACCGGAGCTGGTAATTACGTTGCCGCCTGGATAGGTATCTGGGCACAACGCCTGGGAGAGTTAGAGATCTTTATGTTTATTGCCGCATTCACCATTGTTCTGGGTATTCTGCTGATGGTGCTCACGCGCAAAATTAATAAGCTGACGCACGGCCTGGAAGACCAGTTACCGGAAGAAGAAGAAGCACAAACCGGGCAAGTACTCGAAAAGTCTGCTCAATAAGCAATTCTTTAAAATTAAAAAGGCCTCAGAATCTCCTTTGATTCTGAGGCCTTTTTATTTCTATACCCCTTGCAACTATTTACCTGAGTGTGATTCTCATGCGTTCTCGTGCTGAAGCGCATTGTATATTTGCAGGCACCAAATTGTAATTTTTTAATATCTATGCTCTTTTGGTATATGCGGCTTGGTTAGTATTGTTCTATTGAACAAATTTGCATTCAGTTCAATAACAGCCGGCATAATATCACTTAGTAGTCTTTATTCATTCTTTCTTTCACATAAATACAATCTAGAGCTTTTTTTAAATGTTGTTTTTTTTAAAGAATCGTTGTTTTGCAGCAGCATTTATGTTTTGCTGTGCATTTCAGTCATGCCATATCATTCCTGATGCTCTGGCCCCAGTGGAGCAGGACTCGGTACCAATTTCTACTATTTATACCATCAAGGAGGGTTCTCATCACGCAGAGCAAAATCCGTTTATGCAACGCAACGTTAATAAGGTGCGTTTCACTGCCACCTTCGACAGTACAGCAATATATGCTTTTCGGGACACTGCAAATCAGAGAGACATGAACAAACTCTATGGCCTAGCTGATTGCAATACCAGCCACCACTCCAATAGTGTGCGCTTTGGATGGCGTTGGTATAAAAACCGGCTAGAAGTGCATGGTTACACATACAATAATAAGGCATTGGTGGCTGGTTTTATTGGTCTTGTAAAAGTAGGTAAAGCTTCTGTGTATGAAATTACCCTGGAGGATAGCGCTTATGTTTTAACGTTGGATGGAAAGTCGGTTAAGTTTCCCAGGGCCTGTAGCGGAACAGCGAACGGATATAAACTTTATCCTTATTTTGGAGGAGATGAGGTAGCACCGCATGATGTTACGATTGCCATTCAGGAATTTCTATAGTTTTAAAGTATAAGCATTAACCAGAAGCCACCACGGAAAAAGGTTAAAAGCCATGCATACTATGACAGCACCAGATATCTCGCTGCAAATTCTATAAAACTGGCAGCAGTGCCTAGCATAGTTGCTAAGATGACATTCAAAGGTATATAAGCAAAAATCCCTGAGCCAGTAAAGACTCAGGGATTTCATTTATACTATGGGAGATGATTACATCATGCCGCCCATTCCGCCCATGCCACCTGGCATAGCTGGAGCACCTTTTTCTTCTTCCGGATCTTCAGAAACCACACACTCGGTAGTTAACAGCAGACCTGCGATAGAAGCTGCGTTCTCAAGAGCCAAACGGGTAACTTTTGTTGGGTCGATGATACCAGCAGCAAACATGTTCTCGTACTTGTCGTCGCGGGCATTGTAACCAAAGTCAGTTTTGCCTTCACGAACAGCCTGCACCACTACTGAACCTTCGCCACCAGCATTGTAAACTATGGTTCTCAGCGGAGACTCAAGGGCAGTCTTGATGATCTGCACACCTGTCTGCTCGTCAGCATTGTATACATCGATGTTGTTCAGGGCATCAATAGCGCGGATAAGGGCAACGCCACCACCTGCTACAATACCTTCTTCAACGGCAGCGCGCGTTGCATGCAAGGCATCGTCAACGCGGTCTTTCTTCTCTTTCATCTCTACTTCAGTAGAAGCACCGATATAAAGAATAGCTACACCACCAGACAGCTTCGCAAGACGCTCCTGCAGTTTCTCTCTGTCATAATCAGATGTAGTAGACTCCATCTGAGACTTGATCTGGTTAACGCGCGATACGATATCATCTTTCTGGCCGGCACCATTTACAAGTGTCGTGTTGTCTTTGTCGATGATTACTTTTTCTGCCTGGCCTAAATATTCCAAGGTAGCATTTTCCAGTTTATAGCCACGCTCTTCAGAGATAACAGTACCACCTGTCAGGATGGCGATGTCTTCCAGCATTGCTTTTCTTCTGTCGCCAAAGCCAGGAGCTTTAACAGCGGCAATTTTAAGAGAGCCACGCAGTTTGTTTACTACCAGGGTAGCAAGTGCTTCACCGTCTACATCTTCAGAAACGATAACAAGGCCTTTACCTGTCTGAACCACTTGCTCCAATACAGGAAGCAGTTCTTTCATGGTAGACACTTTCTTGTCGTAGATCAGGATGTAAGGGTTGTCGAACTCTGCTTCCATTTTCTCTGCGTTTGTCACAAAGTAAGGAGACAGGTAACCGCGGTCGAACTGCATACCTTCCACAGTTTTCACCTCAGTTTCAGTACCTTTTGCTTCTTCTACAGTTATTACTCCGTCTTTACCAACTTTGTCCATTGCGTCGGCAATCATTTTACCGATTTCAGCGTCGTTGTTGGCAGAGATTGTACCTACCTGGGAGATTTCAGAAGAGTTTTCAATTTTCTTCGACTGTGAGCGAAGGTTATCAACAACCGCATGAACGGCTTTATCAATACCACGCTTCAAGTCCATTGGGTTAGCACCAGCCGCTACGTTCTTGATACCGGCAGTGTAAATAGCCTGCGCCAGCACAGTAGCTGTAGTAGTACCATCACCAGCCTGGTCAGCCGTTTTAGAGGCAATTTCTTTTAAAAGCTGGGCACCCATGTTTTCGATAGGGTCTTTCAGTTCAATTTCTTTCGCAACTGAAACACCGTCTTTTGTGATAGTTGGGGCACCAAATTTTTTATCGATGATAACATTACGTCCTTTAGGACCTAATGTCACCTTCACTGCATTTGCTAATTTGTCAACGCCGGACTTTATCTTGGTGCGGGCTTCTGTATCAAATGTGATGTTCTTAGCCATAGTTTATCTTACTTTTGGAATACGTATTAAATCTTAAAAATTAAAGAACCGCCAGGATGTCAGACTCACGCATGATCAGGTAGTCGCTACCGTCTACGGAAATCTCTGTGCCTGCGTACTTGCCATACAACACCTGGTCGCCAACTTGTACCTGTGGCTTCAGCAGGGCGCCCTGCTCAGAAGTTTTGCCTTCGCCTACGGCTACTACCTCACCACGCTGTGGTTTTTCTTTGGCAGTGTCAGGAATGATAATACCTGATTTTGTTTTCTCTTCTGCTGCAGCAGGAGCTACGATTACTCTGTCTGCTAATGGTTTAATGCTGATTGACATATGTTATTGTTATTAGGTTATATTGTTTTGAAATGAGTTAATAACACTACTGCTCTATCAATTCCTTTGCCAAGACTCTAAAACTGCCATATTGAGCTATTTTTACCCCTCAGAGCGTCATTTTTACAGTGGTTTCCGTCAAATTCTGTCACAAACGGGAACTAATTCTAAATTTACTGACAGTAGTGGCACTGGCAGTAAACAAAAAAGCCGACCTAATCGATCGGCTTTTCTTTATTTATAGTGTCTTTTTACTTATTGGTTCGCTGTATCAATCATCTCTGGTATGTCAGCTGCATCTGGTATCACAGTAGTGCTGTCTTCTCCGGCTGCAGCAGCACCAGGGAACGCGGCAGGACCGCCTGGAAGCTGTGACTGACGGGCACGCTCTTCGTTTACGCTTCTGTTTACAGCAGAATCACCGGCAGTATCCACCATCATGTGCGTACCCAATGTCAGTACAACCAGTCCGATAGCGAAGCCCCAGGTCAGTTTCTCCAACAGATCCCCTGTGCGCTTCACGCCCATCAGCTGGCTGGCACCGCCGCCGCCAAACTGGCTTGAAAGACCGCCTCCTTTAGGGTTTTGAGCAAGTACAACTAATATCAGCAGTACGCAAATAAAGATAATGATACTGATAAGGGCGATATACATCTTAGTTTAGGTTTTGTAATTTTTCTATCTGTTCGGCAAAGTAACTCTTTTTTTCCGGATTTTTCAAAATGAGCTGCTCATATATTTTGATGGCCTTTTTTACCTTTCCCTGTTTCAGAAAGATATTGGCAAGGCTCTCTGATGCAATGCCTTTTTTGATCTTTGAGTTCCTTAACGACAGATCTTCCTGCGGTTCCTGCTTCATCCGGAGGTTGTTCATCGTCTTCAGGCGCGGGTTCAGCTTCAGGAACTGATCAATTATATTCAGTTGATGGTGCAGGGACGGACCTTTCTGCTCCTCAGGTTGCTCTTCCAGAACGTGCGTTTTGGTATACTCCAGTATCAGCTCCGGGTGAAAGCCTTCCGGCTGCTGGCGCGTTACCTCATCTTTTAACTGCAGCGCTTCTCCCATGCGGCTCGACGACATCCAGTATCCAATGGTGTCCTCGGCATACATTCTGCCTATTTCACTGAAAGAGTAGTTGAGTTGAGCCTCCTCAGGTGCTTCGACAACAGGCGCATCGTCTTCATATATAGTATGCGTCGGATCTGTTGTTACTATTTCCAGGGAAGAGGTTTCTTCACCAGCTGCAGACAAAAGGCCTTCATCCAAAACATATACACTCTGTGCCGTAACAGCACTTTCTTCGGCTATGATCCGGGCCAGTTCTTCATCCGCCTCTCTGAAATCATCAGGAAAAGAGACATGGCTTTGCTGCTCTTTATCTTCTGCCACTGCACGAGGGGTATCTATGTCAGGCTTTTGTGCCAGAAGGTCTGTAAATGAAGAATTCAGGCTGTTGATGATGAGTAACTGGGCAAGCTCATACGGAATGCTTTCACCCGCTTCCTGATTTGCCTCCTGCGTGTCAGCTGCTAAAGGTTCGTCAGCATTATCCTCACTTAATGATACAAGCGCTTCTTCTTCCTCTACTATCCTGCCTGCTTCTGTTAAGGGCTCCTCTGAGTTTGCTGCCGCTTCTTCAGCAATGACTTCATTTGCAGAAGCCTCCTCTGACACTGCTTCTATGGCACTAATTTCCTCAACAACAACGGTGTTAACGACATCCGCCTGATGTGTTACAGGAGCGGATTCAACTACAGAAGCCTCTGTTTCAGGGGAAGGCAGAAGCTGTTCCTCTGAAACCGGCTCCTCAAATACAGGCTGAGGGGCAGGGGAGGTATAAATGATGCGCTTCAGCACCTGCCGGTTTGTGGCATAGGCGGATGCCCGGCGCAGGCGTTGTGTCGATAGCATGCTGCCTTTGTCGTGAGCAGACTTTGCGAGCAACAGATGGGCTGTCTGGCAATAGGGGAAAGTAGCAGCCATCTTCTCCAGTTCTTCCGTCTGCTGGTCGGAGATGCTTGCTGCCTGTTGGATCAGTTCCAGGAATGCTGACTTGTTCATGCTGGCTAAGCTACTAAAATAAAAGGTTCATTACCAATCTGCCACTGTTTTGTTGAAAACGTCCGTCACCAACCGCTCCGACAGCTGCTCTATCTGCGCTGTTGAAAGCTGTGTGATGTCCAGGTCCTGCGGAAAGTCCTGTGAAATGGTAAAGGTCCTGTCAAAATCTTTGTCCGGTTGCACCGTATTTGTAAAACGGACCTGCACACTTAAGGTGAGGCGGTTCAACCCGGCAATGTCATTCTGTCCTTCCCGCTGAATGGCTGCAGGAGAGTAATTGAAAGATACTATCTGCCCCTCTAACTGCAAATCTCCTTCCGACTGCATCACCGTCAGGTTGGTGTTGCGGCGGTAGTAGTCGGTAAACTGGTTTGTTACCACCAGTGTCAGGTTAGCAGGTCCTTCCCCTGTCAGGTTCTCGAAGTTCTGGATGGATATACTTTTGATGTCCGGAGAAATGGTAGTGCCGGTGAAAGAATAAATACCACAGCCACTGCACAGTAAGAGTAGCAGGGGTATAGCAAGGCTTATACAGTGCAGGTTAATCTTCAATGTCATACTGTTTTAATTTTCGGTACAGCGTACGCTCTGAAATACCTAAATCCTGAGCTGCATACTTCCGCTTGTTGTTGTGCTTTTTCAGCGCCTTCAGGATAAGTTCTTTCTCTTTGTTTTCCAGCGACAGGCTCTCTTCTTCATACTCGTGCGGAATATCCTCCACTTTCTGCTCTTCATATTCCTGTACCTGTGCTCTGTTAACGGGTAAGTAGTACGGTTCCTTGTGTACCGGTTCCTGAGGCTGGTAACTACGTCCGTTGCCGTTATACTGCTGCTCGATGTTCTCGAACAGGTGGCTATGCTCTTTCAACAACTCCTCATCATTGGGCTGGTGGGTGATCATGTCGAATACCAGCTTTTTCAGCTCTGACACATCGCGCCGCATATCGAACAGCACCTTATAGAGCAGGTCGCGCTCTGAAAAGTTATGATCCCCCGACTGCTCTTTTGCCAGCACAGCCGGGAGGTTGCTCTTTACCTGCTCCTGTGGCAGATAGGTGCGGAGCTTCTGGGCACCTACTTCCCTTTCATACTCCAGCACTGAAATTTGCTCCACCATATTCTTGAGCTGGCGAATGTTGCCCGGGAACGGGAAACGCACCAGTTCCTGCACAGCATCCGGTGTTAGGGTAATCGGCTTGACTTTGTACTTTTCAGAAAAATCAGCAGCAAACTTTCTGAATAACAAATAAATGTCATCACCTCTTTCACGTAAAGATGGAACTGTGATAGGAACAGTATTCAGGCGGTAATAGAGGTCTTCCCTGAAACGGCCGTTCTCTACTGCCCGAATCAGGTTCACGTTGGTGGCAGCCACTACGCGTACATCTGTTTTCTGTACCTTTGAGGATCCTACTTTTATAAACTCCCCGTTTTCCAGTACCCGCAGCAGGCGTGCCTGCGTGCCTAGGGGCATTTCGCCAATCTCATCCAGGAAAATGGTGCCACCATCTGTCACTTCGAAATAACCCTTGCGGGCTTCCTGAGCACCTGTAAAAGATCCTTTCTCATGCCCGTAAAGCTCAGAATCAATGGTGCCCTCGGGTATGGCCCCGCAGTTAATGGCAATGAACTGACCGTGCTTCCGCGGGCTCAGCTGGTGTATGATCTTAGAGAAGGACTCTTTACCACTACCGCTTTCTCCCGTTATCAGCACCGTCATATCAGTAGGAGCCACCTGCACAGCCACCTGTATGGCATGGTTGAGCAGGGGAGAGTTTCCTATGATCCCAAAACGCTGCTTTATACTTTGAATATCAATGTTGCGCATGTATTTCTGATTTGAAGATTAGGTTATCAGAAAATGGAGAATGTGCCTGAAGAAAATCTCACTTCAGCACATGTCTTCATCTCCATGTCTAATCTACTGCTTCCCCGAAAAGGGTGCCGACGCTACAGTCGTGTACAAACACGTTCACGTAATCACCTTTTTTATAGTGCTTCTTGTCGAAGATGACCACCTTGTTCTGGTCGTTACGGCCACTCAGCTGCTCATCAGATTTCTTAGAGTAACCTTCCACCAGCACTTTATGCACTCTGCCCACATCCAGTTTGTTGCGGTTCAGGGACGTTTCGCGCTGTTTCTCGATTATTTCTGCAAGGCGTCGCTTCTTCACTTCCAACGGAATGTCGTCTTCTAATTTTCGCGCAGCCAGTGTGCCTGGGCGCTCAGAGTAGAAGAACATATAGGAGTAGTCATACTGCACATAGTCCATGAGCGAGAGCGTGTCCTGGTGCTCTTCTTCGGATTCGGTGCAGAAGCCGGCTATCATGTCCGAAGAAATGCCACATTCCTGCCCTAAAATCCGCCGGATAGCATCCACCCGGTTCAGGTACCAGTCACGGTCGTAGGTGCGGTTCATCAACTCCAGCACACGGGAATTACCGCTTTGCGCTGGCAAGTGTATATATTTGCAGATGTTATCGTACTTTTTGATGGTGTACAATACCTCATCTGTGATATCTTTTGGATGCGATGTCGAAAACCTGACACGCAGGTTGTGGTCTAACAGCGCCACTTTCTCCAGAAGCTGAGCAAAGTTTACTGTTTCTGCGCCGTCTTCTGACACCCATTTGTAAGAATCCACGTTCTGGCCCAGCAGCGTTACTTCTTTGTAACCTTGGTATATCAGCGCCTGTGCTTCTCGTACAATGGAGTGCGCATCGCGGCTACGCTCACGGCCACGCGTGAACGGCACCACGCAGAAAGAGCACATGTTGTCGCAGCCACGCATAATGGAGATATAGGCACTCACCCCATTGCTGTTCAGGCGGATGGGGTTGATGTCGGCATACGTTTCTTCACGGGACAGCAGCACGTTTACCGCTTTCTGCCCGCCATCCACTTCGCTAATCAGGTTCGGAAGGTCGCGGTAAGCATCGGGTCCTACTACAAGGTCTACTATCTTTTCTTCTTCCAGCAGCGATTTCTTCAGGCGCTCCGCCATACATCCCAGCACGCCTACCATCATCGCCGGCTTCTTCTTCTTGAAGTAATTTATCTGGCCTAAGCGGTTGCGGACTGTCTGTTCTGCTTTTTCCCGGATAGAGCAGGTATTCAAGAACACAAGGTCCGCCTGTGCTATGTCGGAGGTGGTATCAAACCCTTGCTCAAACATAATGGAGGAAACAATTTCGCTATCGGAGAAATTCATCTGGCAGCCATAGCTCTCGATGTATAACTTGCGTCCCTTTCCTGTGTTTGTTTCCGCTGTCACCTTTGTGTCGCAGGCTGCAGCTTGCTCTGGTGTGCGGTTATCTATGAAATCTAAATCTACTATTGGATCCATACTATAAAGTTACAACTGCAAATATAAGATAATCTCCTCTAATAACGTGACAGAATGACAGGCACATTTATTAATTGCGGATTACGCATTACTAATTCCTGATTAAGTGTCTCAGAATAAGGAAAACTTTTTATAGTCATCTTTACTAATGCCACAACCAACATCATTGTGCTAATCCTCTATCAGATCATTCTCAGTTCAGGATGGAAGGTGCAGCCGTCAACCCTGCCCAAGCACTTTCAAAATGGCCTTCGCCTTCAGAAGGCATTCGGCGAATTCCTGCTCCGGATCTGAATCATAGGTGATGGCGCTCCCGACCATGAAGGAAAGATATCTGTTACTGGCATTGTACTGAATGCTGCGAATGACCACATTGAAATCGCAGTCGTTGTTCGATTTGATAAACCCGAAAGTGCCGGAGTACAGCCCCCTGCGTGTAGCCTCGAGAGCCTCTATGAGCTGTAACGCACTGATCTTGGGTGCCCCTGTCATGCTGCCCATCGGAAAGGCACCCGTCAATGCATCTACCAGGTCCTTGTCAGGTCGCAGATTGCCTACAATGGTAGAAATCATCTGCGAAACCTGCCGGAAACCGTAAATGCCGAACATTTCCTCTACCTGCACAGTTCCGGTGGCGCAGGAGTGGCCCAAATCATTCCGCACCAAGTCAACTATCATCATGTTCTCGGCAAGTTCCTTCTCGTTGTGGCGCAACTGGTACTGCAACAGCGCATCTTCCTGTGGCGTTGCACCGCGACGTGTGGTACCTTTTATAGGCTGCGATATAAGCTTTTGGCCTTCTTTCTTCAGGAAACGTTCCGGTGAGGCGCACAGCAAGTACTTGTCGTGGTACTTTAAATAGCCTGAGAAAGGAGTGGGGGAAGCATGGTTGAGCGCCAGGTAGAGCGGCAAAGGAGCAAGTGCCACATCCTCCGCATAGAACTCTATGCAGTAGTTGAGCTCGTAAACATCACCCTCCAGAATGTGCTCCCGTATTTGCTCAACGGCTGCTACGTACTTTTCTTTTGTAACCCGCTGCTTTACAGCAACAGCTTTAGGAGTGGCAGGTAAAGCAGCGGGAGTTTCTTGTATAGCAACTACAGATGATGCTATGTTATCTTCTGTACTATAGATGCATATGCTGTCCTGTTTAAAGTACAGGTGTATGTCTGGAGAGAAAAAATGCAGGAGGGGAAAGCCCACATGATCGGGGTGCTGGCTCTGCAGATTCTCAATCTGGTTCTTCAAATCATAGGATAGAAAGCCGCAAAGAAGCTGATTTTCTTTCTGTAGCTCCTGTCGCAGGCTTTTAAAAGCGCTCATTTCAGCCAGAGGTACAGAAGCACCAGACGACACAGCCAGCAGGTGCTCAAAGCCATGGTGCGGGTAAGGGATTTCATTTGAAGTATAATAGGCTACATGCGGATGCTGGTTAGCCCAGGCCAATGCTTTCATCCGGAATTCCTCCAGCGAAACGGTTATATCAGCTGCCCTTAATTCTGTAGCGTACATTTTATTCAGTAGTAGAATCATCATCCAATACCCTTACAGGCTAGTATGGATCATTGCATAAGGCGTCTCTTTGAATTTAAATTTCCCGCATCACACGCCTCAAAATTACAGGTCAGAAAGTGCCAGTTTCGCTTTGGTATCGATGCTGTTTTTGTACGGGTGACCCTTGTAACTCAGCGCTTGCTTAAAGTAGGCCTTTGCTTTAGCAGGTTCGTTCGCATTCAGGTAAATGTAGCCTAGTTGCAGCGAAGCATTCGGGGCAAAGTATAAGTCGCTGGTGCCAGAGACATCTATTGTCTTTTTGTAAAAAGCAATGGCTTCCTGTAAATCCTCCAGTCCGTGATAAATCCTCCCTTTGCGGTAGAAGTATTCAGCCCGAACTGGTAAGGGCAAGGCAGTCGTAAGCTTCATTTGTTTCAGGTCCTGTAGTGCTTTAATGTAATAGCCGCCATCAGCATGCAGGCGCGCCCGTAGCAAGGGCAGTACAGGTTCCTCAGCATCTTCTACGTAACGGACGGCATACTTATCTTCCTCAGTCTCGGCTATGCCAGTTTCTGCTATTCTGTTAAAGTGCCACTTCGCTTGCGGGGTATGATCGTACAATAGGTAAGCCAGATATAGTTTAAAAAGTGTGGCTTTTAAATAATGCTTTCCCTTGTGCTGTTTCAGGAACAACTGGTTTTTCTGAATGGAGGTGTCATAGTCTCCACGAAACAGGTAGAGGTCAGCGGCCATATGGTGCAGGAAAGGGAACTGGAGGTACTCCTTGCCCACGGGTCTGTTATGATACATATACAAGGCTGCGTCGCTTTGCTTCGTTTTCTTTAGCAGGTGCATTGCAGCAAAATGGAACAGCAGGTTATCCGGGTTAGCTCTGGCAAGGGAGGTAGCTCGTGTTACTGCCTGTTCCGGCTCTTCCTGTTCCAGCAAATGCAGCACCAGCGCGTGCAAAAGCTGTGCCTCCTCCTGAAACGGATTCTTAGTGGTCGCTGCAACCGTCAGGTTAGTCATGCCCCTTTTCACGCTGCCTTCCAGGCCAATGATATTTAGGAACCACGTGTACTGATCCGGTACAGAACCCAGCAGAATTTGCAGCACACCCAGGTTCTTTTTGTTTGGAACGAAACTGGGCCAGCGTCTGGCATTATCTGCGTATTGCACATAAGCCTTACGAAAGTCCCATGCTGCTGACAATCGATTGCCAAACAATAGCTTAGACATGGCCAAATGCATTCTTACTTCAGCTGCTGCATAATCGTCCCAGGCGTTTCTATTTTTATGACTTTCTATTATCTCCAGCCTCTGCTCCTGATTCCGTAGCAATAGTACATACCTCTCCGGGTCCTGCTGCACACAAAGCTCCAGGAAGTCAGCATAATTGGCCATTATCAAAGCCGCTGCATTGCCGGGGTCTTTCTGAAGCTCAGCCTTGAGAATGATACGACCATTATCCACCTGGAGCTTCAGCATCTGCCCATAGGCTTTGCCTAAAGCAGGAGTAAAAGCAGAGGAGGCTGAGGCTATTCTAACAGCCAGGAAACAGCACAGCAGCAAAAAAAAAGGATGGGGTTTAGCCATCCTTCTTATATTTATGTTCAAGCGTTTATAGCCCAAAGCTTTTTTACTAGAATACACGCTGCTCTACGCCAGCCAGGATACGGCCACAGTGCTCACACACAATCACTTTCTTCTGAGCAGCAATGTCTGCCTGCCGCTGAGGTGGAACTGTGTTAAAGCAACCACCGCAGGCATCACGCTTCACGGTAACAACAGCCAGGCCGTTGCGCACGTTGCCACGGATACGCGTGTAAGCGCTAAGCAGGCGGTCTTCAATGTTGGAAGCAGCATTATTGCGCTCCTTCTCCAATTGTGTTTCTTCCTCTTCGCTTTCTCCAACTATCTGGTTTAGTTCCTTCTTTTTGTTCTCCAGGTCTTTGCGGCGCTCTTCCAGACGGTTCTTTGTTCCTTCTATCTCTGCGATCTTCTGCTCAATCTGGTAGTGTGCTTCTCTTGTTTTCTTTTCGTTTATCTGGATTTCCAGCTTCTGAAGTTCTATCTCTTTTGTTATAGCATCGTACTCACGGTTGTTGCGTACGTTTTGCTGCTGCTCCTCATATTTGCGAATCAGGCTTTCAGCGTCTTTTGTTGCCTGCTTGCGCTGCGCAATCGAATCATTCAGAAAGGCTACTTCATCATCAAACTTACGAACCCGTACCGCATACCCTTCAATTTCATCTTCTAGATCCTGAACTTCCTCAGGAAGGTCTCCTCTTACTCTTTTGATTTCATCAAGCTGTGAATCGATGGTCTGAAGCTTTAAAAGAGCTTCAAGTTTGCTGGCTACAGTACTTTCCATGTATTAAAAAGTGTATCTGACAGGGTTTGTGTTTACTTCTGATATTAAGACTGCAAAATTAGAGAATTTTTTTGAAATAGCGTCATAAAAAATCTCCTTTGTAAATACCTCACTTTCATAATGCCCGATGTCTGCAATCATCAGCTGACTTTCCGCATCGAAGAATTCATGGTACTTCACATCACCTGTGACCAAGGCATCGGCACCCTGCTGAATGGCATCTTTTATCAGGAAGCTTCCTGCACCGCCGCATACTGCCACCCGCTTTATTCTTTTGTCACCAATAGTGGTGTACCGCAAGCCCTGGAGTTGCATCTTTTCCTTCAGGTAAGCTAGAAAGGTTGCCTCAGCCATCTCTTCTGCCAATTCCCCGATTATCCCAATGCCTACTTCCTGGTTCTGGTTCTCCAGGCCGTATAGGTAATGTGCTACTTCCTCGTAGGGGTGTGCCTTTTGCAAGGCTGCCATTACCCGGCTCTGCAGGTTGGCCGGGAAAATAACCTCTATGCGGTTTTCCTGCACTTCCTCTGGTTTTCCTGGTTCACCTATCGTAGGGTTGGCCTTTTCTGATGGCTGGAAGCGGCCTTTACCCCTTACCTGGAAGCTGCAGTTGCTGTATTCGCCAATGTTGCCGGCGCCCGCTGTATGCAGCGCCTGCAGCACTTCCTCTGTGCTCTCTACCGGTACAAAAGCCACCAGCTGCATCAGGGTCTGCGGCTTGTTCACAAGTATTCGCTGCTGCTGCAGTTCCAGTTTTTCGGCTATCCTGGTGTTTACCCCATGCACCACGTTGTCCAGATTAGTATGACTGGCATAAATAGCGACATCGTTCCGGATGGCTTTAAGGATGGTCCGTTCCACATAGTTGCCCCCCGTCAGCTGTTTAAGTCCTTTAAATATAACGGGGTGATGCGCCACAATGAAGTTGCAGCCTTTTTGCAGTGCTTCCTCAATCACTTCCTCAGTGCAGTCCAGCGTCAGGAGCACACCTTTAACCTCTGCCTGTGCATCTCCTGTTTGTAGTCCTGCGTTGTCGTAGCTTTCCTGGTACCGGAGGGGGGCCAGGTTCTCCAGTAGATTCGTTATGTCCTTTATTCTTGTCATCGTTTTCTATTTCGTTCCTGCTTTGTCGGCATCTCGTTAAAATTAATTTTAAATTTACTCGCTACATAATAATGATGAAATATTTGAAACTGCTGCTCTTGCCTTTCTCTCTGCTGTACGGTGGCGTAACGGTTACCCGAAACATCCTTTACGACAAAGGCAAACTCCCTTCTACACGTTTTGGGCTTCCTGTTATCTCCGTTGGAAACCTGACAGTGGGAGGCACGGGCAAAACCCCACACGTGGAGTACCTGCTTCGCCTGCTGCAGTCATATAAAGTAGCCACTTTGAGCAGGGGGTATAAGCGACAGAGCAAAGGCTTTTTGCTTGCTGATGCAACCAGCACGGCAGCACTTCTGGGCGATGAGCCATACCAGTACCACCGCGACTTCCCAAGTGTAGCTGTAGCTGTTTCTGAAGACCGGGTAGAAGGGATACAGCAACTACAACAACAGGTGCCTCGTGTAGAAGTAGTGGTTCTGGATGATGCGATGCAGCACCGGCCGGTACAGCCTTCGCTGAACATTCTTCTCACTGACTTTAACAGGCCTTTCTACAAAGACTTTGTTTTGCCTGCCGGGCTGCTGCGGGAGCCGCGTCAGGGAGCCGCCAGGGCAGATGCTGTTGTTGTTAGTAAATGCCCAGGCAAATTGGGTGCTGCGCAACAAAGCAAAATCAGGAAAGAAATAGAAAAATACGCCGCGCCGGATACACCAATCTTCTTCTCCACGTTTGTTTATGGAGCACCAGTGGGCATCGGCTTATCAGTTGCGCCTACACAAAAGGTGCTGCTGCTGACAGGTATAGCCAATGCAAATCCTTTAGTAGAAAACCTGGTAGCAGCGGGGCATACGGTGGTGAAGCATGTGGGATACTCAGATCACCATGCGTACAGTGAGCAGGACCTGCAAAAGCTGAAGCAATTGCTGCAGAAACCGGAACTCTCAGGGGCTACAGTAATAACAACACGCAAAGATGCCGTTAAACTGGCAGGACCTGGTTTAGAAGCCCTAACGAAGCAGCTGCCGGTTTTTTACCTTCCCGTTGTTGTGAAGCTATTGCATGCGCAGGAGGAGTTTGATCAGCTGGTACTACGGCATGTGCAGCAATTTTGTGCCGTGACAGACAAGTAAAGCGATCGCTTACGGCTCCGGTGCAGGGCAGAAGCATCAGAAATAATATTAATTCGCTAATTTTGCGACGTGAAAAACAAGATAGTTGCCCTTATTCTTCCTTTTCTTGGCTTGCTTCTCCAGAGCCAGGTTGCCTATTCTCAGATTATCGATGATACAACCAAGCTTTTCTATAGCCCAAAAACGACACTGCAGCTCTACGAGCAGGATGTGCTGCGGGGGCGCTATCTTGAGGAGCCTATCGATACCTTACTGCACAACATACAGAACGAGCGGTACTGGTTCAATGACACATCCTTTTACCAGCACCTGGGCAACGTAGGAACTGCTGCACAGCGTCTTTTTTACTCCCCTCCTCAAAAAATAGGAGTGAGGCTTGGGAAAAACATCTTCGACCGCTATGCCTATGACCCCTATAGAATCAATTATTTCAATACACGTTCGCCTTATACCCATCTTTATTATGTGCAGGGAGCGAGGGGAGAGCAGGTGTTTGAAGGGTTGCACACCCGCAATATTTCCCCCCGCTGGAATGCTGGTGCCGCTTACCAGATTGTAACAGCGAACCAGCAGATAGGGCCGGCAGCCGGAGACAGAAGATCAAGAAGCTTTTTGGACAACCAGGCAATTAAGCTTTTCTCCCATTACCGCTCAAAAGACGAAAACTATAGCCTGTTCTTTAATTTCACATTCATGAAGGTGGAGCAGGTGGAGACAGGAGGTATACTGCCGGATACGGCTGTGCAGGCAGATGCTTCGCTACCTGCCATCCTCGCCAGGTTTGGGGAGGCACCGGTGCAGCTCACGACCGCCCTGAACGAAGAGACCAGGAACAACTTCCACCTCATGCAGATTTACAGGCTGGCAAAAGAGAACCTGAAGGTATACCATGTGCTGGATTACAGGAGGCAGGAGAACAGGTATGAGGATACTAATCCTGCCGCATACCGACCAGCACTGGAAAGTTATTTAACAGCTAACAGTGGTAAACTAGATACTACTTTCACTATTTACAGGGATTACTATTATACCCGTAGACGGACGAACGATATCACCAATTATAAGGAACTGCAGAACACGTTTGGTGTAACGGGCAACTATAAGCTATCCTCCTATAATGCTTACGCCAAGTTGCGTAATGCCACCTTAGCCTATAGTGTCGAAGACACCCTCTCTACAGATTCTACAAAGTATTATACAATAGAACAAAAGGATGCTTTCAACCAGGTACTCATAGGGGGCGATATCAGGCTCATCTACAAAAATCTGGCAGAACTAACCGGAGAGGCAGAATACCAGTTGGGTTCTGATTATCGCATCAAAGGCCGGGCGCGTATCGGTGGTGCTTTCGCTACCCTGGAGCGAACGCTATATTCTCCCACACGTGTAGAGGACTACATGCTCAGCAATCATTTTAAGTGGGATAATGATTTTAAAACCTCCGTGACTGACCGCATCGGAATTGGTTATGCAGGGAAGCTGGGGGTGCGACAGTATATCAAACTGAATGCTCATTTCACGAACATCAAACGGTACATTTATTACAACCAGTTCGCCTTACCGCAGCAGCAGAGTGGAGATCAGCGGCTATGGGGTGCAGATGTGTCGCACCATATCCGATTCGGGCCTGTGCATATAAAGAGTTTTGTCGCCTACACCAATACCGATGAAGCAGATAAGGTAAGGGTGCCGGACTGGCTGCTGGAGTCCACGGCCTACATTGAAGGATTCCTGTTTAAAAAGGCGCTCTTCAGCCAGCTTGGGGTGCAGGCTACCTATGCATCCAGCTACTATGCTGATGCCTATATGCCTGTCACGCAGCAGTTCTATGTGCAGAACAACTTCCAGGTGCAGGGCTACCCAGTGATAGAGGTGTTTCTGAATGCTGACATCAAAACGGTTAACTTTTTCCTGAAGATGAGCCATGTGAATGATGGCCTACTGGAGCCGGTTTACTTTGTGACTCCTTATTATCCCGGAATGCGCCGCAGCTTTACTTTCGGCCTTAAGTGGATGTTTTTCGATTAATATTAGTCCTGTTGCTGTTCCTCAGTACTTCTTATTAAATTCAATAGCCTGTATTTCACTGATAGTATGTCAACTTCATCAACTAAAACCATACTTCGCCTGGAGCTGCCTACCGATCCGCGATGGGTAAACATAGCGGAGAAAAACATAGAAGAAATACTGGTTGACCATGCTTACTGTGAGCAGAAAGCCGCTACTTCGGGTATATCGCTTATCGTGAAGTACCCGGACAAAGAAAAGCTGGTGGAGGAGATGACAGACCTTGTGGCTGAGGAGTGGAGTCACTTTGAAAGGGTACTGGCCGAGCTGAAAAAGCGTGGATACAGCCTGGGTCGCAACCGGCCGGATGAGTACGTGGTAGAACTGACAAAGCACATCCGGAAAGGCGATAAGCGGGAACGCCAGCTAATGGACCACCTGCTGGTGAATGCGCTGATTGAAGCCAGGAGCTGTGAACGCTTTAAACTGCTCTGGAAAAATATTGCGGATGAAGGCCTGCAACAGTTTTACTATGAACTAATGGTATCGGAAGCAGGCCATTACGTGAGTTTCGTGAAGCTGGCAAAAGAATACATGCCTGCTGATGTAGTAGATGCCCGCCTGAAGGAACTCTTGGCTATTGAAGCCGACATCATCCGTAACCTGAAGCCCAGGCACGACCGGATGCACTGATTCATTTTACAATTATCATTTATCAAAAACAGGAAAGGCTGAAGAAAACATCTTCAGCCTTTCCTGTTTTTACCTTTCTAATGTATGAAGTAATAATTGGTAAATGAGCAACGATAAATGAAATCAGGTTTTCTGCTTTTTCTTTTTAGCAGCCGGGAAGAGAATGTTATTCAGAATGAGGCGGTAGCCGGGAGAGTTTGGGTGTAGGGCCAGATCAGTAGGGTCTTCTCCCACCAGGTGCTGGTAATCTTCCGGGTCGTGGCCGCCATAAAAAGTCCAAGTGCCCCTTGCGTAGGTGCCGTGCATGTACCGGATTTCATTCAGCTCTTTGTTTTCGCCCATCACAATCACCTCAGGCTTTACCAGCTTTCTTCTGAAAGCAGTCGTCTGCCCCATAAATCCTTTGATGGTTTTCTCATGGTTCTGAGTCAGCATGGTCGGAATCGGGTCCCATTTGGCAGAAAATGTGAATAGCTGAAAGTAATCGTTTGCCTCTGTTACCGACCGTTCCTGTGGCTGCACGTCGATGTTGGAGTACTCATACTCCAAAGGGTTGCGTGAAATCCTGAAATCACGGAAAGCAAGCGTATTATCGAAGTTAAGTTTCTGCTGTGCCTGTGGGTCAGCACCGTCACCATCAAACATGGCTTCCACAATGTCTACTCCCTCAGCAGCCAAAGCAATATCATAGGTATCGGTAGCAGAGCACATCGCAAACAAAAAGCCACCACCGGCACAGAATTCTTTGATACGGTTCACCACGCCCAGCTTCATCTCTGACACTTTCTTAAACCCGAGCTTTGCAGCAGACTCTTCCAGTTCACGCTGCTGCTCCTGGTACCAGGGGTGGTGGCGGTAACTGGCATAGAATTTTCCGTACTGGCCGGTAAAATCCTCGTGGTGCAGGTGCAGCCAGTCATACTTCGGCAAATCACCTTTTACTATTTCTTCGTCATAAATCACATCGTAGGGTATCTCAGCGTAAGTCAGTACCAAGGTAACGGCATCATCCCAGGGCATTTTTGACTTAGGAGAGTATACCGCAATTTTAGGCACTTTCTCCAGCTTCATAATATCCATATTTGCCTCTGGGTTGCTTATTTCGGTTAAAATGCTGTTATATTGGGCGTCTGAGATAACCTTATAGCTGACCCCCCTCACAATGAGTTCATTTTCCAGCTGCGGGGCATGCTGAAAGGCAAAACTGCCGCCCCGGTAATTCAGCAGCCAGTCCACCGAAACATTTTTACCCAATGCCCAATAAGCTACGCCATAAGATTTTAAATGGTCTTTCTGCGTCTCGTCCATTGGCAGCAGAATAGTGCTGGCCATAGAGGAAAATGAAAGCAGAAACAGCGACAAAATAAGCGTGGTGGTACGGAAAAACATGCGATTCGTCTTTAAAATAAGGTTTATGGTATAATATCGACTTCAAAGTCATTTAATGGCATTAACTTAGATGCAATGCCTTTATAGTATACTTAACGTAAATTAGTAACAAAGCGCACATCTTCCAAGCATATGAACCTGATAGAAAACATTCTGGAGGGCCTCCGGTCGATACATGGTAACCTGCTTCGGACCGTTCTGACAGGCCTGATCATCGCCTTCGGCATTATGTCTTTGGTTGGTATCTTAACGGCTGTAGACAGCATGAAGTATTCGCTGACGAAAACCTTTTCCAGCCTTGGGGCTAATTCCTTTGACATACGCCGCGCCGGTATGAATAACAGAGGCATGGATCAGGGACGTGCCGAGAAAGTGTATCCCGTAATTTCTTACAACCAGGCGGTGATGTACAAGGAGCAAATGCCGGCTGATGCACGCGTATCCCTGTCAGCTTTTGTTTCAGGAGCCACCGTGGTGAAAAGCGAAACAGAAAAAACAAACCCCAATGTGAATATTGTTGCTGGTGATGAAAATTACATGCTCAACAATAGCCTGAACTTATCTAAGGGACGGGACTTCTCTACCTTTGAGCAGGAGCAGGGAGCGAATGTCGCTATAGTTGGTGATGAGATTGTTAGTACCCTGTTCAAGAACCAAGAAGCAGTCGGAAATTATATTTCGTTTCTGGGCCGCCGCTTCAAAATAATAGGTGTGCTTGAAAAGAAGGGAAGCAGTATGGGCGGCAGCGGTGACCGTCGTATAATCATTCCGCTGGAAACAGGCCGTCAGATACCGCGAACGGGCGAGGGAACCCTAAACTATGATATCAAAACAGCTATCTACAGGGCAGATGAGTTGGACTATGTGATGGGCGAGGCAACCGGCGTTATGCGAAATATAAGGCAGGATGCACTGGGACAGGAGGATTCTTTTGAAATCAGAAGGAGCGATTCGGCATTGCGGAGCCTGGATGAAATTTCAGGCTACCTGAAGATAGGGGGCTTCCTGATTGGATTTATTACGTTACTGGGGGCATCGGTTGGTTTGATGAACATCATGATGGTATCTGTGAACGAGCGGACCCGGGAAATAGGAGTGCGCAAGGCGTTAGGAGCTACAGCTTTCCAGATACGCCAGCAGTTCCTGATAGAGGCGATTGTGATTTGTATATTAGGTGGGTTTGTAGGCGTAATGCTCGGCATTGTCATGGGTAACGGCATTGCTTCCCTCATGGGTGAAGGTGGCTTTATAGTACCATGGATCTGGGTGATAGTCGGAATGGCGATATGTGTAATTGTGGGCGTAATTTCCGGGTACTATCCAGCCTTCAAGGCTTCTAAGCTGGACCCTATAGAATCGCTCCGTTACGAATAAGTATTTTCCTAGAAATGAAACAAAAAACCCTCTGCCTGAATAGGAGAGGGTTTTTTGTTTAAGGTATATTTATTTTTACTTCTTTGTAGCTGTTGTATCAGCAGCCGCTTTCTCTGTTGTATATGCCTCGTTCAGGGCGTTCACTACTTCAGTGGTAATGTCACGGGAAGGGTCGCTGTAAAGAATAGCGCTGTTGCCACGTGAGTAAGTCAGTACCATTTCGTAGCCTTTTTCTTCGCTCAGTTTCTTCAGGTATTCTTCTACACGATCGTAGATCTTCTTCATTTCCTCTGATTCTTCGCCAGCCAGATCGTTACCAGCCGATTGCTGCAACTGCTGTAGTTGCTGCTGCTTTTGCTGCAGACGCTGCTCTGTTTGCGCCCGCTGCTGCGCGCTCATGTTCTGGCCTGTCTGCTGATATCTTTCAACTTCCTTCTGGAACGCTTCTGCCTGTGAGCGAAGGTTCTGCTCTGCTTTCTGGCCTTTGCCCTGCAGGCGGGTACGAACGTCTTTGAAATACTCGTAGTTCGTCAGAAGCGAATCAGAGTTAACATAAACAATATCTGGAGTTGTACCGGCCTCGCTGGTGGTGTTTACTCCTTCTACTTTAGGCGCTTCTGTGCAGGCTCCCAGAAAAGAAGCTGCCATTGCCAAGCCTAAGGAAATCTTTAGAACTTTCACTATTTCGTTGGTTTTTGATTTGTTGAAAGAATTATCAGCTTAAATATAGCATTAAACTTTACCATTTACCTAATGCTTCAGTACTTCCTGGTAAGTTTCTTCTGCCTCCATTAACCCTGCTGCATTAAGCTGTGTCAGGCGAACATGCTTCGTTTCATTTACCAGTACAGGGTCATATTTCGCGGCAACGCGTACATAGTTTTCCGTCCATCCCTCCATAACGCCGTCCTTCACATCGTCTTCAAATAAAACGTTAAACTCGCGGCCGATATTCTGCTCATAGAAAGCTCTTTTCTTTTTCTCGGATAAGATGCGCAGCATATCGGCGCGGCGATTGCGGTCTTTGGTGCTTACCTTGCCTGGCATTTCAGGTGCTAGGGTGTTTTCACGCTCTGAGTAAGGGAACACGTGCAGGTAACTCACATCCAGATCGTTCAGGAAATTATAAGTTTCCAGAAAATCCTCCTCTGTTTCCCCCGGAAAGCCAACAATCACATCTACACCAATGCAGCAGTGCGGCATCAGGTCCTTTATGCTGGCTACACGATCAGCATACAGCTCCCGCTGGTAACGGCGGCGCATCAGTTTCAGTATGTTATTTGAACCTGACTGCAGCGGTACATGGAAATGCGGCATAAAGCGGTTGCTCTGCGCCACAAAGGCTATTATTTCGTCTTTCAGCAGGTTTGGCTCTATAGATGAAATGCGGAAACGTTCAATTCTCTCTACCTTATCCAGTTCCTGAACCAGCTCGTAAAATGTTTCTACCCGCTGGCCGTCCTGTATTCCAAAGTCCCCGGTATTCACGCCTGTTAGCACAATCTCCTTAACACCGGATGCGGCTATCTCGTTAGCCGATCGAACAACATTAATGATGCTGTCGGAGCGGCTGTTGCCACGCGCGAGGGGAATAGTACAGAAAGAGCAGGAATAATCGCAGCCGTCCTGTACCTTCAGAAAAGTGCGGGTACGGTCGCCGAAAGAGTAAGAGTTATGAAATGTATTTGCTTCTGAAATAGGACTGGCATGTACCTCTGCTTTGTCTTTCTTCTCGAATGTCTCCAGTATGTCCACTAACTGAAACTTCTCAGCTGCTCCTAATACGGCATCCACTCCCGGAATCTCAGAAATTTCCTTCGGCTTTAGCTGCGCATAGCATCCAACAATGGTGATAAAGGCGTTTGGAGAATGTTTCAGCGCCTCCTTCACAATTTTACGACACTTTTTATCTGCATTGTCCGTGACAGAACACGTGTTGATGACATAAATGTCTGGGGTATCCGTGAACTCCACCTTCTCAAAACCACGCTCCTGGAAAATACGCCCAATGGTGCTGGTTTCAGAATAATTCAGCTTACAGCCTAAGGTATAAAAAGTTACTTTTTTCATAATCAGGCTGCAAAGGTATGAAATTTCTACCTTATTGCTGCAATCAATTCTACAAAAGTGCTGAGGCTATAAGGTTGAGCGTGAATGGATTAAAGATAAGGCCTGATGTTGTGCTTTATGTTATATGAGCGCTTAATGGAGACAGAAATATATTGTTTTGTATGAAAACTACCAGATTCTCAAAATTAAGGATCTGCAACTGTTTTATCATTAAAATTAAAAATTGGTAAAGAATATAAAAAAATGTTAGGCATACCATAATTGATGCAAGAAGGAGCAGGGTAATGATTTAGATAGGGTATATGCTTATAATAACATGTTTTTTTTAGGAAACCTGTAAATACAGAGGTTGATCGTCCTGTTTTTAACTAATATTCATTTAAAACCCCTAAAATCAAGAGGGATTAGTTTGGAAAATGAATTTTCTCTCTATATTTGCTACACCTAAAAACAAAATTCTCTCAAAAACTCATGGCAACACTCCGATTTAAAGCGTTGGACCTGGTAAACCAGCGTAAAACAGGTGAAGTAAATTTACCTTCCACAGACATTTCCAATTATTACGGCGAGAATGTGTTCGGCTTCGACGCGATGCGCGCTACCATGTCGTCTGATAATTTCAAGCGCCTGCGCCGTATTATTGAAGCTGGTGAAAAAGTAGACCGTAACCTGGCTGACGCTGTT
Organism: Pontibacter toksunensis; assembly: GCF_042686245.1. Taxonomy (NCBI): domain Bacteria; kingdom Pseudomonadati; phylum Bacteroidota; class Cytophagia; order Cytophagales; family Hymenobacteraceae; genus Pontibacter; species Pontibacter toksunensis. The sequence goes on along the minus strand of NZ_JBHUOX010000001.1, from coordinate 434,405 downwards.
GCGGCAGGCATGAAGTCCTGGGCCATGAGCAAAGGTGCTACACACTACACACACTGGTTCCAGCCATTGACTGGTACAACTGCTGAAAAGCACGACTCTTTCTTTGACCTGACTTCCGATGGTGATGCGATTGAAGCTTTCAAAGGTAGCGCGCTGGTTCAGCAGGAGCCCGATGCTTCATCTTTCCCAAGCGGCGGTATCCGTAACACTTTTGAAGCTCGTGGATACACTGCCTGGGATCCATCATCACCCGCTTTCGTTATAGAGGGTACAAACTCCAAAACCCTTTGTATCCCCACTATTTTCGTTTCTTATACAGGCGAAGCACTGGATTACAAGACACCTCTGCTGAAGTCTTTGAAGTTTCTGAATGATGCGGCTGTACCTGTTTGCCAGTATTTCGACAAAGACGTTTATAAAGTAAACACTACCCTTGGTATAGAGCAGGAGTACTTCCTGGTTGATAAAGCGCTTTATTCCGCTCGTCCTGATTTGGTAATGACTGGCCGTACGTTGTTTGGGCATGCTCCTGCCAAAGGGCAGCAGCTGGAGGACCACTATTTCGGTTCTATACCAAGCCGTGTGCATGCCTATATGGTTGATTTTGAAAAAGCTGCTCACAGACTGGGAATTCCGCTGCGTACACGCCATAACGAGGTAGCGCCAGGTCAGTTTGAGTGTGCTCCTACTTTCGAGGATGCCAGCCTTGCCGCCGACCACAACCAGTTGCTGATGGACATTATGGATCGTGTGGCGGACCGTCATGGCTTTAAAGTACTGTTGCATGAGAAGCCTTTTAAAGGTGTTAACGGCAGCGGCAAGCACAATAACTGGGCTATGAGCACGAACACAGGTGTGAACCTTCTTGCGCCAGGTAAAAAGCCGAAAGAAAACCTGCAGTTCCTGACGTTCTTTATCAATACCATCAAAGCAGTTCATAAGCACGCTGACTTACTTCGTGCCAGTATTGCGTCTGCAAATAACGACCACCGACTGGGTGCAAACGAGGCCCCTCCGGCTATTATGTCTGTTTTTGTGGGCCAGCAGCTGACAGCGGTTCTGGATGAACTGGAGCGTACTGCCAAAATCCCTATGGAGAAAGGCGACAACATGTACCTGAAACTGGGCATTGACCGGATCCCAGAGGTTCTTCTGGACAATACAGACCGTAACCGTACTTCACCGTTTGCCTTTACAGGTAATAAATTCGAATTCCGTGCGGTTGGTTCTTCTGCCAACGTATCTAATCCGATGACTGTTCTGAACACCATTGTGGCTGACCAGCTGCTGGAATTCAGGAAGTCTGTGGATGAGCTTATTGATGGGCAGGGTATGAAGAAGGAAATAGCCATCATCCAGGTTCTGCGGGAGTATGTAGTGGACTCTAAAACTGTTCGCTTCGAGGGCAACGGGTATTCTCAGGAGTGGGAAGACGAGGCTAGCCAACGTGGCTTATCGAATGTTAAAACGACGCCGCGTGCCCTGGATGTGTACCATCATGCAGAAGTTAAAGACCTGTTCAGCAGAAACGGGATTTTAACTGAGGTAGAGCTGAATGCCCGTCATGAAATTCTTCTGGAAGAATACATCAAAAAGATCCAAATCGAAGCACGTGTGTTAGGTGACCTTGCTGTTAACCACGTTATTCCTACGGCTATTGCTTATCAAAACAAGTTAATAAACAATGTAAGGGGCCTGAAAGATCTAGGCCTGGAAGATGAATTTACGGCCACAACCATAGATGCTATTAAGAAAATGTCCCGTCACATCACCACAATCCAGAAGAACGTGGATGAGATGATTGAGCATCGTAAAGTAGCCAACAAGATAGAAGAAGCCCGTGAGCGTGCTATCTATTACCAGGAAGAAGTTTTCCCATTCTTTGATACTATCCGTTACAGCGTGGACAAGCTAGAGCTGATGGTAGACGATGAGGATTGGCCACTGGTGAAATACAGAGAATTGATGTTTAACAGATAATCTGGTTCTCTATCATATAAAATAATAAAGGCACCTCAGAAGGGTGCCTTTATTATTTCAAATAGCATGCTAAGTCACTTTCAGGAGACCTGTAAAAGAGTACAACAATCATTATAGTATGTAGCTCACTTAATTTGTCTGCTTTACCTTGCTTATCAACTGGCCGGCTACTTTTGCTAAGATAAGTGGTAGCAGCACCACGACCAGTCCCACAGCTATGACTTTGCGTAGGCCAAGCCTGAAAATTAATTTCGACACCACGCTGTCTCGTAACTCTTCAAGCAGAAATTTTCCGGCTGTTGTCATCGGTTTACCCCGGAGCACCTCCTGCACTGTTTTCCAGTCACCGCGTTCTATTTGTCGTTTCAAAAATTCTGTTACTGTATCTTTCGTGATAGAAACAGCTTCTGACATTTGTTCCTGCCGAAGTTTACCCCAGATTTGCAGCCCATGTAGTCTTTGAGGCATATTCTTCGGGAAAAACCTACTCATATGTATCATGTTCATGTCTTTAAAATTTTCTGCGTTCTTTTTATCTCTTTCAAAAACAAAGCCCTGCCTTCTGTAGGAATATGAATTTCTTTTGTCTGGCAGTAGTATCCTTTTCTATAAGTCATATCAAAGTAATCAGAGGTAAGCTCGAAGGGTTTTTCAAATCCCAAGGGCAGTTCATTTTCAGCGCCAACTGCTACCATAAATGTTTCCTTACCGGCCAGCTTCCGTCCGATGGTCTTCTGAACTGTTACCAGGTCTGTTAACCTATCGAAGAAGGTCTTCAACAAGCCGCTCATGGAATACCAGTACACGGGTGTCGCGAAAATCAGCTGCTGATGCGGTAGTAGTTCTTCAACTATTTGCAGGAACTGATCTTCAGTCGAGTACGCACCTGAGTAATTGTATGCATCAAGCTTATAATCCAACAGGTCCAGTACTTTAACGTCACTTTCAGGAAAAAGAACTTCTACCAGCTTTTTTGTGTCGCTGTCGCGCCTGGCACTACCTATTATCACGGCCGGTTTGTTATCCATATGTAAACACTGTTGCTTTCATGCACCAGTTAAAAAATAATGGTATTAAATTTACGTAATTTGCCTTTGAACAAAGCAGGTGCAACTTTAGTTAAAGAGACAAGCTGTCGCATTATTCTTTATGAACAAATCTTATTGCCCAAGCCTCACAGAGTATAAACGCAGAAAAACGCGCGTGGTAAACATTGGCGGATTGCCAATGGGCGGCGATTACCCGATTAGGGTGCAGTCGATGACCACTGTGGATACCATGGACACCATGGGTTCTGTGGAGCAGTGCATTCGTATGATAGAGGCAGGCTGTGAATACATACGTATTACGGCGCCAAGTATAAAGGAAGCAGAGAACCTAAAAAACATAAAGGAAGAGTTAGCCAAGCGTGGTTATAACGTGCCGCTTATTGCTGACATTCACTTCACGCCTAATGCTGCTGAGGTAGCGGCTCGCATTGTAGAAAAGGTACGGGTGAATCCTGGCAATTATGCCGATAAGAAGAAGTTCCAGGTCATAGAATACGATGATGCCTCTTACCAGGCGGAGCTGGACCGTATCAGGGAACGGTTTGTGCCGCTGGTGCGCATCTGCAAAGAGCATGGTACTGCCATGCGCATCGGAACAAATCATGGTTCACTGTCTGACCGTATCCTGAGCCGTTACGGCGACACCCCACTGGGTATGGTTGAAAGTGCCTTGGAATTTCTGCGTATTTGTGAGGATGAAGGCTATTATGAAATTATTATCTCCATGAAGGCTTCTAACACGCAGGTGATGGTGCAGGCGTACCGTCTGCTGGTACAGAAGCTGGAAGAGGAGGGCATGCAGCCATACCCGCTACACCTTGGTGTAACAGAGGCTGGAGAGGCCGAAGACGGGCGGATTAAATCCGCTGTGGGTATAGGAACTTTGCTGGAAGATGGGCTAGGAGACACAGTGCGTGTTTCGTTAACAGAAGCGCCAGAGGCGGAAGCTCCTGTAGCAAAAGCTCTGATTGACCGATATACTCATCGAGCAGAGAAAGCGCAACCACTGAAGCCAATTTGCAATGTGCCTATCAACCCGTTTCAGTATCACCGAAGAGAGACAGTAGAGGTAGAGAACCTGGGAGGAACTAACGTGCCGCGGGTGGTGGCTGATCTGAGCCGCCAGACAGATGTACAATATGCTGATCTGAAATGTGTGGGCCACCTGTACTCTATGCTGCTCGATAAGTTCAATATGAATGATCTGGGCGCTGATTTTATCTATACCGGACACAACCCTATTAACTTTATGCTACCGAATGGCCTGAAGGAGATTGTGAATTATGATACCTGGTTAACTGCTGAGCAAAGAGAGGATCGCCATCCATTGCTGGATGCGGCGCAGTATATAGGCGGAGTTGAGCGGCATGAGAAGGTAAATTTTGTGCTGCTTACGCTTCAAGACCTGTCAAGCGAGCTTTTGGAGCGTTTGAAGCAGGATAAAACAGCAGTCCTGATGCTGCAAACAAACAATGCGCACGCCATGCCGGAGCTGCGTAAATGTTTTTTCCGCCTGATGAATAATGGGGTGCAGACGCCTTGCATTATCAAGCGTGCCTATGGCCAGCTGACACCCGATGAAACACAGTTGTATGCTGCCACGGATGTAGGTGGCCTACTCATCGATGGATTGGGGGATGGTGTAATGTTGGGTACAGAATTTCTTCCTGCTCAGGAGAAAGGGGAGTGGCTGCAAACCATTGACCAGTACAACAGCCTGAGTTTTGGCATTTTACAGGCAGCCCGTACCCGCATGAGCAAGACCGAGTACATTTCCTGCCCAAGCTGCGGCCGAACGCTCTTCGATTTACAGGAAACAACTGCCATGATAAGAAAACGCACCGACCATCTGAAGGGAGTTAAGATAGGTATCATGGGTTGTATTGTGAATGGACCAGGTGAAATGGCAGATGCAGACTATGGATATGTTGGAGTAGGGAAGGATAAGATCGCCCTTTACCGTGGCCAGACTGTCATCAAAAAAGCTGTTCCTGCTGACCGTGCCGTGGATGAACTCATTGAATTGATACGGGAAGATGATAAATGGATTGAGCCTGTGCAGCTAGTAGAATAGGCCTTTTTGGGGAGAAATAAAGTGTATTTTATTTACTACTTCTGTTTAAAATCGCAATCTTTTTCCGCCTCCATATGTTCTTAAATAGTAACGCAAAAGACAAATAACAGCCTTTGCGATACGTGTTTCAAAAAATTTAATCTGTTATAACATGAAGGGATTATTTGATTTCTCTGAGGTAGCTACCTACTTCTTCCGCAAAAAAGATCCGAACCGTAAGTCTAATTTTAACCTGCGGGCGATGCACACCATCAACAAGATTTCAATCCTGATGTTCCTTGGGTGTATCATCTACTTTATTATTAAGCACTGGTAATATTGAACATTGAGGACTTCAGAGCCTACTGCTTAGCAAAGCCTGGCACAACGGAAGAACTTCCTTTCGATGAAGATACTCTCGTTTTTAAGGTTGGCGGTAAAATGTTTGCCTTGTGCAGCATTTCGCAGTACCAGAAGGGTATCAGCCTGAAGTGTGATCCTGAAAAGGCAGTGACATTACGCGAGCAATATCCACAGGTAAGTGGTGGGTATCATCTGAGCAAGCGGCACTGGAATACTGTTTTGCCTCAGGCGGGGCTACCCGATCAGTTACTTCTCTTGTGGATTGATGATTCTTACGCGCTGGTGTGGGCTAATCTGACAAAGAAGGTTAAGCAAGAAATAGAGCATAAATTTGAGTAAAGATAAAAGAGCCACTGCAGAGTGGCTCTTTTATTTAACACAGGACGCACTAGTCCAAAAAAAAATTATGTAGCTACATTACAATAAATGTACGTTTATTTCGTGTAGGAACCCTTTTTGTCATATTTCTGTCTTTTTTTATATAAAGTGCGCTACAGAAGGCGATGAATTTTCAAACTTTTTAGCTATACTTGATAAACTCACCTTAAAACACTGTATGATATTAGAGAACGAAATAGGCATTGCCTCCTTTCGAAATGAGTGGCAGAAAGCCAGCGTAAGTATTTTGTACACGTACGGATTCCTTTCAAATGGTTATGAAAGCTTTTTTAAAAGACATGGCCTGACGACTCAACAATACAACGCCCTGCGCATTTTACGAGACCAGTACCCTAAGCCGGTTTCTACTTCCGTACTTCGTGAAAAGATGCTGGACAAAATGTCTGATGCCTCCCGCCTTGTGAGCCGTCTTGGTACCAAAGGATTAGTGAAGGTAACGCAGAATACGGCAGACAAACGTCTGGTTAACATACTTATATCAGAAGAAGGCCAGAAAATAATCGGAGCTATTGATAAAGATTTACATGAATTAGATGCTATGATGCACGGCCTGACAGAGGAAGAAGCTAAAACGCTTGTTACACTGCTCTATAAAGTCAGGGAGTCGTTGAAAACGGCGGAAGAAAGAGTGAATTCTTCTGATCAAGTGAACGCAGAAGCATAACAAGTTAAAGCAAATCAAAAGGTGTAAGCAGTGGAAGATGTCCTCTGCTTACACCTTTTTTTACCTCCAGCAACAGCAGATCTATCAGAAAAAAGTCGCTAAGCATTGACTTAGCGACTTTGGTTAATCTGTCTAGGAGTTTGGTGGATACTATACTACCACATTGATGATTTTGCTTGGCACGATGATGATCTTCTTAGGAGCTTTGCCTTCCATAAATTTAATTACCTGCTCATCGTTGACCACAGCTTTCTCCATTTCCTCCCGGGGTGTATCCAGTGCAAAAGTAACTTTGGCCCGCATTTTACCATTAATGGAAACCGGGTACTCAAATGAGCTCTCCACTAAATATTCCTCTTTCCACTGCGGGAACGAAGCATAACTGATGCTCTCCTTGTGACCTAATTTCTCCCAAAGCTCTTCAGTTATATGAGGTGCGTAAGGAGAAAGAATGATTGTCAGTGGCTCAAGTATGGCGTGCTTGTTCGTTTTAAGCTGCGTCAGTTCGTTAACACATATCATGAACGTAGAAACGGAGGTGTTGAAAGAGAAGCGCTCAATATCTTCCTCTACTTTCTTAATCGTCTTGTGCAGCGACTTCAGCTCTTCCGCAGTAGGTGCGGCATCAGAAACAGCCCAGTTGCCAGCGTTGTCGTGGAAGAGTTTCCAGAAACGCTTCAGGAACTTGTTCACTCCATCCATCCCGTTGGTGTTCCATGGCTTAAACTGCTCCAGCGGCCCCAAAAACATCTCGTACATGCGCAAAGTATCAGCACCATAGCGTTCAACAATGTCATCCGGGTTCACCACGTTATACTTCGACTTCGACATCTTTTCGATTTCTACGCCGCAGATGTACTTGCCGTCTTCTTCATTGATCAAAATAACTTTCTCATATCCAGGCCTCCACTTCACGAATTCATTCTCTTTTAATACATCATTATCTACCAAATTAACATCAACATGCACTGGATATGACCTAATAGGAAAAAAATCACCTATAAAATCATATTTTAATTTTAATTCTTCCTCAAGATGTTTGATTTTTGATTTTATTAAATTACTTACTGAATTATCTGGTTCTCCATCCTTCGAATTCATAAATTTTTCATGAAATGATTTAGAAATCAAAACTTTAGGAAATTGAGCAAGAACTTCCTTCTCTAAATCATCCCAATTATAATCTTTTTCAATAAGATGATGAAAACCAAAAGCAACACGGTAAACAAAATTTGACCGTCCCTGAATCATTCCCTGGTTGATGAGCTTCTTGAACGGTTCTTCTTCCACTACCAATTCCATGTCAAACAGGAACTTGTTCCAGAAGCGGGAGTAGAGGAGGTGCCCTGTGGCGTGTTCTGATCCGCCTATATATAGATCGACATCCCGCCAGTATTTGATGATGTCTTTATCTGCAAAAGCTACATCATTCTTCGGATCCATATAACGGTACCAGTACCAGCTGGAGCCTGCCCAACCTGGCATGGTGCTCAGTTCATACGGGTATTCGTCCTGGTACTTCCAATCCACGGCACGACCAAGTGGTGGCTCACCTGTTTCAGTAGGCAGGTAGGCATCTATTTTCGGTAATTCCAGTGGCAGTTCGCTTTCATCCAGCAGGTGTGGTATGCCGTCCTTAAAATAAACTGGTACCGGCTCTCCCCAGTAGCGCTGGCGGCTAAACACTGCGTCGCGCATTCTGTAATTGACTTTGCTTTTGCCAATGCCATTCTCCTCCAGGAACTTCACCAGTACAGGCATCGCCTCCTGGTAAGTCATGCCATTGATCATCTCAGAATTGATATAATGACCCTCTTTTGTAGCATCTGCCTGTACATCCAAATCCTTCTGAGCATCAGAAATGGGAACAATAGGCAGGTCAAAATGCTTGGCGAAATTCCAGTCGCGCTGGTCACCTGAAGGAACTGCCATTACAGCACCTGTTCCGTAGCCAGCTAAAACATAATCGGCTATAAAAACAGGTATTTTTTCATTGTTGTAAGGGTTGGTGGCATACGCTCCCGTAAAGGCACCTGAAACAGTCTTCACGTCAGTCATCCGCTCACGCTCCGAACGGTTTTTGGCTACATTTACATAGGCCTCTACCGTTTTGCGCTGCTCCTCAGTAGTTATCTGCTCTACCAGTTCATGCTCTGGGGCCAGCACCAGAAAAGTAGCGCCGTAAACTGTATCAAGCCTGGTGGTGAAAACTTTTATCTCAGCATCAATCCCTTCAAGAGGGAATGACATAATAGCTCCAATAGACTTTCCGATCCAATTTCGCTGCATCTCTTTCACAGGCTCCGGCCAGTCAATATCCTCCAGCCCCTTTAACAGGCGCTCGGAATAGGCTGTGATGCGCATCATCCATTGGCGCATCAGCTTGCGCTCTACAGGGTATCCGCCACGCTCCGATACACCACCCACCACTTCATCATTGGCCAGTACCGTACCAAGGGCAGGGCACCAGTTCACGATTGCCTCGGCCACATAGGTGAGTCGGTATTTCAGCAGCATCTCCGACTGCTCCTGCTCATCCATTTTTGTCCAGTCGTCTGCAGAGAAAGCGGGTGTATCTTCGTCGCAGGCAGCATTCACATTCTTGTTGCCATACTGCTCAAACTCCTGCACAAGTTCTGAAATAGGCTCTGCTTTGTCTGTGTTGTGGTTATAGAAGCTGTTAAACAACTGCATGAAAATCCACTGCGTCCACTTATAATAGCCCGGGTCAGAAGTACGAATCTCCAGATCCCAGTCAAAAGAGAACCCCAGGTTCTTTAGCTGCTCCACATAACGGGTAATATTCTCTTCTGTTGTGATGGCCGGATGCTGACCGGTTTGTATGGCGTATTGCTCTGCCGGAAGACCAAATGAGTCAAAGCCCATCGGGTGGAGCACGTTGTGGCCGGTCAGGCGCTTATAGCGGCTCACAATGTCTGAGGCAATATAACCAAGTGGGTGCCCTACGTGCAGGCCGGCGCCAGACGGATATGGGAACATATCCATGGCATAGTACTTCGGTTTATCACTTGTGGGAGTGGCTTTGAAGGTATGGTTCTCTTCCCAGTAACGCTGCCACTTTTTCTCAATCTGGTTAAAATTGTACTCGGACATTGTTTATCTCTGTGTTTGTTGCGTCTTTATTAAATCGCTAAGATAATTGTTTAATCTCTCAAATGTTGAACCGTTCCTTGATAATTGATAAAAACGCCTGCCACTGAGCTGATGCTAACTTCTTCTATGAATTGCATTCGAGACAACTGTGTTATCAGTTCAGCTTTTTACCCGTTTAACATTTGTGTATACCTTTGTTAAATTTTGGAAGAAGATGATGGAGAAGAAACACGACTTACTCGATATACTACACCTGATTTACGTGGTGGACCCAATGTGTTCTTGGTGCTACGGCTTTGCACCAGTCATAAAGAAGATTGTAACGGAGCAGGAAGATACTATGCAGTTTAAGCTGGTGATGGGCGGCTTAAGGCCGGGAACAGAGCAGCCACTGGATGAGCAAATGAAGGCATCAATTGAGCAGCATTGGCAGGATGTAGAGAAAGTATCAGGGCAACCTATAGATTATACGTTTTTCGAGCGGGAGAAATTTATCTACGATACAGAGCCTGGATGCCGTGCTGTAGTTACTGTGCGTTATCTGAAACCAGAGGCTGAATTTGAGATGCTGGAGGAAGTGCAAAGTGCTTTCTATGCTAAAAACCAGGATGTGACGAACGAAAATGTATTGGCTGCTATTGCCGGGAAGTTTGATATTGAGGCGGAGGCTTTCCTGGAGAGATTTAACTCTGAAGAGATGAAAGAGAAGACCCAGCAGGACTTTATTATAGCGCGGCATTTACAGGCCAACGCTTTCCCAAGCCTATACCTGCTGAATGGAACCAGTGTGCATCTGCTTAGCCGTGGCTACCGCACCTATGATGGCATGGTGGCACATTTACGGAAAGCACTGGAGAAAATAAATCAGCAGTAACAGGTTCTATACCAGCTAAGTTTAGCGCACTCTAAATTTTTTCTTAGTAGGAATTAAAACATTAATAGCGATGGAGTTAGCATCTAAAATCTGATTATATTTCAGAACAAAGAAATGCTCCATCGCCATGAAAAAGCACCACACGCCTACAGGAGTCTGCCACATTACTCAAAAGCAACTCCCACTGCGACACCTGGTTATAGGTTCCAGCATTCGTAAGAACATATATGAGTTAATAAAGGCTGATCATCCTGACTTTGATGAAAAGTCTTACCTCACACTGGAGCAGTTGGGCGTGTACAGGAGAAAGTACCTGGAGCAGCTGCTTATCCGGGAAATGGGAGAGCTGACGTCAGTTGAGCAGGAGGTAATCAAAAGCATCAGTGAACAGGAATTGGTTACCAGTAATATTGAGGGCGAGCTAGCTGAAAACACTTCTTTAGGTGACCGGATGGCAGACAATATTGCTTCCTTTGGCGGCAGTTGGCGGTTTATCTCTATTTTCTTTTCTTTCCTGCTGATCTGGATGCTGATCAACGTTTATGTACTTTCCACGAGGCCGTTTGACCCATACCCTTTCATTTTATTGAACCTTATACTTTCCTGTCTGGCGGCCATACAGGCACCCATCATCATGATGAGCCAGAACAGGAAAGAATCAAAAGATCGGCAGCGCTCCGAGTATGATTATAAGGTAAACCTGAAAGCGGAGCTGGAAATAAGGATGCTCCACGAGAAAGTGGACCACCTGATAGTGCACCAGAACCAGCGCCTGATGGAGATTCAGCAGATACAGGTAGACCTGCTGGAGGATATTATGTCCCGTTCAAAGGTATAGATTAAAAGCACTTATTTTTCCTGCTCTAAAACTCCTTTCACCGGATCTGTACCGTTCCAGGTACCCTTGCTGCTGACAGGTTTAAAACGTGCGAAAAGTTCTTCGCTGTACCACTTTTCGGCTCGTGTGCGCCGCATCACCTCCTGGTGCTGTGGATCTTTATAAGCATATTTTTTCATGGCATCCATAGAATCCCAGACACTAAAAGTAGCCTGGCGGATAAAAGGCAACTCTCCTAATCCAATCGAGCACAGCAGGCCTTCCGCCTTATCCAGGGCAGCGCTGGTACGCAGGCCAAAACGAATGAAGTTCGGCAAACGTCTTAAATTGATGCTGGCACGGGTAAGCACAGCAACAGGTCCTTCATTGTATTTATCTGAGAGCGTGGGAGCGAAAGGTTCCTGTTTGTCCCATTGCCCGTGCGACTGGTAAGGAAGCAGTTTGATCGTCCAGGTTTCATCAATATGTTTCCGGTACTCCTGCATCAAGTCTGAATGAAGCAAAAAAGCATCTGCGGCTGCTTCATTCTCCCACGTACAAAATAAGCCGTAGCGCCTGAAGTTCGGTTTCAAACTAAAGCCTTTGCCTTGCCCGCTGCCTAGCAATTTAAAAAATTGCAAACCTGGCACTTTTTCCAATAGAGGGCTAGAGGTACCCATCTGCGCCAGTCCCCAGCGAATATTTCCTTTCCGGATACCAAAAAGGGTGAGGGTGGTCAACCTGGCAGGTAGAGTATGTGATGATTCAGGCAAGGCTGTTAAGTTTGGTGTATGTGGAGTTAAAGATACAAAAATGACTTTTTTACTTTAGCAGCTAAGAAATTGTTCAAGTGTTGTAACACAAAAACACCTGCAGAACTGTATTGTTCAGCAGGTGCCCATTTACCTTCAGTACTTCTAAATTGGTTACAAATCAGATGCTACCGGAGATACCTATAGGTTTATCTTCTTGTTTTCGCCAGCTTCAGGGCTTTCTCCAGTAAGGGCTGCTTTTACTACACCATAAAGGTGTACTACAGCACTGTTAGGGGCATCCCAATATTCAGCCTTATCTATCGTCACTTTTATCAAGCCGACATTTGGATCGTCCTTTCCTTCCGGGAACCATGTCTTCAAAAACGGATTCCAGAGTTCATCTATTTTCTGCTTGTCACGCAGCACTCTTGCTCTACCTGAAATGGATACATAGAGTTCATCACTTGGCTTGGCATAGCTCAGGTTTACGTGTGAATCGTGTGCAATTTCATGTGACTTGCCGGACTCATACCCGGTAAAGAACCAGATTTCGCCATCTGCATTTACTTGTGTGGCACGCATCGGCCGGCTACGAAGACATCCATCATCCTCCATTGTCGTCATCATGGCCACCTTTATATCTTTTATCAGTTCTACTAGTTTATTGAGATTTTCCTTTGTATTTGGGTTGTTATTCATAGTTTTACATGTTCGGTTTCCTGTTTGATTACGGGGCATGGCGGCTTTGGGTTCATAAGTGCCAGTTGCTACTAGGCTCCAGAAACAGGCGCTAAAACATTATAGACTACTGTCTGTTGTTTCTATTTGCCTATACTCATTTCTCTGTTGAATTTCTTAGCACACATTTTTTTATCCGGCGAAGACGAAGCCCTGCTCATCGGTAATTTTATTGCTGATTCTGTAAAAGGTAAGCAAATGGAGCGGTACTCTCCCGGTATTGCCAAAGGTATCCGGTTGCATCGCCTCATAGATTACTACACTGATACGCATCCTATTGTAGCTGAAACGAAGGCGCGCTTACGACCGAAATACCGGAAGTTTGCCCCGGTCATAGCCGATATGTACTACGACCATTTCCTGGCCTCCGGATTTCACAATTATGCTCCTAAATCCCTGTCAGCTTTTTCAAAAGAGGTTTATGAGCTCATCCAGCGGCACTACGACATGCTGCCGCCCCGTGTAAAGCACCTGTTCCCGTACATGCAGCAGCAGAACTGGCTCTTATCTTATGCGCAACTGGAGGGAATCACGAAAGCTCTTACTGGTTTGAGCCGCCGGGCTACTTTTGCATCAGGTATGGAGACAGCAGGAGAGGAGCTGCAGCTGAATTACGATTTGTATGCATCAGAATTCGAAGCTTTTTTCCCGGAGCTAGTCCAGTTTGTGGAGGAAGCGAAAAGGGAATTATGAGTGTAACTGCTGGTAGAACTACATAAATGATATTGAAAAAAAGAAGCAACCTTTCAGCTGCTCCTTTTTTCATTTTTAAAAATGTATTAATGATGATGCCCGCCCGGACCATGTACATGGCCATGGTCGAGTTCTTCTTTAGTGGCGTCACGCACTTCTTTTACTGTGCCTTTGAAGAATAACTCTTTGCCTGCCAGTGGATGGTTAAAGTCCATGGTAACGGTATCTTCGCCAACCTCCTGCACACGACCCTGCAGTTGGTTGCCTTCGCTGTCTGCCATTGGTATGTAGTTACCTTCCTCTAGCATATCGTTTGGCACTGAGCCGTCGACCTCGAACACATTTTTAGGAAGCTCTACAACAGCTTCATCGTTGTATTCACCGTAGCCATCTTCTGTATCAAGTTTGAAGTCAAAAGAATCCCCGGTATCTAAACCCTGCAGGCTTTCTTCAAACTGCTCAGGCAATCCACTCATGCCGTATATAAATACCATCGGCTGTTCTTCGGTGGCCGTTTCTATCAGGTTCTGCTCACCATTCTCATCCAGTATTCTTAGCTCGTAGGTGAGCGTGACCACTTTATTCTGTTCAATCTTCATGCTATATCGTTTGAAGGTTATCGTAGTGATTAACTTATTTAAATTCTAAGAGTTAGAAAGCCACATCATCAGGCAGATTCTGCCTCTCTACAGTTATATTCCTACCTTCTTCACCTTTATATCCCCTGTTTTTTATTTTTCTGTCTTACGGCATGCACTCGGTTAACTCCCAGGCGCTGCGGTAGGAATTTATACTTTCTACGTACGTAAGAAACGCAGCATAGTATGGATGCTGGCTCAAAGTTGCGCTATCGCCCACAATTACAAGCTTTTTCTTGGCGCGTGTCATGGCTACGTTCATGCGCCTGATATCGGCCAGGAAGCCAATTTCGCCGCTGTCGTTGCTGCGCGTCATGCTGATGTAGATGATGTCCCGTTCCTGCCCCTGGAAACTATCTACCGTACCAACTGACAACAGTCGCTTTTGCTTTAGCTCATGCAGATCCGGCATATGCTCCACGCGGTCCTGCAGGTAATTGATTTGCGCGCGATAAGGCGCTATTACCCCGATGCGCAAAGGGTCTGCATCTTCCGCTGAAGGAGCATAGTCCTTCAGAAGCAGCGACAGGTGGTTGAGCATCAGGTTTGCTTCATCAGGGTTGGCAGAACTGGAGCTTTCCGGCGTTTCCACCTCGTTATACCCACAGCCAGCTGTATCCACAAATTCTACGGCAAGTCCGGGCGCAAATTGTGGGTCAAACTGGTTCAGATCGCTGTTCCTAACGCTTTCATGCGCCTCCAGTTCTCCATTGTAAAACTGCTGATTCGAGAACTCCATGATGTTGTGGTGCATGCGGTACTGCGTTTTCAGCATCACCGATACCTCCGGCTGGCGTTCAATGCATTTTTCAAACAGGGTCTTGCCCAGTCCCCCTTTCTCGGCCTCAAAGGATTTTACCGTGGGAGGTAACTGGCAATGGTCACCTGCTAATACTACCCGCTTCGCTCGGCTAATCGGAATCCAGCAGGCCGGCTCCAGCGCCTGTGCAGCCTCATCTATAAAGACAGTGTCGTACTCCAGGTGGCGTATGGCTCTGTTGGCTGCGCCAACCAGCGTACACGTTATCACCTGCACATTGTTCAGGAGGTCTTCTGTGATGTATTCTTCCACGCGGTCTGCCTCATCCAGTAAACGCTTGCTTTCAGCTTTGAAGAACTGGCGCTGCGCCCGCTCTTCATGGCCAAACTTGCGCTTGAACTGGTACGCCATTCGCTTATACTCTTCTGCCGTCTTACGATAATCCTTCAGGCTTTTGTATGAACGGTGCTCCATTATCTGGGCATCCAAAGTGTGCTCCAGTAACACATCCGATACCCGCGAAGGATTACCTATACGAATGACGTTCACGCCTTCCAGCGCCAGTTTTTCTGTAAGCAAATCCACAGCGGTATTGGAAGGCGCCGTTACAAGCAGGCGCTGCTGTGTCTCCAGCGTTTTTAAAATAGCCTGCACAAGCGTCGTCGTTTTACCCGTACCCGGAGGGCCATGGATAATGGCTACATCCTTTGCCTGCATGATTTTCCGCACTGCTTCATTCTGCGATGGATTTAGCGAAGGTATGTCTTCCGTTTGCACATCCGTGAACTGTGGTGGCGTATCACCTAAAAGAATATCCCGAAGCTCCGCGTGGCGCGTCTTATAAGCTTCAATCGTCTTCTTCATGGCGATTTCCATCTCACGGTAGCTCATCTCATCAAAGGTGAGATCGATACCAAGGCGGCCATCGTCAATCCAATCAGGCAAATCTTCTTTATTTGTAGCCAGCAGCACCTTGTTTCGCCTTAAACCAACAATAACACCGTTCAGGTTCTGGCGCTCCCCGTAATTACTGAAAATGGCCGCTGATTTACCTGTCTGGAAAAGATGCAGCTGGTCGCGGTCTTTCGTGCGTTCCAGCTCCAGCACCACCTTATTGCCAAAGCCAATTTCCTCTTTTGTTATCGTTACCGGGTACCAGCAAAATCCCATGGCCTTGCGTTCAGCAATAGTACTTTTGAGGCTTTTTATTTTATATTGCTGGCGATCCTCTTCCTGTTCTATCTTCAGCAGTTCCTGTACCTGCTTCAGTTCATATAATATTTCGCTCATGTATATCAAAAAAGAAAGGCTGGCGTTTATGCTCCAGCCTTTCGGAATTTAATTTTTCTAAAAGACCCAGGCGATTTAAATTGATTTGCCCGGGCTGCACCACATTCATATGCAGCAGGTATAGAACAAAATTTATACTTCTAAAAATTCCTGTTGAGTAGATAAATCTGATGAAAGCCTACTGTTCACCGGCATCTAATCTGCTGTTTTATTTTGCTGCTTTCTTCTTACGTACTTTTGTAGTGGAACGGTTGAGCCGCACCTGCAGAAACACAGCATAAAGAAGCAGAACAAAGGAAGCTCCTGCCAGTACCGTTATCACTTTATCTTTGCCATAGCGCAACTCAGAAGACTCTGCCACCTGTACTTCAAGGTCTTTTATCACGCGCTCGCGCTTCTTGATGTTAGATTGCAGCGTTTTAATCTGACCCTGTAATTCAGCTATCTGTGCACTGACTATGCGCTGGTCCTGTACAGTTATCTTGCCTTCACGCTGAATCTCTACCGTACTTTCTGCTACCTTCCGGATGCTTGCTTCCTTGATAGCACCAATTAGTTCTGAATCGGTGTTGATGATTTTCTTAAGTGTCTCGATGATGCTAAGGAGGTCCTTTTTTGATTTTTTACCCCAGAAATTACTGTTCTGCTGGTTGTAGAACTGATATTCCAGCACCAGCTGCTCCCTTTCACTCATCAGTTCAGTCAGCTTGTCCTGCTCCTGGGCCTGTGCACCTGCAAACCAGAGGCAGAGTGCGGCCATTGCCAATATTTTTTTCATCATCGCTCCTGACATTTCTCACAAATAAGACGCAAATATGGCTAGCTTATTGGATAAGCGCCAATTTATTTTTGTGGAGCCTTGTAAAAAAGCAGTATAAGCACAGGCAAAAGATAGAGGTCTGCAATAACAGCAAACACAAGCGTCAGGCTCACGAAAAGCCCTACATAGAAGGTAGCATCAAAAGTAGAGACAACCAGCGTCAGGAAGCCAGCAGACAATATGCAGGAGGTAATAATAATCGCTTTGCCCGCAGAGATAAAGGTTCTTTTAATAGCATAAGGCAAAGACTTTCCAGCCATCAGCTCCAGCTTGAGCTTGCTCAGAAAGTGAATCGTATCATCCACGGCTATACCAAAGGCTATGGTGAAAATGATGGAGATGGATACGTTTAGGTTGATGCCTAAAAAGCCAATGAGCCCTCCAATCATCAGCAAAGGAATTATATTGGGCACCAGCGAGATTAGTACCATACGCAGGGAGCGGAAAATCAATCCTACTATAATGGCTATTACCCCAAAAGCAATGAGAAGCCCCTGCATCATGTTTTTAGTTACATATTCATTATTCTTGTCCAGGAGTATGGAGCTGCCGGTCAGGCGGGTGCTTAAAAGCTCGCTGTTTATCTTCTGCTCCATGAAGCTGCGAAGGGAGTCGTTCAATACAGTGGCTGCTGCACTGCCAATATCGGTCATCTTCCCGGACAAGCGTCCTTCCCTGGCATCTTCCGTTACGACACCACGTAACTCGCTCCGGCCCTGGAAAGCCTGCAACCGCCGCTTAATAGTCTGCATTTCCCGCTTGCTTTCCGGTAGCATATAGTACTCTTGCAGTCCGCCGTTTTGAGCCCTGTTGATAGTTTTTACAACAGTGGCGGGCGAAGTCACAAAGTTAAGGCCATAGGTGTTATTCAGATACTGCTCCAGTTCCTCTACTTCCTGCAGCACTTCCAAATCATACATGCTACGTCCTTCTGCAGCTATCAGGTGCAACTCAAATGGCCGCACACCGGAGAACTTCTGCTCAAAGTACTGGAAATCCTGCAGGATAGGATCATCATCCC
This sequence comes from Pontibacter toksunensis, assembly GCF_042686245.1. NCBI lineage: Bacteria > Pseudomonadati > Bacteroidota > Cytophagia > Cytophagales > Hymenobacteraceae > Pontibacter > Pontibacter toksunensis. The sequence continues at coordinate 416,377 of NZ_JBHUOX010000001.1, read as the reverse complement.
CTAAATCCTCTAAAAAAGTAGTATCTACCTTCACCTGGGTAATACCTATCAGGCTAATGACAACAATGGCTGCGCTGGTTGAAAGAATCCCCTTTGGGTGCACCAGCACAAAGCGCAACATGCGGCGCAACAGCATAGGCCATGAAAAACTGAACCTGTTTTCCGGCACCGGCTTGGGCTTCTTCATCAGAAGAAGCATAGCCGGAAGCAAAGTAAAGGCTAGTACAAAAGCCAGGAAAATGGCAATGGCAGTATAAAGGCCAAAGTCTCGGATAGGCACAATGGCAGTGGTCAGTAGGGTCAGGAAACCGATAGCCGTAGTGAGCGACGTCAGAAAAGTAGCCAGGCCCACCTCTTTGACAGTAATTTTGAGCGCCGGCACTTTCTCCAGACCATGTCCTATTTCGGTGAGGTACCTGGAAAATATGTGAATGACATCCGACATACCCACAACAAACAAAATGGTGGGCAAAAGCATCGTCATCACATCCAGCGGCTTATTAAATAAGCCCATTACGCCCATCGCCCAGAGCACGGACAGCAGCACCACAATCAGCGGCACAATGACGCCCCAGCCGGTCCTGAAGGTGATCCAGAGGAACAGGATAACGAGCAGGATTGAGGCTGACATAAAGATAGCCAGCTCAATCTTCATCTTCTCCACAAACACCGATTGCGCCAGCGCCTTACCGGCAACATGGTTTTGGTCTAGCCCCAGTTGCTCCAGTTTATAGTACAGCGAAGTCATCAATGTGTCGCTGGCTCCTTTACCCAAATCATCTGCTGTCTGCATGAACAGGGAAACAGCGGTGGCATCTTCAGAAAACAAAGTGCCAACTAATTCTTTGGAATTATAGATGTTGATGGAATCCTGCTCATAACGGTCCGGCTCATCTACGTGCAGGTATGGAATCTCAAAGAAGCCGAACTGCTCGATCACCGGGCTTTTCACGGTAGTGGGAGAGAGCACCGCCTCCACGTTTGGCTGCCGCTGCATAAAAGCAGTTAAGCTGTCCACCCGCGTCAGAAAATCATGATCAAAGATGCTAGGTTCATTATCCAGTCCTATCAGCAGGTAGTCATTGTCGTTGCCGAACTTGTCCCGAAAGCTGAAGTAATAGGCTAGATCCGGATCTCTTTTCGGGAAGAAGTTGTCGAAGTTATAGTCGAAGCGGAGGCGGGTAGCGAAGTAAATGCTGCATGCTGTCAGGATGGCTATCAGCAGCAGGGTATATAGGCTTAATCTTTTGTAGTTCAACTTTATATAGGCGCTTTACCTGTGCGTTTTCTATTTGCAAAGATACAACTACAGGCTGTTCTTTTTGTTTAGGTAAATCAGGTAAAATGAGCTTTGCCTTTCGCCATGATATTTCTGTGGTGGATTCAGCTATGCATTTAAACAAATCATCCTATCTTTAACATCAGACATAAAATAAACATACGATATAAAGATGAAGCAGTATTTAGACTTGATGCAGCACATCCTGGAAAATGGGGTGAAGAAAGAAGACAGGACCGGAACGGGCACACTGAGCGTATTTGGCTACCAGATGCGCTTTAACCTGGCGGATGGTTTCCCGATGGTGACGACGAAGAAGGTGCACCTGAAGTCTATCCTCCACGAGCTGCTCTGGTTTCTGAAAGGAGATACAAACATCCAGTACCTCAAAGAAAACGGCGTAAGCATTTGGGATGAATGGGCAGATGAGAATGGTGACTTAGGCCCGGTTTACGGCTCGCAGTGGCGCAGTTGGCCAACACCGGATGGCCGCCACATCGACCAGATAACAAAGGTGGTTAACCAGTTGAAGAACAACCCGGATTCCCGACGCATCATTGTGAGTGCCTGGAATGTAGCTGAAATCGAAAACATGAAGCTGCCCCCTTGCCACGCTTTTTATCAATTTTATGTAGCCGAAGGTAAGCTGTCGTGCCAGCTTTACCAGCGCTCTGCCGATGTTTTCCTGGGAGTGCCCTTTAACATAGCCTCTTATGCACTACTAGTCCTGATGATGGCACAGGTGACAGGCCTGCAGCCGGGAGAGTTTATCTGGACAGGCGGCGATACGCACCTTTACCTGAACCACCTGGAGCAAGCGCAGCTGCAACTAACCCGTGAGCCGCGTGAACTGCCTACCATGAGGCTAAACCCGGAGGTGAAGGATATTTTCGACTTTACTTACGCCGATTTTGAGCTGGTGAATTATAATCCGCATCCTGCCATTAAAGCGCCTGTGGCAGTATAAAACCAGCAAATCATATTTCTTTGGTTAGTTTAACTTGTGAGGGTTTGTGCTGTATGATAGTCAAAATCAAAGATGTATTCAAAACCATAGGAACCCCCAGTATCACCTATGTAAGCAGGAACGATGGCGAGTATGAAAGACTGCTGGCTGACTACCTGGATGTGTCTGGTAAGCTGTGCCTGATTACGGGTCCGTCTAAAACCGGAAAGTCTACGCTGTACCAGAAAGTCCTGGCCGATATACACAAGGTGCCACTGATCGTGCGCTGCGATGACCAGATGGCAACAGATGATGTCTGGAGGAAAGCATTGGAAGATGTGAATTTCGACCGGATTACAACAACAGCAGCTTCTGAGGATGTACAATTAACCGGCAGTACAAAAGTGGGTGGCGCTATGGGATGGGCCTGGCTCGCTAACCTGATAGGCGAGGTGAGTCTGGGTATTTCAGATAAAGTGAGCGAGAGTGTTGCCCGGGAAAAAATTATCTCAAAACCTTCTCCGAAGCACCTCATCCCGGTGCTGAAGAACCTGCCATACATCCTGGTGATTGAGGATTTCCATTATCTGAAAGATGAGGTAAAGAAAAGTCTTTTTCAGCAGTGGAAAGCCTTTGTAGACGAAGAAGTATCAGTGATTGCGTTGGGTACGACTCACCATGCTGTTGACCTAGCCTATTCCAACAAAGACCTGGTAGGTAGAATTGCCCATATAGAAGTAGGCACCTGGCTTACCAAAGACATAGAGCAAATCATCACCAGTGGTTTCGGCTACCTGAACGTTCCTATACAAAAGCGGCTGGTCGAGTTCATTGCCACGGAGTGTGTGGGACTGCCCATCATCACCCAAAGCTGTTGCCTCCGCATGTTTTTTGATAAAAAGATTTCCGAGATCGACATTAGTAAGGGAGCGCCAAAACCCGTTTTTTCTATCGACGATTTATCTACCTCACTTTACAATGTGGCGCACACGGATTTCAGTGTGTTCAAAGATATTTATGATGTTATTATCAGGGGATTTCGGAAAGGTGGCCAAAAGTATAACTCTTATGAGTTGCTGCTGCTATTATTCACCCTTGACCCAATAACGTTTAAGCTTCAGCGGCATGAGATAGATGAGCGGCTGGCGCAACTCAGCCTGAAGTTTACCACGCCTCCCGCCACCTCCATTAACAGTACCTTGGGAGTGCTCAGCAAACTCCAGAATAAGTATGCCTTCGAGCTGTTGGAGTGGAGCCAGAAGCTAAAAACACTTTATATTCTGGAGCCGTCCTTCCTGTTTTACCTAAGGTGGAAAGAGGAACGTAAGGTGACAGAATCTTTTAATACCGACAGGATTGAAAGGATTTACCAGATTATTTTCAAAGATATGCCTACTAAGTTTCCAACCATTCGGGTAAAAACCTGACAGCAGTGGTCAAACCACGCTCACTAACATTGCGTCCTAAAGATCGTTGCTGCTTATGTGGGTTATACCATCTTTTTACTCTAGGTATAATAAATAAGCTTCTTCATGACAAAGAAATAAAGCTTGTTATCAAAAGCTTGAGTTTCCAAAACTAAATATCTCTTCGCTATCAAATAAGAAAGACTATGAAATTAAAAAGTATTCTGGCAACTCTTTTCGCTTTCGCTCTACTGCAGGCAAATGCACAGCAGCGTAATACACCAGACCAGGTGAAAACCAATAAAGGCGAGCTTACTATACAGCCAGTTCAGCACGGCACGCTCGTGTTGAACTGGGACAATAAAACCATATATGTTGATCCAACAGGCGGAGCAGAGGCTTTTACAGGAGTTGCCAAGCCTGATTTGATCCTGATTACGGATATTCATGGCGACCATTTAAGCAAGGAAACGCTGGATGCGCTGCAAACAGAAGGTGCCGTGATGGTAGTGCCGCAGGCGGTAGCAGATCAGTTGCCGGAGAAGTATAAGGGGCAGCTGAAGATTATAGGAAATGGCGAAAGCATTACAGCGTTAGACATACCTATAACGGCCGTACCAATGTACAACCTTCCGGAAAGCGCTGATTCCAGGCATGTAAAGGGCAGGGGAAATGGCTATGTCCTGAACTTCGGTGGAAAGAACGTCTACCTTTCAGGCGATACAGAAGGAATTCCCGAAATGCGGGCGCTGAAGAACATAGATGTTGCCTTTGTCTCCATGAACCTGCCCTACACCATGGATGTAGACCAGGCAGCTGATGCTGTGCTGTATTTCAAACCAAAAATTGTGTACCCATATCACTACCGTGGCCAGGGTGGCTTAAGCGATGTAGAATCGTTTAAGAATCAGGTGAACGCGAAGAACAAGCAGGTAGAGGTGAGGCTGAAAGACTGGTATCCGAAGCAGTAGTTACACCTAAAGTATAAAAGCAGAAAGGACAGAAAACCTCATAAAGTTGCTTTCTGTCCTTTCTGCTTTTATGTTTCCTTACCAGCTAAGGGGCACTTTATTGCCTGTTCTGGCCGCTTCGTAAATGGCCATCAGAATTTTTACGTCCCGCATACCCATCTCACCCGGCACTCTTGTTTCTTCGTTCTGCATAAAGCTCTGCGCCTGCCCATCCATCTGGAGGGCCTGCTGGTTTACCTGCGGATAATCCATGTCGCCCTCGCTTGTTTTGCCATCTATGCCAGAATAACCGTAGGCAGGTTGTAACTCCCACCAGCCCTTTTCTGCTTCGCCTCTCAGCCTGCCGGCGCTCTCGTTGTAACTGCTACGGCACTCTGCCACTGCTCCATTGGCAAAGTGCATCTGCCAGATAATGGTTTGTTCTACCTCATCAAAAACCTCTGGCCTCGTTACTTCCCCAAATTTAGCTGTTATGGCCACAGGCGGCTCTCCCATAGTATACACAGCGCCCTGCACGCAGTAAATACCCATATCCATCAGAGGACCTCCGCCGGCAAGTTGCTTGTCCAGCCGCCACACATCCGGGTTACCAATTACGAAGCTATTAGCGGTCTCTATTTTTTTGACAGGACCGAACACCTGTTGCTGGCCAAGTTCCATTACACGCAGGTTGTGAGGCTCCCAGTGTAGGCGGTAACCGATGGAAAGACCAACATTGTTCTTATTACAGGCGTCAATCATACGCTGGCAGTCTTCTACAGAGGTGGCCATAGGCTTTTCGCAGATAACGTGCTTCCCCGCATTAGCAGCACGTATGGTATACTCCGCGTGCATGCCGTTCGGCAGCACCACGTAAATAATATCTATATCCGGGTTATCTTTTATTTGGTCGAAATTTTCGTAGTTGTAGACGTTCTTATCCGGAATGTTGTACTTCGCTTTCCATTCCTCAGCCTTCGAAGGTGTTCCTGTTACAATACCGGCCAGGTAGCAGTTTTCAGTTTCCTGCAAAGCGGGTGCCAACTGGTTTGTGCTATACCCACCAAGCCCGACAAGTGCTATGCCCATCTTTTTCTTTTCTGCACCACCTTGGTTAGCCTCCTCTGGCTGCTCCTGGTTACCGGAGTTGCCCGACTGACATGCATTCAGTGAGAGCATTGGTAAACCAAAAGCAGTGGTGCCTAATGCCAGGGAAAAACCTCTTATAAACTTTCTGCGGTTGTTCGAACTGGGGATGTCGTTGTTATTCATGAGTATGGGAGCTAGTTGAAATCGATGTCTTCAAATTATAAGGAAAACACCGCAAAAGGTTGAGCTGAAAAAGAAGAAGGAAAGTATACTACAGATGAGGCAGCATCCAAAACATAAATGATTTGTATAACTCCTTCGTTCTACCGAGTGAAATTAAAAGTTTTTAGCTAATCCTATAAGTTACCTTACACATGCTGTTCAGGAAGCTAACTTTTCTTATCAGCCAAAAATTATTATATTTATAAATGAGCATTTTAAAGTTTAGGCATTCTGTATACCTGTATTTTCTAATACATGCTGTAAGGTGCTGACATACATTTTAATTATTAAACGTTATCTAACAAAGCCAATGCTACTGGCTTATTTTTGAAACCCTTATGTTCCATTTATTTAAATAAGATGATAAAACGAACCTTGTTAATTGCATTTTGTACTTTCTTCATTTGCTTTACTATACTGGCCCAGTCCGGTACAAACAGGATGAACCCGAAGGAGTTGAACCTGACCTGGGAAGTAGTAGAGGAGGGGTACCAGAATAAAAACCAGACGCTTTCAGCGATCACCCTCAAGAACACAGGCAAAGATCCACTGCCGGCAAATGGCTGGAGCCTGTACTTCCATGCTTCCCCTTCTTTTAAAGCCAATGAGGTGAATGCTCCAGTCAAAATAGAGCATGTCAACGGCGATCTGCTCCGCATGGTGCCTACTGCCAGCTTCAGCAGCCTTGCTGCGGGTGCCTCTAAACGCATTGAATTAGTTTCCGGCGGGCAGATGATAAATGAATCAAGAGCACCGGAAGGCTTCTACCTAGTTTGGAGTGATAATCCTGCAAAAGGATATGCCATAGGCGAATCAGTAAACAAGAAGCCGTCTGTGAATAAAATTGGGTGGATAGAGCCAGCTGAAATTTATGAGCAGAACAAAGTAATCAAAGATATCCCGGTAGAAAAGCTTACGAAGGTGTTTCCAACGCCGGCCCAATACACTGAAACAGGGCAGAACTTCTCTTTAACTGCTGCTGTACCTGTTATTACTGACAACGCTTTCAGCCGTGAAGCAAATTTACTGGCTGATTACCTTTCTACTGTTTTCGGGCAGAAGCCTGCCGTTAAGACTTCAGGCACAGGAAAAGCCATCCGGCTTCAGAAAAAGCAGGGATTGGGAGAAGAAGCATACGAGCTCCAGGTGACACCGCAGGAGGTAGTGATTTCCGCTTCAACGCCTGCCGGTATTTTTTATGGTACACAGTCGCTGAAGACGCTGATACCGCCTTCAGCACTGGCTACAAAACAAAGTTCTGTGACCCTGACAGGTGTTAATGTAAAAGATGAACCTCGCTTCGGGCACAGGGCGTTTATGTTGGATGTTGGGCGTAATTTTCAGACAAAGGAGGAGGTGCTGAAGGTGCTGGACCTGATGGCGCTTTATAAACTGAATGTACTGCACTTTCACCTAAACGAAGATGAAGGCTGGCGCCTGGAAATACCGGCACTTCCTGAACTGACGCAAGTCGGCAGTAAGCGCGGCCATACGTTGGATGATAAGAAAAACCTGCAGCCTTCTTATGCTTCAGGGCCAGACGTAGATGCCACAAGCGGCAGCGGCTACTATACAAAGGACGATTTTGTGGAGATACTGAAGTATGCAGATGACCGCCATATTAAGGTGATCCCTGAAATAGAAACACCTGGTCATGCCCGTGCTGCTATTAAATCGATGGATGCGCGCTATGAGCGACTGATGAAAGAAGGAAAAAAGGAAGAGGCTGAAAAATACCTGCTCCGTGACCTGAACGATAAATCAGTTTACCGCTCAGTGCAGAACTTCAATGACAATGTGATGGATGTTTCATTGCCATCCACCTATGCCTTCCTGGAGAAAGTGACAGACGAGATTCTGGCGATGTACAAAGAGGCTGGTGCGCCTATCAAAACCATACACTTTGGTGGGGATGAAGTGCCACCAGGGGTTTGGGAGAAGTCGCCGTCAGTGCAGAAGCTGATAGCCACCAACCCCAAAGTAAAGAACACCGATGACCTTTGGTACTACTACTTCGGGAAAGTAAACGATATGCTGAAGGAGCGTAATCTGTACCTGTCAGGTTGGGAGGAGATTGGCATGAGAAAGGTCACACAGAATGGTAAGACCACTTATATTGCTAACCCTGATTTTGCGAATGAAAACTTTCATGCTGATGTCTGGAACAACCTGGGCAGCAACATAGACTTGGCTTACAGGCTAGCCAATGCCGGCTATAAAGTGGTGCTAACGAACGTCACCAACATGTACCTTGACCTGGCTTATCAGAAAGCATATGAGGAGCCTGGTTTAAACTGGGGCGGTTATCTGGATGTAGATAAGCCTTTCTACTTCATCCCATATGATTATATGAAGAACATGAAGGTGGATACGGAGAACAATCCTATTAAGCCGGGTGCATTTGCTGGTAAGGAGCGCTTAACGGAGGCAGGAAAGAAAAATATCGTGGGCCTGCAGGCGCCTCTGTGGACGGAACATATCAGAACCCCGGAGCGACTAGAGTACATGCTGCTGCCTAAGCTACTGGGATTAGTAGAAAGAGCCTGGGCACCAGACCCAGTTTGGGCAACAGAAACAGATGCCAAGAAAGGTGAGACAGCTTATAACCAGGCATGGTCGGAGTTCGTGAATATTCTAGGTAAGCGGGAGTTGCCACGCCTGAACCATTATGCCGGAGGCTTCAACTACCGCATTCCAACTGCAGGAGCAAAGGTGGAGAACAGGAAGGTTGTAGCCAATGTACAGCTGCCAGGTATGGAAGTGCGGTACACGACCAATGGATCAGAGCCAACCAAAAGCAGCAAGCTGTACACGGGTCCAATTGCTGAAAAAGGTACCATCAAGCTAACAGTTTTCGATTCTACAGGCAGAGCAGGCAGAGTCACAACGGTAGAAAATAAGTAGTCTATACAGTCGATACCATTCTGATAGTCAGCAGTTGATAAATACCAATGGCGAGTAGCACTTGTTCCAGGCACGGGAGGCGTCTTTGATGTGCGACTGGATGGCGAGTTGGTTTACTCCCGAAAGGAGCAAGGCCGCTTCCCAGAATCAAAAGAGCTGAAGCAGTTGATTCGGGATCGGATAGCGCCGGAAAGGCCGTTAGGTCACAGTGACAGAAAGTGAAACAATTTGGTTTTTAGGCAGTTTAGTGAGTTTAGCTGATTAAACAAAAAAGGCGGAGACTTTGATAGTCTCCGCCTTTTTTATGATAATGATTTGTCTATTTCTATAGGCCTCTAGAGGTGTCTCCGTCAGTGCGGCGACGTCTGATTTCATCGTCACTTAGGTTACTGTCACCATCTGTGCGACGGCGTCTAAGTTCATCGTCACTAAGATTACTGTCACTGTCTGTGCGACGGTTTCTAAGTTCAGTTTCACTAAGCTTTTCGATGTCTACATCCGTTTTGCGAACAGTATCACGGATAGCTTCATCGTGCTCTTCCACATCCATACCTATGTTTACTTCTTCCACCACACGGGCTTCTTTGTCAACCATAGGTATTTCAGCATGTTCTGTCATTTCTATTTCTCCTTCTTTAAAGGAATTTAAGTCACCTGGTGTAGCAGCACGGTTAACAGGGTTACGCTCAACATGCACATGCTCCTCACGCAGGCGCAGATGTTCTTCAATAGGACGTTCTATAACCCTGCTGCGCACACGCACACCACCTGTTTCTATAGTACGCTTCCCAATGTGCATTTCTTCTTCAATCACCGGAATAGAGGTTCCATTGCCGGTAGTATCTGTTCTAGTTGTATCTGTTCTGGTAGTATCCGTTGCAGTTGCTCCGGCTGTATACCCTGTTGAACGCTCGTCAAGATTTACGGCGCCATACTCATCAAGTATATCTGCAGCCCTATCGGCTTCCTGTGCTGATTTAGCATGTACCGTTACTATTGCTCCTGTGCGGGCATAACTGGAGTAACGGTCAGAACGATCATCATCGCTACCAAAAAGGTTTCTGAAGAAAGAACCTATGCTATCATCATCCTTATCCTTATCCCTTCCGGTACCATCTGTTCCGGAAGTATTAGGTGCAATATCTATGTTACTTCTGTCAAAGCCGCCGCTAACTAAATGTTGTAAGGCTGTTTGTGCTTCCTGTGAGGTGTCAAAAACCCCTACTACTGTATGTGACATGGTTCTATTCTTAAGTTAAAAAAATGTTTTCATAGGGAACGCCAGCAGGTGCAGGCAGTTCTCAATATTAGATTAGTTAAAATTGTATGATGATTCATACGCACAGGTTCTGGTATAGTTTGGAAATAAAATATTTACTAAAAAACTGAATATAGCAATTATAGTAAGGAAATAAAGGTTATGTTCCAGATTTTGTTTGTTTTAACATATATTACTAAAATTCAACTTCTAATGAATTCTCATAGTTTAACAAATAATACACAGGCAGGCTTATCAGATAGTAATTAAATTGTATTCTATACCCATACATGAGCCTACTTCCAAGTACTTATTTTGACTCGAATTACCGCGTCTAAGACTTTTACCAGGAAGAAGTATCGCTATGAAAAAAAACATGATAGGGTATAAAGAAAAGAGCCGCTCCTTTAAAGGATGCAGCTCTTTTCTTTACTATAAAATTGAATCTGTTAAGGATTTGTAGACCAAAGGCCGGCTTCCTTAATGAAGACACGCCGGTTAAGCTTTAACTGTCCTATGATGAACTCTGCCAAATCCTCCGGGTGCATCACCCGCTCAGGGTCTCCGCTGATCAAATTGTTGTTCTGTGCTAAATCTGTTACAACTGTGCTTGGCGTAAGGGCGCTAACGCGGATGTTATGTTTGCGAACTTCCTGCATCAAAGACTCTGATAGGCCCATTACGGCAAATTTTGAGGCACTATAGGCACTTGTAACGGCCGAGCCTTTTTGTCCTGCTGTAGAAGAAATATTGATGATATCTCCAGTAGCGCGCGCTATCATATCAGGCAATACAGCACGGGTGGTATAATAAACGCCCATCAGATTTACCTGTATGTTTTTCTCCCATTCTGCAGGCTCTAGTTCCAAAAACTTACCGAAGGTGGCAGTGCCGGCATTATTTATCAGGATATCGATAGTGCCTAATTCCTGTTTTACCTGCGCCACTGCGCTGTTCACTGCTGCAATACTGGCTACATCGGCCGTCACCACAGCTGCTTTCACACCTGCAGCGGTCACTTCGTTGGCAACTTCTTCTAACTGGCTTTCGGTGCGGGCAAGCAACCCTACAAGTACTCCTTCTTTGGCTAAAGCCACAGCTATTGCCCTGCCTATGCCTTTACCAGCTCCGGTTACAAGGGCTACTTTTCCTGCTAATGATTCCATAATATAGTATTTTTGAAAAATAAATGTTTGTAGCTACAAATATACGGAGATAAAAAGGAATAGATATTGAAGACACAGGGGGTAAAAAAGAATGGAGCTTTATCCCAGAATCTTCCTAATGTCGTTGGCTTTAGCCATCATTGCCTTTGTCAGCTCTTCATCCTGCGCATCAATTGCCTCTTTAAACTGCTGCAGTTGCGCAATATAGCCGGCCAGTGCCTCCGATACATTTTCACGGTTCTGGGTGAAGATGGGCCCCCACATCTGTGGGGAGCTTTTGGCCAGGCGTACAGTAGAAGAGAAACCGCTTCCCGCCATATCAAAGATGTTCTTTTGGTTTTTCTCTTTATCCAGCACCGTTAAGCCGAGGGCAAAAGAGCTGATGTGGCTCAGGTGGGAGACATAGGCAAAATGGAGATCGTGTTCAGCGGCCGGCATATAGCGTAGCGGCATGGTGAGGGAATGGCAAAGCGCTTCGACAAGGGCAAGGGAGGCCGGACGAGATTTTTCCTTTTCACAGATGATCATGGTTTTGCCATGGAGCAAAGAAGCAAAGGCGGCCTCAGGACCCGAATACTCTGTCCCGGCAATAGGGTGCGTTGCTACAAACTGATTTCTCTTTGGATGCGCTGCCACGGCTTCACAGAGTTGCTGCTTGGTAGAACCAAAGTCAATGATAGTGGCGTTCGCAGGCAGTTTGTCCAGTACAGCAGGCAGTTGGTGCAGTATAACATTAACCGGTGTGGCCAGCACCACCAGATCAGCGCGCATTACAGCTTCTTCCAGGGAAAGTATTTTATCAGCAATTCCTCTGTTATAAGCTTGCCTGGCGTGTAAGGGATTACTATCTACACCTAATATAGTAACAGGAGTTTTCCTGGCTTTTAAACCTAAGGCAAAAGAGCCACCTAATAGGCCAAGTCCGATGACGCAAACAATCATGCTGATAGGGAATGAGGCAAAGCATTCAGTAAAGTAAGCACTTAATTGTTTGCCGTAGTTAATACACATCAATAATCACAAATGTAGAAACGAATTCTGAAAGTAAAGCCTGATCGGGTCTTAAATGAAAATCAGTAGGGCACATTCTTCTGCCTTTAGGTTTACACAAGACAGTATCTGAGGGCTATATACTGGTTTAAGGACGTGATTAAGTGTAACACCTGAAAACTTAAAACCCCTGACCAGCAGTGCCAGTCAGGGGTTTTAAAAATTTAGAGCCCTATGTTATTGTTTTACAATGCGCTGGTAATGTCGCTTCTGTCCATCGTGTACTTCCAGTAAATATATGCCTGACGGAAGGGATGAGACATTGATGTCAGTACTTCCGTGGCGGAGTTCCACCTTCAGCAAGGCTGCACCAGTCATACTCAACACGCTTACAGTTGCCTCTTTAGCAGGAGTTGATACAAAGATGTGGCTGGCAGCAGGATTAGGGTATACAACAACATCCTGCGACACTTCATTGCCAAGAGACTTTACCTCTAGGCTCTGTGTACCGACAATACCCTGAAATGTGTTCGTGATGTTCACACTATAATCTTCCACCTCTCCGTAGCCAAAGCTTTCACAAGCTGTCTGAGCAGCATTGTACTTCATGGACACCCGCATTCTCGTTTTACCTAACAATGCGGCAGAAGGCACATTAACAGAAGCACTTAAGGTTGAGCTGCTGGTAGAGGAACCACTTACCACCATTTCACCGGCATCCTCAAAGTCACCATCCTGGTTAAAATCGATCCATACTTTCCAATATTCCGTGTAGGCAGTGCTGGAGAAGCCGGTACTGATGTAGATGGTGTTGCTGCTTCCGCGCGCCACGTTAGCAGTAAGGCTGGTGAAGTCTTTATACCCGCCGTCGTTGCCCGTCACGTTCTTAAACCCGCCAAACTCTACTAAATCTATCCATTCGTAGCTGGCATTGCCACCCTTAGAGGCGCAATAGCTTACAACGGCAGCGCCAGTAGTAAAGGTTTTAGAGGCAGAGAAGGCAGATGTGCCGCTGGAACAGGTACTGCTCACCTGGAATTCATACTGCTTAGCCGCAGCCAATCCGGTGGCGTTTGCAGATGTTCCGGTCAAGGTGCTGGAGCTCCAGGTGGTGGTGCCCACAATACGGAATCGAACACTGTAACTGCTTGCGCCGGAAACTGCTGCCCAGGACAAAGAAGCCGATGAGGCCGTAATATTTGTAGCCGCTAAACTTGCCGGTACTGCACAAGTAGCAGGAGCAGTAAAGCTGACGGCATAATCTTCTACCTCCCCATAGTTAAACGTTTCGCAGACTGTTTGCGCGCCATTATACTTCATGGAAACCCGCATCCGCGTAGTGCCGGATGCTGCAGAAGAAACTGTTATGTTACCGGATACAGCTGTTGCGTTAAGTTTTCCAGCATCATACACAAGTTCGCCGGCATCCTCAAAATTGCCATCCTTGTTATAGTCTATCCATACTTTCCAGTATTCGTTGTAAGCAGTGGCGGTGTAGCCGGGGGTAAGGGTAAAGGCATAGGTGCCACCTGCAGAGAGGCTGATGGTTTTACCTGTGAAGTCTGAATAACCGGCCGCGGTTGAAGTATTGCTGAAACTGCCCACCTTTACGCCGGCTATCCACTCGTCTGCATTGCTTTTACCTTTAGAAGCACAATAGGTTAACTCTCCAAACTTGCCACCTACTCCCACAGCGTGCCAGGCATTAGTAGCCTGGAGCACCTGGTTAGAACCCTGTCCGAAAAGATCAGTTGCCGCCTGTATAGAATAGGTGCGGGCATCAGCATAACCGGAGTTAGAGGTAAGGTAAACAGTTTCCATACGGTACACTATCTTTGCTGCATCTGTTATGCCTATACCAGATACACTAAAAGTAGTGCCGTGATCATTGGTGCCAGACTTGCCTACTGAAAGCAGGTAAAACCAGTAATTCAGTACACCACTGTTTGTGTGCACGCCGCCATTGTCCTCTGTGCCGCTGTACCAGTGGGTGCCTTTGTAGGTGTCGGGTTGTCCTTCTGCATTCGGATCGCTCATAGAACGGAGTGCAGGGCGCTGCTTGTCGATGTCTTCCCCAATCAGCCAGGTGGCCTTTGTTGGTGCCGCATACTGCTCAACAGCAGCTGCCCATATATCAGATAAGCCCTCATTCAGCGCCCCAGACTCATTGCTGTAAACCAGGCTTGCCGTGCTGGAGCAAACAGCGTGGCCAATTTCGTGCGCTCCCACATCCAGGCTGGTCAGCGCGTCGAAACGCGTTGCTCCGTCGCCGTACGTCATCACAGAACCGTTCCAGAAAGCATTCTCATAACTCTTGTCATAGTGCACATAGCTTTTGATTTTTGCTCCGGCATTATCATAGCTGTTGCGGTTATGGCGGTTTTTAAAGTAATCGTACGTTTTCTGGGCTGCCCAATGTGCATCGAGCGCCGCATTGTCTTTGGCCGTGTTGTTAAATTCGCCGTCTGTCCAGCTGTTGTTAGCATCCGTAAAGTCTGTCGCCGTATTATAGCTGGTGCCGGTTTTACAGTTATAGGTCTCGATGCCGCCCCCTCTGGAAAGATCTCTCAGCCGGAAGCTGCCATTGTAGCTGTCAGTAGCAATGGTCTGGGTGCCACTGTAACGTGTTGTTGCTGATCCGGAGGCTACAGCATGTTTAATGATGGCATCTTTATGAACAACTTCCCCTGTTTGTGCATCCACATAAATGAAGTCACGGCTCAGCGGCTCCTGCGCGTAAATGTTGAACTTCCAGGCAAGTACAGGCTCCTCGCGTCTTTCTTTAGAAGGTGAGAGGTAATTGTTGACGATTACAAGCTCCCCTTTCGGGAAAAAAGTAGCCTCAGGTTTCCCCTCTGTCTTTTTAATCCAGGCTTCCTGTTCCGGGTCATCCCACATATACTTTCGGGCTCCCACAAAAGCCACAGCTCTCTGCATAGCCGCTTTTTCAGCCAGGGCAGGCTTTGTGTTCAGCTTTTTAATTTTCTTAATTTCTCCGTTGATAGACTCTACAATGCCGTTCCTGCTATGCACATGATAGCTGCCATACTCTACCCGTACTTCCTTGTAGTACTGAGCAAAACGCTGGTGCTGAAAACCATTCACATCTGTTTCCTGTTTTACCGGCTTCAGCTCGTCTTCTGCTTTCAGATTCAGGTAGGTGCTCAGCACTTGGCTGGCCTGATCAGCACGGAAACTTTCCTTGCCGTTAACTTTGAACTTGATAAAAGCTGGTGCTCCGTTCGCATCCTCCAGCTTTTCCTTCACACGCTCCAGCTGCTGTGCATACCCTTCTTGGTTAAAAAACAAACCACCCACAAACAGGGAGGCATAGACGTAAAATTTCCTCATAGGAATTAACATAAAAATGAAACATGGATACTGAAGCAAAATGGTTGTTTGTGCTTGGAATGGAAGACTATAGTGCAGCTAGAAGCAGCCTTTAGCGGAGAAGCATTTCTTAAACCTGGAAGCAGGTAAAAGGTGCATGAGTTGTAAGCTTGAATAGGTATAGAGACTTGACACCAGTATTAAAATTCCCCAAGCTGCATTCGGAGATACAGCAGATTAATATTTGTGTGTATATATATAGCCCTTATACTAAATACGTTGTGTTAAGAACAAGAGTTCTTTTATTTTTCAAGTATAAAAAATAATATTTAGAAGAAAAATAATTCAGTCCATTAAGAAAAAAAGTTTTTTTTGAAGTATGGTAGAATGGGTTTGGATTTCCTGCCTCAGTAGAATAATGACTCCGGCTGAAGCAGGAACGCTTTAGGAAAAAAAGGAATTGAATACAAGGTAAGGAAGGTAATGCCTGAAGATGATTATAAAATAAGGTGGCTTTTTTCAGACCTATCAGAAGCTTCTACACCGATAGATCCCGGGCTAGCTGCTCTACCAGGGGGTGCCGTGTAGAAACAGAAACTTCTTCTATAGCGGCTATTCTTTTGATGCCTGTTACATTGGCAGAAAATACCCCATCAGAATGATATAGTTGATCGATGTCGCCTAAAACCTCTGCAACTTCTACTTTATGCTGCTGGCACCAGCGCACAATGTTCCGGCGCAGCACACCATTTATACAGCCCGTGCTCAGGGCGGGGGTGAAGACCCTGTTTTCTCTTACCCACAAAATATTGGAGGAGGTGAGTTCTGACACCTTGTTCTGAAGGTCGAGCAGCACTAAGTCATCAAGATTGCGCTTGTCCTTCTCCATGGCAGCCAAAACGTACATAGGTGCGTTTGGTCCTTTAAAATGAGAGAGGGGAGAATACTGCGTGCGAACCTGGCGGCATAAACCAACTTGGAGTGGCAACGCAGAAGGAGGTGTTGCCTGTTGTGCAGTTGCCAGCCACTCCACCTGATTTGTCTCAGGTGTATACAACCCGCCGCCAGACCTCCAGACTTTCAGCTTGAGCCTGGCGTATGCTGTTGCCTGCTGTTTTGCTGCCAGTTTCAACAGCTTTTCCTCAAATGAAGTTAAGGTGAAATAGGGGGGAAGAGCTAAGTGGAGAGCAGCAGCTGCTTCCTGCATACGCAGCAGGTGGTCCTGCCAGAAGCATAAACTTCCCCGCCTGATGATAATTGTTTCAAAGAAACCATCGTTAAACTGAAAAGCCCTGTTTGAAAGTGGCAGCCGCAACTCGCTTTCGTGCAGCAGGTGGTTGTTGTATAGCAGTTGCATGTTAGGATAGATTTCCTTGGCTAATCAAAGATAGGCAGCGACAGCACCTGTACAAACTAAATCTGCTGAAAGCTTGTTGTCGTTAAGAAGAATTATAAACTCAACATGTAACCCATGACAATAGCTAAAATTTACTTTTTATTACCTCTCTTATTTCTTTTCACCTCCTGCACCGAAGCCAGCACCGACCAGACGACGAGCAGCCTGGCCAGTGAGGCTGGTAAGACGATATTACCTGAAGACACGGCAGGATTGGCTAAGGCGACTTTTGCCGGAGGTTGTTTCTGGTGTACGGAAGCTTACTTTGAGCGATTACAAGGTGTGGAGGCGGTTATTTCCGGCTATTCTGGTGGTACCAAAGCGAATCCGAATTACAGTGAGGTAAGTGCCGGCGAAACAGATTATGCTGAGGCTGTACAGGTATACTATAATCCGGAGCAAATCTCTTATCAGGAGCTGTTAGAGGTGTTTTTTGCCACACATGATCCTACTACCCTCAACAGGCAGGGTCCGGATTATGGCAAACAGTACCGCTCGGTGGTATTTTACCGCACACCGGAAGAGAAAAAGATTGTTGATGATTTTGTTCGGCATCTGGATGAAGCTGGTGTTTACCGTGACGATATCGTAACTAAAATTCAGCCTTTCAAAAAGTTTTGGGATGCAGAAGGTTATCATCAGGATTATTATGTTAACAATCCTTCTGACCCTTATGTAGTGTCAGTGGCTAGGCCTAAAGTAGCAAAATTCGAGGCTAATTTCCGCAATAAGCTGAAGCCAGAGTATAGGGATTAGTATTTATTCCTATCAAAAACGTCAATGCCTCCGTAGTAGTGTTCTATAGATAAACAACAAAACAACACTATGGAATTTATAATTAACTTATTCATTACTGCCGGCGTCATTCTGATACTGGCTTACGCCATGTCCAGTGTGCATGTAAAGAGCTTCTGGACGGCCTTATGGGTTGCTTTTTTGATTGCCATTTTCAATGCTACTATCGGTTGGCTTTTAGGAGGATTGCTTAACCTGGTTACCTTTTTCTTACTGGAAGCCATTATTAGTATTTTCGTGGTTTCCCTGATGATAAAGCTGGTGGACATGCTGGTGGGTAATTTCAAAGTAGATGGATTTCTGCCAGCAGTCATCATAGCCATTGCAACAGCAATAGCTATTGCGGCAGTAAGCTGGCTCCGGGGCGGAAACGAAGAATACACAAAGCTAGACCAGGCTCCGGAGCAAACAGAAATAATGATGGCTGCAAAATAGCTTGGCTATAAAAGTTAAAAGGGTCCTGCCATGTCATGTTGCAGGATCTTTTTTTTACCTTCATTTCCTTTTTCTTTTCTATAGGTAGATTACTTTTACTTTGCCATACTTAGGAGAAACTCACGCATTTCTTTCGTGTCGTATTCTGCCATTCCTTCCTGCCTTGCCACTATTTTACCTTCAGGTGATATAATGAATGTGGTAGGTATAGCTTCGCTGCTGAACTCCTCCGGAAGCAGCCCTGCAGGCATGTAAACAGGAAACGTAAAGCCTTTCTTTTGAATAAACTTCTGCACTTTGTCCACTCCTCTGTCATCTACTGATAGCATGACAAAAGCAATCTTATCTGAACCCACCTTTTCATATAGACGCTGTATGTTGGGCATTTCTGCCACACAGGGCGGGCACCAGGTAGCCCAGATGTTCAGGAATACTACTTTCCCTTTCAAGCTTTTGAAATCCACCGTGGCGCCATCCAGGGTGGTTAACTGAAAACCGCTTCCCACCACACCGGCTTCGCTTGCAGATGGTATTGCAGGTGAACCGGATTTTAAAAGTGCACCAGCAGCTTGTTCGGGCACGTCAGCGTTCAGAAGGCCGGTCTTTAGCATCAGCCGCTGTAACTGCCCGATGGCCTCTGTGTGCAAACCCGTGACATAGAGTACAGCAAAGGCAGCCAGTAATAATACCCACCCAGGAACCTTTTTGAGTGAAATTTGCTCTTTTTTCATCATAAGCGTTACTAATATAACCACATAACTAGCTAAATCTTATTTCCATAAGCTACTGTTAAAACAAATTGCTCTACAAAAACGAAGATACACTTTCTGGTGCCTCGTATAGCAATTAAGAAGCAAAGAGGAGGGATGAAAAACAAAAGTCAAATTTGCTTGTCCTTCCTTTGCATAAAAGAATGTATCCATAGTAGCACTGCCTTTTCCTTTCTCTTGCTTGGTTTCTTTATTACACAAGTAGCTATATAGCAAAACTAACACTTGTTAGCAATACTTCAATATTGTATGGATATACTTATGACTTTCTCAACAAAATCTTTGTATTGCTTTATTTAATGAAATTTATACTATAGTTTTGTGAATCTTTGACAGGCTTGCGGAGCCGAGGTGATACCATTCTTTTTTACAGAATGGCTTTCATCAGCACAAAAGATATGTAAAAAAGCTGCATCAATTTAATTCATAATCAAACCAACATGCAATGAGTGTAACAGACTTTGCAGAGAATGCAACGGAAGACCAGGTAAAATCAATTTTTGTTGCCGAACATCAGATTCCGGATGAGTTTAAACTAAAACAGGAAATTCATCAGCGCGAGTACCTATCTAACGGGGAAATGAAACAGTGGGAGGGAGCAGTGCATACTGTTTACTCCCCCGTAGCTGTTCAAACACCCGATGGGTATAAGCGCAAGGTTATTGGCACGTATCCTGTTTGCACCGAGAAAGAAGCTATTGAATCATTGGATGCCGCTGTGGCTGCCTATAACCATGGCCGCGGACAGTGGCCAACGATGAGTGTGCAGGACCGCATCCGTTGCGTGGAGCAGTTCACGCATAAAATGAAAGAGCAAAAGGACATAGTGGTGAAACTCATCATGTGGGAAATAGGAAAGTCTGTTGCGGATTCAGTAAAGGAGTTCGACAGAACTGTGGAGTATATTTATGCGACTATTGACGCCTTAAAAGACCTGGACCGGGATTCTTCCCGCTTCGAAATAGAGCAGGGTATTGTAGCGCAGATTCGTCGTTCGCCGCTGGGAGTGGTGTTATGCATGGGTCCGTTCAACTATCCGCTGAACGAAACCTTTACCACGCTTATCCCTGCACTCATCATGGGAAATACGCTGCTGTTTAAGCCGCCAAAGCACGGTACGCTATTGCATTACCCACTTTTGGAGGCATTTAAAGAATGTTTTCCGAAAGGAGTAGTGAATACAATCTATGGTCGTGGACATGCCATAGTGCCAGCGCTAATGCAGACAGGTCAAATCAACGTGCTAACATTGATAGGCTCCAGTAAAGTAGCCGATGAACTGAAGAAACTTCACCCGAAGGTGAACAGGCTTCGTGCCATACTGGGTTTGGACGCTAAAAATGCCGCCATCGTAACAGAAAATGCTGATGTGAGTTTGGCAGTTTCTGAAACGGTACTGGGCGCGCTTTCATTCAATGGGCAACGCTGTACTGCTCTTAAGATTATATTTGTGCACCGCTCCAAAGTAGACCAGTTCCTGGGGCAATTAAGTGAAGCTGTCAGTAAGCTGAAGATAGGAATGCCGTGGGAAAAAGGAGTAGCCCTGACGCCACTACCGGAGCCGCAAAAGCCTGCTTATCTAAAAGACTTAATTGATGATGCGGAAGCGTATGGCGCAGCGGTTATAAATAGAGGAGGAGGGGCTTCATTTGAATCCTTTGTTTATCCGGCCATACTATACCCGGTAAACCAAAAGATGAAAGTATACCGGGAGGAGCAATTTGGACCCGTAATTCCGGTCGTGCCTTTTGATGACCTGGAGGAGCCAATTCAGTACCTGATAGAGTCTACGCACGGGCAGCAGGTAAGTATTTTCAGTAACGATGCCACTGAAACAGCTTCTTTGATAGATCCACTGGTGAACCAGGTTAGCCGCGTCAACATTAACTGCCAGTGCCAGCGCGGACCCGACACCTTCCCGTTCACTGGCCGAAAAGACAGTGCCGAAGGTACTTTGTCTGTAGTGGATGCTCTACGTTCTTTCTCTATCCGATCTTTAGTTGCGACTAAGCTAAACGAAAACAACAAACAGCTCATCAATGAGATTGTGAACAAAGGCAATTCAAACTTCCTGAGCACCAAGTATATCTTCTAAGAAGCAGAAACATTTTTTTATAAAACAAAAGGAGTCGCAGCTCACAGCCGCGACTCCTTTTGTTTTAATTATTTTTTCCTGGTTTAATTAACGGCATTCATACCAGCTTCAGCTACAGTATGGTCGTTTTCTACGGTGCTTCCAGATACACCAATGGCACCTATCACTTCACCATTTCCGCTTTTAATCGGAATACCGCCTGGAAAAGTAATCAGTCCGCCGTTAGAGTGCTCAATGTTAAAAAGGGAGCCACCCGGCTGTGAAATTTGCCCGATATCACCAGTAGGCATATCAAAGAAGCGTGCCGTTTTTGCTTTTTTGATTGCGATGTCAATGGAGCCAAGCCAGGCGCCATCCATACGCGCGAAGGCAGTCAGGTTTGCGCCAGCGTCTACAATGGCAATGTTCATCTTCAGGTTTAGTTCCTGTGATTTTTCTGTCGCTGCTTTTATGGCTGCTTGTGCTTGATCTAATGATACATTCATTTGTTTTCAGTTTTTATTGTTGATGGTTCTTTTATTTACTCCCATAACTACTAACGTCGCATCCAAAGGTTTGGTAACTTAAGCTGTTATCGGCATACTTTCTTTCCCTATTCTATTTAACATAAAGTATATTATGAGTGACACTTAAAATAGATGTTTTACATCGTATATTATAAGTCTTATAATTTATATTATGTTAAATAGCATTCAACGTTACCTACCTATAGTAGCACCCTCATCTTCTAGTATGTTTTTAAAACTAACTTGATATAAAATTTTGCTATGTGATAATAGAGAATCGGCGATCTACTTAAACTGAGTGCAAGTTTGATTTGTGCCATGGCAGCTACTGTATTATGTGATTCGGCTAAAATAACGTTTGCTTTAGCTAAACAAAAAAGCGCACAACTTTTTTTCGACTTACACATGATGCCTTTCTTGTCAGCTGGTAAATAATTCTCTATGATATTCAATACATGCGCTAAATCTCTTGTATTCTGTCCTGTTTCATATTCAGGCCAAGAAATTGAGCCTTGATGCTTCCTGTATTCAGCCAGAGTTTCCGGAGTATAAGCAATTGGGTAATTTTTGGCAATTCGTGCCCACATTTCCCAATCTTCTCCATAAACAACACCGTAGAAGCTTCCCAAATTCTCATAAACCTCACGACGTACTACCATAGAAACATATTGAATATACTGATATTCAGAAATCTTTATCAACCCATCTTTTAGAATTTCATCTTTTTCTGCTAATGATTTGTGAAGTTTAATAGCATTACTATCAGTATTAATGTCTAAATAATTTGAAAAGGCAGCGCCTGCCGCTGGGTATTTGTCAAAGAGTAAGGCTATTTTACAGTAGAAACCCTGCTTTACTCGGTCATCGCCGTGTAGCAGATGCACCAGCCTGCCTCGGGCGCGGTTGATGCATGTTTCAAAATTACGCAGGCTACCCACGTTCTCTGGCTGGCGGTAATAGCACACTCTTCCTCCACCGATTTCCTTTACAATGGCCTCCACATCTGCATCAGTGCTTGCATCATCTACAACCTCTATCTGCATTTGCTCCTCCCCTATACCCTGAGCCAGCACACTTTGCAATGCTTCAGGTATGAAGTCAGCGCAGTTGTAGACCGGAATCATCACCGACCACAGTGGCCTTGGCACCCCGGCAGGTAGAGGTAAAATAGAGGGAGGCGATTGGGGAATACGCAACATGCTAGACCAAAGGATTAGGTATAGTGGTTCAAAAGAGTTATTCCAATAAAAGAATGAGCAGAAAACTTGATGAGAGCAAACTTCAAGCAGAATTTAAGCACACGTAAAACAACATAAGGTTTTTTACTTAGATGGAGTGCTGTTTTAATATATTCCTTAGCTAATAAGCTGTTATGGGTTTTCTTATAAATATTACTGGCTAACGCTATACTGTAAAGAGCACAATGTTTTTTTCCTTCAGCAATGATATGCTTTTTTATTCTTTCAGGTATATTCTCCTGCACAATATGCTCCTGTATAAGCGCTCGTGATTTGAGTAGTAAGTACAAACTCTGACCGGAAGTTTCCATACGATTGGACATAGAATTATCCAGCAGCCGGTATTCCGCAAGAATTTCTGGAGTATAAGCTATAGTATAATACCGCGCGATGCGTACCCACATTTCCCAATCCTCTGCGTAAGCCATTCCATAAAAGCTTCCCAAATGCTCATATACCTCACGACGCACAACCATAGAAGCATACTGAATGCGCTGCTTCTTGCATATCTGAACAAACCAGTCTTCTAATATTGTATCTTTTTGGGCTTCACAAGCGTTAGTGTGCGTCCTGTTCCCGTTTTTGTCGATGAAATTATATCTGCAGAAAGCAGCGCCTGCCACTGGGTATTTGTCAAAGAGTAAGGCTATTTTACGGTAGAAACCCTGCTTTACCCGGTCATCGCCGTGTAGCAGATGCACCAGCCTGCCTCGGGCGCGGTTGATGCATGTTTCAAAATTACGCAGGCTACCCACGTTCTCTGGCTGGCGGTAATAGCACACTCTTCCTCCACCGATTTCCTTTACAATGGCCTCCACATCTGCATCAGTGCTTGCATCATCTACAACCTCTATCTGCATTTGCTCCTCCCCTATACCCTGAGCCAGCACACTTTGCAATGCTTCAGGTATGAAGTCAGCGCAGTTGTAGACCGGAATCATCACCGACCACAGTGGCCTTGGCACCCCGGCAGGTAGAGGTAAAATAGAGGGAGGCGAATGGGGATTACGCAACATACTAAACTAAAGAAGCAAATGAATTACAAACGCTAAGAAATGCGAAATATTATAGGGTTTGCTATAGTACGATTAACTCAGTAAAGTATCACATTATGCATCTATGTTATTTAAAAGTGAAAAAAGAGCCTTTTTATATTTAGAAAATGAACTTAGGTAAAATTTTTTTCATGAAAACAAGATAATATAATGATTATAATTTAAAAGAGAAAATTATCATGTTTAAACCTTAATGCTCAAATAAAAAAACATAAATCATCCCGAATTTTAGGATTTAGAATAAAAAAGGATAGAATGATGTTTTCTACCTGTCCCGTTTTTTCTCCCACCGGCAGGAGACTTTCCTCTTCCCCTTCCTCGAGAAACTCGCCGCCTTGCTGGATGTTGCTGCGGCAGGCCTGCCATAGAACAGAAAAGCGGCCCAGGAATACTCCTGCACCGCTTTACCGTATCCGATTGGCACTGGCCAACATCCTCAATGAATTTACCGCCTACTCCCGATTAGAAAGTTTGGGATGATTTAAATTTCAATTTATTCTAATTATTACTGATTCAGCATAGCGCTGATTTTCTCAGCATCAGCCTTACGCTCTAAACGTGTGTAAAGCTTAATCAGGTTCTGCATAGTTGCCTGATCTTTTGGCTGAATCTCAAGAGCCTTCTCAAAGTATGGCAATGCCGCCTGGTAGTGCTTCTTGGCTTCAGCTTCTAAAGCCTTACCTTTTTTCTGATATGTTGCATAGTCCATCTTTGCTGCTCTGTTGTTTACATCAGCACCTTTGTTGAACTCAAGCACACCCAGGTTATAGTTTGCATCAAAGTTGTTAGGCTCGATTTCAATAGCCTTCTTATACGTTGCTGTAGCACCGTCCAGATCCTTCTTGCGCTCTAACAGGTTTCCTTTCACTGCTAAAAGACTGGCATTGGATGGATCAGCTGCAATGGCTTTATCCAGTTTCTCCATTGCTTCTTCGCCACGGTCGTTCTTCAGGTAATAGCGAAGCTCTTCCTGCATCAGGTAAACGCTGTTTGGCTGCTTCTCTAATCCGGCAGACAAAGTTTTCATCACTTCTTCATCAGAAGCTTCGGTGGCCTGCATCAACTGGATTTTGTTTTTGTAAACATCCTCTGTAGTGTGGCCCATTTTTATCAGGTTGTCATAGAAACCAATGGCAGCCGGGTAATCTTTGTTAGCTGTTGAGGCATAAGCCGCATATAAAACGGATGTGGTATCAGTGGGGTTGATTTTGCTGGCCAGTTTGTACTTCTCAATGGCGTTCTCCCAGTCTTGGTTGTTATGGAATTCTACCGCCTGGTTCAGCACCTGGCCGTACAGTTGCTCTTTGCGGGCAGGTACCTGCTTGGCAAACTCACCATTATTACCATCCAACTCAAGCGTTTTGTCGAACGACTCCAGAACAATAAGTGGTGTTTTGTCATCAGTCATCTTACCATAAATCGGGTTGCCGATCATGTCCTGGTAAATTACACCTCTGTAAAACCAGGTCTTGGCTTTGTCTTTGGTTTTCTTATGTTCAATGGCCTGGTTAATACTTTCCTGGGCTTTGTCCAGCGTACCGTTCTTGTGGTTCAGGATAGCGCTGTTTACGGCCGAGTTTTGTGCACTTGCTACCGATATGGTTGCGGCTGCTAAGGCTGTTAAAAGTACTTTTTTCATATTATATTTGAATGGTTTGTGATTGTTTGTGTAACGTTAATTACTTAAAGATTAGTTCGTTTACGTTTAATTTATACTTCTTCAGTGTTCTCAGGCTCATCGTCAGCTTTATCCGGATCTATCATGTCATCCGGTTGCAAAGACTCTTCAGGAGTCAGTTCAGATTGATCCAAAACAGCCTCCACTATCTCCTCCTCGTTCTCCATCTCTACTTTAGCTACTGACGAAATCTGGTCGTTCTCATTCAGTTTAATCAGGCGAACACCTTGCGTGGCTCGTCCGATAACCCGCAATTCGCTCACATTTAACCTGATGGTGATGCCGGAACGGTTGATAATCATCAGGTCGTCCGTGTCAATCACACCTTTTATGGCAACCAGTTTTCCAGTTTTTTCTGTCACATTCATGGTTTTTACACCCTTACCGCCCCGGTTTGTGATGCGGTACTCTTCTAAAAGAGAGCGTTTACCAAAACCGTTTTCAGAAACCACTAAAAGCTCTGTGTTCTCATCTGTAACACAAACCATACCAACTACCTTGTCTGCCGGTCCGCCAAGAGTTACGGCGCGAACCCCTGCCGCGTTGCGTCCCATGCCCCGAACCTGGCTTTCGTTAAAGCGGATGGCCCTGCCAGACTCCAGCGCGATGATGATTTCACTACTGCCGTTTGTCAACTGCACATCCAGCAGGCGGTCCCCATCGTTAATGGTAATCGCGTTGATACCGTTGGTGCGAGGGCGTGAATACGCTTCCAGCGCGGTTTTCTTGATAGTACCCTGCTCTGTAATGAATACCAGGTTGTGGTTGAGCACATAATCCTCATTCTTCAGGTCACGCACATTCAGGACAGCACGTACATTGTCGTCTTTCTCTATCTGAATGAGGTTCTGAATGGCGCGCCCTTTCGTGGTCTTCCCTCCTTCTGGCAACTCATAAACTTTGAGCCAAAACACGCGGCCATACTCTGTGAAGAACAGCATATGGTGGTGCGTGTTTGCAATAAACAGGTGCTCAGTGAAATCACTTTCCTTTGATGCGGCCACTCCCCTTGATCCTACTCCGCCGCGGCTTTGGCTGCGGTACTCGCTCAGGGAAGTACGCTTGATATAGCCTTCGTGGGAGATGGTGATCACCATGTTCTCTTCCGGGATCATGTCTTCGTAAGATATATCGCCGGTGCTGGCCTCAATGCCGGTGCGCCGTCCGTCCCCGTACCGATCCCTGATCTCTGTCAGTTCGTCTTTAATGATCTGCATGCGCAGGCCCTCATCGTTCAGAATAGAAGTTAAATAATCAATCAACTTCATAATTTCCTGGAATTCCTGCTGAATTTTGTCACGCTCCAGGCCGGTGAGACGCTGCAGACGCATGTCCAAGATGGCACGAGCCTGAAGCTCAGATAAACCGAAGCGCTCTATCAAGCCATTTCGGGCTATCTCCGGATCACGGGAAGAACGAATCAGGTTGATAACCTCGTCCAGGTTGTCCAGTGCTATGAGCAAACCTTCTAGGATGTGCGCCCGTTTCTTCGCCTCGTCCAGTTCATAATTCGTGCGGCGGATAACCACCTCATG
This sequence comes from Pontibacter toksunensis, assembly GCF_042686245.1. Classification (NCBI taxonomy): domain Bacteria; kingdom Pseudomonadati; phylum Bacteroidota; class Cytophagia; order Cytophagales; family Hymenobacteraceae; genus Pontibacter; species Pontibacter toksunensis. The sequence continues at coordinate 389,334 of NZ_JBHUOX010000001.1, read as the reverse complement.
GCGGTGCTCCACAAAGTAATGAATCAGCTCTTTCAGGTTCAGCGTCATCGGGCGACCTTTCACAAGCGCCACGTTGTTCACGCCAAATGAAGACTGCAGTGCCGTATACTTGTACAGGTTGTTGAGTACTACATTCGGTATAGCATCGCGCTTCAGGTCATACACAATACGTAATCCATCACGGTCAGACTCGTCACGTAAATCGGCTATGCCCTCAATTTTCTTCTCATTAACAAGGGCAGCCGTCTTTTCAATCATAGATGCCTTGTTTACCATGTAAGGGATTTCTGTTACGATAATCTGCTCCTTACCGGAAGGGGTTGTTTCAAAAATTGCACGCCCACGCATCAATACACGGCCACGGCCTGTTTCAAAAGCAGATTTCACACCATCATAACCATGAATGATACCACCAGTCGGGAAGTCCGGTGCAGTGATGAACTGCATCAGTTCAGCTACGGTAATGTCCTTGTTTTCAATATACGCGATGGTGCCGTTTACTACCTCAGTCAGGTTATGAGGTGCCATGTTCGTAGCCATTCCCACTGCTATACCAGATGTACCGTTTACGAGCAGGTTCGGAAACTTGGCAGGCATCACTGATGGCTCTTTCAACGAGTCATCGAAGTTTGGCACAAAATCAACGGTGTTCTTTTCCAGGTCTGCAAGCAGCTCGTCAGCAATTCTTTTGAGTCGCGCTTCTGTATAACGCATCGCAGCGGGTGAGTCACCGTCTATAGAGCCATAGTTACCCTGGCCATCTACCAACGGGTATCGTAAAGACCATTCCTGGGCCATACGTACCATGGTTTCGTAAACAGAAGAGTCCCCGTGCGGGTGATATTTACCCAGCACCTCTCCTACTATCCTGGCCGATTTTTTATAGGCTTTGTTATAAGATACCCCCAGTTCAGACATACCGTAGAGCACACGGCGGTGCACAGGCTTCAGTCCGTCCCGAACGTCGGGTAAGGCTCTTGAAATGATAACAGACATTGAGTAGTCGATATACGCACCGCGCATTTCGTCTTCAATGTTGATCGGTATTATTCTTTCGCCTTCGATCATGTCTAAAATCTAAATGTTTTTTGTTTAGGTTGATAGTTTAACGCATGCAATTTAGGTATAAATGACTAAACTGCTATATAGCCTAATTCTTGTTTCTACTGTTGTCTTTCCTGTCTGGCACCTTCTCCTGGGAAGTTTTAGGAAGCTTCTCTCCCATTTTAGGGTGCTGCTTTTTCCAGATGGGCTGGCCCCTGAACTCCTGTTCGCCATGCGGGTGTACCATTCGCACCTGACAAGAGACAATAGGACAAGCTGGTTTACAGGAAAAGACAGTAGCAGAAAGTAGTGCAATGAGGGTGACAATCAGTACTCTGGGTGTAGCCATAGAATCAGGTTAAAAAAAGCCTGCTACTACAGCAGGCTCTTAATCCATATCATACAAAAGTAAGCATATTTGCTTTAAAAATCCAGATTTATCAGCAGTACTTTCTGCCTCTGAAAATAGCTCCAGGCCCTCTACAAAGGGTGAAATCCGTTGATGGTAAAGCCTCCGTCAACGGCGAGTGTTTGCCCGGTTATGTAAGCCGCCGCGGGCATGCAAAGAAAGGACACAGCACCGGCCACATCTTCGGGTCTGCCTACCTGCTGCATGGGTGTTCTGCTTACCACTGCATCATGGAATTCTTTGTTTTGCAGTACAGTCTGGGCCAGCGGAGTGCTGATGTACCAGGGGGCAATTGCATTTACCCGTATGCCGTCCTTTGCCCATTCAGCGGCAAGGTTACGGGTTAGCTGGTTCATGGCCGCTTTCGTCATACCATAGATGCTGCCGGTGCGCACATGCACCAAACCAGCCACAGACGAAACATGTATGATATTTCCCTGACTTGACTTTTGAAGCAGCGGATATAGCTGGCGGTTTAGGTCAAAGGCAGAACGGAGGTTGGTGTTCATCACAAAGTCGTATTCATCTGGTGTATAGTCTGCTGTCGGCTTCCTGATATTCGTTCCCACGTTATTGATGAGGATATCCAGCGCTCCCCATTGTTCCTGTACCTTGTCGGCCAAAGCCTGGCGTCCTTGTGGGGTACTTATATCTGCTGAAAAAGAAAAAAGCCTTTCCGGATATTTTTCCTTCAGGCGCTGCAGGTCTTCCTCTTTACGGGCAACAGCCAGTACTTCTGCTCCCAGTGAAATGAAATCATCTACAATTGCCGCTCCTATACCTTTCGATCCGCCCGTTACAACAGCTTTTTTACCTGCTAGTGTCCACCTGTTTTGTGTCATTTTGTAAATTTTAATAATTCTAAATCAGATTTAAATTGTTTGCTCTTATCTTACATTATGAAGTTAGGTACAAGCACCTCCTGTTAATGATTCAAATAAGTCGGCATCAGGTAGGTACTCTCAAAGATCCTATAGATTCAGTTCTTCTAACTACTCATAAAAACTTAAAGTTATGGTCAGAATCGCACTTTTCCTCCCCCTTGTTTTTGCCACACAGGCCGCTTTTGCTCAGGCTTCTGTTCCCATTGGTCTTGATGCAGAACGTAATCTGGCAGAATTAGGGAATAGCACCAATGCCACCATGGTTCGTACGTACGATAATAGGTACGAGGGAGTAAAGGGCACTCCATTTTTCAGTGCAGAATGGAACAAAGCGACCCTCACAAAAAACAATACTATCTACCGCAATCTGGATGTTAAGTATAACGTGTATGAAAATAAAATAAACTACCGTACTCCTGAAGGGAAAGAGTTTATTCTTGAACCACACAAAATTGATGATTTTGTACTGACAGACGATAAAACAGGACACGAGCTGCAATTCAAGAAGCTTCCTGTCCTGGCTTCCGAAGATGATAAGCTCGTGAACAGATTTGTTGCTGTTGTTTATGATGGCGCTCAGGTGCAACTGGTAATGGTGCCGGAAAAAGACTTCATAAAAGCTAATTACACCGGGGCTTATAGCACAGGAAACAAGTATGATGAATTGGCAGATGTGCAGACATACTATCTCATAGGCCCTGGTAAAAAAGCCGAAAAGGTAAAGTTAAACAGAAAGAACCTGTTGAGGGCGCTGCCAGACAAACAGAACAAGGTGCAGGAATATGCCCTCTCCTCAAAGTTAGATTTAGATACGGCTGACGGATGGGCAAAAGCCCTCGCCTACTATGAATCGCTTTAAACTACTTTGCCTTTACAAGATAAAAGGTGCTGCTTAAGCGCCTTTTTCTTTTATACCCCTTATCCGCCGCCAGTAAGACTGCAGATAGGCTTTATCTACTCTGGGCCTGTTGTTTATCTCCTCAACCTGCAGTTCTCCCTGCTCGTTCTGCCACACATGGTATACAAATACATACTGGCCTCCCTCCTCCCGCCAGCCATCAAACTTTCCGAAGCGCAGGTCCTGAATCAGGATGCCCTCCTCTGCGGGTACAACAGCAAAATAGCCCTTCGTTATTTCCAGGAGTTCCTCCAGTTTAGGGTTCCCTCTATAGGGCTGCAGCAGTTCGGCCTGCTGCGGCACAAATTCAAAATCAATAGCATGCTCTTTATCCAGCAATGAGTAAAACCCATTGTAAAAACCCTCTTCACCCTTTGCTGTAAGAGACCAGAATATGGTATTCAGAGGCGTAGGCTTGCTGATGTATTCACTATAGCTGATGTTTTGCTGCTGCATGCTTTCTTCAAAAGCATTGTTTGCAGATGCCTTGGCTATAAATGAAAACAGCAGGTATACCGTGCTGAGGGCTAGGCCGGCATAGTTCAGGAAGCGCCTTTTCGAGTTACGCCGTGCGTAAAAAGCTGCGGCCAGCACACAGACAAGAAATGGGAGAGTATAGAGGGGGTCAACTACGAATATATTGTAAAAAGCAACGCCGTAGTTGCTGAAAGGCCAGAGTAACTGTGTACCCCAGGTGGTGCAACTGTCCAACAAGGCATGGGTGGTGAAGCCTAAAAAGAAAAGTAAAGCCCAGTCCCGGAAGGTGGCATGCTGATGCCTGTAAAGCCGCCTCAGTAGCCAGCCCAGAACAGGTGAAGCAACAACAGCAAAGAGAAGTGAATGCGTTATGGACCGATGAAAGCTTAACTGCTCCACAGTATCCAGCCACGGGTTAAGCAGTACGTCAAGATCTGGTATGGTGCCTGCAATACCTCCCCAGACCATGGCCTTGTTACCAAGCCTTTTGCCTGCCACAGCCTCCCCAACAGAGGCACCTAACACTATTTGCGTTAATGAATCCATATGTTCTTTCTCTGCTTCTTATGCCCCTCGTAAATTATGCCTTTGCAACTCACATTCGCCGGCAAAGGTATACAGGGTTTGTAATATAGAACAAATCACTTGGACACACACTGTTTCAAATGGAAGCAACAATCTACTTAGTGCTGGGCATTCTCATTGTACTGTTCACTGCAGTAGATCTGATTTATACCACCTTTGCACCACGGGGTGCCGGCTTGATAAGCGGCCCTGTAACGTTTATTATTTGGAGAATTTTCTATTATGCTGGCAAGTTATTCAAGGGCAGAGCGCCTTTAACAGGAGCAGGCATTGTAATCGTGTTCTCTATCCTGATAACCTGGGTTATACTGCTATGGGCGGGGAACGTGTTTATTCTTTCTTCAGACAAAGAATCTGTTGTCGATTCCACCACCATGCTTCCCGCTGATCTGATGGAACGGGTCTATTTTACAGGCTATACCCTTTCAACCCTCGGTAACGGAGACTTTAAAGCAGGAACAGACGGCTGGAGAATATTTGCTGCCATTATTTCTTTTAGCGGTCTCATGTTTATCACCATTGCCATTACTTATATGGTGCCTGTATTATCTGCTGTAACAAAGCGCAGAGCACTCAGTATCCAGATTGCTTCCATTGGCAACAGCCCGCAACGCATACTATTGAACAACTGGAATGGGGAGAACTTCCGGAAACTGGAGGATCAATTCCAAAACCTAAGCCAGGAGATAATACACCAGGGCCAGATGCACCTTTCTTACCCCGTGCTGCATTATTTCCAGCACAAAGACAAAGAAGCATCGCTCTTGCCAAACCTGGCAGCACTCGATGAGGCTATTACCATTCTGCTGCTGTATGTGCCGGAACACATGCGGCCGCAGGACCAGTTTCTCATCCCCTTGAGAAAAGCAATTACAACCTTCATCCAATCGCTCACCTCTTTGTTTATTAATGCGGATAAAATTAACGTGCCAGCCATACAAATCGATGAACTGCAGGAAGCCCGTTTGCCGCTGTTGCAGCCGGATATAAAAAAAATAGAACAGCTCAGCAAGCGCCGTCGGTCTCTTAAGTATATGGTGGAGTACAACGGCTGGAAATGGAAGGAAATATCTGCACCTGTTTTAGGCGATGATATGGACCTCCCCTCTATGCTTTAGCGGAGGATGGGCATTCGTTTGAATTCCTTCGTTCTGTCGAACAGGTAACGGTAAGTAGCATGGGTTTTAAGAATACGGCTTCCAACCTGCTCCACCACTTTCATCATCTTCGGGTTAAAGTCTCCTATCCAGTTCATCTGCAAATCTTTATAGGGGATGCTGGGGTTATTTTGCACCAGCTTTCCAGCAGAGACAACCATAGCCGCTTCCACTCCTTTTGCCTGATGCTCCGGGGTGATCCCAAAGACGATGCCATACATGGTGGTGCATGCGCCACGCCAGCGATGGAAAACAAACTTCAGCTTCCCCCAGAAATCCATTTTACCATTTACGTACTGGAAGAGCTGGTTTAGCTCAGGTATGGTAATAAAAAAACCAACAGGCTCTTCTTCGAAATAGGAAAACCACATAATGCGCTCATCCAATACAGGTTTCAAAGTCTTCATAATAGCACTAGCCTGCGCCTCACTCATTTCCTTCACCCCCTCATGCTTGGTCCAGGCCTTGTTGTATACTATCCGGAAGTCCTGAGCAAACTTCATCAGATCGTTCTTGTCGAGATGGCGGAACTGGTAGCGTGTATCCCTCAAGATGCGCTGTGCCTTCTCATTATACTCTGGCGTTAGCGGATCTTCCACGGCACGGTGATAGGTATACTGCAGGAAATAAGTTTGAAAACCGTAGTTCTCCAGGAGGTCTTTATAGTACGGGTAGTTATAGTGCATGCAGTAATTCGGCTTGTGGAAGCCGTCGATCAATACACCCCACCACTTGTCTCTTTCGCCCAGGTTTATGGGTCCGTCCATAGCCTCCATTCCCTTTTCCTTCAGCCATTCACGACAGGCATCTAAAAGCATATTGGCAGCTGCCTGATCGTTAACACAGTCAAAAAAACCCATGCCTCCTGTTGGCTGATCATATTTCTTCGCTGTTTTCCTGTTAATAAAGGCAGACACGCGGCCTATGTATTTACCTTTATTATCCTGCAGCAGCCAGCGTACAGCATCGCCTTCGCGGAGTAGCTTGTTTTTTTTTGGATCAAAAACATTGTTGATGTCTTTGTCTAAAGGTCTAATATAATTTTGGTCTTTTTTGTATAGCCTTACCTGGACCATTAAAAATTCCTGTGCCAGTTCCGGAGTATTTACCTCTATCAGTTTCATAGCATTTTCTTAGTGCGTAGAACCGCAAAGTAAGCTATAAACTCATAGAAAATGAAGTTTTTACTTTAGCGTGCTGCTCTAGGTGGGGGTGCCGCTCTAGCTTTAACAGTGCAGACGCAACAATAGCTATAAAATTATAAAGGCAACAGCATACTTCAAGTTTATCTGTTTTTGATTATCAGTTCACCTGGCCCTATCGGAACTTCTTGGCCTACTGCTACTGAAAGGGGTACCCTGATTATAAATTCTGCCCACTCTCCCACCTCCGACTCCACCTTCAGTTCTCCGCCATGGCCTTTGGTAATAATGTCGTAACTGAGAGAGAGGCCCAATCCAGTGCCTTGTCCTGCAGGCTTAGTGGTAAAGAAAGGCTGGAAAATCTTGCTTTTCACGCTCTCCGGCATCCCTATCCCATTATCCTGCACCCGAATTTCTAGCTGCTCTACCATTTGTTGTGTTTGTACCGTTACCTTCGGCTTATATAAACTAATCCCCAGCCTCTGCTTTTGTTGCACCGAATAGAAGGCGTTGTTGAAGATATTGAGGAGCACGCGCCCCAGTTCCTGCGGTACTACTTCTACCTTTTCCAAACTTGAGTCAAGGCACGTGTCAAGGGTGCAGTTAAAGTCTTTATGCTTGTTTCTTATGCCCAGATAGGCCAGACGCAGGTATTCCTCTGCAAGTGAATTCAGGTCTGTCAGTTGCTTAACTCCGGCACTGGAGCGGGAGTGCTGCAGCATATTCTTGACAATAGCGTCAGCCCGGCATCCATGGTGGTGAATCTTGTACAGATTCTGGCGGATATCTGAAGTTAATACCATAGCCTCCTCTCTGTTATTCAAGCCAATTTCCTGTTCCAACTCCTGCAACAGCTCGGTACTCACTTCAGAAAAGTTATTAACGAAGTTGAGCGGGTTTTGAATTTCATGTGCGATACCGGCAGTTAACTCCCCTAGTGAAGCCATCTTCTCTTTCTGCACAAGTTGAGCTTGTGTTGCCTCTACGTACTCCAATGCATGCTGAATTTCTTCCTTTTGTGCTACTACCTCCGCTGTTCTCTCAAGCACCTGGCGTTCTAATGTTTCATTCTGAGCTGTAAGTATTTGCTGCTTCTCGTGTTCCTGGGCAAGTGTTTTCGCTGACAACTGCTGTACCTGAACTAGTTTTTTTCCGAGCGTTCGGCTAGTGATAGCAAATTCAAGCGCCAGAAAGAGAGAAACAGCTACCGGAAAGCTCAACACACTTAAATTGAAAGCTAAAATTCCGTAAAACCAGTTGCTGCCAACAGGCACGTACCCATAAGACATGGCTGTGAAAAGAGAAAAGAATATAAAAAAAGCAAGCGCTCCACCAGCGATTACTCTGGCTCCTCGCTTTCTTCTTTTTATCGCGATGATGGTTATTCTAATAGATTCTAAAGAAATCAAAAAGAAAAACAACTTTGTAATAAGTGCAAATTCATTGTAAAGCCAGAAGCACATTGGGAAAACAAGGATGAGTCCAGCCGTTAAAGTCCAGAACATAACTCCCTGCCGCAGATTGAACAGTGTGTAGAGTGCTACAATGTAGAAGATGTAATTAATGATTAAGCCTATAAGGAGATTAAAAACAAGCAGATACATTTTTGTCTCCACCAGAAACACATTATTGGCTAGATGCCCGACACAGGAGGATATGGCTGTAAGGAATGCGTAGATAAAAAAGTATAAGTTTGCTTTTTGTACCGGGTAAAACCAAAAAAAAGCCAGGTGAATAACAGCGAGAATAAAAAATAAACCAGCACGAAAGTACTCGAAGGGAGTGAGCACCAGATCATCAGCTCTTGATGTTTTAGCTGCTGCACTAACTTCATTCACTCTAATCCGAAGGACCCAGTTTGGATCATCCCCAAAGCGCAAATATGGTATCCCTTTTTGCAGCGCATACCTTATTGCCAGAGTTTGGATAGGCTTGTCGTTCAGTGGCAATGCAATCATGTGTCCTTTGGGCAGCGTGTGCGCTTCTACTTCTTTCGGATTATAGCTTATCTTACCAATCTGTTGAATAAGATGCCCATTCAGATAGACTTCAGTTGCGCCTGTTTGCTCAATCATCAGCACAAGCGACTGTTGTCGCACTGCACTATCAACAGCCAATTGCAGCCGAAACCAACCTATTCCTGCCTGCCAGAATTGGGGAATACTATGAATATCCTGAAGTGGATTAACTTTTCTCCAGGAGCTATCATCATAACCCGACTCGGCCCATTTATAGTTATCTCCTATTTGGTATTTCCACCCTTCATCCAGAAATACTCCTCTTGCTGGCAACTGATGCAGGTGAAAGACCTTTGAATCAGCGCCCAGTGCCTGACGAATCGCAAAAGCTGTGAAAAGTATGAAGAACAGGGTAAAAACTTTTTTCATAAAAGAACTTTACATTAGCTTATAAAGCAGGCGAAGGAAAATAAGAATGTGTCTTGAGTGTATTTTTCCCACCGTCTTCAACTGAGACGTTCCGTTGTTCCACCTGCCTCCCTTGCATGTAAAGAAGCTTTATAAAATGAAATAGTAGCTTAAAGTACGAATTGTTCAAATGATAAGAAAATATTGAACCAATCAGATTTTAGATAATTTTACTATGCAAGAGGTATCACAAAAAAAGGTGCGGCTATTGAAAGGGCTTGAGTGATAGTTAGAAGCAGGCGTAACGTACTTTGAAGTGAGCGTCCGGTTGTAGCATGAAAGGATTTGGCCTGAAAAACAAAAAACCACTTAATCCTTCTATCGGAATAAGTGGTTTTTAAAGAGCCCCCTGCCGGGATCGAACCAGCGACCTACTGATTACAAGTCAGTTGCTCTACCAGCTGAGCTAAGGAGGCCTGTACTTTGTTTTACTGAAAAAGCAGAGGAAGTACACACTTCTGCTTTTTGGAGTGGAGCCCCCTGCCGGGATCGAACCAGCGACCTACTGATTACAAGTCAGTTGCTCTACCAGCTGAGCTAAGGAGGCTTACACTTTTAGCGTGCTTTATTGTTCTAAAGCGTTGCAAAAGTATAGCGAAGAATTATACCATGCAATGCTTCTTCTAAAAATTTTAAACAGCAAATGGTAAGGATTTGATGCTCAGAGGGAAAATTTACCCTCTGAACACTTGTAGCTGGTGCTGCAGCTGATCAATTCGCTTTTGAGCATCTGTAATTTTCCCTTCATACTCCTGGCGCAGTTTATCGGCATTTTTAGAACGACCGAAAAACTCGATATTGGTGCGCAACGTCTGAATATCATTTTGCAGGTGCGTAATTTCACGGCGTATATGCTGCTCACGCTGCTGCAGCTTCTGGCCAGCATCTGGGCTATGTTTCAAGCGTTCCACCTGCAGCTTCACGAGCAGGGTGTTGCGTTCCTCCGGCTTCAGAGAAGGCACATTATTCAGGTACTTTTCCATCAGGGCCAGGAACTTCTCTTCTACTTTCGGGCTGCTGCGCTTCTGGTCTGTGTCCAGGGCACGCCATTCTGTCACGAACGTCTCATACTCCTGTACCGAACCCATAGCATTGGGTGTTGCCAGTTTCTCCGCTATCCGGTCGCATAGCTCCATCTTTTCTGACGATAGCTTTTCTATCTCAGCGGCTTTGTTTTGCTCCGTTGCCTGCTTTCGGTCAAAAAACTCATTGCAGGCTGACCTGAAGCGCTGCCAAATTTTATCTGAATGCTTATCTGGCACACGACCAATGGTTTTCCACTTCTTCTGGAGCTGTATCAGTTTCTCTTTTGTGGCATTCCAGTCATTGCTGTCTTTCAGGCTTTCCGCTTCCTCACACAGCTCCGTTTTCAGGCGCAGGTTTGCCATCTTCTGCTCATCCAGGGCTTTGAAGAACTGGTTCTTGTGGTGGAAAAAGGCTTTGTAGTTGCCCCAGAAGTTTTTGTTCACCTCCTCGGCATGCTCTTTCGGCACCAGGCCTGCGGCATCCCACTCTTCTTTGAGCTTTTGAATTTCATCGGTTTTATCACGCCACTCGTTGATGCGCTCGGTCTTAAAGTTCGTGTACTCCTGCAGACGGTCCAGCAAAGCACGCTTCTTTGCAAGGTTTTCCAGCTCACGCTGATTCCGCTCCCCATGGTATGCCCTCCTGCGTTCGTGCACCTGCTCGGAAGCTTGAATAAAGCGTTCCCACACCGGCTCACGCTGGTCGTTCGGCACAGGGCCAATGTTTTTCCATTCCTCGTGCAGGTGACGCAACTCTTGCAGTGCTTTGTTGATCGACCGTTCTTCTTGCAGTGCTTCTGCGCGCTCAACCAGGTGAATTTTAGCATCCAGGTTGCGCTTGCGGTCCAGCTCCTTCATTTCGAAGAACATGCTGCGGTTATTGTAGAATATGTCGAGCAGTGCGTGGTACGAATCCCACTGTGCCTGTGCTTCGCCGGCTGGCACTGGTCCAATAGACTTCCACTCTGCCTGCAGCTTTTTCACTTCGTCGCTGCTGTTCTTTGTTTCAGCAGACTCCACTAACTGCCTGAGTTGCGAAAGCAGTTGTTCCTTGCGCTCCAGATTACGCTGACGTTGCTCCTCTACGTTCTGGCGCTGCAGATAGCGGGCCTCACGGTAAGCAGAAAGCAGCTTCTCCAGGTCCTGATGCTCTTTAGAGGTATTATAGGCAAAGTCGTCTTCAGTGCCGCCTTCCTGTCTAAACCTTTCAAGCGCCTCAAAGCGCTCCGCCTGAAATTTCTGATCGTAGTGGCGGTGCAGTTCGTTAATTACCCTGTTCTGTTTCATGGCATCCGCGCTTTTCAGCACCACCTGTAAGTGCTGGCGGAGCTCATCAAGTGAGAGCTGGCTATAATCGGCTGCCTCTGTGTCCTCTTCTTCTTCTTCTTCATGCTGCATCGAAGCAGTGTTTACGCCTGCTGCACCCGCTGGTGATGGTGTGTCAAGCAATGCAGGAGTGGCTGCCTCCAGTTCTGCGGCAGTATCCGGTGCAGGCGCATACGTTTCTATAGGGTCCTTCTCCTCCGTTGTGGCATGTGCCTCCGGTGCCGACACTTCTTCTAAAGGGGAAGCATCAGGAGTTGCAAAGTCAGTAGTATCCACTACATCAGAGTTTGCTTCTGCAAATGCTGATGTTATGTCTTCAACTTCCTCTGCTTCTTTCTCAGATGTAAGGTTTGGATCAATCTCTGGCTGTTCCTCTTTTGGTGCAGCTTTTTCCGGTTGCTGCTGGCTCTGGTTGCGGGCATTGATCTCAGCAAGTCTTTGTTCCAGAATGCTGTTTGGCGAGCCAGCACTTGGCTGGTTTTCTGGTTTGTTAGCCTCTGCTCCGGTAGCGTCTATTTGATTATTTTCAGTTGTCATGTCAACGTTCTTTAGTACAAAAAAAGCGTGCTCAGTTCAGGCGCGGGTCTGTAGGATAGTTTGATAGCACCTTGAATTTTCCACCCATTTCACGCAAAACACTGCGCCAAAGGGTATCGGAGTCCAAATTAAATAATTTATTCGCAGCATCGTTGTTCACGATCCAAACATTTTTATCTATTTCTTCCTGCAACTGCCCGGCAGTCCAGCCGGAGTAGCCCAAAAAGAACTTAATATCTTCAGTATTCACCAGCCCTGCACCAATCATAGTACGCAGTCTTTCAAAGTCACCACCCCAGTACAAGCCCTCATCCAGCTTCACTGACTGCGGCAGTTCAGCCATGCGATGCACATAGTGCAGGGTGTTGTACTGCACTGGCCCCCCCACACCTAATTCAGCATCAAAATCCTCATTGTAAACATCCACCACATCTGCCAGCCTGAGATTGGAGGTCCGGTTCAGCACCAGCCCGAATGTTCCCTCTGCCTCATCGTGGTTGCACACGAGGATTACCGTCCGCTCAAAGTTCGGATCACCCAAAAATGGCTCTGAAATAAGTAAGCTGCCGTTCTGGGGCTTGTTTACACTTTTGTCTTCCATTTAATTTCCTGCGCCATTATGTTCAAAATAAAGAATCAGAACATAAACTTCCCTGATTTCTTATATCTAAAGCTTTATTCATACTTACGCAAAGCAGCAAATATGGTCGAACTCACATAATGCTACTTGTCAGGAGGAGAAAACCATACTTAAACTCACTCTTAACTACGGTTTTGCAGTATTCAACAGATTCATAGGTGGATTAAAGTTTAAAGGCAGCAGATAATTTTATAATTTTGCTCAAAATAGAAAATATGGCCCTGACACATAATCTAGCAGACATACGAAGCAATTACTCCAGGCAAGCCTTGTCAGAAGACTCTGTTTCAAGGGAGCCAATCCAACAGTTTAACGTGTGGCTGGAGGAGGCATTAAAGTCTAAGGTGGAGGAGCCTACAGCCATGGTCCTATCCACGGTAAATGCACAGGGGAAACCGTCGGCCCGTGTCGTGCTGTTGAAAGATGTTTCTGCTGATGGTTTGTCGTTCTTCACAAACTACGAAAGCCGCAAGGGTCAGGAACTCAGAGAAAGTCCGTTTGCTGCCGTTACCTTTTTCTGGCCATCGCTGGAACGGCAGGTACGCATAGAGGGCAAGGTGGTGAAATTAGCGCCTGAGGTATCAGATACTTACTTCCACAGCCGCCCGAAAGGCAGTCAGATTGGCGCATGGGCCTCTCCGCAAAGCCAGGAGATAGAGAGCCGTGAAGTCATAGAAAAAGCCGACCAACAGTTATCAGAGAAGTACAATGATGCTGACACTATTCCCCGTCCACCGCACTGGGGAGGTTACCAACTACAGCCAGAGAGATTTGAGTTCTGGCAGGGACGCCCCAATCGCCTGCACGACCGCATCGTGTATGAGCAGCAGCAGGATTCCTGGAAAATCAAGCGGCTGGCTCCCTGAAAGAAGCATTATACTGCTGCTTTCTGATCCGTATCAATTAAATATGCATGGCTGAAATACTACCCTTCCGCGCCTGGCGCTATAACGACAAGCTGTCTGACAAAATAGATGAACTGACGGCCCCTTTATTTGATGTTGTTTCAGAGAAACAGCGGCAGGCACTGTACCGCAACCCCATCAACAGCATTCACCTTTCTGTTCCGTTAGGAAATAAGCCTGCCCTGGAGGCTGCCACCTTAATGCAACAGTGGAAAGAAAATGGTGTGCTGCTGCAGGACCACCTGCCCGGCATATATGTTTACTACCAGTATTTCCGCTTGCCCGGAAACGATAAGGAGTATGTGCGCAAAGGCTTCATCTGCAACATCAAAGCTTACGACTGGAAAGAAGGTGTGCTGTTACGGCATGAAAACACAATACCGTCTGCTGTAAACGACCGGATTGCGCTGCTGGAGGAGACGGAGACAAATACCAGTCCAACCCATGGTTTGTATTCAGACGAAGCCTTTGTTCTGGAGCCTTATATGGACGAAAGCATTCTGACGCCCCTCTATGTAACGGAAGATTACCAGGGGGTGCGGGATGTGCTGGCTGTCATTCATGACCATCAGGTTATCCGGCTGTTTGTGGAGACACTGCAGGGGAAACAGATTTTGCTTGCAGACGGGCACCACCGCTATGAAGGATCTCTTGAGTACCGGAAGAAGCGCACGGAGCAGAACCCCAATCATACCGGATTAGAGCCCTATAACTATCACCTCATGTACCTGACTAACTCAGAACATGATGATTTGCGCATCCTGCCAACGCACCGGGTGCTCAGGAACCTGGACATGACAGACGAGGAATTCCTTGAAAAACTAAATGTCTACTTTATTATCACGCCGAAAGAAGACCCGCTTGAACTGAACGAAGTAATTGCTGGCAAACAGTGGGCCTTTGGCTTATTCTTAAGCGGTAATGCTTATAAACTGCGCCTGAAACCAGAAGTTCACGCTGAGATTGACTGGAACTTCCCCAAGGAGGTAAAAGACCTTGACCTGACCGTTATGCATTATTTTATTTTTGAAAAAGTGCTTGGTGTTTACAGGAAGGCGCAGCGCGATTATAAAGACCTAAGCTACGTACGTAATTTTACCTCCTGCATCAGGCAGGTAGATACAGGAGAGGCGAGGCTGGCTCTGATCACTAATGAAGTCACGATGGATCAGGTGAAGCGTGTGTGCCACAGTGGGGCCATCATGCCCCAGAAGTCTACTTTCTTTTACCCTAAAGTTATTTCTGGATTCTTATTTTCCTCCATAAAAGAAGATGAATTTGTCACGTCCCCTGCTGCTTGCCTCTAACTCTCCCCGACGAAAAGAACTCTTGGCCGGCTTGGGCTTCAAGTTTGAAGTTAAGGTGAAGGAAGTCAATGAGGATTTTCCTGAACATCTTAAACGCGCTGAAGTAGCCGAGTACCTGGCCTCTCATAAAGCGGATGCTTATCAGCATGATTTGGAGAACGAAGTGCTTATTACTGCAGATACCATTGTTTGTCTCGGTGAGGGCATCCTGAACAAGCCTGCTGATTACAAAGAGGCCTTTGAAATGCTGTCTGCTTTATCAGATACCGCACACGAAGTGATAACGGGCGTATGTATATGCTCAAAAGAGCAGAAGTTAGTTTTTCATGATGTTACTACAGTGTACTTTAAAAAGCTGACGGAGGAGGAAATAGATTACTACATTCGTCTCTATAAGCCCTTCGACAAGGCAGGAGCCTACGGAATACAGGAATGGATTGGTATGATTGGCATTGAGCGCATAGAAGGCTCTTATTTCAATGTGGTAGGGATGCCGGTACAGAAACTTTACGGACACCTGAAAACGTTAGGGTTGATTAGTTCGTGACTAGGTGATTAATATATTGGCTTCAGTAGCAGTACTGTGCTTTAAATGCTTCCATCCCATTTTCCGGTACAAATCCTGAAAGCATTTATTTAATGCCCTTTGCAGGTAAACGTATGGCATCCAAAGCACTTCGAGAGTGTTTAATATAGATTCAAATCACATAGTGAGACCACAAAAGCATATGACTTTTATTAAATTATATTTAGCTCCCGGAAAGGAGCATTCTCTAAAGCGCCAGCATCCATGGGTTTTTTCAGGGGCTATCAGGAAAGCTGACGGTGAACCGGCAGAGGGAGATATAGTTGAAGTATACTCCAACAAGCATGAGTTCCTGGGAATAGGCCACTGGGCACCAGGTTCTATAGCAGTGCGTATCTTTTCTTTTGATCAGGTTACGCCTGATTTCACCTTCTGGAAGGGAAAAATACAGCAGGCATATGACTACCGGAACCGCCTCGGGCTTGTAAACAATCCCCACACTGATGTTTACCGCCTGGTTTATGCCGAAGGAGATGGCGTATCCGGTCTTATAGTAGATTTCTATAAAGACACTGCGGTGATTCAGACGCATACGGTGGGTATGTACCAGGTGCGTGAGCATATTGCCCAGGCACTGCAGGAAATCTACGGCAGCAGGCTGCGTGCCATATACGATAAGAGTGCTGAGTCGCTGCCGGCAAAAGTACAGATTGGCGCAGTAAACGGTTACTTGCTCGGAGAGTCGGTTGGAGGAGTCGTGGTCACAGAAAATGAAAACCAGTTTTTCGTGGATTGGGAAGGCGGGCAGAAAACAGGCTTCTTTATTGACCAGCGCGAAAACCGCGATTTGCTGGCCCGCTATGTAAAGGATAAGTCGGTGCTGAACACTTTTTGCTACACCGGTGGCTTCTCTGTTTACGCTTTGAATGCCGATGCCAAAGAAGTGCATTCTGTGGATGTCTCCAAAAAGGCCATAGAACTGACCATCAGGAACGGGGAACTAAGCCAGGCGCCGGAAAACCACGAGGCCTTTGCTGTGGATACGTTTGAGTTCCTGAAAGGCAAAGAGGAGATGTATGATGTGATCATACTGGATCCTCCTGCTTTTGCCAAGAGCCAGAAAGTGCGCCACAATGCCCTGATGGGCTACAAGCGGCTGAATGCGGAGGCAATGAAAAAGATAAAGCCTGGAGGAATATTATTTACCTTCTCCTGTTCACAGGTGGTAGACAAGTACCTTTTTAA
Organism: Pontibacter toksunensis; assembly: GCF_042686245.1. Taxonomy (NCBI): domain Bacteria; kingdom Pseudomonadati; phylum Bacteroidota; class Cytophagia; order Cytophagales; family Hymenobacteraceae; genus Pontibacter; species Pontibacter toksunensis. The sequence goes on along the minus strand of NZ_JBHUOX010000001.1, from coordinate 372,801 downwards.
TAACACTGTCATGGCAGCTGCCATAGAGGCGGGACGTAACATCAAAATCATGCACCATCTCTCACAGCCAGCGGACCATCCCATCTCTATTTTTCATCCGGAGGGAGAATACCTGAAAGGGCTGGTGCTGTTCGTGGAATAATCGTCTGCTTCTGCAGGTTCTGTATACCTGCCACCTGCCTTTACTTTGTATTTTCTCTCAAAGAGAGAAATCTGTCTTAATCTATTTCTGATTTCTTCCATCGGGCGTAAAGCCACGGATGTTTTTGAGGAGCAGGAGAAATTTAGGCAGTCAGCAAAGTAAAGGAAGGCAGCTCCTGGGGCAACTCCATCCGGATGCGCCATTCCTTCGGGTAATAGTTATTCATGCGGTTACCTACCTGCTTCGCCCAGCCGAGGGGAATGTTCTTGTACTGGAGTAATAGCCAGTTACTGCCGTTGGTGCCTAAGCTGATGTCTTCTTTGCGGAGGTAACGGAGGGCCTGCTCTAAATTTAAGTCAGCTGTTTCGAAAGCAGCTTTGTTCAGGTGCTGCGACAGGGCCAACCCTTGAAGTGGTTTCAGTTTCTTTCCATTCACTTCTGCTATCTCTGCGCCTGCAAAGAGCACATACAGGTTCTGGAACACCTTGTCGGCGGCATCGAAAAGCGGCGCTGGCAGGGCAGAAATCACCTCTCCATGCTGAAGCCATACAAATTGCTCCGGATTCTGAAGCCAGTTTTCTACCAGTGCCTGTTCCTTTTTTCCTGCAAGCGTAAGTTTATACTTTTTCTTTTTGCCTATGGCTTCCTCTTCTGGAATACCGCCCTTTCGAACCACAGCCATAAAGAAGCCTTCTCCCTGTGTGAGGTGCGGGTAAAACCGGTATCCCTCTACTCCGTTAAGGTGAGTGGGCGTTATTCCCCACTCTGGCCGAAGTATTAGCTTTAGAGTTTCTGCCTGCTCCTGTTCAGAAAGCCAGGCTATGTTTTCTTCATTTTCCTGCTCGTTCCAGGTACAGGTGCTGTAAATGAGCACTCCTCCCGGTTTCAGCGCTTCCCATACATCCGTGAGAATGCGTTGCTGGCGCTGCGCGCACAGGTTCACGTTTTCTTCTGACCACTCTCCTATTGCCTGCAGGTCTTTCCGGAACATCCCTTCTCCGCTGCAGGGTGCATCCACAACCATCACATCAAAAAAGCTTTTCAGCCTGCCGAAGTCTCTCGGATCGTTGTTGGTGACCAACACGTTTCCACTTCCCCATTTCGCCACGTTCTCTGCCAGCACATAGGCGCGGCTTTTGATGACTTCATTTGATACCTGTAAACTATCCGGCGAGATAAGGCTGGCAAGGTGCGTTGACTTGCCGCCAGGCGCGCCGCATAGATCCAGCACGTGCAGTGGTTTCTCCAGGTCTATGACCTGTTTTAGTGCCTGCTCTATAAACATGGAACTAGCCTCCTGCACATAGTAGGTGCCGGCATGCAGCAGCGGGTCCAGCGTAAAGGACGGGCGCTCCCGCAGGTAATATCCTTGCTCAGCCCAGGGTACCTTTGGCAATCCGGGTTTGGCGGCTGTCTTTCCGGGGTTCAGGCGGACGCTTGTTGGCGGCGTTTGCTGCAGTGCCTCCAGAAAGCTCTCATAGCCGCTGCCCAGTAGCCGCTGCATGCGCTGAGTAAATGTATCAGGTAGTTGCATAGTGTGGTAAAGGTACGGCTATTTTCATGCAGCTGAAAATGCACTCTACTCTGGAAGTCATGTCATTTTCTTCAAACGGAGGTATTCTTCAACTACAGGCACATCAGGCAGGCACCAGTTATACTTTTGTAAAGCAGATGGATCAACCCACTCAAAGGCTATGTGCTCCAGCAGGTGAATCACTCCACCCACATAAGTGCAGATATGTGGTATCAATTCTATTAAGTGATTTTTGGTCTGATGCATCACAGGTGTCAGCCGCTTCAGGGGCCGCACGTGTATGTTCAGCTCTTCGTATACCTCACGCACCAGGCAAGCTTCTTCTGTTTCGCCCTGTTCCAGCTTGCCGCCAGGAAACTCCCATAGCAGCGGTTCCCGCATGAACTCACTTCGCTGGGTTACAAGCACTTTTCCATGAAGTTCTATAATAGCACAAGTGACTTTTAACATGCTTCTCAGGAAAATTTTAGAATCAATTATAGTGTACTGAGTATACTCCCGCATCAGCCAGGCATCCTGTCTTTTATCAGCATTCTGCTAAATCAGGCAGATACAGAACATGGTTATTTTAAATTGGCCTGGTTGCTACACATAATGCAGGTTAAAGTATACCTTCAAAAATTATTCTTCTAGAAGCCATGTTAGTGTTACTTTAATTGAAAAGAAAGTATCTTAATACCGCATTAGTTAAAGCTACTATCTTCTGGCCTATTTAAACAGCAAATGCGCATCAGCCTGAATTATAAATTTCTTCTTCAGATTACTGGCTGGCTAGTAGGAGCAACAGCTGTCCTGATTATGCTGCTGATGCAGGTGCTTGAGCATCATGAGGGAACGGTACCACTTTGGGGACAGAAAAGTGCTTCTACTGATCTGTTGATATTTAGCCCCGCTCTCGCTTTCCTGACAGGGTTGGTTGCAACAAAGTTAACGCACAGGGCTTTGCTTAGAAAAAAGGTGCTGCCACTTCACTGGCACCTCAAAAGCCAGACGCTCATTGACAGGCTCCCCGGCCATATTCTACACCGTGCTTTTATGCTGAGCCTGGCCGGCGGCCTGGTTGCCGGCATTATCCTGATGTTATGCCGCTTAAGACGAATAGAACAGATCACTTACCAGGAATATTTGGGCATGTTTTTCCTACACTCTGTATCTCTGGCCGGGGCTATAACAGTAATGGCTGTATACAGGGCTTTGGGAGATTACCAGATGCTAAAAGAGGCTAAAGCAAAAAAACAAAGCACATCCACCTGATAATGTAGTGCTCTGATTTTCAAAAAAAACAGAAGTGTCTATTCATAAAAGCACATGTCACTCTGATGTCCGGGGTTGTGTGGTTTTTTTACTTTAGTTTGTCTTTCAGAATTTCGAACTCCATAGTGGGTGCTATGCGCTCGTAGAGAATATGGTATACCGCATTTGTGATAGGCATTTCTACTTTAAAATGCTTATTAAGCTCAAAGATACTTTGCACAGCATAATATCCTTCGGCCACCATGTTCATTTCCACCTGAGCAGACTTCACTGTATAGCCACGGCCAATCATGTTGCCGAAAGTCCGGTTCCGGCTAAATTGTGAGTACGCTGTTACCAGAAGGTCTCCTAAATAAGCAGATCCGCTTAAAACACGGTGTATGGGCATAATGGCATCCAGAAACCGCTCTATTTCGAACATCGCATTGGATACCAGCACCGCCTGAAAGTTATCGCCATAGTTCAGGCCACGGGCAATGCCACAGGCCATGGCGATAATGTTTTTCATCACAGCGCAGTATTCAATTCCATCCAGGTCATCAAGGGGATTTGCCTTTACATACCGGTTCCGGAGGAGCGCGCAGAACTTTTCGGCTGTAGCCATGTCATGCGAGCCTATAGTCAGGTAAGACTGCTTTTCGAGGGCTACCTCCTCCGCGTGGCAAGGGCCGGCAATTACCAGCTGATGCGAGTTGGGCACGTGGTATTTGCGCTCCATGTGCTCAGTAATGAGGACATTGTCCTCCGGTATCATTCCTTTTATGGCTGATACAACCACTTTGCCTTTAAAAGCATCTTCCTTTAAATCAGCAAGTGCCAGCCGCACAAATGCGGCTGGCACTGCCAGTATAACCCAATCAGCGGCAGCAAGAACTGCCTGTATATCAGTAGAAGGCTTTACATAATGCAGGTCGAAAGAGACCTGGCTTAGGTAGCGCGGATTGTGTTTATAATTCAGGAGGTGCTGCACGTCGTTGCTGTTGCGCATCCACCAGTGTATCTGAGATTTATTTTCTGAGAGAATTTTTACAATGGCTGTAGCCCAGCTACCTCCTCCCAATACTGCTACTTTTTCCAAGTGTATGTTTTCAGTTAATCCTGTTCAGTGTCTGCGGCAATTGCCTGTTTGTTAAGCGATTTTTCGTCTTTCACAGCTACTTTGGCTCCATCGTTCAGCGTCTGAGACACCGCCCTGAAAGGTCCTGCCACTATCTTCTGACCCAGCTCCAGCCCACTGATGATCTCAATATTCTCAAAATCGCTTATGCCTGTTTTCACATCACGGGCTTCTACTGTATTGGTGGCACTATTAAAGACGAAGACTACTTCTTTTACCTCTGCAGGCGGCGTTGCAGGAGGTATGTTCTGCTGTTGTTGCTGCTCTTCTTCGTCTTCCTCCCCTTCTTCTTCCGGATTCTGGCCTGGCATATTTGGTGAACGTGTAGTAACGGCAGACAAAGGTACAGATAAAACATTAGGTTTTCTCTCTGTAATGATGTCAACTGAAGCGGTCATGCCTGGGCGGAACGGGCGGCTCGTCTGGGCTGCGAGGTGGCTGTAGGAATCATTTATGAGGCGGATGCGTACTTCGAACTCTGTTACTGCCTCAAGCGTGGTGGCATCTTTTGCAGTGTTGGCAATCGCTGTCACTACGCCTTTGAACTTCTCATCCTGGCTGGAATAAGAATCGACGTCCACAATAACCGAATCGCCTAAGGCCACACGGATAATGTCATTTTCATTCACGTTTACGCGCACCTCCATGTTGTTGAGGTTCGCGATACGCATGATTTCCGTACCTGCCATCTGCGATGTACCCACTACGCGCTCGCCCTGCTCTACGTTCAGCTTCGAAACGGTGCCGCTTACCGGGGCATAGATGGTGGTCTTGTTCAGGTTTTCACGGGCATCTTTCAGAGAGGCCTGGGCATTCTGAACGTTGAATTCTGACGCACGCACGCTTGCCCGCAACGATGCTACTTCCTGGCGTGCGGCTTCATAGTTCGCCTTTATCTGCTGCCATTCCGAAACAGAGATTACTTTTTGATCATACAGCGCCTTGTTTCGCTCATAGTTCTGCTCTACCTGCTGCAGGTTTGCCTCTGCCTGAGCCAGCCGTGCTTTTGACTGCCCCAGGTTGGCACGCTGCGTATTCACCATCGCTTCCTGTGCATCCACCATCGATTGGTAGTTATCCGGCCGGATACGCAGCAGCAACTGTCCTTTCACAACAGAATCCCCTTCTTCCACGTGCAGCTCAATAATTTCCCCGGAAACGTCGGGGCTTATTTTCACCTCAGTCTCAGGTTGAATTTTGCCGGAGGCACTTACTTTTTCGACAATCTCCGTTCTTTTTGCCTCGGCAATTAAAACTTCTGTTCCCTCGTCCTGTCCTATCCAACCGAATTTTTTTGCGGCTACAATACCAATAAGCACCAGTACAAGTACTCCAACAAGAACAGGGATCAGCTTTGATTTTCTTTTAGCCATGGTTTATTAGAAAGATATGTCTTCGCCTTGATAAAAATCCAAGACTTTTTCTTTAAAAAAATAGTCATATTTTGCCTGAATTAGGCTTGATTGTGCCGAGCGCAATGAATTAGCTACAATATTATATTCAATAGTATTTATAATACCATTGTTCAACCTCAATTGAGCATTGTTAAAATTCTTTTGAGCGGCAGCTACTTGCTCTTTTGCAGCTAAGTAACGACGCTGAGCAGCACGTGCATCGACATATGCCTGCTCTATCGTCTGACGTAAATTGTTTCTTGTGATTTCAGCATTCAATTGCGCATTTTGCTGTGCAACCTTCGCACGCTCAACACCTGACCTTACTTGTAAACCATTGAATATTGGTACTTGTAATGAAACCCCTACCTGCTTACCCACTAAATCCTTGAACTGATCGATTATAGGGTAACTCTCACTTATTTCTTTAATTGATGCATTTGGCACAAAAACTACAAAAGGCTCTCGCCCGTCTTTATCCAAAAAGAAAGTTTGCTCTCTGAATCCATCCACCACTGTCTCACGCCCGATTACAAAATCTGTTGTATTAGAGTAACGGGAGTTTATTCCTGCAAACAGACTCAAACGCGGATAATAAGCTCCTCGTGCTACATCTAAAGCCTTTCCAGCACTTAGTATTCGTAAATCTGTAGCCTTCACCAGTGGCAAAGTTTGTACAGCAACATCATAAACTTGATTTGGGGAAACCAAAATAGGATTTTGATCAGGTTCTGGAATTTCAGGTACTACTATTTCAAATGATTGATTAGCAGGTAAATTAAGCAGCTGAATTAAGCCAAGACGGGCTATATCGCCTTGATTTTGTACACTAATCAAATCTAACTCATCTGTGGCTAACTGAGACTCAAGGTCCAGTACAGAGTTTTCTGCTAAAGTTCCAGCTTCAAAGAGTATTCTTGTACGATCCAACTGTTGCCTCGTTAACTCACGTTGAAGCTCAGCCAAACCAATCTGCTCTTTAACAAAAAGGATGTTAAGATAAGAAGTTACCACATCAATAGTTGCTTCATTTTGTGCAGAAAGATAATCCAGCTCACTTGCCTGCAGCTCAAGCAGGTTTTGTTTGATTTGATTTACTTGCTGAAATCCTGAGAAAACAGGGAGAGAAGAGTTTGCTTGAATACTTGCTGTTTGAGCATTTTGTGTAAGCAATCCAAATGTTACAGGGTTTTGAAAGGAACCAGAATTGAAAGTGTAATTTCCGCCGGCATTTAAGCTTGGTAGGCGCTCAAACTTTGACTGTTTTACATCAATTTCGGAAACTCTCTGATTAAGCTTGCTTTGCCGTACATTCAGGTTGTTTTCGCGCGCATAAATAACAGCTTCTTCCAAGCTCCATTTTCCATCGCCATTCGGGTCTTGCTGTGCCACAGCACCGTACATGCCCGATAGGGAGAGGCCAATGACCAGGAGCAGCTTTTTTGACATTTTTTTCATAGTGCTTGTGTATTAAAGGTCGATATTCGGAATATAAATCACATACTTTACCCAGCTCAGCTGCCGCAGGTACTCCAGGGTGATGGGCTTGATGCCGGAATCCATTTCTATAAACTGCCGGGCCAGTTCGTTTCTCCCTTTCCTGGATACGCTCATGGTGGCAATGTTACAATCGTCATGCGCCAGAACAGAGGCAATAAAAGCAATACTACCGGTCACATCCTCTGCATCAATGATTAATGTGTGCAGCGTAGCAGAGAAGTTAGCTGAAAAGCCGTCTACTTCTACAATTTTAATAACGCCCCCCCCACGGCTCTGCCCTATTACCTCTACCTCCCGGTCTGCTGCTTTCAGGTTTAGCTTGATTGTGTTAGGGTGCATGGTAGAGGCATTGCCTACCGATCTAAAGGTATACTTCAGCCCACGCTCTTCTGCGTGTATGAAGGCATCCTTTATCCGCTTGTCATCTGTCTTAAAATCCAGAAGGCCTGCTATGATGGCACGGTCACTGCCGTGGCCCTCATAGGTGCGTGCAAACGAGTTATAAAAAGTGATGACAGCTTCTTCAGGGGCAGCACCTAACAACCGGATGGCTGCCCTTGCTATCCGTACAACTCCGGCTGTATGCGAACTGGAGGGACCAATCATAACAGGCCCAATCATATCAAAAACGCTGCTTTTTTCAGCCATAAGGGTGAACCCGCAAAAATATCGCAAAAATCAAATTTAAGAATAAAGAAACAGATTTGCATAAAACAGACGTTAATTTAGATTTAATTCTACCAACGGGAGCTATCCCTCTACTAACCTCCTGCCAGCCTCCACAAAGTGAAGGGATTCTGGTTAAAAAGCAGATACTTTCCGGATCATTTGCCCTGCTAAATGCCTTCCCGCTACTGTATCTTACCCTCTCTCTTCTTCAGATGCGCTTCAGGGGTATAAAGTTGCCTGGGCCTTAGAGTTTCTGCCAGCAGAGATTGGAAATTAATTAAATACAGAATGGGTGGCAAAGGGTAGATTTACTTACTTTGTAGCTGTTATACCATCACGTACCACTAAAAGGCTTGTAATGGAGCACAGCTTTGACCCTGAAGTACTGAAGCAGCTGGAGCGGCTGGAGCAAAAATACGTTCCACTTGGCCAGAACCTGGCCGCCTACCTCGAAGGTTTATACTACACCGACTTCCTGAATTACTGGGATTACATTCACCTCGATACACTGCTGAGCCTTCAGAACCCGCGCACAAACATCCCGGACGAGAAGATATTTATCATGTACCACCAGATAACAGAGCTCTACTTTAAGCTTTGCCTGGAGGAGTATAGACATATAGCCGAGGAAAAAGAGATGACAGCTGATTTGTTGATGCGCCGACTAAAGCGCATCAACCGCTATTTCGACAACCTCATCAGCTCATTTGATGTAATGGTGGAAGGCATGGACCCGAAGCAGTTCCTCAACTTCCGGATGGCCCTGATGCCTGCCAGTGGATTCCAGTCGGTGCAGTACCGCATGATTGAGATAGCCTCCACTGACCTGCGTAACCTCGTGGACAAGGCGAAGCGGGCAGTGCTGGGCCTGCAAAGCACGCAGGAGGAAATGATCGGCTGCATGTACTGGAAGGAAGGCGCTACAGAAGTAGCGTCCGGCAGCAAAACTCTGACGCTTCTCCGGTTTGAAGAGAAATACACACATCAGCTCATACAATTCGCCAAAGAGTACGAGCACAAAAATGTTTGGGCTGTATATAAGCGTCTTCCACTGGAAGACCAGCAAAACCCAAAAATTAACAATGCACTGCGATCCCTCGACAGCAACGTGAACGTTAACTGGCCGCTGATGCACTATAAATCTGCCGTTCGGTACCTGCAAAAGGACCCTGAAATTATAGCCGCTACTGGTGGTACAAACTGGATGAAATACCTCCCGCCCAGGTTCCAGAAGCGCATTTTTTACCCAGAACTTTGGTCAGCAGACGAAACGGAGGAATGGGGAAAAGGCTGGGTAGAGAAAGTGCTGAAGGATGAGATCTAATGGTTCATTTGCAACAGCTCATTGTAAGCTGTTCAAAGTATAAAAAAGCGAACTACTACCCGCTTATTTATGTTCTGACACAGCGAAAAGAGATAACCAATCAAAAGGTTTAAGGATAAATCCCTTACCCAAATTTATGAGAAAAAAAGAACTAGACCTGGTGTTAGCACCAGAAGTTGCGTATGATGCGCAGCAATTAGAGCACGAAATCCTCAAAAGTGCTCATGCCAAGCCCGAAGATGTTAAGTTTCTGCACCGTATAAAGCGATCCATCGATGCCAGGGGCCGAGACGTGCTGGTACGCATTCGGGCCGATGTATACTTAGACACTCCTCCTGCTGATATTATTTCTCCGCAATACCATTACCCCGATGTTACCAACGCAAAGCAGGTGGTGATTGTGGGTGCAGGTCCTGCCGGCTTGTTTGCAGCTTTACGCTGTATTGAACTCGGTCTGAAACCTGTTGTGCTGGAGCGTGGAAAGGATGTGCGCAGTCGCCGCCGTGATCTGGCAGCCATCAATAAAGAACATACGGTAAATGCAGACTCTAATTATTGCTTCGGGGAAGGAGGCGCCGGTACTTATTCTGACGGAAAACTCTATACCCGATCAAAGAAGCGCGGAGACCTGCAGCGCATTCTGCAGATCCTGGTGCAGCACGGCGCTACACCAGATATCCTTTTTGATGCCCACCCGCACATTGGTACCAACAAGCTACCGAAAATCATTGAAGCCATTCGCGAGACAATATGTGAAGCAGGTGGCGAAGTACTTTTTGATAAGCGTGTAACAGATTTTATACTGGAGCAGGGAGAGATGCGTGGTGTAGTAACCCATGACGGAAATGCTTATTCAGGTGAGTCCGTTATCCTGGCCACAGGCCACAGCGCCCGCGACATTTTTGAACTGCTGCATCAAAAAAGCATACTGATTGAAGCTAAGCCTTTTGCCATGGGGGTGCGGGTAGAACACCAGCAAAGCCTCATCGACAGCATCCAGTATAAGTGTGCTGATCGGGGGCCATACTTGCCGGCTTCGTCTTATGCCCTGGTGCACCAAACGCATTACAAAAACAAGCAGCGTGGCATATTCTCCTTTTGCATGTGCCCGGGTGGCTTTATCGTTCCTTCGGCAACAGCACCCGGAGAGGTGGTAGTAAATGGAATGTCACCGAGCCGCCGCGACTCCCGCTTCTCCAATTCCGGCATTGTGGTGGCCATTGAACTGGAAGACATGGAGCTGAATAAATACGGCCCTCTTGCTGGGCTCCGCATGCAACAGGCGCTTGAGCAAAAAGCCTGCAACATAGCAGGTGGCACCCAGGCGGCTCCTGCCCAGTTGCTGCATGACTTTACCCGCCGTAAATCAGGAGGGGCTTTGTTGGATACCTCTTACCAGCCAGGCCTGGTGCCAGTAGACATGAATGAGCTTTTCCCGGAGGATATGAGCTACCGGCTGCGGGAAGGCTTCAAAGCCTTTGGCAATAAGATGCGCGGTTACCTCTCTAACGATGCTCAGATTGTGGGGGTTGAAAGCCGCACCTCCTCCCCTGTCCGGATTCCTCGCGACCGGGAGACACTGGAGCATGTACAGGTAAAGCGCTTCTTCCCCTGTGGCGAAGGGGCAGGTTATGCCGGTGGCATTGTGTCTGCTGCAATGGATGGAGAGCGTTGTGCGGAGATGGCCGCGTTAAAAGCCGGACATACTGTGAATAATTAGCCGCAGCGGGTTTATGAATGAGTAGATTTCAGGCGCTTTGGCGTAGCAGGCAGATCCATAAATACAAACTATTTTGGCAATAGATAGGTAAAACAAGGTATAACCGTTTTTGAATTGAGAATAAAACTGAATTAATATGAAAAAGACCGTTGTATTAGGTGCCACCGATAATCCGGCGAGGTATGCCTACAAAGCTGTGCATCGGTTGCAGCAGCATGGGCATGAGGTGGTGCCGGTAGGCATAAAAAAAGGAGAAGTAGGCGGAAAGCAGATTATACATAATAAGGAGGAAGCAATTGAGGATGTAGACACGGTGACACTTTACGTGGGACCACAGAATCAGCCTTCTTGGTACGACTATATTATCAACTTAAAACCAAAGCGCATTATCTTTAACCCTGGTACCGAAAACAGGGAATTCGAGCAAATGGCAGAGAAAGCAAACATCCAGACGCTTCACCATTGCACCCTTGTTATGTTGGCCACCGATAGCTATTAAAAAAAATTAAATTTTTTTTCAAAACCTTCAACCTGGTAAAAACCAGAACGTATAAATAAGAAAATGGCAGATGGCATTTGTTGTCTATGCACAAAGAAGGGACCTTAAGGCAAGGTCCCTTCTTTCGTTTGAAGGCAATCATAAACAAAAAAAGCCTGCCAGCTTAAGTATGCTGACAGGCCTAGTTCTAAATATGTAATCTTTTTCAATCAGGTTTCTACATGGTACTCATCATCTCTGCGTCGCTCCTGATGTTCTGCACCTTCCTCTTCTTCCATCATTTTTCTCATAGCAGCTGCTGAAACACTATCAGGAACTATACCTGTAGCTGTTGTTTGCGCCTTGTTCATGAAACCAGACACAATTTTGGTTTCTCCGTTCATCAACGCTTCGTATCCGTCCTTGGCTACTTCTGCGGGCTCTGAAAGTGGGCCGTTGGCCGCCTTTGTATGTGCCGCACCTGCTCTTCGGAAGAACATGGTGTTACTGGCTCCCGGGCATAAAGCTGTCACCGTGATATTAGTATCCTGCAGCTCATTTGTCAGGGCTTCAGAGAAAGAGAGTATAAAGGCTTTTGTTGCGCCATAAATTGCCATTAAAGGAGAAGCCATATGCGATACAACAGATGCCACATTCAGAATTTTACCTTCATTTCTCCTCTTCATGTCCTGAAGGAACAATTTTGTTAGCTCCACAGGCGTGGTCACGTTCAGTTGAATGATGGCCTTTTCCCGCTCCAGGTCTGTTTCATAGAAGAATCCATATGTTCCTGCTCCGGCATTGTTCACCAGTACATCTACCTGAATACCGCTCTTCGTCACTTCTTCGTATACCTCGCGCGGTGATTCTGCTCTTGCCAAATCAGAGGTTACTACACATACATGCTCTAACTGGTGCCTGTCCTGCAGTTCATAAGCCAGCTTTTTCATTCTGTCCGTGCTGCGGGAAACCAGTACCAGGTTATAACCGTCCTCAGCAAAAAGCCGGGCAAATTCTAACCCGAACCCATTCGAAGCGCCTGTAATTAAAACTGTCTTTCCTTTGTTTTCTTCTTTCATTGCTTTCATAGTTTACGTTCATGCACTGCCGTTCGCAGCGGTACTATCTTTTACCAACGAAACATCAAATGGGTTGCCTGTGTCTTTTCCCGTTCTCATGAAAGTACAGAAGCGGTGAAAGGAAGAGGCTTATACCTTCCTTCTTTTATGAAAACCTGCAAAATAAAAAGGCGGGACTTTTTGCATTAACTGCAGAAGGTTCCGCCTTCTTTATAAGCTTGCCTACGCGGGAAAAATTAACCCTCTCTGCGTAGCACTTCAAGTGGTGGCCGGTTCAGAATACCACGGCTGTTCAGCATTCCTATAAATACAGTCAAGGCAGTAATACCAAGGAAAATCGGTAGCAATGGCGCCAAGTCAGGTATAAACGGCACTTCAAAGGAAAATATTGCCAAAGCCCAGCTTGCTCCCAGCGCTAATATAATGCCAGTGCCTGCAGCCAAAGCACCTAGCAACAGGTATTCAAAAGCATTGATAGATAAGATTTGCTTGCGGCTGGCTCCAAGCGTACGAAGCAACACACTTTCCTGCACCCGCTGAAACTTACTGATGTTAACAGAGCCGATGAGCACCAGTAGGCCGGTGCTGATGCTGAAGAGTGCCATAAAACGGATCACAAACGAAATCTTGCCTAGTATATCATCCAGTGTTCTTAAAATGAGGTCGAGGTCTATGGCCGAGACGTTAGGGAAACGCTGCACCATTGTCCGCTGGTATTGTGCCGACTGGTCATCTGTCTGTGTACGCGTCATGAGCACATGAAACTGAGGTGCCTCTTCCAGTACTCCTTTCGGGAATACGACGCGGAAATTAGTCTGTACCCGGTTCCATTCCACTTCACGCAGGTGGGCCACTTTTGTTGATATAAGTGCTCCCTGTACGTTGAAGATAATGGTATCGCCAACCGCTACTTCCAGCCTTTCTGCATACCTGTCCTCTAAAGAGATAGGAACAATTTCTCCAGGAGTTGCTGTTGCTCTATCCCATTTTCCGTCGATTCCTTTTTCAGATTCAATCAGCGTATCGCGGTACGTTACCCGTAGTTCATTTGTAAAAGCTCTTTCAGAGATACCCAAGGTGGTGTCCTTTCGCACATCAGCAGCAGTATAGCCCTTGATTTCATCGATGCGCATGGTGACCACCGGCACCATTTGCAGTATCGGAAGCCCCTGCTGACGCGTTATTTTTGCCACCTCCTCTTTCTGCGCATTCTGAATGTCAAACAGCACCAGGTTAGGCTGATTTTCGCTACCGGCTATCGCTACTTCACTTAACAGAAGCCGCTGAATAAGGAAGAGTGTGGCAATCAGGGCCGTACCTAGGCCGATTGATACTGTCAGGAGCAGTGTCTGGTTGTTTGGGCGGTAAAGATTCGCTAAGCTTTGTCGCCACACGTATCCCCAACTTGTAGGGAAAAAACGCTTCACCAGGGCCATCATCAGGCGCGCAATCAGCGCAAGCACCACAAAGCCTACCAGTACGCCGCCTGTAAACCCCAGGGCTCTCAGCCAGGTACCAAGCTGCAGGTAAGCAAAAACGAAAATGAAAGCAAGTATGAGTGCGCTCACTGCCCATTTTAGTTTATCCGGTTGCTTTGAGACATGCTCTATGCCGGCGCGTAAGGTAATGAGCGGCGATACATTCCGGATAGAAAGCAGGGGCAGCAAAGCGAATAGGATGGACACCACCAGGCCAATGCCTATGCCCCCGGCAACTGCAGCCCACGAAACGCCCACCGTCACCTCCACAGGCAGAAAAGATTGAAACAGCTGCGGCAGGTATAACTGAATTAAGGTGCCGAGAATAGCGCCTACCACAGAACCAATGAGCCCCATGGCCGCTACTTGGAATAGGTATATCAGAAAGGCCTGCTTGCCACTCATGCCCAGGCAGCGCAATACACCTATCGTTGCCAGTTTCTCCCGTATATAAACATGTACAGCACTTGCAACGCCCACACAGCCCAAAAGCAGCGCCACAAAACCAACCAGCGACAGGAATCGCGCCAAGTTGGCGTAGGATTCTCCTGTACTTTCCTTGCGGCTCTGTACCGTATCGTAGCCCAAGCCTGCTTCCTCAAATCGCGGCTCCAATTTCTCCACCAGCTTATCAGCATCTGTAGTAGCGGGCAGGTGGTAGTAACGGTAATAGCTGATGCGGCTGCCCTTCTGCAGCAGGCCTGTCTCCTCGAGGTACTGCTTCGGAATATAAACAGCCGGGGCAATGGTAGCCGTCATAGCAGACTGGCCTGGAATTTTATGAAGGGCACCGGAAATCTCAAATGTCAAATTTCCTACTTTGATAGAATCGCCAGGCTCTGAGTTGTATTGCAATAGCAGCGTATGATCAACCAAGGCTTTGCGACCGCCGCTCCGGAAGGTGGAACTGGCATTCTTCGGTTCAGACTCTATCTCTCCATAATAAGGAAATCCGCCTTCCTCCAGGGCACGCACCTGCACCAGCCGGGTTCCCTCTGACGCCTTGAAATAAACCATGGACACAAAGCGAACCTCATCAGAGCGATCGCCGCCAACGGCAATGGAGTCCAGCAACTGCTGCATCTTCGGCTCTACTTCCTTGTTACTGGCTACCACCAGGTCAGCTCCTATCAGCGACTTTGCCTGGTTCTCAATATCGTTGCGGAGGTTATCTGAAAAGGAATTGATAGCTACCAGCGCAGCGATGCCCAGCACAATAGAAGAAATAAACAGTGCCAAACGGCCCCGGTTACGCCTGCTATCACGCCATGCCATTTTCAGGAGCCAGGGCAGGTTCAGCTTATTTTTCTTGTCTATATGTATGATGGTGTCGGGCACAGGAGTCGATTATAAAAGTTTTCAGATGCTGATGGATGAGTAGTCTTAAATACCGCTGAGTTCGTCTCTGCTGACGGATACGGGCGCACCTGTGTCTGAGGCCAGTGTGCCGCCTTTGATGCGGATGATACGTTGTGTTTTCTCCGCCAGCTCTAAATCATGCGTCACCAGCACCAGCGTAGTACCGGACTCCCTGTTCAAATCGAACAACAGTTCCTCTACCCGTTGGCCTGTTTCTTCATCGAGGTTGCCCGTCGGTTCATCAGCAAAAAGAATGGTAGGTCTGTTAGAGAAGGCCCTTGCCAGCGACACGCGCTGTTGCTCACCTCCGGATAACTGGGTTGGGTAGTGGTCGTGGCGCTCTGCCAACCCTACTCTTCCCAATAGTTCCATGGCCTGGCGCTGTACATTGCGTTCTCCCCGCAGTTCAAGGGGCACCATCACGTTTTCCAGGGCTGTCAGTGTGGGTATCAGCTGGAAGTTCTGGAAAATAAAACCGACATACTGGTTACGTACCTGTGCCCGCTCATCTTCTGACAAATTGTCTAATTTTACACCATTCAGAATGACGGACCCGGAACTGGCGCGGTCAAGGCCGGCGCAGAGGCCGAGCAAAGTTGTTTTACCGCTACCTGAGGGCCCAACAATTGAACAGGTATCACCGGCCTGAAGAGAGAAATTAATACCTTGCAGCACTGTTAGATGCCGGTCACCGCTGTTATAGGTCTTTTTTAAATCTTGTATATCGAGAATTGTTGACACGAGGAAGGTGTTTTATGTATGAGTATTGGTATAACGTTTGTTAACACAAACTATACCAACTGGATAGCATAATTAAATCAAATAACTCTTACAGCACGTTATTAGTTTAAGCTGGCGTAGTTATAAATATAGTAAACAATAGCATTTATGAAGATTGAATATTCCTTTTTAGCAACATGTCTGGCTGGTATGCTGGCTTTAGCCGGTTGCGGTAGTGACAGCACGACCGCCCAACTGGAAACAGAGCAGGAAGCAACCACTAAGGCTGCAACAACTGAAAGGGCCAGGGCAGAAACAGATACCAAAACAATCCTGTTCTTTGGCAACAGCCTGACAGCAGGATATGGTCTGGAACCGGACCTTGCCTTTCCGGCGCTCATCCAGGAGCGGATTGATTCCCTGGATCTGCCCTATAAGGTAGTGAATGCAGGTGTCAGCGGTGAAACAACCTCGGGTGGCAAGAGCCGCATCGATTGGCTTTTAAAACAGCCTGTAGACGTTTTTGTTTTGGAACTGGGGGCAAATGACGGACTACGGGGAGTTAAAACAGAAGAGACATACAACAACCTGAAGGCTATCATTCAGAAGGTGCGAAGCAAAAACCCGGATGTAAAAGTGGTGCTGGCAGGGATGCAGATTCCGCCCAGTATGGGGCAAAAGTATACCCAGGACTTTAGAGAAGTCTACACCCGACTGGCTGCAGAAGAAAATGTAGCACTTATTCCATTTTTGCTGGAAGGTGTAGCCGGCAACCGTGAATTGAATCAGGGGGATGGTATACACCCGACGGAAGAAGGCCAGAAGATTTTAGCTGAAAACGTGTGGGATGTTTTGAAAGATGTCATACAGGAAGAGGAAGTATAAATTGCCATTCTTTTATGAAGACAAAATCAGCTTAGCTCCATAAGTAGTTAGCTGAGAAATATTGAAGATCAACATATATTTTGTACATCATAAAGGCTCCTCAATTGAAGGAGCCTTTGCTTTTTAAAGACCTAATAGCAATAGACACAAGCCTCCTTTAAACAAAACCAGTTGCAATTGCCTGCGCCTGCTTACTTAAAGTGTAAGATAGGTACAGTATATAGTAAATTATCTGAATAAAATTATGGCTGAGCATCAGCCTTTTATAGTAAAGGAGTTGGTTCAATCAAAAAAATATAAAATATTTAGATGGTCTCAGGCAACCACACCACGGGTACCTTGCATCTAAGGGGTAAAGAGCAACAGCTCAAAGATTTCGACCTAACACAGAATATTTGATAAACCTTTACAAAGCGTGACAGAAGCAGAACTGATAGGGGGATGCCAGAAGGCAGACACAAAGGCACAAAAGCTCCTGTACGAGCGCTTTGCCTCGCAGATGTACGGGGTGTGCAAACGCTATCTTAAAAATGAAATGGACGCGGAAGAAGCGCTGCTGAACGGGTTTATGAAGATCTACCAGAACATTGTTCGCTTTGAAGCGAAAGGCAGTTTCGAGGGGTGGGTTCGCCGCATCATGGTGAACGAAGCCCTGGCTTTTTTAAGAAAGAAGGAACTGCTGCACCTCGCTATCGACGACAGCCACGTACAAGTGGCTGGCACCTCAGGTGCTGATCAGGAACTGGCGGAGGAAGAACTGCTGGAACTGTTGAAATCGTTACCCGCTGGCTACAGAGCGGTTTTTAACCTGTATGCCATTGAAGGATACTCACACAAGGAAATAGCGGATATGCTCAGTATAACCGAGGGTACATCGAAGTCGCAGTTGAGCAAGGCCCGCGCCATGCTGCAGCGCCGATTAAGTGGCCAGGAAGCTGTTACCCTATAAATAAGATGACCATGAGACCAGAAGACATAGATAAGCTATTTAAGGAGCGCCTGGGGAATTCCTCTCCTACGCCTCCCTTAGATCTGTGGAGCCGCCTGCAGGACCGCATGGAAGCCGAATTGCCACAAACGGCACCACTACAGCCGAAAGAGGAAAAACACTCCTTTATGTGGGTGTACTCATCAGTGGCTGCCAGTATTTCGATGGTGCTTGCTGTTGGTGTCGTTTTCTTTAACATCAGAACCGGAACACCAGAAATTAGCCAGTCCATTGAAGAAAAAGGCCGTGTAGAGATTCAGGAAACACCTGTATACAGTGCACCAGTTCCAGAATCAATCGCGCAGGCAGAAGTAGCAACAGAAACAAATAACGAAGAAAAAAATCTTACCCCTCAGGCAACCGATGCAAACCATGCTGCATCTAATATGGCAGAAGAGGATGTTAAAAAGGAAGCCATAGCCGTAGCAACACCAAAAGCTGTACAGCAAAAAAAGGTTAAGACCTCTACAAAAAGACAACCTCAGGCGACTGCGCAGCAGGCCATCGCCATAAATTCTCAAACGGAGAGAGCCCCTGAAGTTGAAGAGACTGTGACAACGCCAGCTGTGAAGCCTGTTATGTCCAATGCCCTCGCTTCAGCTAAAGCTGACGCCAACATGAACGCAGCGCCAGTTGAGATCATCATTACACGAGCCGGAACTTCTCCAACACCAGCTGCCATGGCAGAGGCAGATGAAGCTCAAGGTGGCTTAGACAAGAAGGCAAAGCTGGCCAAAAACATCTTCAAGCAGGTCCGCAACCTCGCAAGTGGCGAAGAAGTGGAGCTCTCTGAGTTGGGTATTAATGCCGATAAAGTGGCGCTGAATACACAAATCGGCAAGCAAAAATTCTCTAAAGTAATTAATCTCTAACCCTTCAAAATCATGAAACGAATACTATTACTCATGGCCATTTTCATGGCCACCGCTACCGGTGTGTCTGCTAAAGGCGGACCTACCATAGGCCAAAGCCCCGTAAACGTACAGGATACCATCATCATCAAAATGGCCAACGGCGCCAAAATGATTCTGCAGCTACAGAACATTCAACAACTCAAAGCCTTCCAGAACTATAGCCTCGACTCGCTGATGCGGGAGCTCAACTCTTACGTGGAACGCGTAGACCAGATGGAGAACTCTAACCCAGGCTCAAAAGACATGACCGTTACCTTCAACACGTCGAAGACAGAAGATGGAACCGGGGACCAGGTAACCGTGACGGTACAGGAAACCACCCCACAAGGTGAAGTTAAAAAAGAGCGTCATGAAATCCGCATCAACAAAAATTTTAAAATTGATGTGGAAGTGGAAGACGACGGGAATAACACAAAAGTAAATGTGGATGTGCCAAATAAGGCAGAGCGCGACAGTACCCGTGCCGCCCATAAGGAGGAGAGCTACAAAGCTACGAAGATGAATTTTAATACCGATTTAGGATTCAATGCCTTCACCAGTGATGCGGCTGATATGGCAGACCTTAAGCCCTGGGGCTCCCGCTACGTGAGCCTTAACTGGCACCTAAAGTCTCGTGTGGGTGGCCGTAAAAGTCCGTTCCTGATAGTGTCAGGTCTTGAGTTTGCCTTCAACAACTATATGTTTGAAGACAATGTGGTGGTGGATGAAGTAAATAATACAACCTTTTTCCGTGAGGTGGAGGAAGTAAACTTTGAGAAGTCTAAATTGACCCATTCTTCTGTAAACGTTCCTTTAATGGCGCTGCTGGAGTTTCAGCGGGAAAACGGGAAAGACGGTTTCACCATAGGTGCCGGTCCTTTTGTAGGCTACCGCATGGGTAGCCACACCAAGTTGAAGTTCCAGGAAGGTGGCAGAACGGAAAAAGACAAAACCCGCGACTCCTTTAACCTGAGTGATTTCCAATACGGCGTGGAAGGGGTAGTTGGATACGGCGGCCTGAACTTGTTTGCGAAATACAACATGAACGACCTGTTCAAAGAAAACCGAGGACCAAAGACAAATGTGGTATCCTTCGGACTCCGGTTGTTCATGTAGAAAGTATAATTGAAAGTGACTTGAGGTAAAAGAGGAGCGGTGTAGCGCTCCTCTTTTTATTTTAGTTAAGTTAAGAGTTGCGACGAAAATTATCAATGATGATAGCTGTAGCAGTGGCTACGTTGAGAGATTCTGCCGCACCAAAGGCAGGTATCTTGATGAATTGGTTTACCTGTGCTGCTACTTCAGGGCATATTCCATTCGCCTCATTGCCCAACACCACAATACCCTCTGGCTGTAGTGTCATTTCATGCAGGCTCTCCCCAGCCAGGGAGGCACCGTAAATTTTATAATTTTTTGTATGCTGCTGCAACCATTCCGCCAGGTTCAGGTATTGCACATTAACACGTGTAAAAGAGCCCATAGTGGCGGAAATTACTTTAGAATTGTAAAAATCGGCACATGTCTCGGAGCACACAATCTGCTGAATACCATACCAATCAGCTATCCGGATGATCGTACCCAGGTTGCCCGGGTCCCGTACGTCATCCAAAGCAATAATCAGGTCGTTCTTTTGAATGTGCAAAGGGGGCAGCAGCCGCATACGTGCCACGGCCAGTGCCGCGTTGTTGCTGGAGAAAGAGCCGGCTTTTACCAGTTCCTCTTCTGAAACAACCTCAAAAGCCAAACCTGGGGGGAAGCTCTCTGAATATTGTTTTTGAAAACCATTAGTTATAAAAAGATGCTCCAGCTCAAAATCTGCATGAAGTAACTCCTGTACGCTTTTGGCTCCCTCTACCACAAAAGCCTTGTGTTGCTTCCTGTATTTTTTTATTTGCAACGATTTGATATACTTTACAACTGCTTTTGATAACATAATTCAACATTTGAAATCACGATTATACATATCTGTTCTGGTATTCACAATGTTATGCGTGCAGTCTTGTGTGCCTACCAAGTATTTAGCCGAAGATGAAAGGCTGCTGGTAGGCATTAAACCTGAAGGACTGGAAACAGTTGATCCCGCTGCCATCGAAGCACTTTACCAACAGGACCCAAATCGCTTGGTACTAGGCTCCACTCCTTACCTGGCGCTTTATAATTTTGGCAAAAAGTTTTACGACCCACAGCAGATTCAGGAGCGAATACAAAAGCAGGAAGCCAGAAAGAAGGAAAAAATAGAAGAAGCCGGCACTGACTCAGCAAAGATACAACGCCAGCGGCTAAAATTTGATGCCCGCATCGAGAGGCTGGAGGAAAGAATGAAAGAAGGCAACTTTCTGATGCAGCTTGGGGAGCCTCCCGCCATCTATGATTCTACCTTGATGGAGGAAACGATGGATCAGATTGACATTTACCTGAATGCCAAGGGTTACTTCAACCACCAGACCAGTTACCGGAAGGAAGTAAAAGATGACAAGTTCGTAACAGTCACTATTAACATAGAGGAAAATGTTCCTTACCGGTACACGGAGTTTACCTATGGCATACAGGATGATGATATACGCCAGTTGGTGCAATCTACTGCCAACCGCTCTTTGCTGCAGCTTGGTGAAAAATATGATGAGGATATTTTAACGGCAGAAAGAGACCGTATTTACACACTCCTACGCAACCGCGGCTACTTTGACTTCGCCCGTGCTTACATCGAGTTTGAGGTAGACACCTTTTCTACGCGACGAGCTGCAACCATCAAGACCATTATTCAAAACCCTGAGCAGGACTCCACGCATAGGCTGTACACGTTGAACAAAGTTTATTTTAAAACCGACGCCGACCGTTTTGGCATTCCCAGAGATACGATCCTGTACAATGGCATCCACTATGTAGCGTACAAGCACAAATTCTCACCTGAAATCCTCGATAAAAAGATTGACATTTACCCTGGCCAGCGCTACAGCCAGTTACGCACCTCCACCACACAGCGCAAATTGGCCGAGTTGGATGTGTTCCAGTTCAACAACGTGCTTTACAGTAAGCTGGAGACTACTTCTGACTCCAGCTATCTCCTGAACGCTTATATCAATGCCTTGCCGGCCAAGAAGTTTCAGGAGACAATAGAGGTAGGTTTGAACTATACTGAAAGGGTACCTGGGCCTTTTGCCAGTATCAGGCTACGCGTGCGCAATGTGTTTGGCGGAGCCGAAAACCTGGATCTGGGCTTGAGAGGTGGTATTGAGGGACAGGCGAGTTTTACTGATCCAAATAATGTCGTGCTTATCAAGGAGTTTGGCGCTGATGCGGCGTTGTCGTTCCCTGTTATCCTCTTCCCTTT
The DNA here is from genome assembly GCF_042686245.1 of Pontibacter toksunensis. Lineage (NCBI taxonomy): Bacteria > Pseudomonadati > Bacteroidota > Cytophagia > Cytophagales > Hymenobacteraceae > Pontibacter > Pontibacter toksunensis. The sequence goes on along the minus strand of NZ_JBHUOX010000001.1, from coordinate 350,936 downwards.
CACCAACAAGAGCCTTTTATCAGAATACAGCCCAAGAACACGTATCTATTCCGGCTATACGAGCAGCGACCGCGAACAGTACACCAGAACAAGCTACCAGCTTGGCCTCGACTATATCTGGCAAATTATCAGAAACCCGCTTCGCCCACCTGTCATGCAGTTCATTTTCTCGCCGGTTAACCTGAACATTGTGCAGGGAGAGATACTGGACAATACCTTCCGGCAGAGCCTTATCAATAACAGCGAGGGCAGCAGGTCGCTGATCGAGAGCTTCTCAGATGGTATCATTTCTTTTATTGGGTTTAACTTCATCTATAACACCAACGATTTCACGCAAACCAGGAATGCAAGGTATTTCCGGACGCTCGTTGAAGTAGGTGGCTTATCGAAAGAACTGGGGCTGGACATCGGGTATAATAACCTGCAGACTTTCCAGTATGCCAAAATCAATCCTGATTACCGCCGTTACATCCCGCTGGGAAAACAACGTTATTTTGTTTACCGCCTGAGTGGAGGTGTTGCCTCTCCTATTTTTAAATCTGAGGTATTGCCTTACGAAAAGCACTTTTTTGCTGGCGGTGCCAGCAGCGTGCGTGCCTGGCAGTCGCGCCGCCTGGGCCTGGGCTCTTATGCTTCTATAAAACCTGTGGAAGTAGACAATCCGGAAGAACCGTATAGTGTGGGTGTAGAACGTGATTTTAGCTTAGAGCAGCCTGGTGAAGTACTCATAGAAGCAAATGTTGAGTACCGCTTTAATATCTTTAGTTTCCTGAATGGGGCCGTATTTGTGGATGCAGGGAATGTGTGGCTGCTGCAGGAAGACGTGAACCGCCCAAAGGCAAACTTTGAATTCAACAGGTTCTACAAAGAGCTGGCAGTAGGCACCGGCTTCGGTATACGTTTCGACCTGGCCGTTCTCATACTCCGCTTCGACCTTGCAACTAAGGTATATGACCCGGGAGGGCTCTATGGTAACCGCTTTATCCTGGATGACTTCAGGTTCTCCGACTTCTTTACCAGGAATAGCCAGAGCACCCTTCAGATTGGTATAGGCTACCCTTTCTGATTTCGCTTCTGTACAATTCGTCAGTCTTTCAAGGCAAGTGGTAGTAAAGCATCAGTTAGTCCCAGCGGGACGTTCTGTTGCTATCATGATCATCCTGAAACAGACTAATTCAAACGGATTGGCCTGTGAATGCACCACAACATGCCGCTTCGTTGGAGCTCAAAACGAAGACAGGTTTGTTTCTATTATCAAGTCGTCCGGCTGAGACTGTACGAGAGGAATAATACTACATCGAATGAAGTTTATTCTATAGGAATGCAGTTTAAGCTGCCGTAGTGGCAGTTCATACAACGGCATCAAACCTACTGTTTTATGGCAATTACGCTGTGCTCTTTAGGCCGTGGGGTCCCGTTGTGGGGAAGGGGCCATCTATAGCTCTGCTCCGGCTGCCTCTCTTTGTTTGGCACCACAACATTTGCAATAGAGGGCCCCTTCCCCCAGGCGCTCAACCAAAGACTGGAAACTGTTCCACTCCGTGCTAACGAATAGGAAAGGCTTAGTTATGGGAGGAGCTTTATGTAAATGAGTATTAAGTCAAAGAAAGAGCCTGCTCTAAAAGGGCAGCCTCTTTTTCATAGTATGGCAGTGAAATCAGTTTAATGCTTTTATCTTTCCTCTGGTTGGTTGCCTTCAACTTTAGTAGTTCAACAAATCTTCCATCGCGGCGGCAACTTTCTCTGCATTCGGCAGCATCATCTTTTCCAGCTCCACATTGAGCGGAATCGCTGGCAAATTAGCGGCACCCAAGGTATAAACCGGAGCATCCAGCTTCTGAAAGCAATCTTTCGATAAGCGTCCGGCCAGGGATTCTGCGAAAGAGTTCATCAGCGGCTCCTCAGTCAGCACCAGCGCCTTACCATGCCGCTCTACAGATGCCCGCACTGTATCATAGTCGAGTGGGTTCAGCGTGCGGAGGTCAACGATTTCAATGCTTCCTGGATATTCCTTTGATGCCGTTTTAGCCCAGTACACGCCCATGCCATAGGTAATGACGGCCATACTGTTGCCCATGCGCACTTCCTGCTCATCAGCCTGCTGCACAATGCTCGCCTTGCCGAGTGGTAGGATGTAATCAGCGTCAGGTTCTGCTGTTTTAGCGTCTTCGGTGCCCGGCACTTTAGACCAGTAAATGCCTTTGTGCTCCAGCATTACTACGGGGTTCGGGTCCAGGAAAGCGGCTTTCATCAAGCCCTTCATATCAGCCGCATTGCTAGGGAAGACCACTTTAATGCCTCGGATATTCAGCAGCGTAGACTCTATACTTCCGGAATGGTAAGGCCCGCCCCCACCGTAAGCTCCTATAGGCACCCTGATAAGGGACTGCACAGGAAACTGCCCCATAGAGAGGTAGCAGCTTTTTGACAGCTCCTCTACAAGCTGGTTAATGCCAGGCCAGATATAGTCGGCAAATTGGATCTCAACTATGGCTTTGGCTCCCACGGCCGACATACCGGCCGTAGAGCCGACGATGTATGCTTCCTGTATCGGTGTATTAAAAACACGTGCATCGCCATACTTCTTGGCCAGCAAGGCAGCCTCCCGGAACACACCTCCCAGTTCTCCTCCCACATCCTGGCCATAGAACAGTGCCTCCGGATACGTTTTAAGGATATCATCTACTGCATGCAGGGCGGCATCTACCATGGTTACTTTTTCAGCACCAGCAGGGCTGCGTTCGCCTTTTTCTTCTGTTACAGGTGTGGGTGCAAATTCATGCTGATCAAAAGTAGTTGGATCAGGAGTTGGGGCATTCAGGGCTTTTTGATAATCCTGTGCCACGTTTTCTTTTGCCTCCTGCTCCAGTGCCTCTATTTCATCTTCAGAAACATCCGCTTCTAAAAGTGTCTGGCGCAGTTGCGGGATAGGGTCGTTTATTTCCTGCTGCTTCAGGTTATCACCTCTGTACCACTCACGGCGCACGCCGGAGGTATGGTGGCCCAGGAGCGGAACTTTTGCATGCACCAGCACCGGTCTACGCACTTTTCGAGCATATTCAAATGCCACGCGCATTCCTTCGTAAGCCTCTTCAAAATCGGAACCGTTAACGCGCAAGCGCTCCATCCCTTTAAAACCAGCGGCAAATTCATAGGCGTCCATAGAACGCATTTCCCTGCCAGTGGCCGAAATGCCCCAGTCGTTGTCCTGCACCAGGTACACAATCGGCAGGTCCTTCAGCACTGCCATTTGGAAAGCTTCTGACACCTCTCCTTCCGTTACAGCACCATCTCCTATAGAGCAAAGCACCACAGGCTTCTCCTCGCCCTGCAACAGCCCCTGCCCTTCCAGGTAAGAAACAGCATGCGCCATACCTGTAGCCGGAATAGCCTGCATGCCGGTGGCAGAGCTTTGATGCGGAATGGTCGGGAAGCCGTCTCTTTTCATAGATGGGTGACCGTAGTATGTGCGTCCTCCTGAAAAAGGATCATCGGCTTTGGCCATGAGCTGCAGCATGAGCTCGTAGGGCTGCAGCCCTATGCCCAGCAGCATAGAATCATCGCGGTAGTAGAGGGCGGCGTAATCGTAAGGCTGTAGCTGGAAAGCGGCCGCCAGTTGAATGGCTTCATGTCCGCGGGACGTGCTGTGCACATACTTGCTACAGATCGCTTTGTTATCTTCGTAAGTGTCTGCCATGGTTTTGGCAGTTATCATGAGTCGGAAAGCTTTTTTTAAGAGATCAACGTCCAGCTTTACCTCTTCAAAGGAATCTTTTACCATAATCTTGTGTGGGTTTGCCCGAATTTACAAATTTCCGGTCTCTTCCTAAAATTTGCCTCTTGCTTCGGTTGTACGCAATACATTTGGTAATTTTACCCCAGATGAAGCTCTAAAAGCTAAGCTTCTGATTTTCATCAGGTAAAATTTACCCTTGATTCATATGGGCTTGCTAGCCGGTATATATACAGGGTGCTCAAGTGTTTGTTTTACATTCTGTAGCTATATAACATGTTCAGAGAAGAAGTAGAGGCGTTCATGCGCCAGTTTCAGAAAGACCTTTACCAAGCCTTAGAGACCTGTGACGGTGGTGCTACCTTCAGTGCTGACGAATGGCAGCATGAGAGTGGCGGAGGCGGCATTTCACGTGTAATAGAGGGCGGCTCTGTGCTGGAGAAAGGCGGCGTTAATTTCTCTGCTGTGGAAGGAGAGCTTTCCCCTGCTTTCATGAAAATGCTGCTGATGCCGGACCCAAACTATTTTGCAACAGGTGTTTCGGTCGTGATGCACCCGCACAGCCCCATGGTACCCATCACGCATATGAATGTGCGCTACTTTGAAGCAGGAGATGGGCAAGCCTGGTTTGGCGGCGGCATAGACCTTACGCCTATTTACCTGGACAAGAAACAGGCAAAGCAGTTTCATGAGCAGATGAAGGCGGTATGTGAAAAGCACCATCCTTCTTATTACCCGGAGTTCAAGAAGTGGGCCGACGATTATTTTTACAACGAGCACCGGGAGGAAACGCGTGGTGTGGGAGGCATTTTCTTTGATAGGTTATCGGCGAACGAAGAATTCACCATTCAGGAACGCTTTGCCTTTGTACAGGATGTGGCTTATGCTTTTATTCCATTCTATACTTCCATCATGAACCAGAACCGTGACCTACCTTATGGGGAGCGGGAGAAGCAATGGCAGTTGCTGCGCCGTGGCCGATACGTGGAGTTTAATCTGGTGTATGACCGGGGCACCAAGTTCGGCCTGCTCACAAAAGGGCGCATTGAATCGATTCTGATGAGCCTGCCTACCCACGCCTCCTGGATTTATAACTTTAAACCAGAGGCTGGTAGCCCGGAAGAAGAGACGCAGGCTTACCTGAAGAAGGAAATTGATTGGCTACAGGTGCAATAGAAAATAGAAGTAGATGGAAGAACTGGAGCAACTCGACCAGGACCTTTTTGTGTACCTCAACGACATGCAGAGCCCATTCTGGGACGGTGTGATGGTGTTTGTTTCGAACAAGTACGTCTGGATTCCCTTTTACCTGGGTCTAATCGTTTACTTGGTGTGGCGCTACCGGAAACAGAGCATCCCGATGCTGCTGCTGGCCATTGTGGCCGTGGGCCTGGCTGATTTTGTTGCCTCCGGTATATTCAAACCATTCTTCGCGCGCCTCCGCCCTTGCCACGACCCGGAGCTTTCTGCTGTGGTGAACATTGTGAAAGGTTGCGGCGGGAGGTTCGGGTTTATGTCTTCACATGCCTCCACAGGCTTTGCCCTGGCTGTGTTCTTCAACCTGATTCTCTCAGACCGGTACCTAGTATTTAAAATTGTGCTGGTGGTCTGGGCAGTGGTGGTTTCTTACAGTCGGATTTACCTGGGCGTGCACTACCCCGGAGATACAATTGGAGGCGCTTTACTGGGTGCCTTCCTGGCTTATTGTTGTTCGCTCGGCTACACCATTCTTTTGAACAAATATCCTTCGCTGGTGCGTTAAACCTTTGAGGCCATAGGCTGTTCTTTGAGGGATTTACACATAGCAACAGGTTTGCGACGAATTAATATTATTTTCATTTCTCTTTTTCTGCTGCTTATTGCTCTGGCTCCCGCATCAGCACAGGAGAATTACAGGCTATCCGGACGGGTAACTGATGCCCAGACAGGCGAAGGACTGGCAGGAGCCTCCATATCCCTGCAGGAACGCAGTAACCTGGGTGCGATTACAGCGGCTGATGGACGTTTTATGCTGCTTGCACCTGCTGGCACCTATACCGTTTTAGCGAAGTCTATTGGTTACGATGAAGCAAAGCAGCTCTTGCAACTGAACCAGAACAGCCAGCTTACTTTTAAACTCACACCAACCACTTATGGCGTGCAGGAAGTGGAAGTTGTGGCTGAACGGCAGCAGCCCATCACAGAAACGGCAACAATGGGGCAGTTGGAACTGCCTATGGAAACTATAAAAACACTTCCTGTTCTTTTTGGGGAGCTGGATATTCTGAAAACAGTGCAGCTGCTGCCGGGCGTACAGTCGGGTGGTGAAGGCAATACCGGCTTTTATGTGCGTGGCGGAGGTGCCGACCAGAACCTCGTGCTGCTGGACAACGCGACTGTTTACAACCCCGGCCACCTCTTTAACTTCTTTTCGGTGTTCAACAGCGATGCCATTTCTAATACTACGCTAATAAAAGGGAATATGCCCGCCCGCTACGGTGGCCGCCTCTCTTCTGTGCTGGATATCGAAATGAAAGAAGGCGATGTGACAGATTATAGCGCGGAAGGTGGCATTGGTTTGATTGCTTCCCGGCTGACGGTGCAGGGGCCAATAATCAAACAAAAAGCTTCCTTTATCTTTTCCGGGCGCCGCACTTATGTTGACGCCCTATTCAACCCCGTCCTTAAAAATACAGAGCAAGGCGGTATTCCCTTCCGCTTTTATGACCTGAATGGAAAGCTAACTTATACTTTATCAGATAAGGACAAGCTTACGTTGAGTGGCTACTATGGACGCGACATCGGGAATCTGAAATTATCCGATGGTCGTTTCACCTCTCAGTTTTCCTGGGGAAACGCCACCGCCACCGCCCGCTGGAACCACGTGTTCAACAATAAGATGTTCATGAATGTATCGGGTGTGCTCAGCAACTACAAGTTCGAGTTTAACTGGGACTATGGGGGGTATAACACCGTGCTGCAGACAGGTGTGGAGGACTATAGCCTGAACATCGATTTTGATTATACTCCGTCTGTACGGCATCACCTGCAGTATGGTGTGCAGTATACGAACCATACCCTTCGCCCTCGTACCGGCGAGGCAGAGGGCGAAGCAGGTGAATTGTTCGGCACCACCCGGATATTACCAAAATATGGCCATGAAACTGGGTTTTATGTATCAGATGATTGGAACGTGACGGATAAGCTGTTGTTGAATTTGGGGCTGCGCAACAGCTATTTTATGCAGGTGGGCCCATTCAATTACTACAACTTTAACCAAAACAACGTCGTGACTGACTCCACCCGGTATGGAAGTGGCGATAAAGTTAAAACATACCAGACGTGGGAGCCCAGGGCATCTGCAAGATATACGCTAGATGAACTGTCTTCCGTTAAAGCTGGGTTTGCCCGTTCTGCACAATACCTGCACCTGGTCTCTAACGCCTACACTACCCTTCCGCTGGATGTGTGGGTGCCCAGTTCTGCCATCGTAAAACCACAATATGCCACACAGTTTGCAGTAGGCTATTTCAGGAGCATGGCGCAAAATCAATATGAAGGATCAGTGGAAGTATACTACAAAGACCTTGAAAACCAGTTAGAGTACCGCGAAGGGTTTGCTCCAGGCCCCAGCAACCGCGATCTGGAGTATGAGTTTGTGAGCGGAAGCGGAAAGTCTTATGGCATTGAGTTGTTCCTGCGCAAGAACTATGGCAATTTACAGGGCTGGATTGGTTATACTTTATCGAAAACAACACGCCAATTTCCGAAACTGAACAACGGAGCTGAGTTTCCGGCCCGTTTCGACCGCCGCCACGACTTGTCGGTGGTGAGCAGCTACAAGTTAAACAACCGCTGGACCTTTGGTGGCACGTTCGTCTTTGGCACCGGACAGGCTACTACCCTGCCGCTGCGGCGCTACTACCTGGAAGGAACGGTGAATTACCAGTATGGCAACCGCAACAGCTTCCGGATGCAACCGACACACCGCCTCGATTTGTCGGCAACATTGGAAGGAAAGGCACTAGAAAAAATTAAATCAAGCTGGACATTCTCCATCTACAACGTGTACGGGAGGCGAAATCCCTTCCTGTACTACGTTGACAACGAAGGAAGCGTCACAAACCAAAATGTGAGACTGCAGGCGAAGAAGATTTCTATCATCCCATTCCCGCTGCCTGCTGTTACCTGGAACTTTAGCTGGAAATAAGTATGAAAACACGACACTACTTTTGTGCTTTCTTGATGCTCCTGCTATTGGTAAGCTGTGAGCAGGATCTGAATTTGATACTTCCTGAAGGAGAAGAGAAAATAGTAGTTGAAGGGCATATTGAACAAGGTGCGCCACCCATTATTGTGCTTACGCGGTCGGTACCGGTTTTCTCAGACCTGACCCTGGAAGCACTGGAGCAAAGCTTTGTGCACGATGCGCAGGTAACGGTGACAAACAACGGGCAAACCTATAACTTAACAGAAGTAGCCTCTCCGGCATTTTCAGAAGAGTTGAGCAATGTGGTGAGTCTGCAGTTTGGCATTCCGGTGGAGCAGCTGAGGCGCAACAGCGGGTTCTTGTTTTATGTGTATACCACCGATGCACTGTTAGGTGAAACAGGTCAAAGTTATGCCTTGCGCATCAGTGAGGAAGGTCGTGTGCTTACTGCAACGACTACCATACCGCAGCTCAACCCACTCGATTCGCTCTGGACAGAGCCCCACCCTGATCCGAAACAGGACAGCCTACGGGTGCTGTACTATAGTTACACGGACCCAGACACGTTAGGAAACAGCATACGTTACTTTACAAAGCGCAACAACGAGCCCTTTTTTCCTGGTTTATTTACTTCTGTTTTCAACGATGAACTGGTAAACGGAAGAAGGATCTCTTTCCCACTGGACCGTGGAGAGCCAAAAGGTCAGGCAGAAGTAGATGTGGATCTGTACAGTTACTTTGGCGTAGGTGACACAGTGATAGTCCGCTGGGCCGCTATCGACCTCCCACACTACCGTTTTTGGTATAGCTTAGAGAATGAACAGAATAGCAACGGCAGTCCGATCGGCACCCCCAACATCACCCAGTCTAACATACAGGGAGGCCTCGGCATCTGGGGTGGCTACGGTGTTTCTTACCACAGGATTGTAATTAGATGAGAGGTAAGTAACAACAGAGGAAAAAAGAGTTAAACATCTCTTTCTTCCTCTTCTTAACCTATTCTATTCTATTTTCCCAGCAGCCGCGCCACGTACTTGCCGATGATGTCAAACTCCAGGTTTACTGTTTCTCCTGGCTTCACGTGTTTCAGGTTTGTGTGCTCATAGGTATAGGGTATAATCGCTACTGAGAAAGCATCCTCCTTAGAGTTCAATACCGTCAGGCTAATACCATTCACACAAATAGACCCTTTTTCTACTGTCACATTCCCTTTGCTGGGTGTATACCTGAAGGTATACACCCAGCTTCCGTTCTCATCTTCTACTGATTCACAAACAGCGGTCTGGTCTACGTGCCCTTGCACCACGTGTCCGTCGAAACGGCCATTGGCCTGCATGCAGCGCTCCAAGTTAACGATATCTCCTTCCTGCAAGCTGTTCATGTTTGTTTTCTGCAGTGTCTCGTCTATGGCTGTCACGGTATAGGCATCCCCTTCTATACCTACCACGGTCAGGCAGACGCCATTGTGCGCCACGCTCTGGTCAATTTTTAATTCATTTGTGAAAGGGGACGTGATGGTATAATGCTTATTCGTGTTCTCCTCCCGGATTTTGGTCACACGTCCTAATGTTTCTATGATTCCTGTAAACATGTTGCTGTTTTAATTTGATTACTGGCCGCCCCTGTTTTGACTACCTATGGGGTTAGTTTAGGCTGGTATTTTTATTTAGCAAATACTTGAAGTTGACTTCGCCGCTGTTTTGTGTTTTCATCATCAGCTAATTAACCAAGAAGCATGCTAAACTTTATGGCTGTACATCAACTCGATTTGAACCTCCACAAAATTAGCTTTTTTCACCGGCTAATGCTCCCCCGCCACCTTTTTTCAGAAGTTAAAGTATGATTAAAGGAGAGTTTTTAAAGCGCTATGCTTAAATTCGCAAAGCTGTGTGTGATACAGCAAAGCATTTCTCCACTTCATTACCACTATAAATAAACTTTAAATGGAAGCAGATTCGTACAGACACAAGGGCATGCGCCGGGCATTAATCAAAATTTTGCAACAAAAAGGTATTCGCGATCCGCGTGTGCTGGCTGCCATTGAGGCTGTACCAAGACATTATTTTTTTGAAAAAGCGTTCCTGGAGCAGGCTTACCAAGACAAAGCTTTTCCGATTGGGGAAGGACAAACTATTTCACAGCCATACACCGTGGCTTTTCAAACAGAACTGCTGAACCTGAAACCGACGGACAAAGTTCTGGAGATAGGCACTGGCTCCGGTTACCAATGCTCTGTACTGTTGCAGCTAACACCTCATGTGTATACCATAGAATACAACCGCGTGCTGTATGAGAAGGCGCTTCTTTTTTTTAAGAAGTATGGCCTTAAGCCAAATGCTTTTCATGGTGATGGCTCAGAAGGCCTTACAGCCCATGCGCCTTACGATAAGATAATTGTGACTGCTGGTGCTCCGGGTGTGCCAAAAAGCCTGGTCCGGCAGTTGAGTGTGGGAGGTTCATTGGTTATACCGGTGGGGAATGAAAAGAGCCAGAAAATGATGCGTATTACCCAGGTGGCGCCCAATGAATTTACGAAAGAGGCATTCAGCAGCTTTAAGTTTGTGCCACTATTAGGGAAGTCGGGGTGGGAAGCAGAAATATAGTGATGCTCTTGGCTCATGGATGTGCCTTTCGCTACAGCACTTTGCTCACACTGTTGAATTATATTTCCTCCTTTGTTTTCCTGCGCGTATCTTTGCGGCATCAAACAAGCATAACATAATGCGCAAATCCAAAAAAGTACAAGACTCATACGTCATCATGACAGAGCTGGTGTTGCCCAACGACACCAATACCCTACATAACCTGATGGGCGGCCGCATGATGCACTGGATGGACATTGTTTCAGCCATTTCCGCACAGCGGCACTCGAACCGAATAGTAGTAACTGCTTCTGTAGACAATGTTTCTTTCTCAGAAAGTATTAAACTTGGCAACGTGGTAACACTGGAGGCTAAGGTAACCCGCGCCTTCAACTCCTCTATGGAAGTACACATTGTGGTGTATGCCGAGGATATTCCAAGCGGTAAGAAAGTAATGTCGAACCAGGCTTTTTTTACCTTTGTTGCTGTAGACCAGTTAGGGAATCCCATCGATGTGCCGGAAGCTATACCAGAAACAGAGGAAGAGATAAAGCTTTATGATGGTGCATTGCGCCGTCGACAGTTGCGCCTGGTTTTAGCTGGCCGCATGAAGCCTACTGAGGCGAAGGAATTAAAATCCATCTTCGAAATTAAGGAAGATGCGCAGGGTATAGACAAAGTATAAAATGTATGGCAGGTCTACAGGCAGATAACATGCATCCGGAATTCCTCCGGAATTTCATCTCCGAAACCGTTTACCTGGTGGATGGTGATACCTTTATGCCTGCACCTGTTTCTTCAGCAGCGGTTGATGAGACACCTCAAGCTGATAAAAAGCCTGCTCCTAAACCAGCACCTGATAAACCTAAGGCTGAGGCACATGTGAGGAACCTGATAACTGAACATTCCCCTGTAGCTACGCCACATATTCCTAAGTCGCCGGATGCAGCTGCTGCAGTAGCACATGCAGCTGTAAGGTACAAAGTTGCCGGAGCCAACGCCAAAGGAATAGTAGTGCTGGTAACCTTGCCTGACGATGAATTCGACAGGCTGCCGCAGTTGCAGTTCCTGCAAAAGATTTTAGCGGCTATCGGACTACATCCTGGAGATGTGGCATACGTGAATAACAAAACAGGAACCACTGCCCTTTTTGAAGAACTGCAGCAGGCAATACATGTAAATTATATCATCAGCTTTGCCAGCCGACTGGAAACCTCACTGCCGCATGACAAGTTTACGCTGTACCACCCGGTGATGATAAGTGATGTGCCAGTTGTATTTTCTCAGGCACTCTCTATACTGGAAAAAGATACGGAGCATAAGAAAAAGCTTTGGGGAGCCTTGCAGCAGGTATTCTTATAGAGTATAAAGTAAAACAAGAGTTTTCTCTCTTAAAACTTAAACAAAAGCATAATGTTTAAAAAGCAGCTGCCTTTCCGATATGGAAAGGCAGCTGCTTTTTATGTTCGAGAGGTGTCTCTTAATAGGGGCCAAAGAATTAGTTTAGTAAGGAAGCCAGCTTTTGCTCCAATTCAGGGCCTCTCAAACCTTTCGCTATAATTTTACCTTGTGGGTCAACGAGCACAGTCTGTGGAATGGCGGTTACATTGTACAAAGAGGCTGCACTGCTTTGCCAACCCTGCAAATCAGAAACGTGTGGCCAGGTGAGTTTGTCTTTCTCGATTGCCTGCAGCCACTTTTCTCTCGACTGGTCAAGGGATACACCAAATATTTCAAATCCTTCACCCTTGTTTTTGTACTCATTGTACATCCTCACCACATTCGGATTCTCCTGGCGGCAAGGACCACACCAGCTGGCCCAGAAGTCAATCAACACATACTTTCCTCGTAGTGAGGAAAGGGACTTAGAGCCACCATCTGGTGTAGGCAAAGAAATATCCGGAGCTGTCTGGCCAATCGCTGTGCTGCGGAAAGGCTTCAGGCGCTCATTTAGCAGCGTAGTATATTTAGAATTTGGGATGTTCTGGTTGAACAAGGTCGACATACTATCCGCGAAGGCAAAGTCATTGTTCGGGTCAACAAGGCTTGCTGTACCGAAAGCGGCAACAACTGAAGAAGGATGCTGCGCAATAAAATTCTTCACCTGGTTTTGCAGCACCATAAACTCCTGACGAACCTGTTCTGCCTGCTCAGTTTTACCCTCCTGCATGGCCTTCTTGAACTGCTCTTCCAGTTCCATCTGCTTCCTTCGGGTGTCATTCACAAGTTGGTTTAGCTCCAGAAACAACTTGGTATCTTCGGAACCTTCCACTTTGGCTGTACCGTTCAGGTCTTTTGCATCCGCTACGACATTGATCTCTCCTTTGTCCAGCACCAGCATCAATCCATTTTGCTGGTCTGTTGCAATCCGGTAGAATGTTGGCTCTGCTACAGTTCCTTCAAAAGAGAAAGTACCATCCTGAGATACCTGTGCTGTATCACGCGCCTCAAACTGCACTTCTCCTAGCTCATAAAGATAAATAGGGCCAGCAGCAGCATTGTTCAACTTTCCTTTGATGGTATAGCTGTTCTCTCCGCTGTTAGAGGCAGTTTTATTTCCCTGGCAACCAGCTAATACAACAACAGCCGAGGCAATTGCCGCAATGTTTCTCAACTTCATATACGTTGGCATTAAGCATTTAAACTTTCACGAAGCAGCTTGTTTGCTACTTTAGGGTCTGCCTTTCCTTTCGTCTTCTTCATTATCTCACCCATAAACATACCAATGAGCGACTGCTTTCCTGCTTTATATTCCTCTACCTTCGCAGGGTTTTCAGAAAGTACGCCCTGTACAATCTGGCCTAGTTCATCAGAATCAGACTCTTGCAGCAGGTTCTGCTCTTCGGCCACCTGCTGTGCTGTAGTAGCAGGATGCTCCAGCATGTATGGGAAAATCTGCTTGGAAGCGATGGAATGGCTTACCTTGTTCTCATCTACTAAAGAGATTATCTGCGCAATTTGTTCCGGCGCAAGCGGAAAGTCTCTCATGTGCAGCTGTAACTCGTTCAGATAAGATTTTACAGGGCCCATCATCCAGTTAGAAGCTGCCTTGTAGTTCGTGGTGTGGTTGCACAGTTCCTCAAAGTATAAAGCTATGCCTTTCTCGTCTGTCAGTACGGCAGCATCATATTCTGGCAGACCAAACTCACCCACAAAACGCGCATAAAGCTTCTGCGGCAGGCTCGGCATTCCTATTTTTATTTCTTCCAGCCATTCTTTTTCTATTACCAAAGGTGGAAGGTCTGGCTCTGGGAAGTAGCGGTAATCGTTCATAGTTTCCTTAGAACGCTGGGCAGTGGTGGTACCGGAGTTAGCGTCAAAGCCACGCGTTTCTCCCTCAACCTTTTCACCTCGCTCCAGGATGGCTATCTGGCGCTCTATTTCATGTTCTATTGCCCTTTGCACGTTTCGGAAGGAGTTCATGTTCTTTACTTCTACTTTCGTACCAAATATCTTGGAGCCTTTCAGCATCACCGAAACATTGGCATCGCAGCGTAAAGAACCTTCCTCCATATTACCATCGCAAATTTCGAGGTATTCTACCAGCCGCTTTATTTCTGTGAGGTAGTTGTAGGCTTCAACAGAATCCCTGATATCCGGCTCCGACACTATTTCTATCAGAGGAACACCAGCACGGTTCAGGTCCACAAGGGTTTCTACCTCTCCCGGCAAGTGAATCGATTTACCGGCATCTTCCTCCATGTGAATACGCGTGATACCGATGCGCTTGTCCTCGTTCTCTGCATTCTTCACCACCAGATGGCCATGGGTACAGACCGGAGTTTTATCTTGTGTAATCTGGTAGCCCTTTGGAAGGTCCGGGTAGAAATAATTCTTTCTCGCGAAAAGGTTGTAGCGTGTAATATCGCAGTTCGTGGCAAGACCCATTTTAATGGCCATTTCCACTACCTTTTTGTTGATGCGTGGTAATGTACCGGGATGGCCCAAAGTAATCACACTCAGGTTGGTGTTCGGCAGCATGCCATACTCTGTAGAGTCTGCAGCATACGCTTTGCTCTCTGTCAGGAGCTGAGCGTGCACTTCTAAACCAATTACTGCCTGATACTTATCTTTTATTTCTTTATCCATCTGTTTAAGTACAGATTATTGTTTTAATGAGTTCTTTACTAATTCCAGTGCTTTAGCGGGTACAACAGGCAAACCTGCTGCGTCTTTCCCGCCTGCTGTCGCATAAAAGGGTTGTCCGCCACCGCCACCTTTGATTTCTTTGGCCAGTTCACGTACCAGCTGGCTGGCGTTCAGGTTCTTTTCTGACACCAGGTTATCTGATAACATGACTGCAATCTGCGGCTTCCCGTCTATTTCAGCAGCCAAGACCAGCACCAGGTTATCAACTACCTGCCGCATGTCGAAAGCAAGTTTCTTCAGGTGATCCGCGTTGCTTACCTCCACCTGTTCTGCTACAAAGTTCACTCCATCCAGCTGCTGTGCCTGCTGTACAAGACTCTCTTTCAAAGTGCCTAACTGCTTCAACTCAAACTGCTCCAGTTGTTTCTGCAGCACCTTGAAGTCCTCATGCAATTTCTGAACAGCACCAGATAAGTTGCTTTGCGTACCGACAACCTCCCGTACTGCATTCAGTTCGTTCAGTTGTTGCTGTACATAGTCTTCAGCCACTGTAGCGGTCACTGCCTCGATACGACGAACACCTGCCGCCACAGAGCTTTCAGAGATGATTTTAAAATAACCAATCTGACCGGTATTGTACACGTGGGTACCGCCGCATAACTCGACAGAATGTTCCCGATCAAAAGATATAACGCGTACAAACTCGCCATACTTCTCCCCAAACAAGGCCATGGCACCCATGCCTTTTGCTTCGGCAATTGGGGCATTCCGTTGCTCTTCCAAAGGTATGCTCTGCCGGATGCGCTCATTTACGATATGCTCTATTTCACGTAGCTGCGCTTCCTCCACTTTAGCGAAGTGTGAGAAGTCGAAACGTAACAGCTTCTCGCTCACAAGGGAACCGCGCTGCTGCACGTGCACACCTAAAACTTTTCTTAAAGCAGCATGCAGTAAGTGTGTAGCTGAGTGATTTTTACGAATAAAGTTACGCCGCTCCGCATTTACCTGGCTCTTGAAGGCAGCCTCTATATTCTGCGGCAATTTAGAAGTGATGTGCAGTATCAGATCATTCTCCTTTTTCGTGTCCAGCACTTCAATTTGCTCTGAGTCGGAGATGAGGTAGCCGGTGTCTCCAATTTGTCCGCCGCTTTCGGCATAGAAAGGCGTCTGGTCCAGTACAAGGTGGTACTCGCTCTTGTTCTTGGTTTTCACTTGGCGGTAACGCACAACGTAGGATTCTGCTTCATCCCTGTCGTAGCCCACAAAGTCAGTAGAAACATCAGGTTGCAACACCACCCAGTCGCTTTGTTCGGTGGCAGAGGCATTGCGGGAGCGGTTTTTCTGCTGTTCCATCTCCACACCGAAACCAGCTTCATCTACTCTCAGGCCTTTCTCCCGGGCTATTAGCGCCGTCAAGTCCAGTGGGAATCCGAAGGTATCGTAAAGTTCAAAGGCTGTTTTGCCGTCGATGGTATTATTGTTTTCTTTGAATCGCTCTTCCAGCGTATCCAGGCGCTTCAAGCCATTATCAAGTGTACGCAGGAACGCATTCTCCTCCTCCTCTATTACCCGCTGCACAAAGCTTAACTGCTGCTTCAGCTCCGGGAACACATGCGCCATCTGGTCAGACAGCACTTCCGCTAGCTTGTACAGGAATGGTTTCTTGAAGTCCAGGAAGGTAAAGCCGTAACGTACAGAACGACGCAGAATGCGACGGATCACATAACCCGCCTTGTTATTAGAAGGTAGCTGTCCATCGGTAATAGCAAAGGCAATTGCACGAATGTGATCGGCCATGACACGTATGGCAATATCTGTTTTCTCATTCTCGCCATACTTCACACCTGCTTCCCCAGCAATAAACTGGATCATCGGCTGGAATACGTCTGTATCGTAGTTAGAGCGTTTCTTCTGAATCGCCATACACAAACGCTCGAAGCCCATGCCGGTATCTACATGTTGTGCAGGAAGTTTTACGAGAGAGCCATCGGCCAGGCGGTTGAACTCCATGAACACGTTATTCCATATTTCTACTACCTGTGGGTGATCATTGTTCACAAGCTCTTTCCCTGGCACCTGGGCAATTTCTTCCTCGGTACGCAGGTCAATGTGTATTTCTGAACAGGGGCCGCAGGGACCGGTATCGCCCATCTCCCAGAAATTGTCTTTCTTAGAGCCGAACAAAATGCGGTCTTCTGAAATCATGGTCTTCCAGATGTCATACGCCTCCTGGTCTTTCTCCAGGTTGTCTTTCTCGTCACCCTGGAAAACCGAGACATACAGCCTGTCTTTTGGCAGCTGGTATACTTCCGTTAATAACTCCCAAGCCCAATGCAGTGCTTCCTTCTTAAAATAATCTCCGAAAGACCAGTTACCAAGCATCTCAAACATGGTGTGGTGGTAGGTGTCATATCCTACTTCCTCCAGGTCATTGTGCTTGCCGCTTACGCGCAAACATTTCTGCGTGTCTGCAATGCGCTTGTAGGGCGCTGGTTTGTTACCCAGAAAATAATCTTTGAAGGGTGCCATACCAGAATTGATAAACATCAAAGTCGGGTCGTCTTTCACCACAAGCGGCGCAGAGGGCACTACCTGGTGTTGTTTAGAAGCGAAGAAGTCAAAAAACTTCTGTCTTATCTCAGCTGAATTCATGTATGAGTATTAAGCCTTTAGATACAAAGTGCTGTACTTGTTGTTTAATAACAAAAAATAACGAATTTTTGCCTTACAGTATCCCACCTCATGGGCTTAACCGAAAAGCTCATTAGAGGCAAAAGTAGCATAAATTAGCCGTAATCAGTAGCATCAGCGCGAAAATTAGTGCTGAGGCCACTCTAAATATAGAAGAAAAGCAATGCCTTATAAAGAAAAAGAAATCGAGAAACAGTACTACAGTATTGGCGAGGTGGCTGCCCAGTTTGATGTGGCACCTTCCCTTATCCGTTTCTGGGAGACAGAATTTGAGCAGCTGAAGCCTAAGAAGAACAAGAAAGGCAATAGACAGTACACGCCCAAAGACATCGAAAACCTGCGCACGGTATACCACCTCGTGAAGGAACGCGGCTATACCATTCAGGGTGCCAAAGAGATGATGAAGAACAAGTCGGTGCAGACAAAGGATAAGATTGAAATCATTGAATCGCTGGAGAAAGTAAAGGCTTTCCTGCAGGGGATTAAGAATCAGTTGAACACAAAAGCTTAATCCACTCGTACGGTGCCTGTAATGGTGGATGAGCAAAATATTTATGAAATAGCCTTAACCAAGCTTCCCGGTTTAGGATCACAGCTCACGCGCCTGCTGGTAAGTTACTGCGGTTCACCAAAGGCTGTTTTTGAGTCCACAACGGGCAAGCTGCTCAAGATTCCGGGAATTGGAGGCGGCAAAGCCAAAAGCATTTTAGATGGCGCTAAGTCTGCCTTGCTGGAGGCCGAGCAGGTGCTGAAGCAGGCAGAGGAGATGGAGGTACAGCCACTCTTCTACACTTCCCCTAAATACCCAGACCGCCTGAAGCAAATTGCAGATGCTCCCGTACTGTTGTACTACCACGGCAATTCCAACCTGAACCAGACTCGCATCATCAGCATCGTCGGAACCCGCCAGATTACCTCCTACGGCCAGAATGTAACAGAACGCATAGTAGAAGAGCTGAAGCAGTACAACGTGATGGTGGTGAGCGGCCTGGCCTATGGCGTTGACATTGTGGCGCACAGGGCAGCCCTGCAGGCTGGTATGCCGACCATTGGTGTAATGGCCAGCGGCTTGGATATCATATATCCGGCAGCACACCGTAAGTATGCGGAGCGAATGCTGACACAGGGAGGGCTACTGACGGAGAATGTTTTTGGCACAAAACCAGACGCACCGCGCTTCCCTGCCCGAAACCGCATCATCGCCGGAATGTCTGATTGCACAATAGTTATAGAAGCAGCAATAAAAAGCGGCTCTCTCATTACAGCCGATATTGCCCACAGCTATGATAAAGAAGTATTGGCTGTGCCCGGCAACATTACCTCACCGCTATCAGAAGGCACCAACTACCTTATCAAAACAAACAAAGCAGCGGCTTATACCACAGCGCAGGACCTGGTGGAGCTGCTGAACTGGGACTTACAGGATGCCGCAGCGGCCAAAACTAAAGCCACTAAGCTTGTTTTTGATGCTACAGATTTCAACCCTGATGAACTGAAAGTGCTTCAGGTGCTGCAGCAAACGCGGGAGGAGCAGATGGATAACCTGAGTTGGAAGGCGCAGGTGCCTGTGAGTCTTCTGGCTTCCGTTCTTTTAAACCTGGAGTTCAGAGGGATAGTGCGGGCCTTACCTGGTAAGCGGTTTATGCTGCTGCAAAAATAAGTTACTTCCCGGGTTTAAGAAGTTTACTCTAAAGCTGTTTTAGTCCAGGCTGTGTTTCCTGTCTGCAATTACCTTATCAAGCTCCCACTCTACCCGTGCCTTGTAAGGGTGCTGCCGCACATCGCAGTTGTCTCTTTTGGTGCAAATGGAGCAGGATGGTTCTATACATGGATCTGTGTGGATGAAAAGCTCAATGTTGGAATCAATTCTTTCGCGCACTACTTTTCCTACAGCCTCCACTTCATCATGCGCCTCTAATACATTGAGGTACCACGGCAAGGTTAAATGACAATCAATGTGTAAGGTGGAGCCGTACTTTATCACCCGCAGGTTATGTATATCTATCCAATTCTCACGGCGGTTTTCATTGAGTACCTGTACAATATCCTTCAGGAGCTCATAGTCTGCTTCATCCATAATGCCAGCTACGGAGCCTCTGAGAATGCGGGCGCCTGTCACGCAGATGATTCCTCCAAAAAGAATGGCCACCACGCTGTCTATCCAAATCTGTCCCGTAAAATATATCAGGACAAGGCCCAGAAGAATGCCAGCGGTAGAGTAAGCATCCGACATCAGGTGTTTGCCGCCCGCTGTCAGCACCATCGAATTGGAGTTCTTTCCTCTCTGGGTGGTGACATAACCTACTATAAAATTGACAACTCCGGACACAGCAATCAGAAGGATACCTATGTCCAGTTGTTGTATCGGAACAGGTTCAATTAAATTGTAAATGGACTTGAGTATGATGATGCTGCCCGCTACTAATATGAGCGAACCCTCCAGCGTTGCAGCTATGAATTCAATTTTACCATGTCCGTAAGGGTGGTTTTCGTCCCGCGGAAGCGCAGACAAGAGGAGACTGTAAAGCGAAAAGCCGCCAGCAACCACATTAATAATAGACTCCAGCGCATCTGTGAGAATAGCATTCGAGTTGGTCAGGAAGAAGGCGATGAACTTTGCCAGCAGCAGCAGCACACCTACTGCCACAACCAGTATCTGCAGCCTTACATTCTCACTTTTACTTATTAGTTTCCCGATCACTATGCCGCTTTCAATAGAGAGTAAATCTGGTACCAGTAAACAACACCTGCAGGCATCGCTGGGGGCACAAAGGTAACAGAATAGCCCGTTAAACTAAAATTACATTATCTGCCGGAAGGGCTGTAAGCTTAATGTAGCAACCTTCACTATACCTGCTGATGCTGTAGATGTGCATAGAGATGAAACACGGCCTTTGTTGTTTGGCTCAACCTCCATTCCAACTTCATAAAAAAAGCAAGAGCGATGGTTTAATGCCATCGCTCTTATATGATGTTGTTCAAGTGGTTAACACACTCTAAGCAAGCGTATCGCTTAAATCTAACCAGTTCGGGTTCATTGACTCAACCAGGCGAAGTGTAAAATCTTCTCCCCCGTTCTTTATCTCCCGCTCCCTGTTGAGAGCAATCTCTTCTCTTTCATAATGTTCGTAGTAAACCAGCTTGGGCTGCTCTCCTGCAACAGCTGCATACTGAGCAGAGCCCTGGTTGACCTGCTGAATGTGTTGCTGCAAGTCGCCGGCTATTCCGATTCTAAGGCTGCTACGTGGCTGGTCGCCAAGAATATAAATGTAATAATGTGGTTGTGGTACTTGCATAGGGTTTGGCTTATTCGGGTGTATACGAAGGTAAAACAACAGCGTTGAATAACTGTCCCTCTCCTCCTGACTAAACGTATTAAGATACATCTTATTGCCGGAAATACATAAGCCTTAAGGCTTAAAAAGAGTAGAATATTTACACTCCTGTGGGTTCCTAACACACATTGTCTTTCTGTTAGTATCCTAAGGACCGTGAGAGAAGTATACAAGGTGATATGAGGTGTTCTTTACTTTTAAAGCACAGATTATTTTTAAATCAAAAAACTTAAATGCATGGCTCTTAACCCGAAACTGCTTAAGGTACTGGACAAGACATATGCACCGGAAGAACGGTTTGATCAGAAACTATTGGGAAAGGATGTTACATACATCACAAATGAGCATGGTGAACCAGTAACACTTTTCATTGGCAACCGACGTGAAGACGGCAGTATAGGCGGTGAACGTTATGTAAGGCGCATTGTGCGGAAACCGGATAGCCTGGAGATTCAGAAAAGCCACTGGGAAAACAAGGGTAAAGTGAGCCGCAGCTAGCTTCCGGGCTATAGTTCATCCAGATCATAATCTTTGCCCTTGCCGTACTTCACCAATTCGTGCAGCAGGTAGGTGTCTAACGTGATGAGGTCTTTCACTTTATATACACCGTCTTCTGGTATCTCGACTACCTGGAATTCGAATTCTTCTCCATAGTTCTTCATACGGTATTTCTTTCCCTTCCTGAGATTATCCATCGAAATTGCCATCGCTGCAGCTTTATATCTTGTTATAAATTTTTTTCCTGTGAATATACGGTGGTCCTTTCGTTTGCTTTGTCCAGACTTCATACTTTAAGATGATTTCATATAAAGCTGGAAAATATAGCAAGACCAGTAACTTTGCATTAAACTTTAAGGACGTGTTGGAAATAGTTTACGAAGATGCCCACTATGTTGGAATAAATAAACCAAATGGTTTGTTGGTGCACCGGACGCGTATTGCCGAAGAAAATAAGGAATTTGCACTGCAACTGTTGCGCGACCAGTTAGGCTACCACCTGTTCACGGTGCACAGGCTCGACAGAGGCACCTCCGGTGTGCTGCTGTTCGCTAAATCGCCGGAGGCGGCCACTCCTATTGTAAAAGCTTTTGAAGAACGACTGCCAGATAAATTATACTATGCCATTGTGCGCGGCTATACGGCTGAAGCGGGCACTATAGACAGCCCTATACAGCCAGATAAAGACCACAAACACAAAGCGGCACAGGATGCAGTAACACACTATAGCCGCCTGGCTACTGTAGAGCTGCAGATTCCCGTAGGTCCTTACCAGACCTCCCGCTACAGCCTGATTGAAATAAAGCCCGAAACTGGTCGGATGCACCAGATACGCAAGCATTGTGCGCACATTCGGCATTATATAGTGGGAGACAAGCGCCACGGTGACTGGCGCCATAATAAAATGTTCGTGGAGCACTTTGAAAGTTCTTCTCTTCTGCTGCACGCGGCTCAACTGCGATTCGTTCATCCTTTTACAGGTGAACCTGTGAACATTAAAGCGCAGTTACCGCTAAACATTCGACGTCTGTGCCAGCAGTTTAACTGGACCAGCGTAATGGCATCGCAGGAGGCATTGCCACAGCCAATCCAATTTTTATGAGGAAAGCACCCGCTTCACCATCTCTACCTGCATCCGGGCCACAACGTCCTTATGAGAGTCGGAGTTTATGACCATGAGCAGGTAAGCCATAGGAGAAAGCCGCCAGTCCTGCACTACTTCCCCGTTTCGGGAGCGGTACACTACTTTAAAGTTCTCGCGGAGCGGCAGGTGCATGGTATGGCAAACTTCTGTAGCCCGTCGCACCGCCTGCCCCAGTTCTTCCATGCT
This sequence comes from Pontibacter toksunensis, assembly GCF_042686245.1. Classification (NCBI taxonomy): domain Bacteria; kingdom Pseudomonadati; phylum Bacteroidota; class Cytophagia; order Cytophagales; family Hymenobacteraceae; genus Pontibacter; species Pontibacter toksunensis. The sequence continues at coordinate 328,489 of NZ_JBHUOX010000001.1, read as the reverse complement.
GTCGCAACAGCGTTTCTCCAGCAGATCAGAAGCATAATAAGTCAGCTGTTGCTCCGCAAGGCTATTTAAAAATTCATCAAGTGGGCTATACGTTCTGGTTTGTTCAAAAGTCACTAACATGGCAAAAGACTTTAAGCTTTTCAAAAACGATTCATGAATTATACTGCTTTTGCCTGCCTCTTTTCCCGTAGCTTCTCCAGCAACTGGCGTTCTTCTGCAGACAAGTCTGTGGGTAAGATTACTTCTATTTTTACGTAAAGATCTCCAAACTGGTCTGTTTTGCCGTAAACTGGCATTCCTTTACCGCGGAGGCGCAATGTTTTACCTGCCTGCGTTCCGGCAGGTATCGTTAGCTTAAGTAATCCGCTCATGGTGTTTACCTGCGCCTGCCCCCCCAGTATAGCCGTGAACATGTCTACAGGCAAGGTGGTATACAGATCGTTTCCACGGCGCTCAAACCGGGGATCCGGATGTACCCGAATGTCGATGTACAAATCACCGGGCGTGCCACTACCCGTTGCCGGGCCACCCTTTCCATTGATGCGCAATTGCTGCCCGTCAGCTACTCCTGGCTTCGTGGTGATGCGAAGCTGCTGGTTGTTCAGGTTAATGAGCCTGGAGGAGCCTGTATAGGCCTCTGTCAGGGACAGATCTAAATCTGCCTTATAATCCTGGCCTTTGCGTGCTCTGGCCCTGCCGCCTCCCGACTGGCCAAAGCCACCACCGCCCCCACCAAAGAACTGCTGAAAAAAATCGGAGAACCCTCCTCCGCCACCGCCGCCAAACATATCATTGAAGTCACCCTGATTGAAGCCTCCCGGCTGCCCGTAATACTGTCCGCCTCCTGCGCCTGCATTCTGGAACTGCCGCCAGTTAGCTCCCAGCTGATCATATTGCTGGCGTTTGGCTTCGTCGCCGAGCACCTCATACGCCTCGCTTATATCCTTGAACTTGTCTTCTGCGGCTTTGTCGCCTTTGTTTTTGTCAGGGTGATACTTCTTTGCCAGTGAACGGTACGCCTTCTTTATGTCGGCTTGTGAAGCAGATTTATCTACCCCAAGTATGGTATAATAGTCTTTGTATTCCATTTGGTAGATGTATTGAAAAAAACATGAACGTGTTTTATTACTCCTTGCTATTCCTGTAACGATATCGAAAATACTAGGTTAAGTCAAATCTACTCATAAACAAAAGGAGCACCGTTTCGAACAGTGCTCCTTTTGTTTATGAGTAGTTATACCTGTTTAAATAGTGTCAGTTACCACCAGTAAGGCGTATATAATACCTGGTATAATGAACAGCAGCCACAGAATGATGCTTATCCAGAACGAAGTGCCGATGCCATCGTGCAGGAATACTGCCAGTGGTGGAAGAAGAATAGCCAGAATAATTTCTATGATAGAAGTACCTCCTATCCGATCCTGGCGGTACGCCTCTCTTATTTCTTTCTTCAGCTCTTTCTTCTCAGCTTTCGTCATGTTGGCTAGTCGCTCTTTGGCCATAGCCAGTGCTTCTGCCTCTGCTACTGTTATCTCTCTTTTTTCGAGGGAGGCATTTTCCTTTACAGCAGCTGCTTTTACAACTTCAATAGCTTTAGGCTTCGTTACAAGGGGTGCCGTTGCTGCGGCGTTCGCTTCTACTGGTGGTGCTGTTTCAGTTGCGCTCGCCTCCTGGTTAGCGGCGGCAAGTGCAACCTCAGCCATGGTAGGGGTAGCCTCCGCCTGTTCCGCAGCCGTGGCAGGTTTTTCTTTTACCTTGTTGTAAGCTTCCGGCTTTTGCGCCGAGAATTTGTAGTATTCGGCGGAGCTACATGAAAAAAGGAACTGACCAGCGAACAGAACTACAACTAGGTGTAGTAGACTTTTGATTTTCATAGGTTTAAGGATTATGGTGAAAAAACAAATTAAGATGGTACCTCTTTAGCCTACTACACATTTTCTTTTCATCACGAAAGGCTTGTATACTTCTGTACAATACTTCTTATCTCCTCATTTTGTTATCTGTCAGGCTGCTTTACCTGCCTCGCTCATTTCAAGAATGGCAGTATGATGTTAGCACCTGCTGTAAACTCTCCTTCACAACCCTCCGCAACTCATACCATTGCATCTTATCTCCAAGCGGGAACTTCTGGTTAATTTCAAGTTCGATGCCGCTGTACTGCTTTTCTGGAAATATACGCCGCAGGTAGGTTGGAAAGCCGTCGGAGATGCCCAGGTAAGGGTAATTGTACCGAACCCACAGGTCTGGCTGCAGCTTTTGCATTTCAGATTTCCATTTGTTGCAGAAGCTTTTTTCGAATTGACGCGCCGGATCAAACAACAGTCCTACATCGGCCTGTCGCTCTTTCCCCTCCAGAACAGGCGTGAAGGAATGCACTGAAATGTGCAGCAACCGCTTCTGTGCCATGATTAACTCCTTCATTTTACGTTCAACTTCCTGCCGGTACGGGTAGTAATGCTTCTCAATAATCCGCTCTTTTTCACGCTCGGGCAAGGTGTCTGTTACAGAAGAAAAAAGGGTTTTGCTGCGAAGCGACCTGTTCAGTTCAACCAGCAGCCGCGTGGTATCCGCAAAATAATGTACCTCGGCAAGGTCTTGGAGTTCCTCATACAGTTCCTTCGCACCTATATCATAGCCGCGGTGCGAAGCAAGCAAGTCCTGGTGTCCCTTAAATAATGGGACATAGGACACAGGCACTCTGTTTCCTCCGTGCTCACAGGTTAAAACAAAAGTCAACATGGCTCATCGGGCAGAAACACACCTCCTTCTTGCAGACAGGCAGCCAGTTGCCGGTATACTTCTTTTATTTTTTCTTCTGTAGGATTCGCGCCAGTGGCTTCCAAAATCCTGGCCGACAAATTACCCCTTGAAACGATGATGTTGATAGCATGCGCTATTTCAGGTTCATCATCCAGCACCAGCAGCTCCTGCACTAAGTAATTCCAGAGTTCACCGGCTGTGCAGTTTCCGCTGCAGTCGTATCCAAAGCAGCGTACGTAGTCATGGTTGGTGATCACAGCCTCCTGCCCTTTGTGGATGACCTCCAGCAGCATAGTAGCTAATTCATCTTCATGCCAGCTTTTCAGATCCGCCACAGGTATCCAGCGCCCGGCCACGAGCGCCTGCAGCACGGCAACTATGGCCTGCAGCACTGCTATATCCGCCACCGGGCTCTCCTGGATATCTATGATACGAATTTCGATGGCGTTCCGGGTGAAGCGCGCTATGGCTCCCCGTGAGTTCAGAAACTCCTCCTGCAGCGTTTCCTCCGGGTCGTAGGGGGCTATGTCATTATAAATTTTTTGCAGGATCTGCTCCTCATACTCCTGCTTCGAGAAAACAGCCTCTGGTACGATTTTTCCCGCTATAGCTGGAATTTTGTCCTGGTTATGGCGGTATACTTCCAGCCGCGTGTCCTGCAGCCCACTCACTTTGCCATCCAGTATAGGTGTTGAAGCGCTTATAGCCGGAATGATTGGCAACAGCAGTCTTATAGCTGCATGCAACTTTGCAAACTCTTCGTCATCTGCAAAAGGCAGGTTGAGATGTGTGCTCTGGAGGTTAGACCAGCCGTGGCCACGGCAATCGAAGATTCGGTTGTATGCCTCGTATACCGCATTGTGCTCATGGGGCCATAACTTTGTATCCGTATCAGGGTTCATGAGCGGGTGTGCCCCTGTGGGCATCAGCATGGCGTTATGTTTTGTCAGCATCCCGTTTATCTTCTGCACATGTTCCTGGAACTTCTCCTGCAAACCAACTAGGCCTTTAGCTGGTTCCTGCGTTTTCAGTTCCACCACATGCAGCACCAGTTCATTGCTCCAGGCAATCTCGCCAAAATCCACATCCGACAGGTACTCTCCCACCTCTTCATAAATTAGCTTGTCTGTGATGGGAAGCACCTGCAGGCCATCGCGCTGCACAATCATATATTCCAGTTCCACACCGAATCCTTCGAACAGGTGTAGCGGCTTCTTAAGGCTATTCATCAATACGGAAATTTTTGTGGGTGTCTATACGCCTTTTAATGGACCTGATGATGGAGGCATACAGCTCTTTTTTCAGGATCCTGTCTTCCACTCCTGCATCTATACTGGGATTGTCGTTCACCTCTATTACGTAGGCTTTGCCGTTTATTTCTTTCAGATCTACGCCGTACAGGCCGTTACCAATCAGGTTGGCTGCTTTCAAGGCGGTATGCAACACGTGAAATGGCACCTGCTCGAAAGGAACTGTTTCCCCCTCTCCCTCTTCATCCTGCTTTTTCTTTCCGTTCCAGTTATAGATCTGCCAGTGGCCTTTGGCCATAAAGTATTTGCAGGCATACAGCGGCTGTTTGTCCAGTACGCCTATGCGCCAGTCGAAATCTGTAGGGGTGTATTCCTGCCCGATGATCAGCTCTGAATCCAACAGCATCTTATCCAACTCTTCTTTCAACCCTTCCGCATCTTTTGCTTTTACTACTCCCTGCGAGAAAGAAGAATCCGGTTTTTTAAGCACACAAGGCAAACCCAAGGTAGCTTCTACCTTGCACCTGTTGTCTTTGTGGATGATCATCGTCTTTGGCACAGGCACCTTTGCTTTTGTCAGCAGCTCTGCCAGGTATACTTTATTAGTGCATCGTAGAATCGAAATGGGATCATCGATCACAACAATTCCATCTGCGTGTGCCTTGCGGGCAAATCGGTAGGTATGGTGATTGACAGCCGTTGTTTCCCGGATAAAAAGCGCATCGAACTCAGCCAAGCGACGGTAGTCCTCCTTGGTAATGAGTTCGGTATAGAAGCCCTGGTTTTCTGCGGCTTCAACAAAGTTCTGGATAGCCTTCTCGTTCGATGGCGGCGCCTTCTCGTTCGGGTCTACCAGAATGGCCAAATCATAAACTTTCCGGTTTACGCGGACACTGGAAAAACGGTGTCGGGAAAAATAGGCTTTTGCGAAACGTTTTAAGTCCGCTTTATGGCTCTCCGGGACTTCGTGAACCGGAATCGGTGAAATGCTTTGCAGCACCCACTCCTCTTTAAGCACAAACTGGGCCCGTAACAGGGGTGCTTTAAACAGGTCATGGAGTTGCTTGCAGAGCTTCTCGTACTTCATGGCCACATTATGCCCGAAGTAGATACTAAGGGTAAAGGTGTTTGAACGTAGCCCCGACAGACTTTTTTGAATCAGGTCATTTATCTCAACCGTTATCGCCCTTACAATAGTAGGGCTTTTCAGGTCCTGCATGGTCGTTACGCTCGGTATGGCTTTATGCCCCCTTGCCTCTGCCAGCAAAGACACATAGTATCCTGCACTTTGGTACCGGTAAGAGCGGCTAAGGTTAAAAATCCGGGCGTTTTTAATATCGGTATAAGCAGAATCCGTCAGGTAGGTCTGCGTATCCACTACTTCTGTATCTTCCGTCGCCTCATCCCAGTCCCTGAGATAATCAACAACAACAATTTTTCGCATGTTTTATTCTAGCACTGGGTCGAGCGTGGCTGGTCGTATCACTAATATGTTGGCATCGAAGGTGGCCATGCCCAGCATAATGGAGTTAATCAGGTGCGAGGCCTTCACTTCGTAATAGTTGTCTTTAAAGTAGGGATTCTCCCGGTAAGGGTCTGCCACCACAATGCATTTGGGATCTTCGGCAAAGCCGCAAAGCACTACAAAATGGCCCATCGGATATCCCCGCACATCATGGTATATAGATTTTCCCAATTCATCTTCCATCTCACGGGCACTCTGGTACAAATGCGTGGCGCTAAGCCCTGTAAGGAGCGGAATACCCTGGTCAAAATACTCCCGCAGCATCGTTTTAGTCAGGTCACGGCAACGGAGTTCTCCTCCTAACCTTAGAAATTCTATATAGGCATGGGAGGCCCGATGTAACTTGCTGCCCTTTTTAACCTGCATCTGCTTCTCCAGCTTCAGAATAATATCCTCGTTGCTGAGTGAAAACCAGGTAGGATCAAAAATATGCAGGTTATACGTATAAATGCGGGCACTGTACCCCCTTTGCAGGGCATGACAGGCAAGCAGCACTTCCAGTGTTCCTCCCTCATCCAGATAAGGCACTTCCTTGATCACCTCACTTAATGAAATAGTGTCTTTAAAGTATCTATAGACGGCATGAAGGCTGGTGGGGCCACAAGTAGAATCATCCGGCTGGGTATGGATTTTGATCGGGATCACGGTATAAGCTATCCTTTTTTAATACTTAGAATTGCCTGTTATACGCGATAGAAAAGATTTGATGCGCTAATTTTCCAAGAATTTAGTTACCGGTTCAAAAGCTATATACAGCAGTATGAGGGGCTCTAGCAAAAGAAGTTAATTTTTGTTATATTTAGTATAAGCTAACTGGCAACGAATGAAGTGGACATATCGGATACGGGAACGTAACAAAGTAGCACTGGCCTTAGGGGCTGTTTTTTTGATCATTGTGCTGGCAAACTGGTGGGTAAGTTTCAGCATGCAACAGGTAAGCACCCAGTTCAGATCTGTGTACCAGGACCGGCTTGTGCCGGCACTAGACATTGCTGCTATGCAGGAGCGTTATTACCAGAACCTTATGCTGCTGGAAGAGCATATGCAGGCGCAGACCGAGGAACTGGAGTTGCAACTACATGTGAGCTTTAATCATAATCTGAAGGAAGTTGACTCGCTACTGGCGAAGTACGAAACTACTTACCTCACGCAAAAAGAAGCAGCTGATTTAGAGCAGTTGAAAAGCGCTGTGACGAAGCTGACACAGCTGCAACTTAGAGCAATGGAACTGAGCCATGCAAGAGACAAAGCTGCTGCTGCCAACATGTATAAAACGGAGGTGGTGCCTGCTTTCAACCAGATGTTGTTGCCCTTGCATGCCCTGAGCCAGCTGCAGCAGGAAGTAGGACATGAACTGTATGCCTCTGCAGAACGTCAGCTGAGTTCATTGAAGACCCTCTCCTACCTTGTTATAGCACTTGCTGTTATACTGGCCTTACTTGTTGGCTCACTGCTGCAAACATCCCGCAAAATAAAGAACATCAAGCCACAGAACTTTCACCTGAACTAAAATTAGGTACAGCGCCTCCCCTGCCAGCTTCGTTTCTGCTATAGAAAAAAGCTGAAATAAAGTGACGGTGTTCTCCTGGCTTTTCTGCTCTTGCCCTGCCCGGCAAAACGGGTGACTTTAGCTCAGCAGCCGGGCATATGCTGCTTCCACACACTCAAAATTGAACTGTGCCAGAGCCTGCTGCATTTGAATCGCAATTTCTTCATTACAAAGATTTCCGATACTGCCTTCATGCGTGTGTGTTACTTTCGCTGTTGGAGAAAAAGTACCGGCTTCTATATCAGCTCCTACTTTTTTATAGGCATCCCGGAAAGGCATACCTTCCAGCACCAGCGCATTCACGGCATCCACACTAAACAGATACTGATACTTCTCGTCCTGCAGGATATTCTCTTTAACCTGTACCTGTTCCACCATGAAAGCCATCATCTGCAGGCAGCTCTGAAGCTCCGAGAAAGCAGGAAAAAGGTTTTCTTTCAGCAACTGCAGATCACGGTGGTAGCCGGAGGGCAGGTTAATGAGGAGCATAGAGATTTCGGTGGGCAAGGCCTGCAGTTTGTTACACTTGCCACGCAACAGCTCAAACACATCCGGGTTCTTTTTGTGCGGCATGATGCTAGAGCCGGTAGTGAGGCTGTCAGGGAGGGTGATGAAATTGAAATTCTGGTTCATGTACAGGCACAGGTCCATCGCCATTTTCGCAAGCGTAGCAGCCACAGAGGCTAAGGCTGTCGCTACTACACGCTCTGATTTGCCGCGTCCCATCTGCGCATACACCACATTGTAGTTCATGCTCCCGAAACCCAACAGCTCCGTAGTCATCTGGCGGTTAAGTGGAAAGGAAGAACCATAACCAGCGGCAGAGCCTAGTGGGTTTTTATCTGCTATTTTATAAGCCGCCTGCAGCAGGTACATATCATCTACCAGACTTTCAGCATAGGCGCCGAACCATAAGCCAAAGGAAGAGGGCATTGCTATCTGCAGGTGCGTGTAGCCCGGCAGCAGCACGTCTTTATACTTCGCGCTTTGCTGCTGCAGGACCTCAAACAAAGCTTTCGTTTCTCCGACGGTTTCCTGCAACTGATGGCGGAAGAACAGTTTTAGGTCGAGCAAAACCTGATCGTTCCGGGAGCGGCCACTGTGAATTTTCTTCCCTGCCTCTCCTACCCGTCGTGTCAGTTCCAGTTCTACCTGCGAATGGATGTCCTCTACACCTGGCTCTATGGAGAAACTGCCTGCTTCGATGTCTTTGTAAATGTTCTTCAGTTCAGCCTGCAGCACCGCTAATTCTTCAGCAGAGAGTAGCCCGATGCTTTGCAGCATGCGCGTGTGCGCCAGCGAACCCAACACATCAAAGGAAGCCAGCTGCATATCCAGCTGCGCGTCTTTGCCGACAGTGAATTTCTCTATCTCAGCTTCTGTGCCCGTATTCTTTTGCCAAAGTTTCATGCTAATGGTTTGAAGTTTTGAAAATGTAGGGATTTTAAAATTAATCTAAGGTCTTGAAGCCTTTTTTGGCTGTTGGAGGAAGCACAAAGTGCAAAGAAGCTTTGGATACGGTAAGCAAAAGACGCTTATAACACCTGCTCCAGCAGCTCAATATACAGGCTAATTCCCTCCTCAATCTCGTGCAGGTAAATGTACTCATCTGCCATGTGGGAGCGGCCGGAAAAGCCAGGTCCCATTTTCAGTGAAGGGAAAGGCATCAGTGCCTGATCAGAGGTAGTGGGAGAACCGTAGGTTTTCCGGCCCAGATGTATTCCTGCCTGCACCAGCGGATGCGCTATGGGTATAGCGGACGGTTTAAGGCGCATGGAACGGGGCGTAACCGCTGCTTTCACATGCAGCTGTATCACGTCCAGTACCTCCTCCATTGTATAGGCGTCTGTCAGACGCACATCCACTGTAAACTTGCAAGTATCCGGCACCACGTTATGCTGTGTTCCCGCCTGTACCATTGTTACACTCATCTTCACCGGCCCCAGGTACTCCGACTCGTTTGGGAATTGGTACTGCTGGAACCACTGTATATCCGGCAGCGCCTCATAGATAGCATTGAGGCCTTCTTCGCGGGCTGCATGTCCTGATTTGCCTTTCGCCTCGCAATCCAGCACCAGCAGTCCTTTTTCTGCAATAGCCAGATGCATCTCAGTAGGTTCACCCACTATGGCGGCCTCCGGGGACCCCAGCTGTGGGAAAATTAACTCAATGCCATTCCTGCCTGAAATTTCCTCTTCTGCTGTTGCTGCAAGTATAAGGTTATACTTCATGTCCTCCCGCTCATAGAAGTGCAGAAAAGTCGCTATCAGAGAAACCAAGCATCCTCCGGCATCATTAGAGCCAAGGCCATACAGCTTTCCCTCTTTAACAGCAGCCTCAAAAGGATTTCGTGTCCAGCTGGTGTTAGGCTTTACCGTATCGTGGTGCGAGTTGAGCAGTATAGTAGGCTTAGAAGCATTGTAATACTTGTTTAAGGCCCAAACGTTATGCTGCTCCCGCTGAATATTCACCTCATACTCTTCCAGGAAACCGGCAATGATATCCGCTGTATTGCCTTCTGCCTTGCTGAATGATTGGGTTCGAATCAGTTGTTTCAGCAGCCCGACAGCTTCATTGTAAAGTTTGCAGGGTATCATCAAGCGTTCTTTACCTGTTTTATTTTTCTTTATGATAAAGCTGCTCTGCTTTCTGTGAAGAGGTTCTGATGCCTTTAATCAATGCTGAGCTGAAACCATTATGCTCCATCTCGTTGAGGCCGGCAATGGTGCATCCCTTTGGAGACGTCACTTTATCAATTTCACTTTCAGGGTGGCTCTGGAAGTGAAGCAGCAGGGAAGCAGCCCCTTTGGCTGTCTGAGCAGCCATTCGAAGTGCATCTGCCGCATGAAATCCAATTTCAGTACCACCCTGTGTGGCCGCCCGAATAGAGCGCAGGAAAAATGCGATGCCACAGGCACATAGCGCTGTAGCCGAGGTCATCAGTTCCTCCTCAATTTCTACTGTGTCTCCTACTGCCTCAAAAATTTCCTTCACCAGCGACAGATTTTCCTGAGACGCTTTATTGCCCGCAATGCAGGTCATGGATTCCCGTATGGCAATAGCGGTATTGGGCATAGCACGAATCACCTGTAAGCCCATCTTTCCCACCCGCTCTATGATGTCTGAAACCATTACACCGGTAACGATGGAAATAACAAGGTGGCGCTGCACGTCTATCTTATCGGCTACAGTATCCAGCACGAAGTCGAGTTGTTGCGGCAACATACTCAGAATGATAATATCAGCCTCTTCCACAGCACGTGCATTGTCGCTCGTTATCTGGTAACCCTCTTTTTCCAGGCTTTCAAGCGCCTGCAGGTTCCGGCGGGTCAGGGTGATAGCGGCAGGTGCATATTTACCGGAAGCCACCATACCCTTGGCAAGGGCAATGCCCATATTGCCTCCACCCAGTATAGCAACTCGTTTTAATTCTGAATTCATGATTTTGGTTTTAGGAAACTTTAGAATGGTTTTCTGAGATGTATAGCTACAGCGTAATCAGGGTGCCAGCCTTTCCACCTGCTACAATATCATTAATTTCGGCTGCATCTCCTATCTGCACCGCCCGCACGCCCTGGGTCAATGCTGCAAAGGCATTGTCCAGTTTAGGTATCATACCTGCTGATACTACTCCTGTTTCTTTTAACTCCAAAAACTTTTCCCGATCTATCTGTGCGATGACGGAGTCATCGTCTGTGGCATCCTGCAGCACCCCTCTCTTCTCAAAGCAGTAGGTGAGCTTTACCTGGTACCTGGAAGCTAAAGCCGTAGCCAGTACAGAAGCAATGGTATCGGCATTGGTGTTTAAAAGGCTGCCGTCACCATCATGTGTTAACGGGGCAAAAACAGGAGTTATGCCTAACGCCAGCATCCCGTGCAGCACCTCTACATTGATGCTCTTGTTTCCAGCCACATCACCTGCAAAGCCATAATCTACTTCCAGAACTGTTCTCTTAGAGGCAAGTATGGTATTGGCATCGGCACCGGTTAAGCCCATGGCATTGCAATGCAGAGCCTGCAAATGCGCCACCACCTGCTTGTTGATAAGCCCGCCATAGACCATCGTTACGAGTTCCAGCGTTTCAGCATCTGTTATCCTGCGGCCATCCACATACTTCGGCGTTATTCCCAGCCGCTGGCCTATGGTAGAGGCAATCTTACCGCCGCCGTGCACCAGAATTCTGGCACCAGGCAACGACGCAAAATCACTTAAAAAGCGGTGCAACTGCGTCGGCTTGTCCAGTATGTTTCCTCCAATCTTAATGATATTTAGCTCTTGCATAGATTGTTTTCTTCTTTTTGAAAGGCAATCTCAGTTTATTAATACCGGAAAAGCCGATACCCCATTTTAGATTGTTTTTTCCAGCAGACGCTTTAGTATTGTCTGGGCGGTGTAGGTGCGGTTATTTGCCTGCTCCACCACCAAAGAATTCGGGCCATCCAGAATCTCGTCGCTGAGCTCCACGTTGCGGCGCACCGGCAGGCAGTGCATCACCTTTGCGTTGTTTGTGTTCCGGAGCTTTTCATTTGTCATCATCCAACCTTCGCCATCCGTCAGCACCTGTCCATACTGCGTATAGCTCGACCAGTTCTTGACATACACAAAATCTGCATCCTGCAGCGCCTCCTCTTGGTTTGTTGTCACCTGCGCACTTCTGGTAAACTCATCATCCAACTCATAGCCCTCCGGGTGTGTAATCACCAGGTCCACATCCGCCTGTCCCATCCATTCAGCAAAAGAGTTAGCGACGCACTGCGGAATTGCTTTCACGTGTGGTGCCCACGTCAGTACCACTTTTGGCCGCTTACCAGCCGGGGTGTTTTCGGTAATGGTCAGCAGGTCAGCAAAACTTTGCAGCGGGTGGCGCGTTGCTGACTCCAGGCTCACCACCGGTACTTTGCAGTAGGAGATAAATTTATGCAGCAGGTCCTCACTATAGTCCTCCTCCCTGTTCTGCAGCCTCGGAAAAGAGCGGATGCCAATGATGTCGCAGTACCGGCCCATTACGGCGGCTGCATCCTTTATATGCTCCACAGTACTGCCGTTCATGATGGCGCCCTCCTGCGTCTCCAGTGCCCAGCCTTCTTTATCTAGGTTCATCACCATCACGTTCATGCCTAGGTTGGCACCTGCTATCTGTGTACTCATGCGGGTGCGAAGGCTTGGGTTCAGAAAGAGCAGGCCCAGTGTCTTGTTCTGTCCTAATTCTTTATGTTGATACGGGTTTTGCTTCAGTTGCTGTGCTTCTTTCACCAGCTCTCTCAGGTCGGCTACATCCTGCACAGAGGTAAATTTTTCCATTAGCGGGTTTGTATGGTAGAAGTGTGAAGTATGGATTCGAAAGCAGACAGGAAAGTGTCTACTTCACGGGCGCCGATGCACAGGGGCGGCAGGAGGCGCAACGTATTTTTATCGGAGGATGAGCCGGTGAAGATACCGAATTCAGTCAGTAGCTGTTTCCGGATAGGCGCACAATGCTCCTCCAGTTCTACACCTATCATCAGTCCTTCACCCCGTACTTCCCGCACACCCGGTAACTCACGCAGGGCTTGTATTAACCTGTTGCCGATATGCTGCGCGTTCTCCAGCAGGTTCTCTTCCTCTATTACTTCCAGTACAGCCAGTGCTGCCACGCATGCCAGGTAATTACCGCCGAAGGTAGTTCCAAGCAAACCATGCTTTGCTTCAATCTTCGGGTGAATCAGAACACCAGCCACCGGAAAACCATTGCCCATCCCTTTGGCAACCGTAATCAGGTCCGGCTTCACATCGGTGTATTGGTGGGCAAAGAACCTGCCTGTGCGGCCATACCCTGTCTGTACCTCATCCAGAATCAAAAGCGCTCCTACCCGCTCACAGCCAGCGGCTACTTCTTTTAAAAATTCTCCTTCCGGTGCATGCACACCGCCAACTCCCTGTATACCTTCTACTATGACAGCAGCCAGCTCAGGCCCATGTACCTTGAGGGCATAGTTGAAAGCCTCTGTATCATTCAGAGGTACAAAAACGACGTTTTCCGTTTGATTGATGGGTGCCTGTATTGCAGGGTTATCTGTTACAGCCACAGCAGCAGAGGTACGACCATGGAAGGCTCCTTTGAATGCCAGTAACTTTTTGCGGCCTGTATGGATTGAGGCAAGTTTGAGGGCATTCTCGTTAGCCTCAGCGCCGGAACTGCACAGGAACAGGCTATAGTCCTCATAGCCACTCAGTTTCCCTAACTTCTCTGCCAGCTCCTGCTGTAGCGGCATTTGCACAGAGTTAGAATAAAAACCGATGTTGTACAGTTGGCGTGCCATGCGCTTGACATAGAGCGGATGACTGTGGCCGATGGAGATAACCGCATGGCCGCCGTAAAGGTCGAGGTAGCGTCTGCCGTGCTCGTCCCAAAGGTAGGCACCTTGGGCTTTTACAGGTGTTATATCAAAGAGGGGATAAACATCGAATAAATTCATGGTAAGGAAGTTAGAGGTAAGAGGTTAAACAATAAAGGAAGTACTTGATGTACATGGCTTGTGTCGTTATTGGTTTATGGTTATTTGTTATTAGTTGTTCGGGATTAAAAGGCGGAGCCTTTGAGGTTCAGGCCTGCCTTTTCAGGTAGGTTGAACAGCAGGTTCATATTTTGAACGGCCTGGCCGGAAGCACCTTTCAGGAGATTGTCAATCATGCTCGTGATAACCAGGTTTTTGTCCTGCTTCTCCAGGTAAAGAAGGCATTTGTTCGTGTTCACCACCTGCTTCAGGTCCGGTGTGGTAGAACTAATAGAAACAAATGGGTGCTCTTTATAGAAGGCTTTGTACTTATTTGTGGCTTCGGCTAAGCTCTGGTTGCTGCGCAGGTAGGACGTGCACAGGATGCCGCGGGTAAACGGACCACGGTATGGCACAAAGTTAATTTCCGGCAGTTTCTCTTCCTGCAATCCCTGCAGTGTGCGGCGTATCTCGTTCAGGTGCTGGTGATTCAGCGCTTTATAGTTTGAGATGTTACTGCTGCGCCAGCTGTAATGTGAGGTGGCGCTCAGACTTTGCCCAGCTCCCGTGCTACCCGTAATCCCGCTTACGTGCACCTCGTCTGTTAGCAGGTTTTCTGCTGCTAAGGGTAACAAGGCTAACTGTATGGCCGTGGCAAAACATCCTGGGTTCGCGATGTTCTCTGCTTCCTTAATGGCATTACGTTGCAGCTCAGGCAAGCCGTAAACAAAGGTACGACCCGCTTCAGTTACAGTGGCTTCATTGATGCTTTCGTTCCAGCGGAAGTCCTGGCTCAGGTCTATTACCTTGATGTGCTGCGGCAGGTCATGTGCTTCTATAAATTTCTTTGCTTCGCCATGGCCCACACACAGGAACAGCACCTCTACATCCGGTTGCAGGGAATCGGTAAAAGAAAGTTCCGTATCTCCGAGCAGGTCTTTGTGCACGTCGTAAACAGGCTTTCCTGCCTGGCTGTTGCTGTGCACAAAGGCAATTTCTACGTTGGGGTGGTGTACCAGGAGGCGTAGTAACTCTCCGCCGGTATAACCAGCACCGCCTACTATGCCTGCTTTTATGCTTACTCCGTCGCCCATGCCGCTTCGTTGTTGATGCTATGGTACATTTTGTTTTGATTACCGAAAATCTTTGCGAATCCCTTTACATCATCGGAAGTCCAGGCGCGGTTCATTTCGCCGTAGGTACCAAACTTATTGCTCATCAGATCATGCGCACTCTCGATGCCCTCTACCTGAAAACGGTATGGCGCCAGCAGCACATACACTTTTCCTGATACGTTCTGCTGCGTGCTCTCCAGGAAAGCTTCGATGTCGCGCATGGTCGGGTCCAGCAGTTGCCCCTCGTGCAGCCAGTTACCATACCACACCGACAGCTGATCTTTCCAGTACAGCTGCCATTTAGTGAGCACATGCTTTTCCAGCGTATGGTGGGCTTTAATGATGACCATTGGAGCCGCTGCCTCAAATCCCACGCGCCCTTTAATGCCGATAATCGTATCGCCAACATGAATATCACGGCCAATGGCAAACGGTGCCGCCAGTTCCTGAAGGTGCTGGATGGCCTGCACCGGGTGTCTGAATGTCTGCTCGTTCACACCCACCAGTTCACCTTTCTCGAAATGCAATATCACACGCTCCGGCTCCTGCTTGCTCAGTGGTGTCGGGTAAGCTTCTTCCGGCAATGGCAGGTGTGAAGTCAGCGTTTCTTTACCACCCACTGATGTTCCCCAGATGCCTTTGTTGATAGAATATTGCGCCTTTTGAAAGTCCATCTCCACGCCATTCTCCTTCAGGTAAGCTATCTCTTCCTCGCGCGACAACTTTTTATCACGAATCGGCGTGATGATTTCCACCTCCGGGATGATGGCCTGGAAGATCATGTCGAAGCGAACCTGGTCATTTCCGGCACCGGTACTGCCATGGGCTACATAATCTGCGTCTATTGTTTTAGCATACTTAGCAATAGCCAGTGCCTGCGTTACGCGCTCAGAGCTTACAGACAGCGGGTACACGTTGTTCTTGAGCACATTGCCAAACACCAGGTACCGGATACAGCTGTTATAGAAGTTCTCCGTTTCGTTCAGGTGTGTGTGCTTCTTAGATCCCATGGCATAGGCACGGCGCTCAATGTCTGCCAGTTCTTCCGCAGAAAACCCACCTGTATCCACTATGGCGGTATATACTTCCAGCCCCAGTTCCCGGGCAAGGTAAATGGCACAATAAGAGGTATCGAGGCCGCCACTAAAGGCTAAAACTACTTTTTTCATTCTTTTTGCTTTTCTGATTGAAGGGCATTAAGCTGCCGATACTTTACTCGCGTTCTCCGGTTGCTGTGATGGGCGCTGGCGATGCCGCATCCATCGTTCCTGCACGCTGTTGGCTTTTGGCTGCGGCTGCTTCTCCACTACTGTTAAAGCCATATAACTTTCATCCTTGGTAGGGTCAAAGAGCATCGCCGTGCAAAGGCAGTTCGTACGGTTCTTACTCTGCAGAATCTCAAAGTTTACACAGCTGCGGCAGCCTTTCCAGAATTCCTCATCATCGGTCAATTCTGAAAATGTTACCGGCTTATACCCGAGGCTTGAATTAATGCGCATCACAGGCAGGGCAGTCGTCAAACCAAAGATCTTAGCGTCGGGGTATTTGGTGCGCGACAACTCAAAGATCTTCTGCTTTATCTGTCGGGCCAAACCGCTTTTACGCAGCTCCGGCGACACGATGAGACCAGAGTTTGCCACATACTTCCCGTGGCCCCAGGTTTCTATGTAGCAAAAGCCAGCCCAGCGGCCATCTTTATGTAGGGCTATTACCGCCTTGCCTTCCTGCATTTTCTGGGCAATGTAATCCGGGGAACGCTTGGCAATGCCTGTTCCTCTGGCTTTGGCAGATTCCTCCATTTCCTGCGTAATCTGCAATGCATGAACGATGTGTTGCTCTCCGGCAACGGTAACAATGAATTCTGATTGATTCATTTTTTTAAAATATATACCCTTGCTGTGATTGCCACAGCTTAAAATCAATGAATAAAAGATTTGAATGACAAATAGCTTTTACCGGCCTCCAATTCGGTGCCTGGTTGAAACGCTATGCAGAACTGTTGAGAGAAAAAATGACTACCACATAGGCAGTCGGAAAGCACGCCGGCCTAGGGCCTGTAGCGGACTACGGAGATAGGTGTTGTGAAAACTACCCCTGGTGTAAGAGTAGAAAAAGTCGCACGCTTCGTGTTAGAAGAGTGTTTTATCATGTTTGATGATAAAAGCGCCTTTTTTTGCATTGCCTTAGTTAATTGTTAAAAATTGAGCACGATACTTATACCCAAATGAACAGGACAAATGTTTCACAATATTTTTAATATTTCAAAATTAAAAGCTGAAAAATAATTAAATACCATGAAAATAGTAGTGTAAAGTTGTTAATGCAGCAGCCTTACGCCTTAAAAACGGACAAATTTGAATTTCATTGTTCGAAAAAAACGTATTGTTGTAAATGAGCTAACTTGCGTTTTAATTCTACAGGCTCCTGCAGCCTTCTGTTCGCTTACAGTACATGGGAAAAATATCCATTGTTGTTATCATCGGTATCTTGTTTTCTGCTATTGGTATGGTTTCTTTGTTCCTGACGCGGGAGGCATTGACGGCAGCTATCTGGTTGAGCTTTGGCAATGGCCTCATTCTTTCGGATCTGCGCTTTTCAACGAAAGACGAGAAGGGAAACACTTATGTGAAGCAAGTTCCAAAGGCGAGGTACTATACCGCTATTTTTCTGATTGTGTTTGCCATTGTGTTACTTGCTCTCCAGATTTACCTGGACACACAGGCCGCAGGTGCCAATTAAAAAGGTAGGTTTAGATGCGGCTTTGCAGCACCAGGTCTACATTTAATATTTCTGATTGCCTCTTAAGACGCAGGCGCAGGGTACGTCCTGGTCTGCTTTTTAGAATATTCATCACCTCCGGTAACAATAGCTCAGCACATTTCTTCCCGTTGATGTCAAGGAGCTGGTCACCGGGTTCGAGCCCGAGCAACTCGGCTGGAGAACCGTCGATGACATTGGAAATTACATAGTAGTTGGTACCAGGCAAAGGTGTAATCACTTCAAAGCCGGCCATGTTGTAATTAAAAGGTTCTTTGAACCGGTGGTTTGGAATAAGCGTGAGCTTGCTGTTCGGGTAATCAAAAATCACGGTGAAGCGTGAAAGCACGTCAGAGCCCAGATTCCCGTTCCGGCCCCCAATGTTGATGGCTAATTTTATCGACTCCTCATCCGGATAAGAAGCAGGTATATCCTCCAGTTCATACTTGCCCAATGCAAATGCATCCACTCTGCCGATGTTTCCGTGCAGGTCGCCACTCAGGCCCCTGCCTAAATACGCTTTCATCACTTTTGGAGGAAGTGTCAGGCGCTCATCAGAAGGCAGGTAAAGTGAAAGGCTGTGGCTGGCCCCTGTGTCTACCACCAGCTTTACCCTGATTGTGTCTCCGTTGTGCTGCCTCACATTGCCGTACACATAGGCTTTTGTTCCTTCTATGTGAAGGGGATATTCCTCTGCTTTTCGCTTTTTCTTCAGTTTTGTGTCGGGCCGGTATAGTGTCAGCATTTTGTTGCTATAGTTTACTTTCACTATAAAGTTTTTGAAAATATCATACCCGATAATGCCATGGACAGGCATGCCCATATAACTGGACAGATCAAAAACATCCTCCAGCAGCACATACACCTGGTGATTAATGCCTTTGATACCCCTCATGAACATTTCGTTGCCATAAGATTCATAGGCTTCAATAGAGTGCCCCTCTCCAAGGCCGCTTAAGGTAATTTTGTTTACGTCTTTTAGGTCGAGGGAATCGTTGTGGTACAGGTGGGTGATGAGCGTGTTTTTTACACCAGTGTCCAGTATAAAGTTAAGTGGCTGTGAACCGTTTATCTGAACAGGAATGATAATGAGATTGTGGACGAGGTCGAAGGGTATATTAATCTTTTTGCGCTTGGAAGTGAAAAACACAGTGTCACTTTCCATACTCAGCCCCTCTTGTGCCGTAGCCGGGGTTAGCAGCAGACAAAAGGTAAAGCAAATCAGCATCAGGAATCCAACTCGTGCCATAACCTGAAACTCTGTAGGTTGTACAATATCAGTTCATTATAGTAATATACGAAACAAGTCTGAATAGAGCTAATTTGTTTCAGGAATACCAAATTAATCTGATAAAGAGCAGGAACATGTTGTGTTATGAGCTTCCGAAAAGGGGAAACTTACTCTTTAACTCCTCTGTTTTTGTTCTTTCTGAAGTCAGATACAGCAGTTAAACGTTGCCCCTTTTCGCGGCCAAAGAATAGGTGCTTGGGTGTTCCGATTACCTGCGAGCCATAGATGCCGGAGTGGCCAGAGAAGAGATAGGCCGTAACGCAGGCCAGTGCCATAAACACGCTGCTCTCCGCACCAAACAATTCTATGGCCATTACTGTGCAGGTAAGTGGGGTGTTGGTGGCACCAGAAAACACGGCTACAAAGCCCATACCCGCCAGAAGGGCCATCGGGAGCGGTAACACTCCGGACAAGGCATTACCCAGTGTGGCCCCGGTGAAGAAAAGCGGCGTAACCTCACCCCCTTTAAACCCTGCACCGAGTGTGAAAGCGGTGATGATGATTTTTACAATCGGGTCGTACCAGGGCATGGCCGTTTCAAAGGATTGGAGAATAGTGGGAATGCCCAAACCAATGTATTTGGTTGTGCCCATACTCCATACCACCAGCGCAATGACAGCGCCGCCCAACAGTGGCCGGTAAGGAGCATACGCAACACGCTGCTTAAAATGATAGGAGAAGAAGGAAGTGGATTTGGCAAAGGCCATACCGGCCAGTCCGAAAATTGCCCCTGCTCCTAAGGCAGAAGCAATTCCAGAGGCATTTGTTTCGGGCACAAATGGAATAGCATAGTGTATATGCCCCACACCCCAGGCTACGCAGACATAATCTGCAATAACGGCGGCAAGAAAGCTGGGGAGGAGCGCTTCGTAACGCAGCCGGCCCAATACAAAAACCTCCAGTCCAAAGATAGCACCGGCCAGAGGTGTTCCAAATAAGGAGGCAAAGCCCGCACTAATTCCGGTAATCAGCAGAATTTTGCGGTCTCGGGGGCGTAGGCGGAACAAATAAGTGAATTGATCGGCAATGGCGCCGCCCATTTGCACGGCTGTACCCTCCCGGCCTGCAGAGCCACCAAACAAGTGAGTAACTAGCGTGCCCAGGAGCACCAGCGGCGCCATCCGGAAAGGAACTACCTCCCGGGGCCTGTGTATTTCCTCCAGCAACAGGTTGTTTCCTTGCGCCGCCCTGCCTGCATAATAATGGTATAGCAGGCCAACAGCCAAACCACCCAATGGCAACAGCCAGATAATCCAAGGGTGGGCCTCCCGGTAATTTGTAACCCAGTCCAGCGCCACCAGAAAAAAAGCAGAGGCTGAACCGGCCAACCCGCCTACCAGCAAACAGATCACGAGCCACTTCAGTGTATAGATAAATGCGGTGGCTTGCTCCCCGGCAGAGCGTATGCTGCTCACAAACTTTTTCAGCGTTGACTTAGGAGATGTTTCGCGTTTTTTCATGTGCCTCGGGTGGCAAATATACAATAATGGCATTGCAATGCGTGCCGCTTTGCAGAAGTCGTGCAGCATTGCAGCAGGTTACGGGTCTGTATCTGTTAATCTCAGGAACATGGTGCCCCCTCTTTAAAGAATTATTTAAGTAACTGGGTTAGTCTGAGTGCATTCGATTGACAGGGGGTGAGAAACGTACACAATCAAGGTAATGCACCGTACAACTAACATGGCTGCACCTGGCGTTGCTGCTACCTTTACCACCTGGCCCCGCACCCGGTTTGCTGCCAGCTTCTCAAATATTTTACCACTCTGACTTTTATATCCTGATAAAAACATAATCGAAACATGGCAGAAAACCACAAGGTACGATACAACATATACACTCCAACCAATCAGCAAGGGCTGGACAAGGATGAGGTAATAGACTTCCTGTTCCACCAGCTTGATGAGTATGGAGACGAACGGAAAGATATTGCCAGCTGCCTGAGCTATGCCTTATCGGAAGCGGAAGGCAAAGGAGGGTCTGTTATGGTAGCGCGTGAAGGAGATACAGTAGTGGGTGTGCTTATACTTAATAATACCGGAATGAGCGGGTTTATACCTGAAAATATATTGGTTTACATTGCCGTTCACAGCAGCCAGCGTGGAAAAGGCGTAGGGAAGAGATTGGTGCAAATGGCTGCAGAAAATACTACCGGTAGCATTGCCCTGCACGTGGAGCCTCAAAACCCAGCCCGGCACCTGTATGAGAAAATGGGCTTTACAAATAAATATTTAGAGTATAGATTACTAAGATAACCATGGCAGTTCTAAAGCTGTACCGCGATAAACTAAAGCATAATTACAAGTACCTCGACAAGGTTTTCAAAGAGCACAACATCGATTGGGGCATTGTGACTAAATTACTCTGTGGTGAAGAAGCCTTTCTGAAAGAAGTGCTGGCACTTGGGGTTCGCGAAATCCACGACTCCCGCGTCACCAACATCAAAGCCATTAAAAAGGTGGCACCCGATGTACAGACCGTCTACATAAAACCCTCCCCCAAAAAGAGCATCCCTGAAATTGTGAAGTATGCTGATGTTTCCTTTGAAACAGAGCTGGATACTATCAGAATGGTGTCGGAGGAGGCCTTGCGGCAGGGCAAAGTGCATAAAATTATCATTATGATTGAAATGGGTGACCTTCGGGAGGGCGTGATGGGCGATGACGTGGTGAGCTTTTATGAGAAAGTGTTTGAGTTGCCTGGCATTTCAGTTGTTGGTTTAGGGGCTAATTTCAACTGTCTGCATGGTGTGATGCCCACGCGGGACAAGCTCATCCAACTCAGCCTTTACAAGCAGATCATCGATGCAAAATTCAACAAAGTGATTCCTTGGGTATCCGGTGGCACATCCGTCACTATTCCCTTGCTCTTTAACCACCAGCTGCCGCAGGGCATCAATCACTTTCGGATAGGCGAAGCGTTGTTCTTTGGTTTGAACCTGTTTACCGGGGAGACTTTTGATGGTATGCACAACGATGTGTTAGAGCTTGAGACAGAGATAATCGAATTGACGGTAAAGCCGATGGTGCCAAGTGGTATGCTGGCAGAAAACCCTAGCGGGGAAAGCTATGAACTTGATGAAAGCCTGTACGGTAAAACGTCACACCGGGCTATTCTGGATGTGGGGTTGCTGGACATCAACCCGAAGTTCCTCATTCCTGAAGATGGGCACGAAAAAGAAAAGCTCTCCGTAATCGGAGCCAGTTCTGATATGCTGGTGGTAGAGCTGGGTGAAAACCAAAGCGGTTATAAGGTAGGTGACACCCTGCGCTTTAAACTCCGGTACATGGGGGCACTAAGCCTGCTAAACTCCCGCTATGTCAGCAAAGAAGTCATTGCTTGAAAGCTAAGACATAAACAGCCCCGGAAAGTTTCGGGTCTGTTTATGTCTTAGCTTTAAGAAGAATTTTTATTAAGAGTCACCAGTTTTTCTAATCATCCAGAACAATCGTTTGGCTGCTAATTTCAATTCCCTTCCTTAACCTCCTGCTCACAAATACTGGAATAATCTACTATCACTGTTAAGACACAGGTTCTATTTTCTCCCCTTTAAAATAACCTTTACAGCGGTGTCACGTCTTTTCCACTAACAGGAAACTACTTTAAAACGTCACAGAAGTAAATATGTCAGCAAAGACCAAGCTCATTCGTCGTATTATCTTTCCATTGCAACAGTTTATTCAGGCAGAATCTTTTAGTGGTATACTTTTAATGTTTGTGACGCTTCTTGCCCTTGCCTGGGCAAACTCACCCTGGGCAGCTACTTATACTGACACCTGGAATACACCGCTCACCATTGCTTTTGGGGAATTCGGTTTAACAAAAGCGGCCATACTATGGATCAACGATGGCTTGATGGCCATCTTCTTTTTTGTGGTTGGCCTGGAAATAAAAAGGGAGATGCTGATGGGGGAACTGGCTTCACTGAAGAGTGCCGCATTCCCGGTAGTTGCGGCTTTAGGTGGCATGCTCGTTCCTGCGCTGATCTATTTCTTTCTGAACAACAATACTGCCGGAGTTTCCGGATGGGGAATCCCAATGGCCACTGATATAGCCTTCGCACTGGGCATTCTGACGCTTTTAGGGAACAGGGTGCCGCTCTCGCTGAAGCTCTTCCTTGTGGCCTTTGCTATTGTGGATGATATAGGGGCTGTACTGGTGATAGCACTTTTCTATACAGCAGAGGTTAACTTTGTTTTCCTGTTTGGAGCCATGTTAGTATTCGGTATTTTGTTGGTTTTAAGTGCACTGAGGGTACGTTACATCTGGCTGTATACCCTTTTAGGTATTGTGATGTGGGTGTTGTTTCTTAAATCTGGCGTGCACGCTACTATTGCTGGTATCCTGTTAGCCATTACAATTCCGGCCAGATCAAAAATAACGGAGACAGAGTTTGTCAAGTCAACGAACAACATTATGGCAGAACTCCATACCGTTTACTCGCCGCAGGAAAACCAGGATCGGGAAGTAGAGGAAATGGAAGAAGAACAATACCAGGCAGCTGTTTACACCATCGAGGATAATTGCGAAGAGGCCTTGTCTCCCCTGCACCGGCTGGAGCACTCGCTGCACCCGTGGGTGGCTTATGCCATCATGCCCATCTTTGCCCTGGCCAATGCGGGTATTTTCATAGATGCCAACCTGACGAGTGGTTTTTCTAATCCTATATCATGGGGCATCGTTCTTGGGCTGGTACTGGGAAAGCCAGTTGGCATCATGTTGTTTACCTGGCTGGCCTCTGTGACAGGGCTTGTATCCAAGCCGGCAACATTTTCCTGGCTGCAGGTTATAGGCGCAGGGCTTCTAGGAGGTATCGGCTTTACCATGTCCATTTTCATTGCCAACCTTGCTTTTGTGAACACTCCTTTCCTAGCGCAGGCCAAGTTTGCCATTCTCTGCGCCTCCTTCGTAGCCGGAGTCATAGCCTATTTACTACTACGCATAGCCTCCCCAAAATACGTTGAGACTAAAATAATATAAGTTTAGTGGTAACAGAGAGGCATCAAATCCCAGCTTTTACAAATAAAACATACACTAAAAGTAAGTGTGAATTTCTGTTATGGGAATTTGACTCACTACATTCTGTGACGCACCTTCCATAAGCTGACAATACATTGTACTGCCAACTAAAAAATGAAGTACGGGTATAACCTCGCTACCGGTCTATCAAAGCATCCAGAAAACCAATTTCCTCATCTTTATTCTTAAACACAAGTAACGGAACATCCATATCATGGCGCAGTATTTTCTCCGTCACACTGCCTATCACAAACAGCGCCGCCGCCGACATTCCTTTGGCACCTATCACCAGCATATCGGCACGGGCACGTTTTGCTTCTATCACCACCAGTTCGCCAATGTCATCATGTTCCCCCTGCCGTACCAGCACAAGTTGTGCCCTGTTCTGTAGTTCAGGAAACCGCTCCATCATATGCTGGTATTTCTCTCTGGCAAATTCCTGCATGCGCTTATCAAAGTCCTCATAACTGATGCCCAGGGTGATGTAGCCCGTAGGAACCTCGTATACGTGCAGGCAAACCACCTGCACCTCAGGCTTTGAGAGCGCAGAATGTAGAACACGATCCATTGCCATCTCACTATATTTAGAGAAATCGACACTGACGACGATGCGGCGCAAACGAGGCTCGTACATTTCCGGCACAAACAACACACTCAACCTGCCTGAGCGGAGAATTTTCTGTGCCAGCACACCGCTACCGCGCAGGCGCAGTTTGCGGCCCACCAGCATCAGGTCAATATCTTTAATCTTTGCCCAGTGCAGCAACTCTTTCAGGGGAGTCCCCTCCTCCACCAATATCTCTGTTTCCACCATCGTCAGTTGGCCAAAGGCGGGAGCTAATTTGGATGCAATCATCTGCCGAAGCCCCTCCTCTGCTGAGACTGCTTCTCTCTGTAGATTTTGCCGTAGCTCTGCAGGTACCTCCAGGCTTTTTTCTACATGAATAAAACAAACCTGTTCTATTTGTAATTCGGCACACAAAAAGGCAGCATAATGAATAAGGGTATCATCCATTGTGGTCAGATCTAGGCCAATCAGCAATCGTTTCAGTGTATTCATGTTAAGAAAGATTTTTTGCTTTAGATAGTATATTTACACCGCGCAATTTCAAGAAGTCTGTAACTTAAAAAGCGTAGGCGGGTAAGTAAATTAACATACGGTTAAATCCAAAAAGATATACATTAAGTAATTTTTTGATGCTGTATCTCCTGCTTTCAGGGTTGCTAGTTGCTTTTTCAGCGCCGCTATTGCATCGCTGGCTGGGCAGGTATGTCGTCTTTGCAATGGCGCTGCTGCCCTTGTGCATCTTTGTATTTTTTTGTGTGCAGGTGCCTCAGGTATTGGGAGGTAGCAGCATTTACGAATCAATTAACTGGGTGCCTGATCTGGGTATTAATTTAACGTTTCACCTGGATGGGCTGAGTCTGCTCTTTGCGTTGCTGATATCTTTCTTCGGAATCCTGATAATGCTCTATGCTTACGGCTACCTGGAGAAACACCCGTTGCTGGGACGCTTTTACCTATACCTCACCCTTTTTATGACGGCTATGCTGGGGGTGGTGACAGCTGACAATTTCTTTTGCCTGTTCCTTTTCTGGGAAATGACCAGCATCAGTTCTTATTTGCTTATTGGTTTTAACCAGGACCAGAAAGAATCACGCACTTCTGCTTGGCAAGCTTTAATAGTGACCGGTGCCGGTGGGATTGCCTTATTCGGGGGCTTGATCTTGTTAAACCTGGCGACAGGCGAAAGCACCTTTAGCGCTATAATCAATGGTAAAATAAATGTAACCTCACATATCCTATACCTGCCAGCGCTGCTGCTTATCCTGCTGGGATGTTTCACTAAATCAGCACAGTTCCCTTTTCATTTCTGGCTACCCAACGCCATGGCTGCCCCGACTCCGGTGAGCGCTTATCTGCACTCTGCCACGATGGTGAAAGCAGGAGTTTATTTACTGGCCCGGCTAACTCCTGTGCTAGGTGGCACAGAAGTTTGGTTGATTTCCTTAACAGCAGTAGGCGGTGTCACTGCTGTGCTGGGGGCACTGCTGGCACTGCAGCACACGGATCTGAAAGCGATACTGGCCTATACCACTATCAGTGCGCTTGGGCTGATGGTGATGATGCTGGGTATAGGCAACGCGTTAGCAGTAGAGGCAATGCTGGCGTTTCTGCTGGCACATGCTATGTACAAGGGTGCTTTGTTTTTAGTGGCCGGTGCTGTGGACCACAGTGCAGGCACCCGCCAGATATATGCACTACAAGGGTTAGGCAACAGTATGAGGTATACTGGTATAGCCGCCACATTGGCCGCCTTTTCCATGGCCGGGATTATCTTGTTTTTCGGGTTTA
The DNA here is from genome assembly GCF_042686245.1 of Pontibacter toksunensis. NCBI lineage: Bacteria > Pseudomonadati > Bacteroidota > Cytophagia > Cytophagales > Hymenobacteraceae > Pontibacter > Pontibacter toksunensis. Next base: position 302,396 of record NZ_JBHUOX010000001.1, on the reverse strand, counting down.
TAGGAAAAGAGCTGCTGTATGAGGCATCCCTGGAAAATCCGGCATATAACTGGCTCCTGCTCGGCATTAACATGCTGGCTGGGGTTGTGTTTGTGGCGGTCGCTGTGCTGATGAGTTACCGCTTATTCTGGTATAAAACTGGTAATCCTACTCCCCTACAACACCATCCCACACCATACCTATACCTCCCGCCCCTGGTATTAGGAATCCTTGGTTTGGCTTTCGGCGTTGTAGCCAATATTCTGCCTGCCCCTGTTTTAGAACGTGCTGCCTCCAGCATCATGCCCGGCAAAGACATAGAAGTTGAACTTGCGCTCTGGCACGGGTTTACGCCTGTGCTGGGCCTCAGCCTGCTGACGCTTTTACTGGGCTACCTGCTATACCGCAGCCTGCCGGCGCTGCACAGGTCGGCGCATACAATGAAGGGCATATACCGATACGGCCCAGATAACCTATATCATAAAGGTTTTAAGGGCTTTCTGAAAGGTGCTAAGAAATTTATAAATACGGTGCAAAATGGCTACCTGCGCATGTATATCATTTACATCGTGCTCTTCTTTTGCGGCATGCTACTGTTTGCTTTGTGGAGGGACGGCTTGATTGTAAATCTCCGCCTGCGGGCATCTATTTTAGACGACATCAGGATATATGAGTTGGTGCTGTTTGTGCTGGTTATTGCGGCACTGCTCTACATATTGGCGACCCGTTCCCGCCTCACATCAATTGTGGTGATGGGCCTGGTAGGTTATTCGGCAGCGCTTTTCTACATCCTGTATGGCGCCCCGGATGTTGCCGCTACGCAGCTCCTGATTGAGACGCTCACGGTCGTTATATTTGTGCTCCTGCTCCATAAGCTGCCCGCTTTCTGGTACCTGTCGCATCAGTTGGAGAAATATAAATATATTTCCATTTCCGTATTATTTGGTGCTGTGATGACCTATATCGTGCTGTTAGTGCAGCAGAATGCGGTGGAGTCAGAATTAAAAGCATTTTACGGGAAAGCAAGTTACCTGGAGGCGCACGGGAAAAACATAGTGAATGTTATCCTGGTGGATTTCAGGGGCATTGATACACTGGGTGAAATTATAGTACTGGCTGTGGCGGCGCTAGGTATTTTTGCGCTGCTGCGCCTGAACCCGGAGAAAGGAGACAAACCATGAGGACCATCATACTTTCCACAGCCATTCGCCTGCTTACACCCGTGTTTCTTATTTTCTCTGTTTACATTCTTTTCAGAGGGCACAACCATCCTGGAGGCGGCTTCATCGGAGGGCTTATCGGCTCCATTGCCTTTGTATTTCATGTGCTGGCCCACGGAGCAAATGCCACTGCCAAGGTCTTCTTCAGCCTGACACTATACCACTATCCTCGCCAGGAAGGAAAAAGCCGCACCCGCTATTTCCTGCAAATCATGAATGCGAACCTGAGGGGCCGCCGCAAAGGAGATAAAGAACTTCACTGGAACTATATTTTTGTGCGTGTGAGCCCGGTATATCTGATTGGTGTCGGGCTGCTCATGGCCGTAAGCAGTGGCATGATAGGGTTAGTATCCGGCTATTCTTTTATGAAAGGACTATGGATGGACATGCAACTTCCGGTAATAGGTTCTCTGGGCACGCCCTTGCTGTTTGATGCGGGTGTGTACCTGCTGGTCATGGGAATGGTGCTGAAAATGATTTTCACAATGTCAAAGGAATAAACGATGGAGCTACTGTTACCATTTCTGATTGGCACTTTGTTCTCGGTGAGCCTGTACTTCATCCTACACCGCCACCTGTTCAAGCTGATACTAGGGCTAATCCTCTTCGGCTTAGCAACCAATGTGTTTTTGTTTGTGGTAGGCGGTATAAAAAGCGGAGGAGTTGCCATCATCCCTGAAAACCAGGAAACAGCTGTGGCACCTTTTCCGGATCCGGTACCACAGGCCCTCCTTCTAACAGCGATAGTTATAGGATTTGGATTGCAGGCGTTTGCCATTGTGCTTATCCGACGGGTGTATCAGACATTCAAATCCAATAACCTCGATGATTTGAACAAAACAGATAAAACCTGAACCCTTCGCATCACTAGTTTTATAAGCTTTTTTATTCCGACAGCAGGTAAATACTACCCCAAAATGGATCAAAGTATGCTCTTGTTATTTCCGTTGCTCATGCCACTCTACGGAGCAATCTTGTGCCTACTCTTCTGGAGGCAGGTCAGGACGCAGGCAGTAGTGGCAGGAATCGCACAGGTTTGTTGGTTTGCTTCGGCCTGCCTGCTCTTATATGAAGTGTCGGAGGGCATCATCCTGACAACTCAAATCGGGAGCTGGCCTGCCCCATTCGGAATCACGTTTGTCGCAGACCTTTTCAGCGCCCTCGTTATCCTCAGTGCCGCTATAGTTGGCATTGCAGTTTTCCTCTTCTCCCTGTATGGCCTGGATAACACCCGCAAAAAATACGGGTACTATCCGATGCTGCTTTTTTTGCAGATGGGCGTGAGCGGAGTGTGCCTGACCGGAGATATTTTTAACTTGTATGTATGGTTCGAAGTGCTGCTGATTTGCTGTTTCGCACTTTTGGCGCTGGGTGGCACGAGAGCACAACTGGAAGGGACGCTGAAGTATGTGACCATTAACTTTTTTGCCTCTGGCATACTGCTTACCGGGGTGGGTGTGGTTTATGCGCTGTATGGCTCCCTTAACCTGGCTGAACTGGCTTTGATTGTTCGCCGGCCCGACCACCCTAATCTGCCACTGCTGAGCCTTTGCAGTATCTTTTTCCTGACAGGCTTTGGAATAAAGTCTGCCCTTTTTCCGCTATTTTTCTGGCTGCCGGCCTCTTATCATGCGCCACCGATAGCCATATCATCCTTTATAGCTGGACTAATATCTAAAGTTGGCATTTACACCTTTATCCGGCTCTTCACATTGGTATTTGTACCCACAGCAGATTTTATGATGCCCCTGTTGCTGGCCATGTCGGGCTTAACCATGGTCATAGGAGTAATAGGTGCCGCCGCGCAAAAAGACTTCCGGAAAATACTTTCGTTCCACATCATCAGCCAGATTGGGTATATGCTCATGGGCCTTGCAATTTATACTCCCCTGGCTATAGCCGGAAGCATCTATTTTATACTTCATAACATACTGGTCAAAACAAATCTTTTCCTGGTTAGCGGTGTGGTGGCACACCAGCACCATACCTTCTCCCTGAAAAAACTGGGAGGGCTTTACCTCAGGCAACCGTTCCTGGCGCTCCTGTTTCTGCTGTCGGCACTCGCTTTGGCCGGCCTGCCGCCACTCTCAGGCTTCTGGGGAAAATTCATGCTGGCGAAGGGAGGTTTTGAAGCAGGCAGTTATGACTTAGTGGCCACGTCGCTGGGTGTAAGCATGATAACGCTTTTTTCGATGACCAAGATTTGGAATGAGGTATTCTGGAAGTCAAAACCTGAGAAAGCTAAACTTAAAACTCTTTCTAAAATAGTAAACCAGAAGCACATTCGGTTTATGTACGTGCCCGTGGTGTTGCTCATGTTTTTTATATTATTTATCAGTCTATTCGCGCAACCAGTCATTCAGCTTGCCCAAGAGGCCGCTAACCAATTATTTTACACCAATACTTATATAGATGCCGTACTAAATCAGAAAGAAGGCTTATGATAATGTAGTGCTACACGATGAGTATAGTATGCAGCTTATACTTGTTTTTTCTTACGCTGCTGAGTTTGTAACATCGCTGGTCAGAGTAGCCAAAATTGGAAAAGTGGGATAGAGGTAATAAAGCAACAAAGGCGTTTTAAGTAAAATATCTTGGTAATCTTTAAAACCCATTGGTACAAAAGGTAGACTATGAAGCTGTTCTTTTATCATTTTATATTCACCTTGGTTGCAGTATTTATACTTCTGCGGCAGGGCCTGCTTCGCCTTCTCCCCTATAGTGCTGCAACAGCTTTCCTTGCCTTTGTTGTTGTTTTTATTTTGCTCTGGCTGAGCTCTTGGTTTTATAATCGCGACTATTTCCGGAAGCTGCCCAAGGGAATCAATTTTGGTCTCTTTTTTATGAAAGAGCTCCTCATAGCTAATGTAAAAATAGCCTTCGATATTTTGACGCCCCATTACTACATGAACCCAGCAGTTATAGCAATACCGCTGCGCGTGAGAACGAACTTCGAAATTATGCTCCTGGCGAACATGATTACGCTTACCCCCGGAACATTGAGTATTGACGTCAGTAAAAATCGGAAGATCCTGTATGTGCACGCCCTGTACATAAAAAACAATGACACAGAGAAGCTGAAGCAGCAAATAAAAGACGGTTTTGAAAGAAGATTAATCGAATTGACAACATGAGCATTTTTCAGGCAACTTTAATGATAGCAATAGTGGTGCTTAGCCTGTGCCTGCTGCTGACAGCCGTACGGTTTGCTATCGGCCCTACACTACCAGATCGGATTACAGCCTTCGATCTGATAGTGGCTAATGTCATTGGCATCATTGCTATCTATACAGAGTACACGGGCAACGAGGATTTTATAGACGTCGCCATCATTTTATCGCTTTTTGGATTTTTAGGGTCTATTTCCTTTGCCTATTATCTCATGAAAACCACCAAATAAAAATGTTTGAGACCATAGACTATGACCTGATAAGGGAAATCATCAGCTGTGTGTTTATCCTGTCTGGCGTTTTCTTTATGCTGGTGGCCACCATAGGGCTGCTGCGTTTACCTGATTTTTACATCCGAATGTCCGCCATTACGAAAGGAAGCACCCTTGGCCTGGGGCTGATACTACTTGGGCTTGGCATCTACTTCAACCAGCCAAGCATGCTGCTGAAAGTGTTTTCCATAATCATGTTCACTTTTATAACTGCTCCGGTGGCTGCGCACGTAATTGGCAGAACGGCTGTGCAGAACAAGATACCTTTCTGGGACAGAACAAATCTGAGAGATTTCAGAAAATACCTGCACCGGGAACACCTTGAGGAAGTGGTAAATTACGACAAATATGAGGAGCAGGTGTTTAAGAAGAGGGCGAAGAAGAAGGCTGCTGCGCGTGAGGGTGGTGGTGAATGAATGGCCTGGTAGGATCAGCATACTTTCGGAAGGCATTTATAACCGTGAGTTCATGATGCGGATAAGTTAAAGCCGTGAGGCTTCCCCCGAAAACACAGCCGGTATCTATGTTAATCGTGTTGTTTCTCCAGAATGGCTTGAAAACCGGAGTATGACCATATACCACAATGGCTTTGCCACAATAAGCAGCAGCCCAGTCTAAGCGTACGGGCAGTCCCTTTTCATCCTGGGCTCCCGTGGTAGGACCATACAGGCACATAGCCTGAACCTTTTTATTGTTTCGGCCGTGCAGGTTTTCCTCCAACCCGGCATGAGCCAGCACCAGCCGCCCCTGGTCCAGTATAATATGATGCGGGAGACTTCCTAAGAAGCTTTTGACGCGCTCATGGAATGCCGGGGGGTACTTTTCCATCTGCGCTACTGTCAGCTCCAGCCCATGACGCACCTGCACCTGGTGGCCCAACAGTTTACGGTACAGTTTATTGTCATGGTTGCCGCTCACACAGTAAGCTTGCCCTGCTGCTACCATGTCCATCACCAGCCGAAGCACCTCCGGTGAGTTTGGCCCCCTGTCAACCAAATCCCCTACAAATAGCGCTTTGAAATGATCGGGCGGCTGTACCTCGTACCGCTGATCCTGTTCGTTAAACGCAATGCGGTAGTTCAGTCGCTGCAACAGCTCCAGCAATTCCTCAAAACAGCCGTGCACATCCCCAACTATATGAAAAGGGCCCTGCTCATCCCTAAGCGTGAGGAAATCATATTCGTGCTGTAACTGTGCTGCCATATCAAGACATTACCTCATGTATAGATAGAGATACTCCTTGAAATTAACAGCATTCTGAGCCAGTAAGTTGAGTTTAGTCCTGATTTTTTTTTGCAGGCTGCCGCATAACATATACCGTTGTGGTTGAGGTTCGCTTCAGTTCTTCCTACTTTTACCTTCTACTTAAAAGCTTCCATAGGGTGGCTACAAGCAATGCCTTTTTACAAGAAATCTAAGATTCCGCTCCTTTGGTTACGGCGCCACGCCTCTGATCGCGAGTTCATGCTTATTTCAAGTGTGCTGGTTGGTTTCACAGCTGGCCTAGCTGCCGTTGCACTCAAAACACTCGTGCATTATGTACATGTGCTGCTGGCTTACGGCAATCGCCTGCTGGACCAGCCGTACTGGCTTGTTATATTCCCGCTAATAGGCATCCTGCTCACTGTGCTGCTGGTGCGCACGCTTTTTAACGGCACCATCGGGCGCGGAACGGCCAGTGTATTGTTCATTATTTCCCAGAAGTCCAGTATGATGGAGCGGCACAAAATGTTTTCGCATGTGCTGACGAGCGGAATCACTGCTGGTTTTGGAGGCTCGGCAGGCCTTGAGTCCCCTATTGTGGTTACCGGCTCAGCCATTGGTTCTAATTACGGCAGGGAATATCACCTGAATTACCGCGACCGCACCTTACTGCTGGCAAGTGGTGCGGCGGCTGGCATAGCGGCTGTTTTCAATGCACCCATCGCGGGAGTTCTCTTTGCCATAGAAGTGCTTTTAACTGATATCAGCATCGCGGCCTTTATTCCGCTCATAATGGCAGCAGTGGTAGGGGCACTTTGCTCTAAGATCATCCTCCAGGAAGAGATACTCTTCAACATCGGGCAGAGTGAATTCTTTGCCGCTTACCATGTACCATTCTATGTGCTGCTGGGTGTTTTGGCCGGAATGATGTCGGTTTACTACACCCGTATGGCGCTTCGGGTAGAGGAGGTTTTTGAGTCGTATCCGGGAAAAGCGTACACCCGTGCGCTTGTAGGTGGTATGTTGCTGGGGCTGCTCATTATGCTTTTCCCGCCCCTGTTCGGGGAAGGCTACGGAAGTATCACGTTGCTTGAAGGAAACAATGCGGAAATGTTGTTTCAGGACAGCTGGCTGCCTTTCTCAGATACCAACGAGTGGCTGGTACTTGCCTTTGTAGGGGCACTCGCACTGATAAAAGCGTTTGCGACCACCATCACCATTGCCTCTGGCGGTAACGGCGGAAATTTTGCTCCCTCTATGTTTGTAGGGGCCTGTACAGGCTTTTTCTTTTCTCGTCTTGTCAACATGCTCCACATCAGCACCCTTCCTGTCAGCAGCTTTTCGATGGTGGGCATGGCAGGTATACTGAGCGGGGTGATGCATGCACCCCTGACTGCTGTCTTTCTTATAGCCGAGATAACCGGTGGATACACCCTGATGATACCGCTTATGATTGTGGCGGCAACTTCATTCGCTATGGTTAAATACTTCGAGCCCTACTCACTGGACACAAAAAAGCTGGCGCAAAAAGGACAGCTACTAACGCACAACAAAGACCGCACGATCCTGCATATCATGAAAATACGCCACTTGATAGAAACAGACTTTCAGCCTGTTTCACCGGATTCCACCCTGGGCGAGTTGGTGCGTGTAATCGCTGATTCGCGCCGCAACCTGTTCCCGGTGGTCAATGCGGAGCAGCAATTAGCAGGCGTTATTCTGTTGGAGAATGTGCGGGAAATCATGTTTAAGACAGAAAAGTATAATGTAGTACAGGTGAAGGAGCTCATGATAAAACCTCCAGCCGTGGTGCAGTACGATGCTAGTATGGCGGAGGTGATGCAGAAATTTGATGAGTCAGGCGCCTGGAACCTGCCTGTGCTTCTGAACGAGACGTACATCGGGTTTGTGTCCAAATCGAGTATTTTCACCAAATACCGCAAACTGCTAATCAAAACCACGAACATCTAAAGCCTCCCAAGAAGCCTTTCCGTTTTTTGCTGCATTTTCTATAAGCCGCTATTTCTGCATTTCTTCTTTCATTGTAGGATACAGGCTGATTTCAAAACATAATTATTTTGAAATCAGCCGGTAGCTTCTTATATTTATTGAACAAACGTTCATTCATTGTATGGGCAAAGCAGATGAGAAGCGGGAAAAAAGCAAAAAGCAACTGGTAGACACAGCCCTGATGCTTTTTTCTGAAAAAGGCTATGACGCTACTTCTATCCGTACGATTGCAGCGGAGGCCAGGGTATCATTGGGCCTGATGTACAACTACTTCAGCAGTAAGGAAGAACTGTTACACGAGGTTTTCCGACAGGGCAACAGCGATATTATCAATTCTTTTGCTATACATGACAAACCTGTCGGTACTTCCTCTTTGAAGCAGCATATTCTGCAGACGGTGCAGCTACTAAAATATAAGAGAAACTTCTGGCGCCTGTTGCATAGCCTGCGTTTTCAGGGCAATGTGATGGAGCAGATGGCGCTGGAAGTAAAGGAACAGGTATCTTTTATAGAGGAACAGCTAAAAAAGAACCTTGAAGAGGCTGGAGTGCAGTCGCCGGAATTAGAAGCGAAGCTGCTGTTTGCCGCTATTGATGGCATGGCAGCGCACTATCTTCTTAACGAAAACTACCCTATTGATGAAGTGGCAAATCTTCTAATTCAAAGATACTCCAACCTCTAAAGAAAAGACTATGCAATTCCCAAGATGGCTCGACAAGATACTCTATCCCTTTCAGCACAACACGCTGCAGCTAGAGGCAGGACAAATGCACTATGTAGACGAAGGAAGTGGCGAGGTTATTCTTTTTGTACATGGTACGCCCACCTGGTCTTTTGTGTGGCGTCAGCAAATAAAAGGCCTCAGCCGTAATTTTCGCTGTATCGCCCCAGACCATTTGGGTTTTGGCCTTTCTGAAAAACCTCATGACTTTGCCTATACTCCCGCCGCTCATGCCGAGAACCTGGAGAGCTTGATAGCGCACCTCCGGCTCCGGAACATTACGCTGGTTGTGCACGACTTTGGTGGCCCGATTGGTTTGCTTTATGCCCTGCGCCACCCTGAGAATGTGAAGAACCTGGTGGTGCTGAACTCGTGGATGTGGAGCCTGGAAGAGGAAAAGCAAATAAGCAAAATCAGTAAGTTCATGAGCGGGGGCATCGGCAGGTTCTTGTACCTACAGCTAGGCTTTTCCGCACGCTTATTACTCCCAAGAGGTTACCACAAGCGAAAGAACATTCCCAAAGACATCCATACACATTACCTGAAGCCGCTCTCCAATTCATCTGAAAGATTCGGTACCTGGCAATTTGCAATGGCTCTACATGAGGCAAACCCTTATTTTGAATCGCTCTGGGAGCAACGGGAAAAGCTTAAAAAAATTCTTAAACTAATACTATGGGGAGAGAAAGATGCCCTGCTTCCCCTGCATTTCCTGGACAAGTGGAAAACAGCTTTCCCTGAGGCAAAAGTAGTGCGGATAGAAGCCGGTCATTTTCTACAGGAAGAAAAAGGAGGCGAGGTGACGGATGAAATAAAAAAGGTATTAGCTATATAAAATACTGGCATGAAAATAGAAGAAGCAATTCCATCTGATGATAAAATTCAAAGCATATGAAAAAGCTATTCCCACTCTCCATCCTGTTTCTCTTCTGCTTCCTTTTTACAGCCTGTGATGAAGAAGAAACAGCCTCTGTTGTACCCGAAACAGAGGCAACAATGGAAAGAGTTTTCGACTTTCACAATGCTGATGCAAATGACGAGGAGAGCTATACCTTGGGTGCAGCAGAAGTCCAAATGGCACTTGAAAACGATGTGCTCGAAATAATCTTTGCGCCTGCACGGCCGCAGGGAAAAGAAGCGCTTGTTTTCATTATAAACAAGGCAGACCTGGTAAATGGGTATGTGGGAAAATATAAAGTGAAGTCCCTGCCGGACGCAGATTCTGGTCCTGCCGAAACCACCTATTACTATTACATGGGCTCAGGGTCCGGCAGTGCCCTGTTCAGTGGTGGCAATACAATAGACGGAGAATTACAAATTATTTCATTCGATCCAAAGAATAAATTGGCCAGCGGCAAATTTACTGTTGTCATGGAGGATGCATTTGACCCTACAAAGTATAATGCCAGCTTAGCTGATGTACGCACCTGCGATATCACTGTCTCAGGCGGATTCAAAAACCTTAAACTGGTGCAACCATAAAAAATAAAGCCAGCGGCAGGTGTAAAAAAACCTGCCGCTGGCTTTTGCATAAGCTTATACTACAGTTCCTATTTTTTGTGCCGCTCCTGCAACACTTCCACCACGTCTTTCAGTTCCAGCCCTGTAGCAGAAAGCAGCACCAGTAGGTGGTACAATAAATCTGCTGCTTCGCCTTTCATCGTATCGAGTTTGCCAGCCACGGCGTCAATAACCGTTTCAACAGCCTCCTCCCCTACTTTCTGGGCAATTTTGTTAACACCCTTCTCAAAAAGGAAGTTCGTATAGGAGCCTTCAATTGGTTCAGATTTTCGCTGCTGTATTACCTCTTCCAGGTCAGCAATAAACCTGATAGCAGCTGCCCTGTTAGAGGCGGCTTCCTCACCGAAGCAACTGGTAGAGCCGGTGTGGCAGGTGGGGCCTGTGGGCTTTACTTTTATCAACAGCGAGTCTGCATCGCAGTCGCGGGTAATGCTTTTTACTTGCAGGGTGTTGCCCGATGTCTCTCCTTTTGTCCAGAGACGGTTTTTAGAGCGGGAAAAAAAGGTAACCAGGCCTTCCTGCCGTGTTTTGTCCAGCGCCTCCTGGTTCATATAGCCCAGCATGAGCACCTGCCCCGTCAGTTCGTCCTGTATCACGGCTGGTACAAGTCCGCCTGTTTTATCGAAGTCTAATTCCACGTAAATAAGTTTGAAAGTTAGAAATTTAGAGAGTTATAAAGTGAAACATAGATGCATTCACTCCTTCAATATCTTTAGATACGCACATCCACACCCTGCTCCTTGAGGTATCTTTTCAGGTCTGGCACTTCCAGTTCGCGGAAGTGGAACAGGCTGGCAGCTAAAGCAGCATCAGCATGTGCCTGATGAAAGACATCTGCAAAATGTTCCATGCTGCCTGCACCTCCAGAGGCTACTACAGGTACAGTTACTGCTTTGGCTACCGCGCCTGTTATATCCAGCGCAAAGCCTGCTTTGGTGCCGTCGTTGTTCATGCTGGTGAGCAGAATTTCGCCTGCCCCTAAATCTGTTACCTTCCGGGCCCAATCCATAGTGGCGTGTTCTGTTTCTACAGTGCCGGCACGGGCGTAAACTTTCCACCCGGTGTCTTGGGTATACTTTGTGTCCACTGCCACAGTGACGCACTGGCTGCCGAAGCGTTTTGCCAAATCCTCCACCAATTGTGGGTTTCGAATGGCAGCTGAGTTAATAGATACTTTATCCGCTCCGGCTTGTAACAATACCTCTACATCTGCCACAGCACTGATACCACCACCCACTGTGAAAGGTATATCGATATGCCGGGCTACATCGCGTACAAGTTCAGCAAAAGTCTTCCGTTCTTCGTTTGTAGCTGTGATATCCAGGAAAACGAGTTCATCGGCGCCTTGCCCGGCATACCACTTCGCCAGTTCCACTGGGTCGCCTGCATCCCGGATGTTCTCGAAACGGACGCCTTTCACGGTGCGCCCGTTCTTGATGTCGAGACAGGGTATGATGCGTTTTGTTAGCATATGAATCGTTCTAAATCTTTTAACTGAATAGTACCCTCATAAATGGCTTTTCCAATGATGGCACCCTCCACTCCTATTTTCTGCAGCACTTCCAGGTCTTCTATTGTCGTAACCCCGCCACTGGCTATGAGTCCTGCTTTCGGGAGTGTCGCTTTTAACTCCCGGTAAGTGTCGATGGAAGGTCCTTGAAGCTTACCGTCTTTGCTTACGTCGGTGCAGATAAACAGCTTTGCACCCGTTTCTACATAGTCGGAGATAAAGGCCTGCAGTGCATAGTCACTTTCTTCCGTCCAGGCGCTGATGGCGATATGCTGGCCTTTAAAATCAGCGCCAATAATAATTTTATCAGCGCCATACTGCTGCAGCCAGACTTTTACTATTTCCGGTTCGCGCACCGCAATGCTACCGGCCGTAATTTGCGCAGCACCTGCATCAAATGCCTGTTGTACCGCCGCCTCGGATTGTAAACCGCCCCCGAAGTCAATCGTTAACCCGGTATTGGATGCAATGTTCTCCAGAACAGCTAAGTTCACCGGCTTTCGGGCCCGGGCACCGTCTAAATCAACTAAATGCAGGCGCTTTATACCATGCACCTCAAAGCGTTTGGCTACTTCCAGCGGATTACTGTCGTAGGTTGTCTGCTGGGCAAAGTCTCCCTCGGTCAGGCGTACGCACTGGCCTCCAATTAAATCTATTGCTGGTATAATTTCCATCATAAGGCTAAGAAGTTCTGGATGATTAGTGAGCCGGCAGGTCCGCTTTTCTCCGGGTGGAACTGCGCGGCATAAAAGTTTTTGTATTGCAACGCGGCAGAAAACGGTTCCGGGTAAAGTGCCTGGGCAATGGTGCAGTCGCTGTTCGGCACATAATAGCTGTGCACAAAGTAAACATACTCCTGCTCCTTAATACCCTCAAAAAGTGGCGAGTTTAAGTTCTCCAGCTGGTTCCAGCCCATGTGTGGCACTTTCAAATCTGTCTGGAAACGCTTCACCTTTAACGGGATGATTCCGAGCAAATCGATATCTCCTTCCTCAGAATGCTCACAGAGGAGCTGCATGCCCAGGCAAACACCAAAAAATGGCTGCTTTAGTGTTGGCAAAAGCTTGTCGAGGTTGCGGGACTTCAACTGTGCCATAGCCGAAGAGGCCTCTCCCACTCCCGGAAAGATGACTTTATCAGCAGACTTGATGGTTTCGAAGTCGGAGCTCAGCGTTGCCTGTATGCCCAGCCGTTCCAGTGCAAACAGCACCGACTGTACGTTCCCGGCTTTATAATCAACTATAACTAAGTTCATCTAGATAGACGTAAGAAATTAGATGTTAGACCTAAGACATTATTTTACAGGCTACCCGTTTCTATCTCAGTAATGGGAAATATGCTAAGCTAAAGCACTAATCCTGTTAATGTTAATAATCCTGATTCAAACAAATAAAAAAGCCTGACCCATTTCGGAGTCAGGCTTCTGGATATTTTTTTATGTTTTTAGCAAATCCATAGGCAGACGGCTCCGAAACTATTGTTTCGTGCGTAGTGGTGATGCATGTTCCTGTTAATGCCTGCCATGGTTACAAAGATAGAACTTGCTGCCTATAAAGTATAGCCAATGCCTGAAAATTTTAAAGCAATGTGCCTGTCAACATCGCTGCCGCAATAGAGAAATAAATTACCAGACCTGTTACATCAACTAGCGTAGCCACAAATGGTGCTGATGAGGTGGCTGGGTCCAGACGCAACAAACGAAGCACAAAAGGAATCATGGAGCCCGTTATAGTACCCCAAAGCACTATACCAATCAGTGAGAAACCAACAGTTAATCCAATTAAATGCGCATATTCGCCATAGTCATAAAAGCCTGCCTGCTGCCACAGGATAATCCGAAGGTACCCTACAGCACCTAAAATCAATCCCAGAAGCATACCGGATAACACTTCCTTTCGCATCACATACCACCAGTCCTTAATGCCGAGTTCCTTTATAGCCATCGCCCGCACAATCAGTGTGGCTGCCTGTGACCCGGAGTTACCGCCACTGGAAATGATGAGAGGTATAAACAAGGCCAGTACAACGGCCTGCTCAATTTCTCCCTCAAAAAAGCCCATGGCAGAGGCCGTCAGCATCTCACCTAAAAAAAGGATTAGCAAAACGCTTGCCCGCTTACGTACCAGCGTAAGCAGGGGTGTCTCAGTATAGGACAGCTCCAGGGCCTCCAGACCACCAAACTTTTGAATGTCTTCCGTATCCCGGCGCTCTATCTCATCAAAAATATCATCAAACGTTACAATACCTACCAGCACGCCATTCTCCGACACCACTGGCATCACAGCCCGATCATATTTATTAAACTGCTCAATAGACTCCTCTCTGCTCATGGTGGTGGTCAGGCTCACAAATGCATAGTCCATCAACGACTCTACTGTTTGCTCCTCATCTGCCATGAGTAATTTCCCAATGCGGATGTCGTCGATTAGCTTATTTTCCTTGTCTACCACGTAAATGTGGTTCAGCGTTTCGGCTTTTTTTCCGTACCGCCTGATGTTGTTCAGCGCCTGCTTTACCGTCCAGCCTTTCTTTGCCTGTATATAATATGGTGTCATCAGGCGGGCGATGCTTTTCTCAGGGTAGCCCAGCAGGTTCAGCGCTATACTTTTTTCCTCTGGTGAAAGGTAATTGAGTGACTCTTTTATGAGGAGGTCAGGGAAGTTCTCAAATATTTCTGTCCTGTCATCGGGTGCCATATTTTCCAGCATGGCTGCAGTTTCACGAGAGCCGAGCTCTTTCAGCACCTCCTCTTGCACTTTATGGTTGAAGTAGGTGAAAACTTCAGACTTCATATCGCCGGGAAGCAGCAGAAAAGCCAGTATCCGTTCCTTAGAGTTTAGCTCGGTAATGGTTTCAGCTATGTCATTCGGATGTTTATGGCGTAAGTCTCTTAGATTGATATCGGTGCTTGTTTGGTTCATTTATGCTCTTCTACTATCTATAGTCAGTTCAGGTTCAGACCGAATGCCAGCCCCACCCAGGGCTTGTGCTGGTAGATCCACTCCTGCCGGTTTTGATCCATTAAATGATCAATGCCGATACATAAACCCAGTGTGAAATTATTCACGCCCACTATACCGGCTACACCACCAATTAGGACAAAAGCATCATATTCATAAGCTATTGTTCCATTGGTGAATCCCTCATTTATAAAAGCTGAGCCCAAGCCCGAAAAAATTCCCATACTAAAGCCAAAATGGTTAAAGTGCCGTTTATGATTGCCTAAAGGCGTTGTTGTATAGCCCATCCTGTAATAGTCTGTCCGGAGCCCGGCGTAAACAGCCGCCTGAAAGCTTGTATTCAGCTGCCTCGGAAAACCCTCTGTGTCTGGCCTGTACTTTAAAGGGATGGTTAACAAGTCCAAGTCAAACGAGGGTTCGGCAAAGGTATAATGCTCGGCCAGTGGCTCGTCCCTTTCAGAGGAAGTGTTCAGCACTATCTTGTTTAATGTATCCAAAGATGTTCCCTGGGCAGAGATAATTAGTGGGTAGAGAACAACAGAATCCTCTTCATGAGGTTCTACATACATGCGACGAGCAGCTCCTTTCTCTTTCAGCTTTACTTTGTAATACCCTTCGGAGAACTGATACTTCGGGGACTCTTCCAAACCAGCACAGCTGTTTAACAACAGAATCAAAAAAAGTACCGTGGCAAGAGAGATAACCCTTCTCCATATAGCAGCACTGCCTTTCCGGAAATCAGACTTAGAGTAAAGTTTATCCATACTTTTTGTTTTGCCCTTATTACTACGGGAAAGGAGGAATGAAGGCTAGAGGACACAAAAAAGCTCGAATCTGGTAAGATCCGAGCTTTTTTGTGTCATGTGACTCATTCTTTTAGAAGCTCTCGCGCAGCGCGTACGCCTGGCGCATCCGCTTTACCAGCCGCTCTGACTCCTGGAAGTTCAGGGTTTGCTGTCCATCAGAGAACGCCTCTTCCGGCTTCTGATGTGTTTCATATATAACGCCATCTGCACCAGCCATAACAGCTGCCAAAGACATTTCCTCCACATAATCGCGCAAACCAATACCATGAGAGGGGTCTACGATGACAGGTAGGTGGGTTTTCGCTTTCAGCACCGGAACAGCGTTCAGGTCGAGTACGTTACGGTAGGCATTCTCATAGGAACGAATACCGCGTTCGCACAGCATAATTTTCTCATTGCCATTTGAGAAAATGTATTCCGCTGCCTGCAATAGCTCTTCTAGGGTACCCGATATACCTCTTTTCAGCAGCACAGGCTTCTGCGCTTCACCCAGTGAGTCGAGCAGGTTAAAGTTCTGGCTGTTGCGGGCTCCTACCTGGAATACATCCACATAGTTCATCATCTCCTCTATCTGCGACACCTGCATCACCTCAGTGATGATTTTGATACCACTTTCGCGGCAGATGCGGTAGAACATCTGCAGGCCTTCCAATCCCAAGCCCCGGAAAGCGTAAGGAGAACTACGAGGTTTGAAAACACCGCCCCGCATAATTTTTACATCATTTGCCTTCAGGTGATCCACCACTAATTGAATCTGCTGCTCACTTTCTATAGAACAAGGCCCCGCCATGATGCTGAAGCTGCCTTCGCCTATCACCACGCCGTCACCTATGTCGATGCGGGTAGGCTCTACTCTCCATTTGCGGGAAATAAGCTTATATTCGTCAGACACACGGTGTATGTCCGCCACTCCCTTCAACTGGCCCAGCCTGCGGATGTCGAACTCTCTTTTACCAATACCTACAATGTAGTGACCGCTCTGGGTTTGTACTTCGTTCCCCTTGAAACCAACTTTCTTTATCTCCTGCAGGATATGCTGTTTTACATCAGCGGATATGTCTTGCTGTAATTGTATGATCATGGTTACTTTCGAATGCTTTGAATAAATGTCTGGATATTTTCCTGTAGACTTCCCTCCTGCGCCAGCGCTTTAATGAATGCGCTGCCGATGATGGCGCCTTTGGCATGTTGACAGGCCTGCGAAAACGTGTCGTTGTCGTGGATGCCGAAGCCAATCAGGCTAGGGTTACGGAGCTCCATCTGCCGCACACGCTGGAAATAATCGGTATTAGTAACGGCTTTGCCAGTGGTGCTGCCCGTAGTGGAGGCAGAGGATACCATGTATACAAATCCGTTGGTGTGGCTGTCTATCTCGCGGATGCGCTTCTCTGGAGTCTGAGGTGTTACCAGGAATATTTTGCTCAGGTTATTCTGCTCAAATATTTCTTTATACTCCCGTACATAGTCTGCAAGCGGCAAATCAGGCAATATGATCCCGTCGATGCCTACTTCTTTTGCCATTTTGCAAAAGCGCTCCACACCAAACTGCATCACCGGGTTCAGGTAGCCCATCAGCACCAGCGGAATCTGCGTTTTCTGCCGGATGTCTTTCAGTTGATCAAACAACTTCGTTATTGTCATGCCATTCCGAAGTGCAATGTCACTGCTCTGCTGTATAGTAGGGCCATCAGCGAGCGGGTCAGAGAAAGGCATGCCCACCTCAATCAGGTCCACCCCGTTTTTCTCCAGCTCCAGGATAATGGGCACCGTGTCTTCCAGATTCGGGTAGCCAGCGGTGAAGTATACCGATAGCAGGCCCTGTGGCTTCTGCTCAAAAAGCGTCTTAATTCTGTTATCCATTTAATTGGAATCTATCTAAGTACGTTGACAAATCTTTATCACCACGGCCAGAGAGGTTCACCACCACCACATCGTCGGGCTTGGCGCCTATTCTATCCAGAGCAGCAATGGCGTGAGCTGTTTCAAGTGCTGGAATAATTCCTTCCAGCCGCGTCAGTTCCAGGACTGCCTGCAGTGCCTCTTCATCGGTTATATTCTCGAAAATGGCGCGTTTGGAATCGTGCAGGTGCGCGTGCATCGGACCAACACCGGGATAATCGAGTCCTGCTGAAATGGAGTATGGCTCCGTTACCTGACCATCTTCTGTCTGCATAAGCAAGGTGCGGCTACCGTGGATAATGCCTTCTTTACCTAATACTGAAGTAGCTGCTGATTCACCTGATTCCACGCCCATTCCGGCGGCCTCCACGGCAACAAGTTTCACTTCCGGCGTGTCAAGATAATGATAAAAAGCACCGGCTGCATTGCTGCCGCCCCCTACGCAGGCCACTACAAAATCAGGGTTTTCGCGGCCAGTCTTCTCCTTCAGCTGCCACTTCATCTCTTCTGATATAATTGCCTGGAAGCGAGCCACCATATCCGGGTATGGGTGCGGCCCTACCACAGAACCGATGATATAATAAGTGTCTTCCGGATTATTAATCCAGTCTCGGATGGCTTCGTTCGTGGCATCTTTTAATGTGCGGCTTCCGCTGGTGGCTGGTACCACAGTAGCACCCAGCATTTTCATACGGGCTACGTTCGGGGCCTGACGCAGAATGTCTACTTCGCCCATATACACGATGCACTCCAAGTTCATCAGGGCACATACTGTGGCCGTAGCCACGCCATGTTGTCCGGCACCTGTCTCGGCTATAATGCGCTTTTTACCTAAGCGCTGCGCCATCAGCACCTGCCCTACCGTATTATTGATTTTGTGTGCACCGGTATGGTTCAGATCTTCCCTTTTAAGGTATATTTGCGTGTTGTATTTTTCTGAAAGGCGCTTGGCAAAGTACAAAGGTGTAGGGCGACCTACATAGTCCTTCAGCAATGCCTGGAGTTCCTCCTGGAAATCAGGGCTCTGCATAATTTTCAGGTAATTCTCCCGTAGCTCCTCCACATTGGGGTGCAGCATTTCAGGGATATAGGCCCCACCGAATTTACCGTAAAAGCCGTTTTCGTCAACTGAGTATTTCATCTTTTTAGATGTTAGAATTTAGATGTTAGATAAAGGCATCTCCGTCTTATTGTCTCATCATGTACATTATTTTTCAGCCAATAAAGGCTATTTCGAACACTACCGTGTGCTCGTGTTAATATGTTATCATTGCCACTGTTGTGTCTTTTGACCAACAGCTTTTTTTCCTATCATTCAGGAAGAGACTTATCAGCAAAGCGCTACTTCTGTAACAAAACCTTAATTTTCAAAGCTTAGAACCCATGATGAGTGGACCTGTATGCTTTCTACTTGCAAGTGAAAACACACCGCAAAGGCAAGGGTAATTTTAGCTTCTTACTACTGTCTCTAAGTTTTCTCTTTCAGCTCTCCCAGTAACTGCTTCAGCTCCTCCACCTTTTTCAGGCCCGGCTCCTGTTCAAAACCGCTGTTGACATCCACAGCATAAGGTTTTGGTCTCAGCTCTTCAAACTCCTTGCGCTGCAGGTTCTTCAGTGTTAAACCACCGCTCAGGAAATAAGGCTTATCAGCCAAATGGCCCTTCAGCAACTCCCAATCAAAGACAACGCCGTTGCCGCCGTATTGCTTTCCTTTGGTGTCAAAAAGGAAGTAATCACAGTACCGCTCATAGAGCAGGGTACTCTGAAAGGAGAAACTATCTCCCACAGAAAAAGCTTTGATAACGCTGATGCCAGCTTCCTGCAGTTCCTGGCACTGCCGGGGTGTTTCGCTACCGTGTAGCTGCACCAGGTTCAGGTTATAGGTCTTTACTTTCTCTTTTATGACCTCTGTGCTTTCATTCACAAAAACCCCTATTTTCTGGACAGAAGCAGGCAGCGAAGATAGAAGTTCCGGGGTGATGATGTCTCCGACAAAACGTTTCGATTCTTTGTAGAAGATGAAACCCATGAAGTCAGGTTGTAGCGCAGCTACTTGCCGGATGTTCTCTGGTTCGCGCATGCCGCATACTTTCACCTTCATGCCACCGTCTCCTTTTTTACCTGTAACGCTCGTAGTTCTTTTATAAAGGCTGCAGCAGCACGCTCTGGTCGACTGCTCGTCATAAAGCTTTCTCCTATCAAAAAGCCATTGTAGCCTGCTTCCTGCAAATCAACCAAAGTCTGCGGCTGACTCAGGCCACTTTCAGAAATTTTTGTGACGCCTGCCGGTATATGCTTTGCCAGCTCAAAGGACAAACCAACATCGGTTTTGAATGTTTTCAGGTTGCGGTTATTCACCCCTACTACGGTTACATACTCATTCATGCTTTCCTGCAGCTCTTCCAGGCTATGCACTTCCAGTAATACTTCAAGTCCTAGAGTACTGGAAAAGGCAGCCAGTTCTTTTAGTCTTGCAGATTCCAGTGCAGCCGCAATAAGCAAAATAGCATCAGCACCAATCGATTTCGCTTCCACTACCTGGTACTCATCTACCATGAAGTCTTTGCGCAGAATGGGGCAGTAGTTAAATTTTCTGGCCGTCATCAAATCTTCATTCTTGCCACCAAAGTAGTTGGTGTCCGTCAAGATAGACAAAGCGGATGCGCCGGCCTGCATATAACCAATAGAGGTTCGCTCCACAGAAACGTATGGGTTGATATCTCCTTTAGATGGCGACTTACGCTTTATTTCTGCGATGATGCCGCTTTTATCCGGGCGAAGCAGGTAGTGCTCCAGCGAAACGCAGGGTGTCTCAAAGTAAAGGCTTTTCTCCAGCAACTTTACTGGGTATAAATCCTTACGTTCTGCTACTTCTTTATATTTCTGGGCAATTATTTCGTCTAAGATATTCATGGTTTTAAGATGTTGCTCTGTTTAGTCTGCTGTGTGTTTTCTAAGCTTCTGCTGCTTAACCTACAGCCACTACTGCTTTATCGTTTATAAGCCTGTTAAACAGGTCATAAGACCTGCCTGAGACAAGTGTTTCATGCGCAATTGCTACAGCATCTTTTGTTGCCAGCTCTGGTCTGGCCGTCTGCAACGCCATACCGGCATTGGCTGCCACCACCGCTGTCTGTGCCTCCGTGCCGGCACCCTGTAGCACCTGTAAGAATAGTTTTGCTGACCCGGCTACGTCCTCTCCGCCTTTGATTTGCCCGTGCTGCAGCTTTGGCAGCCCCAGCGTCTCGGCATCATACAAAGATTCTTTATTATCAGAAATGACCTTGAAAGGGCTGGTCAGGGAAATTTCATCATAGCCATCCAGCGTATGGATGATGCTATAGTGTACATCAGGTTGCTGCTGATACAGATAACCGTACATGCGGGCAAGTTCCAAACTGAACACCCCTACCATCTGGCGCTTTGGGAAAGCTGGATTCACCATAGGGCCAAGCATATTGAAAAATGTTTTAACGCCTAACTCCCTGCGGATTGGCCCCACGCTTTTCATGGCAGGGTGAAACAAGGGGGCGTGCAGGAAACAAATGTTATACTTGTCGATGCTTCGCTCCAGCGCATCGGTATCTGTTGTAAATTTAATGCCCAGCGCCTCCAACACATTTGAAGAACCGCAGGAAGAGGAGACGCCATAGTTTCCATGCTTGGCTACATGTACACCGGCAGCTGCCACCACAAAAGATGAAAGCGTACTGATGTTAAAGGTATCCTTGCCATCACCACCCGTACCGCACAAGTCTATAGGACTATACGCATCCAAATCAACGCGTTGGCATAGGTCCAGCAGGGCGTTCCGGAAGCCTTCCAGTTCATCTACCGTAATGCTCCGCATCATAAACACGGTCAGGAAGCTGGCGATTTGGTTCTGGTTATACTTACCGGCGGTAACATTCACCAGCACTTCATGTGCCTGCTCTTTGGTGAGCGTCTTATGCTCGAATAAGTGATTGAGTATTTCTTTCATAGTTTTGAAGATTTCAGACGCTAGACTTTGGATTTTCGATTCTATGAAATAAACCGTATATCTCAATTTCTCAAAATGGTCTTACTCTAGCATCTAATGTCTAAAATCAAAAGTCTATTCTAGCTTTCCAGCCAGTTCTTAATGATCTTCTTCCCGTGCTCTGTCAGCACCGACTCCGGGTGGAACTGTACACCGCGTACATCGTGCTCCCGGTGGCGCAGCGCCATGATGCGACCAGCCTCGTCTACGGCTGTTGGCACAAGGCACTCCGGCATCTCTTCTTCCACTAACCACGAGTGATAACGGCCTGTTCCAAACTGCTGTGGAATATCTTTGAAAAGCGGCTCGTCCTCGCTTACCACATGCACCGGGGTGGCTACTCCGTGCCATACTTCATTGCTGTTAAACAACTTGCCGCCATACACCTCTCCAATGGCTTGATGCCCGAGGCACACGCCGAACAGGCTCCTGTTTGAACCGTAAGTGCGGATAACATCTTTCAGTATGCCTGCCTCATCCGGGATGCCCGGACCAGGCGAGAGCATGATTTTCTGGAATTTCCCTACTTCTTCCAGTGTAATTTTATCGTTTCTCCGCACCGTTACCTGTGCGCCCAACTCCTGCAGCAGGTGCACGAGGTTGTAAGTGAACGAATCGTAGTTATCTATAACAAGAACTTCCATATCAATTAATTTCCTGGGCTAATTGAAGGGCACGGCGCAGTGCCATCAGTTTGTTGTCTACCTCCTGCAGCTCGCTATCCGGGTTAGAAGCGGCCACAATGCCTGCACCGGCCTGGTAATATAATTTATAGTCTTTGCTTAAAAAGGAGCGAATCATAATGGCAGAGTTAAAATTCCCGTTGAAGTCCAAGAAGCCAATGCAGCCGCCATAAAAGGCACGGTTGGTTGTTTCATAGCGGTCGATGAGTTGCATGGCCATGTGCTTGGGAGCCCCGGAGAGTGTACCTGCCGGAAAGGTGCTGGCAATCATCGGCAGCGAGTCTTCCTGCTTGTTCAGTTCTCCCGATACCTTTGACACCAGGTGAATGACATGGGAATAGAACTGTATTTCACGGAACGTCTCCACCTTTACACTATGGCCGTTGCGGCTGATGTCGTTGCGCGCCAGGTCCACCAGCATCACGTGCTCTGCGTTCTCTTTCGGGTCAGCCAGGAGTTTCTCGGCCAGTGCGGCGTCAGCGGCATCATCACCTGTTCTTCTGAAGGTGCCGGCAATCGGGAATATGCTGGCTTTTTTGTCTTTTATCACCAGCTGTGCCTCCGGCGAAGAACCGAAGATTTTGAAGCTGCCATAATCAAAGTAAAACAGGTAAGGCGACGGGTTAACAGAACGGAGCGCGCGGTATACATTAAACTCATCGCCCTGAAAAGCCTGCGCAAAGCGGCGGGAAAGCACTAGTTGAAACACGTCTCCACGAAAACAATGCTGCTTTGCCTTTTCAATGTTCTTCAAGAAGTCATTGCCGCTGATGTTATGCTCTTCCTCACCGACAGGTTTAAAGGTATAGCTTGGGATATTGCGGCTGTTCAGCAGGGCCTCCAGCTGCGAAATGCCATCGTCGCTGCCCTGGTTATAGTTGTGGGCAAAAATAAAAGCTTCGTTGGTGAAGTGGTTGATGGCGATGATATGCCGGTACACGGCGTAGTATAGATCCGGAATCTCCTGCCGGTCCGGGCGAAGGTTTAGTTCTATGTCCTCGAAGTAGCGGACTGCATCATAGTTTATATAGCCAAACAACCCATTATGGATGAAGCTGAAGTTGTTATGCTCTTCAATATCAAAACTCCCGGCGAAAGAAGCCAGCTGCTCCGGCACATTTACTTCACGTGTGATATTGGTGTGGCAGATGCTGCCGTCAGGAAAAGTTTCCGTTAGCACCTCGTTTTCTGCCTTGATGCTGGCCATCGGGCTGCAGCAGATATAGGAAAAGCTATTCTCGGCACCGTGGTAGTCGGAGCTTTCCAGCAGGATGCTGTTAGGGAAGCGGTCGCGTAGTTTCAGGTACACACTAACAGGTGTCAGTGTATCAGCAAGCATGCGCTTGTAGGTGGTATTGATTTTGAAATTCTTCATCGTTCTATTCAAGGTAACAAACAAAAAGCCCGCTATTCAGGTGAACAGCGGGCTTTTTTAGTATCGTGTGCTATATCATCTCTTCATCTATCATATAGCAAGGCTGTTCACGTTCTGTTTTTCAACGTGCCACCACCATGCAGTATGTAAATTCTGATTCACTTATATTTTCTTTTTTAACAGTAAAGGATGTTCTTCCCTTCCACTTTCACAAAAATAGAGGCAAATTCGATAACTCCCAACAAATGCCCATATTTTTTTCTTCTATACCTTTTCCAAATTTTCATTTATTCCTTAGAAAAGGGTTTGAAAGCAGGAGCAAGTTAGACCGGCATCATAAGTTTGAAAACTGCAGATGATGGGGTTGTTGGTCAAAACACCAACAACGGCAGAACTAGCTAGAAAGTAAAACAGTCAGTTAATCATTTGTTCCCCAACTCCCTTCGAAAGAGACTAGTTCATGCTCAGTATATAGAATAATTGATTATTAATCATTTGTCACATCAGGTAGAAGAATAGGCTCTTCCTGCAGCACCACCTGAAGTGGCAAATCGCCACAGGTATTCCGAACCAAGGTCTTGTAGAAGGCAATACTTTTAAGAAATACCTCCACCCCCAGGCGCTCGTCTACATTATGCACCAACTGGGCATCTTCGCGGGTCACTACCTGTGGGGCAAAGCGGTAAATGTTTTTTGTAAGGGAAGTGTAGTGTTTTGCATCTGTAGAACCTGGAAAAAGAGCGGGTACGACAAGTGCTACATCAGGGAAAATCGATCTTATACTTTTTTCCAGAGCAGCATAGGTCCAGGTATCTGTGGTAGTGATAGGTGATGGCGGAGTGTAAACCCCCTTTACCTCTACCTGCACCCGTTCATCATTGATTGCCTTTTTTACATGCTTCAGCACGGTATGCTGGTCCTCTCCGTTCAAAATCCGGATGTTGAGGACAGCAGTAGCCACGCGAGGCATCACATTATAGGCATCACCTGATTCCAAAAACGTAGGCGTCATTTGCGTGCGGATAAGCGCATCGGTGGCTCTGTCTTTCGCCAGCATCTTTAACACCTTTCCCTTGAACAGCCCATAGTGCCGCATGGCAAACCTATACTTGCCACCCATTTTATCAGCCATCAACTCCATCGTTTCCTTTGTTGTCGGGATCATGCGTGCTTCAAAAGGATTGTCATACAAACGGTTCAGGGCAGCACTTAGAATAGATATGGGAGTATCGCGTGGTGGTGCAGAAGAATGACCGCCCTCTCCTTTTACCTTCAGTTCCAGGTTGATGCCTCCTTTGGCTGCTGTGCCTATAAACGCAATGGGTTCGTCTATGCCTGGCAGCACACTTTTCGCTACGGCCAGGCCTTCATCAAAAACAGCTTCCAGCCGCACCTCCTGCTCCTGCAGGTATTCGCTTATTTTGCCTGCACCTGCAGTACCTCCTACTTCTTCATCATGTCCGAAAGCAAGATAAATGGTTCTTTCAGGATGATAGCCCTGCTGCAGCAGTTGCTCCACAGCCTCCATAATGGCTATCACGCGGTATTTGTCATCCATGGCGCCACGGCCCCAGATGTAGCCGTCTTTTACTACACCTGCATAAGGCTGTTGCTGCCAGTCTTCTTTCGTCTCCTCCTCTACAGGTACCACATCCATGTGTGCGCCCAACAATACCGGCGGCAGGTCAGGGTCAGTTCCAAGCCAGGTATAAAGCAGGCTGTAGCCGTTGATCACTTTCTTTTGCAGTTGTTGGTGTAGCGCAGGAAATGCCCCCTCCAGGTAGGCGTGCAGGTCCAGAAATTCAGAATACTTCACTTCCTCTTCATTCAGATCGGAAGCAGTCCGGAAGGTAATGGCTTTGGAAAGTTTATGAACCGCTGCGGCAGCTACTTCAGCTGAGGCCGCATCAGTAACAGCAGAATGCTGTGCAAAAGTAATGGCATTAAAAAAGAACAATAAAGATAATAAAGTAACAAATCGCCTCATGCTGACATTCTTCCTCGCGATAGGGAAATTAATAACAAATCAATTTAAAAATACAGACCCTAAAGCCACTACTATTCTATATCAATGAATTACTCCACTGAACAGAGAAAAATAATATTTCTGCAGGTAATTTAGTTGCAACAACGCAGACTGCATAAATTCTATTCCTTTTAAAGTTAGGAATTTTCTACTTAATAATTAGTGCCAATTCACCTGATTTAATATCACCGTCATTTTATATCAGTGCTATCAGATTAGAGGTATGTGTACCACTACAGAACGAACTCATGAAATAGTCATATTAATATTTGGAAAAATATTTTTTTTGGATTTTTAGAGATGCAGCTGTACCTGCTTAAGTAGAATCATGGACTTTATGTGTGGCTGCAGCAACTGTAAACAACGGAAAATCAAGCGAATGAAAAACAGCTTTTCTTTACTTACTCTTGTTACCTGTACTGCTTCTAATATAACTTAAGTCTGGTCATTAAATATCACAAAAAATATATATTTAGTAGCGTTATTACATTTTACGTATTAGATTTGCATCCCTCTTTTATCAGGTGTTTAGCTAAAAGTGAAATGAAGTTAGTGCGAAACGAAATATTATACCGGAACAGTTTTATTCTCATAGAGCTAAACTATGATGAGGACTGTATGTGTGTAAACTGGCGTGGATATGTAAGCCATCATGATGTAATGGCAGGTTGCATGGAGATACTGCGCCTGGTCAAAGAACACAAGGTAGTGGACATCCTGAACGACAACACATACGTGGAAGGCATGTGGTCCGGAGCTGCCAAATGGGGCGGAGAGTTCTGGTTCCCGGCGCTAAGAGAGGCCGGTTTGCAGCGCTTTGCCTGGATCTACTCCCCAAGTATGCTGAGCCGTCTTTCTACAGACAAAACAATAAAACATACTCCAACCCCGGATTATATCAAGACTTTTGATGACATAGAAGAGGCAAAGGACTGGCTTCGCACTACCTGTTAAACAATGAAGGGATAGCTTTCACTATCCCTTCCACTGCTAAATATTTTTCCTTTTATAGGATGCCTTTTGTACTCGGTATGGTTGTATCCTGGAGGTTTCGCTCCACAGCCATCCGGATGGCGCGGGCAAACGCTTTAAAAATAGCCTCTATCTTATGATGCTCATTCTGCCCTTCCACTTTCACATTCAGGTTTGACCTGGAAGTATCGCTGAAAGACTTGAAGAAGTGATAAAACATTTCTGTTGGCATATCCCCTACTTTCTCACGCTTGAACTCTCCTTGCCATACTGCCCAGGGTCTGCCGCTGAAGTCGATGGCTACCTGTGCCAGCACATCATCCATAGGCAGCAGAAAGAAGCCATAGCGGCTGATGCCGCGCTTATCGCCCAGCGCCTGCAGGAAGGCTTCGCCTAGTGCCAATCCGGTATCTTCAATGGTATGGTGTTCGTCTATATGCAGGTCGCCCTTTACCTGAACTGTCAGATCCAGTTTTCCGTGCTTCGCCACCTGCTCTAGCATATGGTCAAAAAAGCCCAGGCCTGTCTTTAAACTGCTTTTGCCACTACCCTCCAGATTCAGTTCTACCAGGATATCTGTTTCGGAAGTGCTGCGCCTGACAACTGCTGTACGTGTTGACGGCTGCTTGAGGAAAGTATAGATCTCATCCCAGTTATTTGTGCTCAAGGCAGCTCCGTCAGCGGAAGCATCACCTATAAAGATGGCTTTTGCCCCTAAGTTCTGTGCCAATTTCACGTCCGTCTGGCGATCACCAATCACGTAGCTGTTCGCCAAATCATATTGTCCCGCCAGGTACTTCTTCATCATGCCGATGCCCGGCTTGCGCGTCTCCAGTCCCTCGTGCTCGAAACTTTTATCAATCAGGATGTCATCAAATTTGATTCCCTCGCTCTCCAGTATCTCCAGCATCTTGTTCTGGTATGGCCAGAAAGTATCTTCCGGGTAAGAGTCAGTTCCTAAACCATCCTGGTTTGTCACCATCACGAACTCATAATCCAGCTCACGGTAAATTTTCGCCATGTTGCTGATGGAACCCGGCACAAAGGCAAATTTTTCGAAAGAGTCTACCTGAAAGTCCGTTTTCGGCTCTATCAGAATGGTACCGTCACGGTCTATAAATAATGCTTTTTTCATTTCTTTTCAATGTTCTTAGCACGTATCAGGTAGCACGACTTGGTTTTATTTTTGTGATACCTGACACGCTCTTTGTAATTTATTCAAACTCAGCAATTGCCTGTATCAGCTGCTGGTTTTCTTCCAGAGTGCCCACAGAAATACGGAGGCAGCCTTCGCAGCCTGGCAGGCTGGAACGGTTGCGCACCACAATGCCTTCGCCTAAAAGGTATTTGTACAGGCCATTGGGGTCCTTTACTTTCACCAATATAAAGTTAGCGTCGGATGGAAATACTTTCTCTACCGTCTTGAGTGAAGGCAGGGTTTGCATGAGCAGCGTCCGCTCCTGCACAATTTCCTCTACCATGTCCTTTAGTGCTTCGGTACGCGTAAGCGCTTCCAATGCCAGCTCCTGCGTAGCCTCGTTGATGTTGTAAGGCGGCTTTATCTTGTCCAGCACCGAGATGATTTCAGCAGAAGCAAACGCCAGTCCTAAGCGCAAACCTGCCATTCCCCATGCTTTGGAAAATGTTTGAAGCACGACCAGGTTTGGAAACTCATTTAGCCTGGTGGTCCAGCTTGGGCTTTCCCCAAAATCAACATAAGCCTCATCTAAAACTACCAAGCCGTTAAAATTGCGTAGCACCGCCTCTATACTGGAAGTTTCAATGGCATTACCGGTGGGGTTATTCGGCGTGCAGATAAAAATAATTTTGGTATTAGATTTTACCTGTGCCAGCAACTCCTCCACCGGCAGTTGGAAGTCCGGCGTCAGCTGTACAGCCTCCATGGCCACATCATTCAGGTTCGCCGAAACCTCATACATGCCATAGGTAGGTGGCAGGTGCAGCATGGCATCCTCACCGGGGCGGCACACCATCCGGAACAGCAGATCTATGGCTTCGTCGCTGCCGTTGCCTAGGAATATCTGGTTTGGATGCACGTCTTTCAACTCAGCAATGCGCTCCTTCAGCTTCTTCTGATGCGGGTCCGGGTAGCGGTTATAGTTTTCGCCGGCAAGGCTGCCGAGGCTGTTCTCATTTGCATCCAGAAAAACACTGGCAGCGCCTTTAAATTCGTCACGGGCCGAAGAGTAGGCTTTCATCTTCTGCACATTCGGTCGGATTATATCGTTCAGGTTAAACACGGTTTACCTCCTTTAATCTTATACTTACTGCATTTTTGTGTGCCTCCAGTCCTTCCGCCGCCGCCATCGTTTCGATGGTGCTGCCAATCTGCTGCAGGCCTTCCGGTGTAATGTACTGGAAAGTGATTTTCTTCACAAAGCTGTCTAATGACACACCACTATAGGCACGGGCATAGCCATTGGTAGGCAGGGTATGGTTGGTGCCGGAGGCATAGTCGCCTGCAGACTCCGGGCTATAGTTCCCCAGGAATACGGAGCCGGCGTTGGTAATGCTGTCCAGGGCTTCCTCGAAGTTGAGGATAGACAAAATCAGGTGTTCAGGAGCGTACAGGTTCGAGAAATCCATCATTTCCGCTACGCTTTCCATCAAAATGCCGAGGCTGTTATCCAGTGCTTTCTGCGCGAATTCTTTTCGAGGTAATACCGCCAATTGTGCTTCCAGCTCCTGTTCTACTTTGTCCAGCAGCTTCTCAGAATTCGTCAGCAACACCACCTGCGAGTCTGCCCCGTGCTCTGCCTGCGACAGCAGGTCGGCAGCCACAAAGGCAGGATTGGCAGAGTCATCCGCCATCACCAGCACCTCCGACGGGCCCGCAGGCAAATCAATGGCGACTCCTGACTTGCTCACCAATTGCTTCGCAACTGTGACGTACTGATTTCCTGGGCCGAAAATCTTGTAAACAGCAGGTACTGTTTCCGTACCGAAGGCCAAAGCAGCAACAGCCTGTGCGCCACCCGCTTTCACCACCCTGTACACACCCAGTACAGAAGCCGTATAAAGTATGGCAGGATGCACTGTGCCATCTTTTGCCGGAGGTGTACATAGCACCAGCTCCTTACACCCGGCTATCCGTGCGGGTACACCCAACATAAGTAACGTGGAGAACAAGGGAGCAGTGCCCCCGGGAATATACAGTCCTACCTTTTCGATGGCCACGCTCTTGCGCCAGCAGGTAACGCCCGGCATTGTCTCTGTTTGCTTTACATGCTCTGCCTGCTGTGTATGAAACACCTGGATATTGCTGTAAGCCTGAAGGATTGCCTCCTTCAGCTCAGCAGATACCTTCGACTCTGCCTCGGCAAATTCTTCTTCAGTGGCTAAAAGCCCCTGCAGTTTCACGTCATCGTACTTCTCGGCCAGTTGCAGTAAGGCAGCGTCTCCCTGCTCCTTCACCAGTTTAAATGTTTCCAGTATGCCCTGCTCCAGTTCCTCCAGGTTTTTAGTAGGCCGCTTCACCAGCTCCAGCCATTGCTCCTTCTTCGGATTTATAATCTTGCGCATGGCTTATATAATCATCTTTTCGATTGGAATCACCAATATTCCCTGTGCGCCGGCTGCCTTTATCTTTTCGATGATTTCCCAAAAATCATCTTCATTTACCACGGAGTGTAACGAGCTCCACCCATCTTCCGCCAGCGGAAGTATGGTTGGCGACTTGATGCTGGGTAATAATGCCCTGATTTCAGCAAGACTCTCATTCGGCGCATTCAGCAGTATGTACTTCTTTTTGCGGGCGCGCTGCACGGCATGTACCCGGAACAAAAGCTTGTCGAGTATCTCACGCTTCTCCTCGCTCAGGTCTTCATTGGCGATAAGGGCAGCTTCTGATTTGAATACCCGCTCAACCTCTTTCAGGCCATTGCTGATAAGGGTGCTACCGGAGCTCACTATATCACAGATTGCTTCTGCCAGACCAATGCTGGGGGCTATCTCCACAGAACCGCTGATGGTATGGATGTTTGCCTGCACCCCCTGCTCCTGCAGGTAAGCCTGCAGCAGGTTTGGGTAAGACGTTGCGATGTTCTTCCCGTTCAGGTCCTGGATAGAATCATATTCCATCGTTTTAGGTACAGCCAGGGAAAGACGGCACCTGGAGAAGCCGAGCTTTTCCACCGTCAGCGACTGCTTCCCCTCCTCTACCAGCACGTTTTCGCCTACAATCCCGATGTCGGCCACACCGTCGGCCACATAGCCGGGTATGTCATCATCGCGCAGGTATAGAATTTCGAGTGGGAAATTAGTTGATTCTGTTTTAAGCTTCAGAGAAGAATTAACAAAAGAAATTCCACATTCACGGATAAGGTTCAACGAATCTTCGCTTAACCTACCGGACTTCTGGATTGCTAATCGTAGCATACAAGATATTGTTTATGTCTAAATGGAAAAATGGATGAGGTGCCTTTGCTTCCGGCAAAGAACAATATCGGGCACAAACCCTGGGGGCAATATGATAGTGTTATTCCTCTTACGAGGAATGATGGATGTGATGGAAACGTACATGTGCAGCCGAAGCAACAGGTATTGCTTTAGAAGATGAAAGGCTATATGTAAGATCTGCGCTCATGTAGAATGCTACAAAGTAAAGCTGTTTTTTGAATATATAAAAATATACCCGTTTAAAATATGCTACTAATACAAAAACGGCAGCACATTGTTTCAATAGCAGTAGCTGAAAACCGGCTAAGAGATGAGCTCGAAAAGCTTTCGTAATATAAATCTGCAAACAATCATGGTTCTACCCTAAAGTGGCATTTATCATAGAAAGAGCCACTATCCAACATCCTCTTTCCACTTATACCTCTTGAAAATGAAAAAGTTATCTCTTTCACACATGCTATGTAAGCTATAGTATCCTGTTTCATCAGGCAGCTTAAAACTATATAAGTTTAGCATTCACAAAAAGGTACATCAATTGAGCATCTTTTCTAATCTTTAATACTATTGCTACATCAGATACATAATATGACTTATTGTTAATGATGCTTTTGCTCCGTAATCAGCCTTATTAAAAGAGAAAGAGCCGGCTCCCTTACGGGCACCGGCTCTTTCTCTTTTAATAAGGCTTAAGACCTGGTACTATCTTTTCAGCACCATTTTGATTGTCTGTACACCTGAAGGAGTAATCAGTCGTGCAAAGTACATACCCTCCGGCATGTTACGGCTTTCAAACTCGTAAGAGTAAGTTTTGCCAGCCTCTGTCACGCCCATGTCTACTTTTCTTACCAAAGCACCTTTCACATCATACACTTCCAGCGCGAAGCTTTCCTCTTTCACAGAAGAGAAAGTAATCGTTGTTCTGTCGTTGTACGGGTTAGGGTAGTTCTGGAATTTAGTAGTCTCAAACGATTCAGGAGCAACTGTACCTGCTGAAACTAAACCTTTGGTTGAAGTTGACTTCAGTTGGTGAATAACGATGGAGCCACCACCAAGAAGAGTATTATCAGAAGTTAAGCCGTCTGTATCAGTAGTATTTACCTGATTGTCATACACCGTCACATCATTCAAATCAGTAATCCTGATTCTGAAACGATCTCCACTTACGTTATCATCAATGGCAGTAAGCATAAACTTGTAGCTACCTACTCCGTTGATAGAACCTGTGCCTTTAAATTGAGCTCTTGTTCCAGAAACTGTTAACCATTCATAAGCTGTGCTTTTAAAATTCAAGTTTCCTGCCTGGAATTGAAACTCAGTATTACCGGTAGGAATGGTTTGGCCTTTTTGGGCTTTAGCTACAAAGCCAAAGTTTGCCTTACCGCCTACACGCATAAAAGAACAAGTACCACATTCTAGTTCTGTAACAACTGGTGAATTGATCCAGCCACCACCAGTTACCATGCCATCTTCAAAGGCTACTACATATTCATAACGTTTGCTGATTGGGCCACATGAGTTAGAAATATTTGCCGTTAGTGCATAAACACCTATTTGGGCTGTAGTGAATGTAAATGTAGTGGAAAGCATTCCATTAGCAGTTGAAATTGCATTGCCGTTGATGAAAATTGTTGCTCCTGTGCCTTCAAGAGTGAAGGAAGCAGTTACTGGCAAAGTTCCTGTGTAGGGAATCTCAATTGTTAAAGGAGTGCCCACTTTCACGTTAGGTGCAGCAACTATTGCTCCATTTTGTTTGAAAGTAAAGTTTCCAAGTGCTACGGGGGTATTCACCGTCACGGTCACGCTCTGCATGGCAGTGTTGCCGCAGGTTCCCTCACGACGCACATAGTAGGTAGTAGTGGCAGTCGGGCTTACAGTAGTAGAAGCAAGAGCATTGGTGCCGGCTTCGTTTGTGTACCACTTAGTCACTGCGCCTGTACCAACAGTGCCGCCTGTAGCGCTCAGCTCGCTGCTGCCGCCTGGGCAGATGGCTGCCTGTGTTGCTGACACGGAAGTGAACTGGGTAGACTCAGTATTCACCGTCACGG
Source organism: Pontibacter toksunensis (assembly GCF_042686245.1). Taxonomy (NCBI): domain Bacteria; kingdom Pseudomonadati; phylum Bacteroidota; class Cytophagia; order Cytophagales; family Hymenobacteraceae; genus Pontibacter; species Pontibacter toksunensis. Next base: position 269,584 of record NZ_JBHUOX010000001.1, on the reverse strand, counting down.
TCACGCTCTGCATGGCAGTGTTGCCGCAGGTTCCCTCACGACGCACATAGTAGGTAGTAGTGGCAGTCGGGCTTACAGTAGTAGAAGCAAGAGCATTGGTGCCGGCTTCGTTTGTGTACCACTTAGTCACTGCGCCTGTACCAACAGTGCCGCCTGTAGCGCTCAGCTCGCTGCTGCCGCCTGGGCAGATGGCTGCCTGTGTTGCTGACACGGAAGTGAAAGCCGTAGAAGGAGTACACGAAAGCACATAAGTAGCTGTAACAGTTACAGGGTCAGCTCCAGAAGTTAGCCACCATCTTTCTGAACTATAATCAACCCTTACATCAGTGTTAATATTATTTTTTGTACTAAAGGCAGAAATTCCGTAAGTACCGGAGGTAGCTAATTTATATGTCTTGTTCACTCCATTGTCAACTACCGTAATTGTATTTGGATACCGAAACGATATAGAGGTATTATTTTTGACAGAATATGAGGTATTTGCAGAACCAGAAGGAGCAGTAAATGTTTTTGACTCTGTTATAGAGTGCTCTCGTCTATTCCAACTTGAACCCGTTACATAAGTATAGCTTATATCGCTAACTGTTATAGAAGTAGCAGGAGTAAAGCCCGTTGCTTTGAAAACAACAGCACCATCGGTAAAGTAAGTATGCGCATTAGCACCTGATTGCTTACCAACAACATGTACATCAAATGCAACACCAAGATGCCGATCTTCTATCTGGTATCTAATTGTCCAGTTGCCTTTTTCATCAACAGATATGCCATGATAGTCATGCTGATGTTATGCATGGAAAGCAGGAGTTTCTTCAAAATGAACATCTACCTGCTGATCCAAAGTCCAGCCGGTACCTGTGATGATGGCTACTTCTCCTGGGGCATAGTCTTCCTTATCAGATGTTACGGTAGGAACCGGTAAACCAGCTGCTGTATAAGCATCCGTTTCTGTCTGCGCATAACCACTGAAGGCCATGAGCAGCATCGCGAAGAGCGCGGTGGTGAAGTAAGTAAGGCTGTTTTTGCCCGTACTCCACCTGATTTGTAGAAGTTTTACATTCATGTGTTAGTTGATGAAAAATAGTTTAGAGGAGGTGAGAAAGTACACAGCAATACCTTCACCATGGCGAAAGCTGTGGCATAAAGCAAAGATAAAATTGTCCTCAGGTTTGCCTGGAAACCCCCGGGACTACATTTCTAATGATTGAAGATGAATAGGTAGATTTTAAGATAAAATTGCCTGCTATTATGAACTCAACTCATTACTTGTTCTGAAAGTTCAAATTTACGTTAGGATTATACAATAAAACAATACTTTTGTTTCATTTATTTTAATAAATAATCAATTAATTTATATATATTATTTTTAATTTTTTTATAAACCCAATTATTGTTAGTAAGTGTATCATAATTAGAAGTTTAAGTTTTGCTAACTCAAAATCCTTCAACTGTTGTTGTGACTATGTTGCACCTCTTAAGGAAAAATAATTTGCTACCTTTGCGCTATGTTATGTAGTTCCTGTAAAAAACATATCTAATCTGGCATAGTTTTTTCTCATAAACAGGTAAATGTGTAAGTGCTCTAAACCTTTTTCACCATGAAAAACTATCTGTTCTGTCTGCTTTTGTTTCTATTCATCGGTACCTATTCTGCCTCAGCCCAGGTGGTGCTGCCACAGGCAAGTCCGGCAGCAATGGTGAAGCAGACGATTGGCTTAACAGACATCACAGTAAATTATCATGCGCCTAGTGTTAAAGGCAGAAAGGTATTCGGGGACCTGGTGCCTTATGGCTCTCTATGGCGTGCAGGTGCGAATGAGGCCACGCTTATCACCTTCACCGATGATCTGTTTCTGAACCAGGAGCGTGTTCCAGCCGGCACCTACTCTTTTTTTATCTTTCCGCAAAGTGACTCCCTATGGCAGGTAGTGCTGAACAAAGACACAGGCTTGTGGGGTCTGGAAGGCTATAATGAATTGGACGATGTAGCATACCTGGAGGTGAAGCCGAAGAAGAATGAATTTACTGAAACGATGCAATTCTCCTTCTCCGATTTAAGCGCTAATAAGGGGAAGTTGAACCTGGCCTGGGAAAATATGAAGGTGACGCTTAATATAGAGACGGAGGTAGAAAAGAAAGCCCTTGCCAACATAAATCAAGCTCTTGCCAAAGCGGCTCCAGACGATTGGTACATCTGGGCACAGAGCGCTGAGTACATGCTCCCACGCAAGGAGCATCATGAAAAGGCGCTGGAGTGGATAAACAAGTCTATCGCTATCAAAGACAATTTCTTCAACAACTGGATAAAGGCAAAACTCTACGCCCACAATAACGAGTATAAAATGGCTTCCACGCTAACGGCAAAAGCCATAAAGCTGGGCACAGCAGAGCCAGAGAGTTACAAAGAGTACGCCAGCCAGATTGAGAAAGCCTATAATGAGTGGAAGAAGCGGAAGTAAGTATAAATAGCAAAGTAAAAGGGGAGCTATACCTGGTATAGCTCCCCTTTTACTTTGCTATTTATACTTAAAGGTGGCTAACTTCAGGTAGCTAATAAACCACCCCTAGCCCCTCCTTGAAAATAAGGAGGGGGAATTAAAAAAGCATTTAAGACTTATCTTTATGAATGAAGTGGATCGGCTCCCTTAAAAATTAAGAAACTAAAACTTGGCTACAAAGCGTAAGTTAAGGCGGCGACCGGTGAGGAAATTAGGAATGGCATAAGTGAGCCCATTTACGTCGCTCACATAGGTATAGGAAACGCGGTTCTTGGCATCAATCAGGTTCAGTACCTCCAGTCCTATCCACAGACTCTCCAGCGACACTTTCTTACGCTCTACCAGGTCACTTTCAAGTACAATTAATTTAGAGAAGCCGAGGTCAATACGCTTATAGGACTTCCCGTCAAAGGCATTGCGGTACTCCGGGCGACGAGGTGGCCCAAACGGCAAGCCACTGCCATACACCAGGTTCAGGTACATCCGGATGGTGGGATTGTCTGGCAGGTGATCCTGGAAGAATACACCTATGTTTACCAGTTGGTCTGTGGGTCTGCGGAGGTAGCCCTGCTCCTGCTTCCCTGTTATTTCACCCTGTCCATTGTAAACGAACACCGAATCGCCTAATACGTTTTCCTTTGTTGTCATCAGTCCCAGGCTCAACCACGACTCTGCTCCTGGTATAAACTCGCCATTCACACGCACATCAAAACCAGCGGCATAGGCTTTGGCATTGTTCCGGGCATAGTAACGCAGGCGTACATTGTCGATGTCGTAGGGTATGACGTTAGTCATCCATTTATAATAAGCCTCCGCCGTCAGTTTGAAGTCACGGCCCCAGGATTTGAAGAGGTAGTCGCTGCCCAGAATGGCATGTACAGACCGCTGGGCCTTAAGCTGAGGGTTCAGCTCCCCTGCAAAATTGCGCAGCTCGCGGTAAAAGGGCGGCTGGTAATATACTCCTAATGCGGCCTTGAAAGAGAGATCAGGGTTACGACGCGTGATAAAGGAATACTGCACGCGGGGCGAAATGTTCAGTTCCTGGTTATAATCCCAGTAAGTGGCCCGGAGACCGTAGGTGATGGTTTTGAGGGAGTCCAGTTCAAATGTATGCTGCACATAGCCGCTGTAGCGTAGGGTGTTCAGGTCGAGTGCTGCATTCAGAAAAGCGTTCTGGCTTACAAAGTCAGCTGAGTCTGTAAATCCATACTCTGACAGCTTATCTGAAATATGCTCTGAACTGATTTTAGCACCAAACTGCAGGTTACTCTGTTGGCTCAAACGCCAGGAGTTGCGTATCTCAGCTGCACCAATGCGGGCCAGCAGGGTATTGCGGGCATGATCGTACTGGGTGCCAAAACCAAGCTCCTGCTGGCACTCTCCTATGTTGTTACCAGTGGTGCTCACGTCACAAAGGCGGTAATACGCCTCCACATCCCGGAACTCCCGCTCCCAGGAATGCACTGCCGAAATGATGACTTCAGAAGTATAACTGTCTGAGAATCGGTGATTCAGGTTCAGGCCCGCCTGGTAGGTGGTATACTCCATCAGTTCCTGCCCATCAAACCCCACGGAAAGGCGGAGCGGTGCCTGCCGCGTTCCAAAAGTGGTTACCTGCGACTCCGGCTCTACATTAAAGTTGTTCCGGGCGTAGCTGCCCAATACACCTAAGGTGGTGCGACCCCGCCGCACGGAATCGCCAGAAAGGTCTACGCTGACATAAAACTGCGCATCTGTGAAGACAGGGTTATACCTGCCATCTACCTGCAAACCCTGCAACAGGTACTGCCCATTCTTATGGCGGGCTCCGAAGAGGTAAGATATCTTTTTGTTTCTGGAGGCAGTTTCCAGGTGCAAAGTACCACCTGTTAAACCACCGCTTACTGATCCGGCAACTTCTTTTGGTTGTTTATACTGTATGCTGAGTACAGAAGAAAGTTTGTCGCCATACTTCGGCTGCCAGCCCCCGGAAGAAAAGCTGATGTTCTCCACCAGGTCCGGGTTTACAAAGCTGAGTCCCTCCTGCTGTGCCGCAGTTATGAGGAAGGGCCGGTAAATCTCTATGTTGTTGACATAGACCAGGTTCTCATCGTAATTGCCGCCGCGCACCGAGTACGTGCTGGAAAGCTCGTTGTTACTGGTAACACCGGGCAGGGTCACGAGTACTTTATTGAAATCGCCATAGGCAGAGGGCAGCGTCTTGATATCGCGCGGGTCCAGTTTGGTGACGCTTACCTGCTCCCGTGTGTCCTGCTCTTTCTTTCCACGCACATCCAGCGTACCCAACTGCTGCGGATTCGGCTGTAGCACCAATTGCAGGTTCAGCGTCTCGTTTGGCTGCAGGGTAACTGTTTGCTGCAGTTCTTTATAGCCAAGGTACCTGACCAGCAGCACAAGTTCCTGAGCCGGCACGCGCAGCTCAAACTGGCCGTCTGCACTGGTTTGTGTGGCGATTGAAGTACCTTTTACCGCTACTGTGGCCATTTCGAGGGGCTGGCGGTCCGGGTTCAGTATAATGCCTGTGATGCGTGCCTGTTGCGCTGAAACTGCTAAAGGAAAAAGCAGCAGAAACCACACCGGCAGGTATCGCAACATCACAGGATTTTATTTAGAGGATGATTTCAGATCCGCGATAGTTTGCAAGGGATCAGCAGAGGAGAACACAAAGCTACCTGCCACCAATACATCTGCCCCTTTCTCCAGCAGCAGCGGTGCATTATGCTGGTTTACTCCGCCGTCAATTTCTATGAGTGCCTTTGAGTTGCGGGCGATGATCAGGTTTTTCAGTGCTTCAATTTTACGATAGGTGTTTTCTATAAATTTTTGTCCGCCAAAACCAGGGTTCACAGACATCAGCAACACCATGTCCGCATCTGAAATCACATCTTCTAATAAAGCAACAGGTGTATGCGGGTTGAGCGCGATGCCTGCCTTCGCTCCTGTTGCTTTTATTTGCTGCAAAGTGCGGTGCAGGTGCGTACAGGCTTCATAATGAACTGTGATGGTGTCGGCACCGGCTGCTCTGAACTGCTCAATGTACTGTTCCGGCTCCACAATCATCAGGTGTACATCCATAGGCTTTTGGGCATAACGCTTGATACCTTCCATTACTGGAAACCCAAAGGAGAGATTCGGCACAAAGCGGCCGTCCATGATGTCGATGTGCAGCCAATCGGCCTGGCTCTTGTTGAGCATCTCCACCTCCAATTGTAGATTGGCAAAATCAGAGGCAAGTACTGAAGGGGCAATTATTGGTGTCATACCTGCAAAGGTAATTTTATCTTTATAAACCAGCGGATGTTCAGGCTATGTAGCCGGAAAATACTTATAATTTTACAAACCTGAGCGTGACAACACGGCTTCCGGAGCGAAGACGGCACAGGTACAAACCAGCTTTTAACTGCTGTGGCTGTAGTTGTAGTGCCTGTTCTTCCCGGGCAGATGATATGTACTGCCTGTATACCTGCTTTCCTGTTGCGTCCAGCACCTGCACCTCCACGTTTTGTGTCCACCACTCCTGGTTCAGCGCCAGAATGATAGCTTCGTCTCTTACCGGGTTGGAAATATAGGCAGTGCCTTGTAGCGGCAACTGTGGAAGGACTGTCTGAACTTTGGCAAAATCCGGAATACCGTAGCCGATGCTGTTGTCCGGGGAAGCAGCATTGCTTCCAATCTGTCGCAACAGTTGTATCATCTGCATGTTTGTTTTGCTGTAGTTCGCCTGCCAGAGGCTTGCGACAAATCCAGCAATAATGGGCCCAGCAAAGGAGGTACCGTTCGCCTGCACCAAAGCTCCTCCCCTTGTAAGCACATAGGCCTTTGAACCCAGTGCCGCCACATCTGGCTTTACCTGGTTGTCTGCTGTCGGGCCAAAAGAACTGAAAGGTGCTTTCACACCCAAAGAGTCTACAGCACCTACTGCCAGCACAGAGTCAGCATCGGCAGGCGCTGAGATGTAACGCCAAGTTCTGCTCCCGTCATTGCCGGCACTCACTACCACCAGTATACCTGTTGCAGCCGCAAAATCTGCTGCCCTTGAAACAAGGGTGGTGTTACCGTCCATGTCTTTGTAAGTATAACTTGTGGATGGACTGTCGAAGGTAGTATAGCCGAGCGAGGAGTTAATGACATCCGCACCGGCGCTATCAGCATACTCAGCAGCCAGCAACCAGTTAATTTCTTCGATGTTGTGTTCGGAAGCGGCATCCTCCGTGCGCAGTAGCAGGTAATTGGCAGCATAGGCCGTACCTATCAGTTTGCCGGGTGCATAGGCGGCCATGGTAGAGAGTACGGCAGTGCCATGTGCATCAGCGCCAAATACGTTTTGCTGCTTCTGTACAAAATCGAACGTGCCCTTTAGCCTGTCCTTTTGAAACAGGTGCGAAAAAGCATCCATGGTATTCACAGCAGGAAAGCCGGCATCAAACACGGCAATTGTCATGTCCTCTCCGGCAAAACCGGCAGCATGCAGTTCATCTGCCCCCAGCATGTTCGCCTGGTGATAGCCTAAGCCATAGTCACTGCTATCCAAAGAAACTTTAGAAGGAGAAGAAAAATGCAGTCCCTCCATCCCCTGCTTCACATGCTGTCTCAATTCACCAGGTGAGGCAGCAATACGGTTAAGCGTTCTGGTGTTGCTAACGTAGGAAAGTGCTGCTATCTCCTGCAACTTATCGTCAGAGCATTGCACCACCGCCGCATTAAACCAGCGCGAGGTATACCACACCGGCACATTCAGCGCCTTCAGGCCTGCTACATAGGCTGGATTTACCGGAAGGTCCCGCGATTTGAGTGCAATGTTCTGCCGCTGCCTGCGCTCTATAGCTTTCGGAGAAAGATACTGGAGCGGATTTAAAAGGGAATAAGGAGAGTTCTTCTTGTCTGTGAAGTATACTAAACGCTTATGCTCCTCTGCCCCGGTACCGCCGCCAGTATCCTGTGCCGAAACAGCAGGAACAAGCAATAGGTACAGACTGAGGAAGAGGAGCAGTTGGCGCATAAGTTATTCGTTTCCGTGGGAGATGAGCTCTTCGTGACGCTCGTGGCCATGTATTTTATACTTTTCTCCATAAACACAATCTTCTATACTACAAGGAGTGTACATTACCCGGTTAAATATTTTGTATATAAGTCCCACCCCTTCAGCATATACCTCTTTTCTGTCATCTAATCCAACTCCATCATGAGAAGGATAACCTTGAATAACAGTTACTGTATTAAGATATGTCTTATCCATTAATGTGTAGGAAGCGCGTTTATTATGATAAATGGAGGGATCTTTGTCTAAATAATACTCTGCCCTTTTATTCGGGTCACGGCTGATTATATTTGCTTTATGGTCATTATAAGCATCACCTAACCAAGAAACTCCATCTTTGATAGGAAACACAAGCTTTACATATCTTGTATTATCTTTTGTTAACATGACCTTTGTACTCTGTTTTGAAACAACAAAAACGGAGTCCTCTACCCAGCCGCTGTTTTCATCTGGGCGAACAGAGCGAATGATTTTATAGTTAAGCTTGTCAGTCTGGTCGTAGAAGGATGTGTCCACACGTTCCATTAACTGGAAGCGGGTAGTATCCCCCACATTATGCTGAAAACGGATGTCTGTTACCTTGTAGATTCGGTAGTCCCCAATCTCTAACGGGTAATAGTCGTAACCCATTAAAGCAGGGTCAACTTCCTCTTCATTCCTGTCGCAGCCAGCTACAAAGCCCGCTATTACGACCAAAAGCAACAGGGCTTTTCTCATTGTTGTAGCACGTCCAGTTTATAATATTCAAGATTATAATTCGACTCAATCCAGCCCCCGCCTACTACATCGTCGCCTTCGTAGAAAACAGCTGCCTGGCCAGGAGCAATGGCATGCACCCCTCTCAGGAAATGCACTTTCATTTTGTCACCTACCTGCTCAATAATAGCTTCTGTGCCTGCATCGTTATAGCGCACCTTCGTCACCGTCGGGATAGGCTGGTCAATCAGATTCTCGTATTTCGACATACTAAGCTTGCCTACTGTCATGGCATTTTTGGCCAGTTCATCGTAGTTGCCCAATACCACCTGGTTTGTATCTTTTTCGATGCGGGTGACATACGCCGGAAAGCCTAGCGCAATGCCCAGGCCTTTGCGCTGCCCAATGGTGTAAAAAGGATACCCTTCGTGTTTACCCACTACAGTGCCGTCTTCCAGCACAAACTCACCACCTGCCACTCTTTCTTCCAGTCCCTCCACACGGCGCTTCAAGAAGCCACGGTAGTCATTGTCCGGGATAAAGCATATCTCATAAGACTCCGGCTTGTTCACCAGTTCAGTGAAACCACGGTCCAGGGCCATCTGCCGGATTTCTGTTTTATGCAATTTGCCCAGCGGGAAAATTGTCCGGCTCAGACCCTTCTGAGAGATGCCCCAAAGCGCGTAAGACTGATCTTTATTCTCATCCAGCCCTTTCGAAATGATGTACCGGCCATTCTCCTCGCGCACATTGGCATAATGCCCGGTAGCTATAAAGTCACAGCCCAGCTGGTCGGCCCGACGCAGCAGTGCATCCCATTTTATATGGGTGTTGCACAGCACACATGGGTTTGGCGTACGGCCGGCAATGTACTCATCTGTGAAGTGGTTGATCACAAAATCGCCAAACTCCTCACGGATGTCAATTATATAATGCGGGAAACCTAATTGTACGGCAATGTTACGGGCATCATTTATAGAGTCGAGGCTGCAGCAACCAGTTTCTTTCTTGCTGGCACCGCTGGAGGCATAGTCCCAGGTTTTCATTGTCATCCCCACTACCTCGTAGCCCTGCTCATGCAGCATCACGGCAGCCACCGAACTGTCGATGCCGCCGCTCATGGCTACTAATACCCTTCCTTTGTTACTCATCTATATAATATAGTGTATTTCTGCTTAAAAAATTTTATTAATGCAAATATAGCAACAACAAGAGAGTTATAAAGATTCAGGATGGTAATTAATCCAATTCAGAAGCCCCTGCATCTGACGCAAAACCATCCCAATATAGAAAAAAAGCGTAAAAAGTTGGCATGGTACAGGAATAGGCTTTTACTTTGAATAACAAGACAACATAGGAATTTTTAGATACGACACAAAAATATATAAACATGGGCTTACGTACCTCTGTTATAGTAAATGGCATTAATAACTTAAGTGATGCACGCTACTGCGCCGGCATGGGTGTAGACATTATTGGCTTTAACCTGAAACTGGACGATCCGGAACGCGTGCAACCGGCCGCTTTAAAAGAAATAACGGGTTGGGTATCAGGAGTGAATATTGCGGGCGAGTTTACACGTGCCAAACCGGAAATAATTAACGATATGTCAGAGGAATTTGGCTTGGATTACATTCAGTTGGACACGCCCTACCTGATAGACGAAATTGAAGAGATAAGCCGCCCGGTTATCCAGAAAATATTTATTAATAAGGATACGGTAGAGAGCGAGCTACTGGAGATGATGGAGCTGTACAGCCCGGTGGTACATGCCTTTATCGTTTATTCGGATGACTTCCAGAAAGTAGATGAAACCAATGTGAAGTTTCTGAAAAGCATAGCTAAACAGTTTAACGTATACATCGGCTTCGGAATAGACAAGGACAACATTTCCAAAACGCTTGATAAAATAAAGCCAGCTGGAATAGGACTGCAGGGAGGCAACGAAATCAAGCCCGGGTTGAAAGACTTTGACGAGCTGCAGGAAATCTTTGAAAAAATAGAAGAAGCCTGAGGTTTAAAAAGACACCTGTTCATTTGAGATAGGAAGATTTGCTAAAAGCTTTTCCTGCCAACCAACCCAATAAACAGCTTAATCTAAAAATTACCGTAGCCGATTAACTATAATGCATCTATAACTTTATATACTATGAAGAGGCAAAACCTGCTCCTGCTCTTACTTGCAATTACGTTCATGCCGCTCTCTAAAGCTTATAGTCAGAAAGACCATCTGGAAATCCCATTATATAGCAAGCAGATTCCGAACGAGGTTCCTGGTCCGGATGAAGAAACTTCGAGCAACGAGGGAGGCAGGCTGAGGTTCAGTAAAATCAGGAAGCCTACTCTTTCTGTTTTTCTTCCTCCCAAAGAGAAAGCTACAGGCACGGCTGTCCTTGTTATTCCAGGTGGCGGGTACGGCATTGTTGCGGCAGGGCACGAAGGGTATGATGTTGCCAGAAAGTTCAATGAGCAGGGAATTGCTGCTTTTGTATTAAAGTACCGGTTGCCAAGCGCCAAAACCTCTTCGAAGCCGGAAGTGGCTCCGGTGCAGGATGCGCAGCAGGCAATCAAGATCATTCGTGAAAGAGCAAAGGAATGGCAGGTTGATCCGAACAAAGTGGGGATTCTGGGATTCTCAGCCGGTGGTCACCTAGCCTCAACAGCAGGAACGCATTTTCAACAGGCCTATATCAGCAACCCGGCTAAAACAAACCTGCGCCCTGACTTTGTGATGCTCCTCTACCCTGTTATCAGCAGCGATAAATCTTTTTCGCACCAGGGATCTTTTGACAACTTAGTTGGAAAAGAGGCAACGGCAGATAAGCTGAATGAATTCTCAAATGAGAAAAGGGTAACAGCACAGACACCGCCTACCTTTCTGGTGCATGCTTCAGATGACAAGGCTGTTCCGGTGAAAAACAGCATCGTCTTTTACGAAGCGTTGCTTGAGCACAACGTTCCGGCAGAACTCCACATTTACCAAAAAGGCGGACACGGTTTTGGACTGGAGAACCCAACAACATCTGATGCCTGGTTTGAGCGCGGTATCAACTGGATGAAGAGCAACAAGTTCTAAAACTACTATTTCAGATTGTAAAGTAGCTTAAGGAACAGCGTCTTTTCGTCCAAAGGAAGAATCTGAGATGTTAAAGTGTTTCAGACAAAACAGATTTTTCCACTATGACGCAGATCCCTTTCATCTCTCGTCTCAGGCATGTTCGAAATGAATGTTAATGAGAAGATAAAAACCCTTCCTCCTTTTTTATTCGAAGGTAAATAGACGCTTTCCATCTTCCGCACTCGAAAGTTCACTGCTCCAGAGCCTGATTTTAATTACCTGAACTGTAACTGCAGGTACTTGATGGGAATGCCTTCAGCCAGGTAACGCTTTTCATAGGTGGTATAGATGCCCATGGTGTGCTCTTGTAGGTCTGACTGGTAAAGGTTTGGTGTATGTATAAGATGCTTGATTTCTTTCTTCGTTTCCTGTAGCACCTCCAGTGTATACTCGTATAAGCCGAGGTTGTCAGTTTTCAAGTGAATGAGACCACCGGGCTTAAGGATTCGCCTGTACAGATTAAGGAATCGAGGAGAGGTTAGACGTCTTTTGATATCACGGTCACGGGGGCGTGGGTCAGGGAAAGTAATCCAAATCTCACTCACCTCGTTTTCTGCGAAGTTCTCGTCCAGCTGCTCGATAAATGTTCTCAGGAAAGCAACATTTTCCAATTCCTCCTCTTCTGCGAGTGTACTTCCTTTCCAGAGGCGTTCTCCCTTTATATCGGTGCCTACAAAGTTCTTACCGGGGAAGAGGCGTGCCATACCTACTGTATACTCTCCGCGGCCACAGCCTACCTCCAGTACAAGAGGGTTATCATTCTGAAAATGGTGCTCGCGCCAGCTGCCTTTCAGCTGCCCGTATCGATCGTCGCCTGGTTCAATTACATTCTCCCGCTCACCGATAGCGGCAAACTTAGCTAGTTTAGATCTTGCCATTGATTATAGTTCTTCAATCTCTGCGACCACAAAGGTACTACCTCCGATAAAAATAACCTCATCAGGTGCCGCATTTGCCTTGGCAGCCTCCACTGCTTCCGGAACAGTCGCAAAAGCCTGTCCGTGCAAGCCATGGCTTGAAGCTTTTGCCTGCAGCTCACTTACTGGCAAGGCACGGGGTATATTGGCCTGGCAGAAGTAATAAGCATAGTGCTTTGGTAAGAGCTGAAGTATACTCGTTATATCTTTGTCGTTCACAACACCAAAGACCAGGTGTACCTGCTTTGGCTTCAGCGCCTCCAACTGTTTAAGTATTTGTTTGATTCCGTCCTCATTATGGCCAGTATCACAAATAGTTAGAGGATTTTTACTTAACACCTGCCACCTGCCCTTCAGGCCAGTAACGGCTTTAGTGTTCGCTAAACCTTTTCTTAAAGAAGTATGCGTGATAGCGTACCCTTTATCGTGCAACAGCACAAGCACCTGCAGCACCCCTGGTAAATTATACTTCTGGTATAGCCCGGCTAAGTCCAGTTCCAGGCCAGGCAAAAATGGCTTCTCCTGCCGATACACCTGGAAAACCTGTCGCTCATTGGAAGCCTCTGTGCGTTCAACCCTGAAAAGATCGGGTGCAAAGTATAGGGGGGCTCCTACTACTTCTGCTTTCGCCTCAAACACCTCCTGGGCTTCCTGCTGGCGCGTGCTGATTACGGCTGGCACACCTCCTTTTATGATACCGGCTTTTTCTGTGGCAATAGCACTGATAGTGTCTCCCAGCAGCGCCTGGTGGTCGTAACCGATGTTCGTGATAAGCGACACTTCAGGCGTGATGATATTGGTGGAATCCAGACGACCGCCAAGTCCTACTTCTATCACAGCAATGTCTACCTGCTCATCAGCGAAGTATTTAAAAGCGAGGGCTACCGTCATTTCAAAGAATGAAGGCTGAATGCTTTCGAAGAGAGGCTTATGCTGCTCCACAAATTTGACAACATACTCCTGGGGCACCTCCTGCCCGTTTACCCGAACGCGTTCAGTAAAGGACTTTAGATGTGGTGAAGTATAAAGGCCCGTTTTGTAACCCGACTCCTGTAGAACGGCAGCCAGCATGTGAGAACTGCTGCCCTTGCCGTTCGTGCCAGCTACGTGTACTGCTTTAAACTGGTGTTGCGGTTGCCCCAGTGCCTCACAAAGGGCGATGATATTGTCCAGGCTCTTCTTAAAAGCAGCATTGCCGATGCGGTGAAACATCGGCAATTGCTGGTATAAATAATCAAGGCACTCCTGATAAGTCATAAACTGTAATTACTGAAATCTAATTAGCGGGAGGTAATTCTGAAGACAACTGTACCAGATGCTCCGGAAGTTGAGGCGCCGGATCCTGTTCGGCTAAAAGTTGTTTTCTGCAGCTGCTCTTTATACCAGGCCACCACCTGCGGTGAAACGTTGCTTTCCACAACCGTCACTCCTGTCAGGTTACCATCCGCATCGATCTTGATCTGGAATTTAACAATTCCGGTTTCGTTGCTGTATGGGTCCTTCCGTGGCTCAATGTCATAGCGCCAGCCGGGCATGTTCAGTGATCCTCCTGCGCCACCACCGGCTTTACCGTAAAGTGACTTGGCATCTACTTTTCCTTCCGGGTCTCCTTTATCACCTACTGCCCCGTCATCGTCTCCATTATTATTACCTGTGGCAGCATCCGAAGAACCATTTTTACCGTTTCCGGTGCTGGTTGTTGGTTTACCCGGATAGAGTGACTTTGGCTTTTCAGCTTCCTTCTTCACTACTTCCTCTGTTGGCTCTGCTTTCGGCTGCGGCTTCACCTCCTCTTTTGTTGGCTGCGGCTTTGGCTGTGGCTTCACAACTTCTTTTACAGATACAGGAGCCTCTGCTGTAGTGGTAGTCACTTTAGGGGTTTCAACAGGCTGTGGCGGAGAAGGCGGCGTTGACTTGGCTACCGGCTCTGGTTCTGGTAACGGATTAGGCTGTGTTGGAGCAGGCTTGCTGTCCTCTACGTTCTTGGACTCATTTGCTGCAGCAGTAGTCTGTACGTTTCCACTACCTACGGCATCCATACCGAAATTAAGTTCAATACCAAATTGTGGCGCAGGCGGATCGGGTGCCCGCCATGCCAGCATATAAACCAGGAAAAGCACAAGAAGCACGTGCATGCCGATGCTGACACCAGCAGCAATGCGTTTGTTCTTTTCTTCTTCCTGTATTTGAGCTTGGGCGATTGCCATAATTTATTTTTATTCAGATGGAACGGTAGCCAGCGTTACACTTGCATTAAGATTTTTAGCGATCCCTGCTACCTTTACAAGGTGCTCTACAGGCACACTCTTGTCAACATGTAACACAACGGCTCCTTCTTCTGTTCCTTGTAGCAGCGCTGTCAGCTGCGGCTCAATCTCCTCCAGGGATACCGGCTTCTCATTCAAGTAATACTTTAAGTCCTCTGTTATTGTCACACTTATTTTCTGCATAACAATATCAGACGTTTTGCTACTAGGTAAACTAACCGGTAAGCCGGATGGGGTTACGAAGTTAGAGGTAAGCATGAAAAATATAAGCAACAGGAAGATGATGTCGGTCATAGACGACATGCTGAACTCGGCATTAATCCTGTTTTTAGAGCGTATGTTCATTACGAATCTTAAAGCTGTGGTTCTTGTAATAGATCGAGGAACTCAATAGAAGAGTATTCCATGGCATGTACGATGCTGTCTATCTTAGACACTAAATAGTTGTAGCCCACATAAGCAGGTAGACCAATGATCAAACCTGCTGCAGTAGTTACCATAGCTTCATAAATACCACCAGAAAGTAACTTAGGACTTACAGAACCCTCCGCCTGTGCAATAGCGATAAAAGCGCTGATCATACCGGTTACTGTTCCAAGGAAGCCCAGCATTGGTGCGGCACCCGCAATGGTAGCCAGTGCAGAAAGGTTTTTCTCCAACCGGCTGATTTCAATCTTACCAACGTTCTCAATAGAAGTCTCAATGTTCTTCAGCGGGTTACCAATACGGGTAAGTCCTTTTTCAATCATATGCGACACCGGCGTGTTTGTCTGGGCACACAGCATTTTTGCACCATTGATGTCACCAGCCAATACCATTCGTTTGATTCGGTCGTTAAAGCCATCCGGATTTCTAGCGGCTTTTTTTAAGGTCAGGAAGCGTTCTACGAAGATGTATATGGCAGCCAGAGAAAGCAGGGCCAATGGTATCATAGCCCAGCCACCTGCCAGTGCCAGGTCAATTAGCCTTACAGATTCTGGTCCTGTTTCGGCTCCTTCAGCAAGGGCTGCTGTAGTGTCAGCAGCGGTAGTCGTGATTTGTAATAAGAGTGAGGTCATGTTAGTAATTAAGTACCCAAATAGTTTCTCCGAATGATTTTTTATAATTGTTGATGGCTGCTTTTGCTTCTTCTGGCGTCGCAAAGTCTGCTACTGACACACGATACAGTTTGCTGTACCGGCCAGGTAGAACAGTCTTGGCATCGTACCCCGCCTTGCGGGCATTCTGACGTATTATTTCAGCGTTTTCTGTTGTAGAATACCCGCCGATGATAATATAAGAACGACCGTTCTTCTCTTTTATGGTGAGAACCGGCTCTACTGGCTTTACTTCCTTTACAGGGGCAACAACTTCTTCTTTAACTTCCTGGTTTAACGGCTCTTCTGATGCAAATGCTAAAGCCACACTGTCAGCATCAGCAATCCAATCGGTTTGTTCTGCCAGTTCAGGCTGTTTCTCTTCCGCAACTACAGCAGATGCTTTTTCAGGAAGGATAGCGTCGTAGGTTGCGGAACGTTCTTCTTCAGTAAGTGGCACATACCCTGCTGCATAGCGCTTCACCAGGTTAGCATTGCTTAAGGTATAGTTCGAGTTAAACAGCGATATAGGATTCAGGCTGCTTAGGTTGTAATCGGCCTGAAGCGAGAGGAAGTATAGTGCAGAACCTGCTAAACCGGCTAACGCCAGGCCAGCTGCCACATTATAAGCTCTCTTCAGTCGCTTTCGGAGTGGTTGCTTCTCCAGTGCCCGCTCCTGCTGGCGCTCTTTAATGAGGGTGCGCAACACAGCAGGCTCTTCTACCCGAACCGGCCTTGCCACCAGTTCTGGCAGTCCGAAGCTTGCGTCCAGCAGGTTATCACCCTCCACATATTCAAATTCCAGTTTCTGCTCTGCGCTGTACTTGAACACGCCAATCTCATGCAGCTCAAAGCGGTTCTCTTTGTGCAGGCGCGACTTTGCCTGGTGCACAAAGTCCGACACCAGCTGCTGTGCCGCCTCTTTAGAGATGTTGTTATGATAAGCAATGGTGCTGATCAGCAGGCCATCATTCAGAACAAGCTTCTCATTGAAAGCAATTTTTTTGGATGGCGGAGCAAACGTGTGCTTCACCGGATTGATTTTAGCTGACACATATCGTGTGATCAGTCCCCCAAAATCAGGGATGATGACACAGTCGTGATCATAGAGCAGTGACTTAATATGCTTTTCAACCATAAGCAATTAGAATGAGTAAGTTACGCCTCCTATTAGATTGATGCCTTTCGTTGGGTAGTTCACGAACCTTTCGTACTTCTGCCCAAGAAGATTGTTGGCCATCAGGAAAATAGTAAAGTTATTCGTAAAGCGGTAGTCAGCCTTTAGGTTCAGGTCAACAATTGTATCTGTTTCCCGTAACTCTGAGGTTCCGTCTGCATTATAAACGCGCCCGAATGAACTCCCAATATAGTAAAGTTCTGAATTAAACAGAATCTTATCATAGAAGTTGTAGGTGCCATAAATACTCGACATCAGCGACGGACGATGAAAGGGTTTCTCTAAGTCGTCTGTGTTATAGCTGTTATAATCAGCCTTTACACCCAGCCTGATTTCATCAGAATAATTAAAGGAAGCCTCGGTATAAAAATTCAGCACATTTGTTACGCCGTTGTCATACACCAGGTCAAATTTGGCCGGGTCTAGCGGGGAGTTGTTATAGAAGTACAGGTTGCGGTAGTTCTGGTAAGCAACACGGGCATTTAATTGCACATAATTGGCCAGGTTTGCCTGGAAACCACCGTATATCTCCAGCCCTTTATTAATATCCGCAACATTCACATTCGGTGCCAGCCAAGGATTTTCCTGTGTCAGTTCATATAAAGTAACCCTTTCCAGATCGCCGCCTAAACCAGCATATATCAGAAGGTTACCTTTGATAGGCTCTAGTCCTACTCGCACCATCGGGTATACATTGAACTTACGGGCGTTGCTCACAGTATCGCCGGTGTAAGCTACTTTTGCTCCCAGGGTAAGGCGGATAGCATTCAGCTGCCGCTCGTAGGCTGTGCTCAGTTTAAAGAAGTTACGGCTAACTGTAGCGGAATCCTTATGCGACAGGAAGGAAAGGTCAGCATCCACTCTGAATGCTGACGTTTCGTCAATGCCGTACTCGCTGCGAAGCTTCAAAGCCAGGTTGCTCTCGCTCATGTCGTAGCGGTCGTTCAGGTAGCGGAACTGCGCATCTCCCCTGAACTGGAATGGAGCACCTGAGGTCTGGTTATGCAGAAATCCTTCTGCGGAAATCCTGTTGAATACCTGCCGGATAGAGTCCTTCTCTATTTCCTGGTCACCCTCCAATGCTGGCTCATAGCCATAAAAGTGATATTTGTCTCGACCGTATTTTGCTTTACCACCTACGGTTAGGTCCCGAAGGTAACGCTCACCGTGCACGCTTAAATTTGAGTTAACTACAGCTGAGTTTCCTCCGTCTACAGAGCCGCGCCCGGAAGCGATGTGGCTCACTTCAGCACCAACGTCAGCAGTTTCGCTGCGTTTGTTATGGAAGTAGCCCTTCAGGTACAGAGAAGCGTAGTTACCGATTCCCCCCTTCAGGTAATTGCCATACAGTTTGGTCAGCTCATCCTGCTTAATAGTCAGCACGCGCATCTGCAGGTTAATGTCCTGCGAAGGCAAACGGTAATCGACAAAGCGGTAGCGCACGTTGCGGTCACCGGTCTCCGGCGGGTCAACTTTAAATTTCTCGAAGTTGCGGGCAGCTTGTGGCAATTCTATTACACGGTTCTTCTCTACTATTACCTCGGCATCCTCTAATTTAGCACCTTCGCTCCAACCCTGCGTTTGTGCCTGCACAGTGTTCTGATAGCTATACCCAACACACAACACAATAGCAAGTGAGGCTAATCTTATCTTATTTTTCATGATGATACTCCTGTTCTAAAATAAACTGATGTTGAACTTCGCTTCCTATTGCTGCCCTGTGGTATCAACTTGCGGCACTGTATTCTGCTGTAGGACAGAATCCTGCTGCTGTGGCTGTGTGCCAGAATTTTTACCGTCATAACCAGCCAGTTTCGCCTTTGCCTCGGCCACAATCTCTTTGTTCGGCGCATTCTCTATGATGGAGTTTAGCGTAGCACGTGCCTGGAACATTTCGTTCTGTGCCGCATAGTTGTCTGCAATAATCAGGAAGGCCCTGCCCAACCAGTAATCATAGTTAGAGTACTTGGTATTGAAGTCGAAGGCAACATCCAGAGACTCCTGGTACTTCTTCTGCTTGTGTAGAATCTCAGCTATGAGGTATTTCGCTTCTGCGCCGTTCACGTCAGATGCAGAGGCCACTGTCTCCTTCAGCTGTGTTAAGGCCTGGTCCAGGTTACCCTGTGCATAGGTTGCCTTGCCCCTGTAGAGCAACGCTGAATTGTAAGCGTTCAGGGAAGCATTGCCCTGGCTGATGAGTTCATTAGCCGCTCGCTTTGTCGCATCGTAGTCGTTTGTGCGGAAGTAACTTTGCATTAACCCTGTGAGCGCAGTCTGCTGTTCTTTCCTGTTTGTCGCTAAATCACGAAGACGCGAGTAGAACTTGATAGCCTCCGGGTAATTCTTCGCTTCAAACTCCAGGTCAGCTACACGCTGAATACCCCGGTTCACATACTCAGAGCGATTTTCTATAATGACCAGCTTCATACGCTGCAGTCCTTCCTGCATGTTATTCTGGCGAAGGTAAGAGTCGGCCAGGAAGTAACGGGCATCAGCAGCAAAGGTGCTCTTAGGGTATGACTTCAGATAGGCCTCGAACTTCGGTACAGCCAGGTCGTATTTCTGGCTGAAGTAAAGGGTTTTAGCGGCCTCGTATTCAACACTTTCCAGCGCATCACTTTCCGGGTTGGCAACCTTGAACTTATCCAGGTACACATCAAACTCATTGCTGCGGTTTTCCGAACCCAATACCTCCTGTAGAGAGTATAAGGCTCCACTGGCCACCTTCGCAGATGGATATTCATCCAGCACCCGCTTCTGGTCCGCAATGGCTAACTCATTCTGGCCCAGGTTCCGGTAAGCCGTACCCCTCTTCTGCAGCGCATTTGGCACCAGCTTACTTGTAGGTTGGGAGTTGATGAGGGTAGTGAAGCCTCTGACAGCCTCCTGATAATTCCCTGCCTCATAGTCAATTAAGGCACGCTGGTAATAGGCATCATCAAGGTACCTCGATTTTGGGTAATTGTTAATCAATTCCTGTAGTGCCGCTTTCGCAGGCTCATTCCGGTTGTTGATGCTCAGTACAACCCCCTTCTGAAACAGCGCATAATCGCGGTCCGGAGAACTAGAGGACAGTACGCGCTCGTAAAGTTTGAGCGCTTCGTTGTAGTTCTTGCTCACATAGTACAGGTCCGCCAAACGCACGGTGGCATCGTTGTAGTTCGGGTTGCTGGGCTGTATAGACTCCAGGTATGCCTTGAAGTGCGGCAGGGCCTTTTCATACTCCTTTGTGTTGAAGTAGGCATAACCCAAACCATAGCGTGACTTAGTATAATAGTCTGCTTTGGTTGAAGGCGTTGTTCTGAACACAGCCGCATAGCTATTGATAGCATCGTTGTAGCGCTGCCCGATGGAATAGGCCTCACCTTTCACAAAGTGGCTGGAGGCAGTAACCTCTTTGTCGTAAGGGTACTGCAGCGATTTATCCAGCATCTGAACAGCCTGCGGGAATTTAGCGTCGTTGAACAGGTTCACGGCGTGGTGGTACGTTACCCGCTGGTAGGTCTGCAGGATGCGCCAGCTTTTATTCGGCAGGCTCTCAATGTGGCGGATGGCTTCTGCATAGTTGTTGGAGCCGAAGTAAGCTTCGCTCAGCAATTTGTCAGCTTCCTCTCCCTGCTCAGAATCCGGATACTTTTCATTAAACTCTGCCAGCGCACTGATAACTTCTCGGAAGTTACCCAGTTCATAACTTACCTGCGCATACTTCAGCGTGGCCGCCTCCGTCACCGTACTGTCCTGGTCGTTTTTGCGTGCTTGGTCAAACGCTGTTAAGGCAAACTGCTTGTTGTTTTCCTTCAGGTAACTCAGGCCAAGGTAATAAGCTGCGTTCTGCCCGATAGCATCTTTCTTCAGCGCTATCTCCTTAAAGTTGGCGATGGCGTTTTTATAATTGTTGTTCTTGTAGTCCGTCAGTGCTATTTTATACTGCACCACCGGCTCCAGTGTGCGCTTGCCTGAAGCGAACTGGTTGAAATACTTCTCTGCTGTTTTGTAATCCGCCTTCTGATAATAGGCGTCACCCACTAACAACGCTATCTCATCAGACTGCTGAACGGCTGGTTTTTTGGCCAGCACGGCCTCACCATACCGTATTACCTCATGCATGTCGTTCTCCTTGTACAGGATTTCAGTAATCATGTAAGGAACGATGTTAGCATAAGCCTCATTCTTCTCCGCAATTTTCAGGTCAGCTTTGGCTGCTGCATAGTCTCCCTGGCGGTAGGCTATATAACCCGCATAGTAATTTGAAGCATAGGCAAACCGGTGATCATCTTCCCGGAAACCATTGGTCTTGTTCTTGTCGAAGTAGATTTTAGCGTTGTCGAAGTCTTTAGTAGCGAAGTAGGAATAGCCTAGTTTGAACTCCAGCTCCTTGTTCTGCTTGATGCTGAGCAGGTGCGTCGGCGCCTGCTTCAGCAGCTCAATGGCTTTTTTATAGTCCTTCTTCTCGAAGTAGTAAAGCCCCAGCTCATAGTTTGCCAGCGCAGTTTTGGGGTGCGATGGGTATTTGCTAGCAAAGTTTAAAATGAGCTGCTCTGCATCAGGGTGGAAGAGGTACAGGCCACTAAGTGCATAGTAATACTGCGCGTCCGCAACACGGGCATCGTCACCTGTCAGCTCGATGTACTTACTGAAAGCTTCCTGTGCCGCACCATACTTGGCGCGGTCAAACAGTTCAATCCCCTCATGGAAATACCTTTCTTCGTTTGTAAAAACCTGCGTGTGCTGGGCTGCCACCACATGCGAGCCGCCCGCCAACACGGATGCAAGTGCTATTTTGTACGCTATCTTCATATGTATATCAATTGCCTCTGCAGGCCTTCAAAATGTTCTGCTCTATAAGAAACCCTATCCTGGTGCTACCGGGCTTTCTGCGACTTCTGAGGATCTTGAACTTCACTCAAAGTTAAGAAATTTTAAATAGCAGCAGCCCCTAAAAATCATTTCTGCTATCATTCCGGCACCTTAAACATCGTATAATACCTATACAATGGCCAGGCGGTCTAAAATATTGTGTGCTGTGGAAAAATAGATTTCTCAGGCAGCGATTTCCCGAGGTACCGGGTGCAGCATTTTAAAAACAAGCTCCCGCAGAATGGCGGCATCAGACATGTCGCCCCCTGTTATACCTTTCACCTGTAAGTCAGCCACACGTATAAAATGAATGATGTCGATGCAGCGCTGTATCGGGAAAACCCGGAGCGCCAGCATGTATTCCTTCACTAAAAACCCCCTGTTCCCTAAGCTCTTGCGTATGCCTGCCTCAGATTTATCTGCAGCTGTATGCAGACTGAGTAACTTTGTAAAAAAAGAGAAGAGCAAACTCAGATTTGGTATGAGTGGGTTGTTTTTTGGGTTAGCTTCAAAATACTGGATAATGCGGTGCGCTTTCAGTGCATCTCGTGCAATAAGTGCAGACTGAAGCTCAAAGATGTTGTATTCCTTGCTGATGCCCACATTTTCCTGTACTGCACGCTCATCAATTGTGGCGCCAGGTTTCAGGTTAATCAGGAGCTTGTCTATCTCATTGGCTAGCCGGGACAAGTCTGCCCCAATATATTCGCTCAGCATCAGAATGGCTGGTTGTGTGCCCTTTACTCCTTTTTGCTTCAGGTAATTGTTCACCCATGCCGGGACCTGGTTCTCGTACAGTTTTTTTGTAGTGAGAAGAACGGCAAGCTTACCTACGGCTTTTGCAAGGGCTTTGCGGCCATCCAGCGTCTTGTGCTTGTAACAGAAAACAAGTATGGTTGACGTTAGGGGGTGGTTAAGGTAAGCTTCCAGTTGCTTCATCCCCTCCTCCCGCTCTATATCCAGAATACTCTGCGCCTCTTTTACGATCACCACCGATTTATCTGACATCATCGGGAAGCGCTTCGCCTGCAGCAATACAGTCGACATGTCTGCATCCTTACCATACACCACCACCTGGTTAAACCCTTTCTCGTGCTCCTGCAGCGCGTGCTCCTCTATATAATCTGAGATGAGATCTATATAGTAAGGCTCCTCTCCCTGCAAAAAGTATACAGGTGCAAATTGTCTCTTCTTAAGCTGCTCTAAAATGCCCTCGGGTGTGTGCGACATGGTGGTACTGATTATTACTTCTTCAGGAGGTCCGTTTGTTGAATGCTCCTCTACAAATTTAAGCTATAGGTGGGAAAGTCAAAGAAATAATATGGCGGGAAAGGCATTTTGGAAAGGCAAAAGCAGCAACAAAAATGAGTGTTTTAACGCAGGTCTTTCACCATGATAAGACGGGGCGAGTGGTCGAGGTAATAATTGGTTGCCGTTTCTTGTGCCTTGAAGCCCAACGCCTGGTAAATATTGATACCAGGTATGTTTTCTGGATGGACAGTCAGTTTGATGGTCATGGCACCCATGGCCTTTACTTCTTCCATCAGGTCGGCGGTTAACTTTTCACCAAACTTTCTGCCCCGGTAGCCAGGCAGCACTCCCAGGGAGAGGAACCATGCCTCCTGCTTTTCACTGTTGTAGTGGCCAATCGCATAGCCTACTATTTCCTTCCCATATTCCACCACCTTCATGAGGCCATTCGTAATATCAAGCAACTGGCGCAGGGCGAAAACCGGATAGCTTTCCTCTTGAAAAAGAAGCTGATCTATTTTCCTTA
Organism: Pontibacter toksunensis; assembly: GCF_042686245.1. NCBI lineage: Bacteria > Pseudomonadati > Bacteroidota > Cytophagia > Cytophagales > Hymenobacteraceae > Pontibacter > Pontibacter toksunensis. The sequence continues at coordinate 246,166 of NZ_JBHUOX010000001.1, read as the reverse complement.
CTTGTGGCAGATCGTCAATATCTGCTGCTCTTATCTTCATTTATCTGTTTCTGCTGGTACCAAACCGCAATTTACACATATGATGCCATAAAACGTTCTAATGCTATCTTACCTCAAAGCTCCTTTTCCAAAACAGGTTTAGGGAAATTCGCCCGGAAACACAAGTCACACATCTATTCCTAAGTTGGAGCATCAAACTGAGAACTCTTTTTTATCTTTGCCCTGATACACGAATTTGGTTTACATGAATTTGATCGAAGAATTAAGATGGAGAGGCATGCTCCACGATTACATGCCGGGTACAGAAGAACAACTTGCTTCCGGAATGACGGCCGGGTATATCGGCTTTGATCCCACCGCAGCATCCCTGCATATAGGAAACCTAGCCACCATTATGCTGCTGGTGCAGCTGCAACGCGCCGGGCACAAGCCAATTGCATTGGTCGGTGGCGCCACAGGCATGATTGGAGACCCTTCCGGCAAATCTGCGGAAAGGAACCTGCTGGACGAAAACACCCTCAAGGCAAATCAGGAAGGAATCCGGAGGCAACTGGAGAAATTCCTTGACTTTAACTGCGGCGCCAACTCTGCTGAAATAGTTAACAACTATGACTGGTTCAGGGAGTTCAGCTTCCTTGGCTTTCTGCGCGAGGTGGGCAAGCACCTGACAGTAAACTACATGATGGCGAAAGAGTCTGTAAAGAAGCGCATAAGTGCCGACGAGGAAGGCGACCGGGCAGAGGGCCTCTCCTTTACAGAGTTTTCCTACCAGCTCATACAGGGGTACGACTTCTATCATTTGTACAAGAACAAAGGAGTAACCCTGCAGATGGGAGCCTCAGACCAGTGGGGTAACATCACAACCGGAACAGAACTTATCCGTCGCATTGACGGTGGAAAGGCCTTTGCACTTGTAGGCAAACTGGTCACTAAAGCGGATGGCACTAAGTTTGGAAAGTCAGAGGGTGGCAACGTATGGTTAGACCCGGAGCTAACCTCTCCATATAAGTTTTACCAGTTCTGGCTGAACCTAGCGGATGAGGAGGCCGGGAAACTTATCAAAGTTTATACTTTACTTCTGCAGGAAGAGATAAATCGCATAACAGAAGAGCACAAACAAGCGCCGCACCAGCGTGCTCTGCAGAAAGCCTTAGCTAAAGATGTTACAATTCGGGTGCACTCTGAAGAAGACTATCTGGCAGCTGTAGATGCGTCAGAAATTTTATTTGGAAAAGGCGATTTGGAGACTTTAAAAGGCCTTCGGGAAGATATTTTACTCTCTGTGTTCGAAGGAGTGCCCCAGATAGAAGTGAGCAGAGAAAACTACGCTGAGGCAGCCACAGTAACCGATCTTTTATCTGAAGTGACTGGTGGCGAAATTTTCGAATCGAAGGGTGAGGCAAAGCGCATGATCAAGAACGGAGGGGTAAGTGTGAACCGGCAGAAGGTGCAAAACCCAGATGATGCGGCTTCTTTTGAACTGCTGCAGGAGAAATACCTGGTAGTGCAGAAAGGCAAGAAAAACTACTACCTCCTGACGATTAACTAACTGTTATCCAACGTGTTAAATAAAAAAGGTGGCTTCATAAGGCCACCTTTTTTATTCTCTACTCTGTTGTGAGTGATGTTATTTTGCGCTTTCAGTGCTGTTTTTCATGTCCTGAACTTCCTTACGGATGTCCTGAGCCATGTTTTTCAGGTCTTGCATACCTTTACGTACACGCGTACCAGCAGCTGCGTTTCCTTTATCGTAGAATTTTTCAAAATCCCCTTCTAACGACATTACTAGATCCTTGAGTTTGCTAAAGTTGTTGTTCATTTGTGCTTTAATTATTGTGAAACATTTGATTTTATTCCTCTAATATACACATTTAATGAAAACAAGCAAAAATTAAGGAATTTTAATATAGGGCTTCTGAGCGAATTAAACGGTAACTGCCGGACTTGAGTACAAGCCTTTGTCCAATTTCTGTGCAATTTTCTCAAAAGCCGCAATCGTCTCCTTCACATCTTCCAGCGTATGCGCAGCTGTTGGGATAAGGCGTAACATGATCACGTCTTTCGGAACGACCGGATACACTACAATAGAGCAGAAAATGCTGTAGTTTTCACGCAGGTCCAGGGTCAGTTGCGTGGCATCCGGAATCTGGCCGTTCAGGAATACAGGCGTTACCGGCGACTCAGTTGTACCGATGTTGAAGCCTTTCTCACGAAGGCCGCTTTGCAGGGCATTTACCACCTCCCACAGCTTGTCTTTCAGTTCCGGCTTAGAGCGCAGCAGTTGCAGGCGCTTCAGTGCACCTACCGTAATTGGCATTGGCAGTGACTTTGCGAAAATCTGGGAACGCATGTTGTAGCGCAGGTATTCTACTACCTGCTCGTTAGAGGAAACAAAAGCACCAATGCTGGCCATGGATTTTGCAAAGGTAGAGAAGTATACATCGATACCATCCTGGCAACCTAAGTGCTCTCCGGTACCGGCGCCTGTAGCACCCATTGTACCAAAACCGTGTGCATCATCAACGAAAAGCCTGAAGTTAAATTTCTCTTTCAGGGCCACCACCTCATCCAGCTTGCCCAAGTTACCGGACATACCGAAAACACCTTCGGTTATCACCAGGATAGCACCACCGGTGTTATCAGTCCAACGGGTGGCGCGCTCCAGCTGTTTCTCCAGGCTTTCCATGTCGTTGTGGTTATACACAAAGCGCTTTCCCTGGTGCAAACGAACACCATCTATAATACAGGCATGCGATTCAGCATCATAAACAATTACATCGTGGCGGTCAACAAGGGCATCAATGATAGAGACTACCCCCTGGTAACCAAAGTTAAGCAGCAAAGTGTCCGGCTTCTGCACAAAATCAGCCAGCTCAGACTCCAGCTGCTCGTGCAGGTTGGTGTTACCAGACATGATACGTGCACCCATTGGTGTTGCCATACCCCATTCTGCAGCACCCTCTGCGTCAGCTTTGCGCACCTCCGGATGGTTGGCAAGTCCAAGGTAGTTGTTAAGGCTCCAGGTTAACACCTCTTTGCCTCTGAACTTCATGCGCGGCGCAATTTCACCTTCAAGCTTCGGAAATGTGAAATAGCCATGTGCATAATGTGAGTGGCTGCCTAAAGGACCTCTGTTGGTCAACAACTTTTCAAATAAATCCACTTGTGTAATGATTAGGTTATCTGTATAATTTCTCCTGATGCTTTATACAATATATGCAAAATATATAATTTAAGTATAAATGCTGAGCAAAGTTATGGTTTATTAACCTCATTTACAATTTATGGACGGTGCACAGGCTGCTTTTTCGGCACCTCATTTTTATGTTTCGCATTAAACCCTTTTCTTTGACCTGCAACATAAGTAAGTTTCTGCATGAGAAAAATAAACAAGATTCTGGTAGCCAACCGGGGGGAAATTGCCCTGCGCGTGATGCGTACTGCGAAAGAAATGGGCATCAAAACAGTAGCCATTTACAGCGAAGCTGATCGTAATGCCTTGCATGTTCGCTTTGCAGATGAGGCTGTTTGTGTAGGCGGTCCTAAGTCCAGTGAATCTTACCTCCGTGGAGACTATATTATAGAGGTATGCCAGCGGCTAAGCGTAGATGCAGTTCATCCGGGCTATGGTTTCCTTTCAGAAAATGCTGGCTTTGCCAGTAAGGTAAAGGAAGCAGGCATCATCTTCATAGGTCCGTCTCCGGAGGCAATAGAACTGATGGGCAGTAAACTGGCAGCCAAGGCTGCAGTAGCAAAATACAACATCCCGATGGTGCCTGGCACCGAAGAGGCTATAAAGGATGTAGCGGCGGCAAAGGGTATCGCGGCAGAGGTAGGCTTCCCGATCCTGATAAAGGCCAGCGCCGGTGGCGGCGGTAAAGGTATGCGGGTGGTGGAAGGCGTGCATGACTTTGAAGAACAGATGAAGCTGGCTGTGAGCGAGGCAACTTCGGCTTTTGGCGACGGTTCTGTTTTCATAGAGAAATACATCGGCTCGCCACGGCACATTGAGATACAGGTATTGGGCGACACGCTTGGAAATATTGTCCACCTGTTTGAGCGGGAGTGCTCTATCCAGCGCCGCCACCAGAAAGTAATTGAGGAAGCACCTTCTTCTGTCCTCACTCCTGCCCTGCGCGACGCTATGGGCCGCTGTGCCGTTAACGTGGCCAAAGCTTGCGACTATATAGGGGCAGGCACGGTAGAGTTCCTGCTGGATGAAAACCTGAACTTCTATTTCCTTGAGATGAACACCCGCCTGCAGGTAGAGCACCCGGTAACAGAGCAGATTACCGGCCTGGACCTGGTGAAAGAACAGATATTAATAGCAGAGGACAACCCTCTGTCCTTCAGGCAGGAAGACCTGCACATAAAGGGGCATGCGCTGGAACTTCGGGTATATGCCGAAGACCCAGCAAACAACTTTTTGCCTGACATAGGCCGCCTGGAAACGTACCAGCGCCCGCAGGGCCTTGGCGTACGGGTAGATGACGGATTTGAGCAGGGCATGGAGATTCCGATCTATTACGACCCCATGATCGCGAAGCTCGTCACTTTTGGAAATGACCGAAAGGAAGCGATTGACAAAATGTTACGGGCCATTGATGAATATCAGATAACGGGCATTGAAACCACTCTCCCTTTTGGCAGGTATGTGCTGCAGCACGAAGCTTTTGTTAGCGGTAACTTCGACACAAAGTTTATTGATCGCTACTTTACTCCTGAAGTACTGCAACGGCAGCCAGAACAGGCTATTGAAGAAATAACAGCGGTTCTGGCAGCCATGCTGGTAGACCAGAAAAAACCAGCCACTGTAACTGAAGACGGGAACGGTGCACCTGCCGCTTCCACCAACTGGAGAAGAAACAGAATCAAATAAGCTTGAATATGACTGTCTACACGCTAAGAATAGTTTATAGAGTTTCGATTTAAATCTACATGTAATACTCAAGCAAAAGGCGCTGCAAAATATTTTGCAGCGCCTTTTGCTTGTACAGGTGATAGAGGTTTGGGTTAAACCAGGTCGAAGAGGTTCCGCACACCAATGTAGCGCTCTTTCGTGAAGCCTTCGCCATAGGTTACTCCTATTGCGTGGCCTAGTTCTTTCGCCCTTGCCTCCACAAAATCAAGGAACTCAGGCGATGAGATATAAGTGTTTGGTGAGGTGCTGTCCGGGTTGTAAAACTGAGACCTGAAAGCACGTATCGCTTCCATTTTCTTTTCCCAGTAAGGAGTCACGTCCACCACTATATCCGGTGTAATCAAACGATCCTGTATGTAATGGTATACTACCCTCGGGCGCCATGCTTCCTGCGCTTCTCCCTGCTCGTCTATGGTTCTGATCATCTTTAGCCCAGCCTTAAAGCAGGACTCTGTCAGGAGTTCAGCACCACGGCCATGGTCCGGGTGACGGTCGTAAATTGCATTGGCGATCACTATCTCAGGCTGATACTGTCGAATCTTTTGAATGACCTGTAACTGGTGCACCCTGTCGTTCTGAAAAAAGCCGTCTGCGAAGCCTAAGTTTTCGCGTACAGCAATTCCCATTACGTTTGCCGCATCACTTGCTTCCTGTAACCGTATTTCCGGCGTGCCGCGTGTGCCAAGTTCTCCCTCTGTCAAATCCACTATACCCACCTTTTTACCAGCGGCAACATGTGCAATAAGTGTACCTGCGCAACCCAGTTCAATATCATCCGGATGCGAGGCAAAGGCAAGAATATCTAATTTCATGTGTTTAGCTACTTGTTAACGGATACGCAACGATTTTCCGACGCGTAAGGTGGAGCGGGCACTTATGCCGTTCAGCTTTGTCAGTTGGCTTACCGAGATGCCGTACCTCCTGGCAATACCGGAAAGAGTATCACCACTACGCACTTTGTGATAAGCCACCCGCCGCCCGGCACTGGTACTTCCGGATTTGGCCTTGTTATAATAGTTGAATACTGCAGAGGTAATCTGGTAATTCTCTCCCTTCAGCAGGTAATCGGGGAAATCATAGATGTTTTCCGGGTCCAGGGGGTTTCCCTGGTAACGCACTTCGTAGTGAAGGTGCGGACCTGAGGAACGACCCGTGCTACCACCCAGACCAAGCAATTCGCCTGCTTTTACGTACTGTCCCGGCTGCGCAATAGCTTTGCTCATGTGCCCGTATAAAGTCTCCAGGCCGTTGTAGTGCCGCACAACAATATAATTGCCATAGCCGCCACCGTCCCACTTATTTATGCGCACAACACCGTCAAAGGCCGCAAAAATAGTATCACCAGTATTCAGGTCTATGTCAGTGCCGTAATGCCAGCGTCCGCCCCTGCTGCCGAAATGGCTCGTGATTGGGGTTTTCTCAAGCGGCATGTTGTACTTGCGGTTGGCAGCCATGTCATAGAGTTTGATATCTATAGTGTCTTTCAACTGCCGGCTGTCCATCTTGTATGGGTTTAGGTTGCGGGTGTCCCATATGGCATAATAGCTGGCAATCTTAATCCAGCTGGAGTCAACAAGTACCTCTTCTGACATCTCCACAATGTGCTGCTCCCCCATGTTAAGTTCAGAGGTGTCTTCACTAACGATGGAGAGCTGTTTTTTCGGATTAAAGTATATGGACGCATCCGCATCAGAACCCTCATCCGGAAAATCCTCATACTTGATCAGGATTGTTGTATCGGGGCGCACGTACTCTATCTTAGGTGTCTTGACCTTGAACAGGTCTTTCACCTTGCCCTGTGCCATGGCTCCCCCGGCATACCATAGCATGCAGAGAAAGATCAGTACAATTGAAAAAGGTGCTTTAAACTTAAACATTCTGTATACAAATTGGCTGTGCTACTCTAAAAGTAACGCATACTGATTATAAACTTAAGCACAGCCGTTTTATTGTGACTCATCCCCTCCTATGCCTGAAAGCACAGCGTTAAGGATGCTCTATGGCATCAAAATTAATGTATGGCCTGAGCGGCCAGGTAGCGCTCTGCATCCAGAGCGGCCATACAGCCTGAACCAGCTGCCGTTACAGCCTGCCTGTAAGTAAAGTCCTGTACATCGCCGCAGGCAAAAACGCCATCCACATTCGTCTTGGTAGTACCAGGAATCGTTCGGATATACCCGTTTTCGTCCAGGTTCAGGTAATCAGCAAAGATGTCGGAGTTGGGCTTGTGCCCGATGGCAACAAAGAAACCCGCTACTGGAATCTCTCTTGTCTCATCGGTCAGCGTATTTTTCACACGTACTGCCTCCACGGTATGCTTGCCCAGGATCTCATCTGTGATGGAGTTCCATAGTATCTCAATGTTTTTAGTGTTCTTCACGCGCTCCTGCATAATGGTAGAGGCACGCATTTCATCGCGTCGCACAATCATGTACACCTTTTTGCACAGGTTAGCCAGGTATGTTGCCTCTTCCGCTGCCGTATCGCCGGCTCCGATGATGGCCACATCCTGTCCCCGGTAAAAGAATCCATCACAAACTGCGCAGGCAGAAACGCCGCTTCCATTCAACCTTGCCTCCGACTCCAGGCCCAGCCATTTGGCAGAAGCTCCTGTTGAGATGATGACTGTGTGCGCCTCGATAACCTTCTGGTCATCGAATGTGACTTTATGCGGCTTAGAGGAAAAATCTACGGCTGTGGCAATGCCATAGCGCACATCTGTACCGAACCGCTCGGCCTGTGTTTTAAAGTCTTCCATCATCTGCGGTCCGTTAATTCCCTGAGGGTAACCCGGATAATTCTCAACGTCGTTGGTGATGGTAAGCTGCCCTCCTGGCTGAAGGCCTTGGTATAAAACGGGATTAAGACCGGCTCTGGAAGCATAGATGGCAGCAGTATAACCTGCGGGACCAGAACCGATTATCAAACATTTTACTTTTTCTATTTCCATTACTAATGTGTTTCGAAAGAAATTAGGATGCAAACATACGAAATTTCTGTGCCTCTGCCTGCATGCAACCCTGATTTTGCCTATGCAAACCGGTATAAAAAAAGCCCCGGCTGTTAGGCCAGGGCTATATCTTTTTATGTGAAGGAGCCTTTAGCCTAAGTAAGGCTTCAGGGCTTTGCTTCTGGATGTATGGCGAAGCCTTCTGATTGCCTTCTCTTTTATCTGGCGTACACGCTCGCGTGTCAAGTTAAACTTCTCGCCGATTTCCTCCAATGTCAGTGAATGCTCTCCATTCAAGCCGAAGTAAAGGGAAATAACGTCCGCTTCACGTTTTGTCAAGGTAGAAAGGGCACGCTGTACTTCTTTGCGCAGCGAGTCGTTCATCAGGCCCATGTCCGGAGACTCTTCGTCTTCGTTTTCCAGTACGTCCAGCAGGCGGTTTTCCTCTCCCTGCACAAATGGCGCATCTACAGACACGTGGCGGCCGGAAATCTTTAGGGTATCCACTACCTCAGCAGTTGTCAATTCAAGTACCTCGGCAATTTCTTCAGGCGACGGCTCACGCTCGAACTTCTGCTCAAGCTCTGAGAAAGACTTTGAAATCTTGTTTAGCGAACCAACACGGTTCAGCGGAAGGCGAACAATACGCGACTGCTCTGCCAAAGCCTGCAGAATGGACTGACGGATCCACCAAACAGCATATGAGATAAATTTGAAACCTCTTGTTTCGTCGAAACGCTTGGCTGCTTTTATCAGACCTAAGTTTCCTTCGTTGATAAGGTCACCCAGGGAAAGCCCCTGATTCTGATACTGCTTTGCCACCGAAACGACAAATCTTAAATTGGCTTTTGTTAATTTCTCAAGTGCAAACTGATCTCCCTCTCTGATTCTCTGAGCCAGCGAAACCTCTTCGTCCGGTGTAAGCAAATCTACTTTACCAATCTCCTGCAGGTACTTGTCAAGGGACTGGCTTTCGCGGTTCGTAATCTGTTTGCTTATCTTGAGTTGTCTCATCAGAGTAAATAGTTATTGCAAAAAATGTGAAAATTTAAATTTTAGTTCGGTGTCTGAACACTATAAGATCGCGCAAAGTTCTGTCATCTTACAAATAAATTTAGATGTGAGGCTTTGGTGACGAAAGAAACTCTTGGCACCATGTACTTAACCAAAGTGAGGCACCAAGAGTTCTTTTATGTGATAATATTACTATTGATTTTGTTCAGGAGCACCTGGTTTAGGTAGGATAGCCTTGCGCGACAACTTAAATTTGCCCGTCTTCTTATCCACATCGATCAGTTTCACTTTCAATTCTTCGCCAATTTCAAGCACACCTTCCATTGTCTCGAGGCGCTCGTGCTTGATCTCAGAAATATGGAGCAAACCATCTTTACCGGCCATAAACTCTACAAAAGCACCATACGGCTGAATCGATTTTACTTTACCGATATAGGTATCACCAATCTCAGGCTGGGCTACAATGGCTTTAATCCTAGAAATTGCACTGTTCATGGCTTCCTCGTCAGTAGCGAAGATATTCACGTGCCCTTTCTCGTTCTTCTCTTCAATGATAACGGTGGCACCTGTGTCTTTCTGAATCTGCTGAATCACTTTACCACCTGGTCCGATAACGGCCCCGATAAATTCCTTATCAATGACAATGTTGTAAGAACGCGGTGTATGCGGCTTATAGTCTGCGTTAGGGGCAGCAAGCGTTTTGTCCATCTCACCCAGGATATGGGCACGACCTGCTTTTGCCTGAGCAAGTGCCTGGCCCAGCACCTCGTAAGACAAGCCCTGTACTTTGATGTCCATCTGGCAGGCAGTGATACCATTCCGGGTACCAGCCACTTTAAAGTCCATGTCACCTAAGTGGTCTTCATCGCCCAGTATATCAGACAGAACGGCAAACTTACCAGTCTTCTCGTCTGTTATAAGCCCCATTGCAATACCGGAAACGCCACCTTTTACAGGTATGCCGGCATCCATCAGCGCTAATGAACCTGCACAAACCGTAGCCATAGAAGAAGAACCGTTCGACTCAAGGATATCAGAAACAATACGAATTGTGTACGGATTCTGGTCTTCCGGCGGAAGCACTTTCTTCAGGGCACGCAACGCTAGGTTACCGTGACCTACCTCCCGTCGGCCAGGGCCTCTGTTTGGTTTTACCTCGCCGGTAGAGTATGCCGGGAAGTTGTAGTGGAGCAAAAACTTATTTGTGCCGGATACCATGGCGCTGTCAATCAGCTGCTCGTCCATTTTGGTACCCAGTGTTACAGTTGTCAAAGATTGGGTTTCGCCCCGGGTAAAGATTGCGGAACCGTGTGTAGCTGGCAGGTAGTTTACTTCTGACCAGATAGAGCGAATTTCATCTAACTGACGGCCATCCAGACGAACACGCTCGTTTAGTACCATGTTACGGACAGCGTCTTTTTCTGTATCGTGGAAATAAGTTTTGATCAGCCCCATGTCGTAGGTATGATCCTCCGGCAGGGAAGAAACAAATTCTTCCAGAACTGCAGCGAAACCTTCTTTACGCTCAGATTTCGACCCACCTCTTCGGGCAACTTCATAAGCTTTCTGATAGGTAGCCTCGTATACACGCTGACGTAACTCTTCGTCATGTGTCTCGTGCGAGTACTCGCGCTTCACGGTTTTGCCAACCATTTCGGTCAGCTCCCTCTGCGCCTGGCACTGCACTTTAATAGCTTCGTGCGCAAATTTTATTGCCTCCAGCATTTCCGCCTCAGACACTTCGCTCATTTCTCCCTCTACCATGGCCACGCTGTCGAAAGAGGCACCAACCATCAGGTCAATGTCAGCACGCTGTAGCTGTGTTACGGTCGGGTTGATTACCAACTGGCCATCTACACGGGCAACACGCACCTCAGAGATAGGTCCGTTGAACGGGATGTCAGACACTGCCAAGGCAGCAGAAGCAGCAAGCGCGGCAAGTGCATCCGGCATAATCTCTTTATCAGCAGAGATTAGGTTTATTGATACCTGAGTTTCAGAATGATAATCAGACGGGAAAATAGGACGAAGTATACGATCTACCAGGCGGGACACGAGAATCTCATAGTCAGACAGCCTGGCTTCTCTTTTAAGGAAACCGCCAGGTATTTTGCCGGATGAGGCAAATTTCTCCTGATAGTCTACTGAAAGAGGCAAAAAGTCAACCCCTTCACGGGCATCTTTGTTAGAAACAACAGCTGCAAGCAGCATAGTGTTTCCCATTCTCACTACTACAGATCCATCGGCCTGCTTGGCCAGCTTTCCTGTTTCAATTGTTATCTCCCGGCCATCCGGAAGTAAAATAGTTTTGGTTATCGCGTTGTAAGGCATCATCATTGTATCTTTTACATCAAAAAGACAGGGCTACCCATTGTGGCCACTGCCGGTACTTGCAATTGAGGAAGGAAGGGGGTGCTATAAAAAAGATTAGGGAATTCCTGTAGAAGAAATTCCCTAACGCTCGAAAGCTTACTTACGGATACCTAGTTCCGCAATGATTGCTCTATATCTTTCAATGTCGTTTTTCTGCAGGTAGTTCAGAAGTCTTCTTCTTTTACCTACCAGCTTCAAAAGGCCCAAGCGCGTGCTGAAATCCTTCTTGTGAACTTTCAGGTGCTCTGTCAGATCTGCGATGCGTGTGGTGAACAGCGCAATCTGCGACTCAGCAGAACCTGTATCAGTCTTAGACTTGCTAAGGCCATGCTTTTCGAAAATGTCTTGTTTCGCTTCAGTGGTTAATCTCATTGCGTAATTATATCAATCTGTTTTTTCTTGCAAAGACTACTATACAAGCCACAAAGGTATATAATTTAGATTTACAAAAAAACTTTTGCAGCAAATTATATATCAAACCAGCTATAGTTTATTGCGCCGGATGCGGGCCATCAGTTTGCGCCAGAAGTCTACCTCCAGCAGGCTGGAGTCGTTACGGGCCTGGTAAAGAAAGAACAAACCGATGGGCAGCAGTATGAGGTTACCCGCCCACAAACCTGCCCCTACCGATACCAACCCCTCACGCGCCCACTTCTCTCCTAGTATGGCCATCACGTACATCAGGATAAAGAAGATGATCGAAATGAGCACCGGCACACCAAGCCCGCCTTTCTTGATAATGGCCCCTAAGGGTGCCCCAATAAGGAACATAATAAGTATGGCCGTTGACTGGGTGTACTTTTTCCAGATCTCAATTTCATAGTTGTTCGCCTCGCGCACGGTGTTCTTTATGCGCTCCAGGTAGCTGCTGGTAAAGCTCTTCACATTGCGGGCCTTGTTAGTAGCCAGGCTCAGAACACTCTCTGACGGTTCGGCCAGCTTCCGGTCAACGGACTTGCCGAGTAAACGGAACCCGTTTTTCACCTGCCCTGTGTCTGCCTTGAAATAGGAATAGAAAGGGTCAACGCTCGGGGCATAGAAGGTAACCTCCCGTTTACTGTGCCTGCGCAAAGAGTCTGTGACAACGGTGAGCTGATCGATGTTCTTCATCATCTTGTTGTCAGAAAACAGCTCCTCGCGGGTACGGTCCAGGTTAAAGGATGCCATACTCAGAATAATCTTGCTGATATCGAATTGCTGCCGCACAAACTGGTCATTCGAAGTGCTACTAAAGGAGGCATTGCCCTGCGCCACATACGTGTTCCCCCTGTACAGCTCCAGCACAAGGTAGTTATCGTTTTGTGCCATGTACATCTCACCGGAGTCTGCTAAGATAACTGTGGTGTTGGAGCCGCCCTTGGAGTGGTCGTATATCATGACGTCGCCCAACGTCTGCCCGTCGTTCATCTTTTTGTTTACCTTGATGCTGTAGCCGGGAATGCCGTTGTAGAAGGCCCCTTCCTTAAAGTTCATGGCAGGCTTTTTCTGGCGTATATCCCACAGCAGGCTGTATGCTTTTAAATTTGCCTTTGGCACAATAAGATTATTGAAAAAGAAAGCGCCGATGGTGATAAGGGAAACAACGATAAAAACCGGGCGAAGCACTCTGACAAGCGTAATACCGGAAGTTTTAATAGCAGTTAACTCATGGTGCTCGCCCAGTGTTCCAAAGGTCATCAGCGACGACAGCAGTACCGCGAGTGGCAGGGCCACCGGGGCCATGTTAATGCTAAAGTAGAAAAGGAGCTCCCCGAACACCTCCGCACCGAGGTCTTTGCCAACAAGTTCGTCGAGGTACTTGAGCATGTACTGTGTGAGCAGAATAAACTCCACCACAGCAAAGGTTAATATAAAAGGACCGAAAAAGGCCTTTAAAATAAGCTTATCTAATTTTTTCATGAGCAACAACAAAGGACAAAATGGCTGGCGCCACAAAGCCCGGGCCTTCTGAAAGGCTCTCAAATATCATGCAAAGATAAGCAGATGCAATGGTAAACCTGCTAGCCCCCTATTAATTCCCGGAGATTTTGCATCAGGTTATCCCACAATTCCTCCAGTTCCTCTGTGTCGTCTTCGTCAGAATAATCTGTTACTTTTAGAAACTGCTCTTGTGTAAGTTCACTTGACTCTATAGAGAAATCGACATATGATGGATCAGCCATGTGCATTTTCTTCTCATTCAAAAAAAGAAACCGAATGGAACGGTTGGTGCGGTATCCGGTTAATTCTGCATAATGGTTTACGCCATCCCAATAAAAGTTGTAGACTTTGTCATGATCCACGGTCACATCATCACAAAACCACTGTGATAGGCCACCAGGTGTAGATAGATAAGGATAAATAAGCTTTGCTGAAGCATTGATCGGGTACTCGCGAACAAATTTAGTCTTCGTAGCTTTCGTCATAGTAATTCATATAAGTAACTGAGTAAGTATAAGATTTATTTCCCAATCTACGTATATCTTAAAAATAAAATATTTTTTTTTCAAAAGGCAACTTGCTTAATTAAGAAACAATGCCCTATATTTGCACCACAATTCGGCGGGGTAGCTCAGATGGTTAGAGCGCAGGATTCATAACCCTGAGGTCGGCAGTTCGATTCTGCTCCCCGCTACAAAAAGAAAAGCCGCACTACCTTTTGGTAATGCGGCTTTTCTTTTAAAAAAAGGAGAGAGCAATTCCCTGCCCTTTCATCTCCTTTTCGTAACTATCCCTCTACTTCCTCTCTTCTATATTACGAAGCATCTTTAAAGGTTGTCCTAAAGATAAAGCAGCGCTCAGCAGATGACTTTTACCACTGCACGTGTGGCAAATCGCGCGTGCCCAATATCCCCTTCCGCTTTGTTCCGTACAAACAATCCTAAATCCAGGAGACTTCAACTCTAACACATAAAAACAAGAACTATGGCGAACCAGCAGGAACAAGATCATTTATGGTGGCACGAGGGAATTATTTACCAGATATACCCACGCTCTTTTCAGGACAGCGACGGCGATGGGGTGGGTGACCTGAAGGGTATTATCAGCAGGTTGGATTACCTGAAGTGGTTGGGCATCACCGCTATCTGGGTCTCTCCAATCTATCCCTCTCCCATGGCTGATTTTGGGTATGATATATCGGATTACTGTGCCATCCACCCCTTGTTTGGCGACATGGATGACTTTGATGAACTACTGCGGCAGGTACATGAACGCGACATGAAACTTATCCTGGACCTGGTGCCGAACCATACCTCCAACCAGCACCCCTGGTTCCAGGAGTCAAAGTCCTCGCGCGACAACCCGAAGCGGGACTGGTACCTCTGGGAAGATCCGGCAGAGGACGGCAGCGAGCCAAACAACTGGCTGAGCGTATTCGGCGGAAGCGGCTGGGAATGGGATGAACACACACAGCAGTACTATTACCATGCCTTCCTGAAAGAGCAGCCAGACCTGAACTGGCGAAACCCGGAGGTGCAGCAGGCTATGTTCAATGTCATGCGTTTCTGGCTCAATAAGGGTGTGGACGGCTTCAGGGTAGATGTGATGTGGCACATGGTAAAAGACAAAGAACTGCGGGATAACCCACCAAATCCGGATTACCAGGAGCACATGTCAACTTATGAGAAGGTTGTTCCTGTTTATTCTACAGACCAACCGGAGGTGCATGAAATTGTAGCTAAAATGCGGGAGGTCACAAACTCCTACGATGCGCGCCTGATCATAGGGGAGATTTATCTGCCCATTCACCGCCTTGTGACGTACTATGGCCCAAATAACAGCGGCGTTCACCTTCCCTTCAACTTTATGCTTGTGAATGCTGACTGGAATGCTAAAAAACTGTCCCTCAAAATAGCTGAGTATGAGGCTGCCATACCGAAAGGAGGCTGGCCGAATTGGGTGATTGGCAACCATGACCAGCCCCGGATTACCAGCCGCGTGGGCTATTCACAGGCAAAAGTGGCCGGTATGCTGCTGCTTACGCTGCGCGGCACTCCCACCATGTATTACGGAGACGAGTTGGGTATGCGCGATGTGCCTATTCCTCCAGACGAGGTGCAGGACCCGCAGGGTTTGAACATGCCGGACAAGGATTTGAGCCGGGACCCCGAGCGCACACCCATGCAGTGGGACAGCAGTGAGAACGCAGGTTTCACCGATGGCAAGCCATGGCTGCGCCTCCCTGATAACTTCCGAAGGGTAAACGTAGAGGCGCAGCGCGAGGATGACTACTCAATGCTTACTTTTTACCGCAACCTGATCAGGCTGCGCCAGAAGGAACCTGCGCTACACATCGGTGATTATGCTCCTGTTATTTCCGGTGGGTCTCTGCTCTCCTATATCCGCAAGCACGAGGGCAGGCAGTTTCTGATCATACTAAACTTAAGCCACAAGCCCTGCCATTTCCGTTCAGAGCACCATACCTATAAAGGCCGAATTGTGTTAGCCACTGATCCGGAGCGCGAAGGCAAGTCTATAGAGAAAGATGTCAGTGTATCCGGAGATGAGGGACTGGTAGTGCAATTAGACTAGAGCGTCACTTTCACTAACTTTAGTCGCTGAAGATGAGTAGAAGCTGTTTTGTTACACAATTTACAGTCAATAAAGGATGAAAACAGTAGGCTCTGAATATATAGGGAATGGCCGGTGCCGGTTTACGGTGTGGGCTCCGGGAAAAAAGAAGATGATGCTGCGCCTCGTGCACCCGGAGGAACAGGAAATAGAAATGGATTGCGCAGAGTGGGGTTACTTTAGTGCAGAAATAGAACCGGCATCGCCTGACATCCGCTACTACTATAAACCTGACGGTAAAAAAGAATATCCTGACCCTGCATCCCATTACCAACCGGAAGGGGTGCACGGTCCATCGGAAGTAGTAGACCATGGGGCTTATACCTGGCGCGATACCAGCTGGAAGAACCTCCCCTTTCAGGACCTGGTGCTTTACGAGTTGCACGTGGGCACCTTTACCCCGGAGGGTACTTTTGAAGCCATCATCCCACGCCTTGATGCTTTGAAGGAAACAGGAATCAATGCAATTGAACTCATGCCGGTGGCACAATTTCCGGGCAGCCGAAACTGGGGCTATGACGGCGTATTCCCTTATGCAGTACAAAACTCCTATGGCGGACCTAATGGCCTTAAGAAACTGGTGGATGCCTGCCACGCCAAAGGAATAGCTGTATACCTGGACGTGGTATACAACCACTTGGGGCCGGAAGGAAATTATTTCGAGGAGTATGGGCCATACTTCTCTGAAAAGTATAGTACCCCCTGGGGAAAAGCCATTAACTATGATGGTGCTCATTCTGACGGTGTCCGGGAGTATTTTGCAAATAACACGTTGTATTGGCTGGAGTACTACCACATAGACGGGCTTCGACTGGATGCCATTCATACTATTTTCGACCAGAGCGCTGTTTCTTTCTGGGAATTGCTGCAAAACAAGATACAGGCCCTAGCAGAGCAGATGGGCAGGTCTTTCTACCTCATTGCAGAAAGCGACCTGAATAACCCGCGTGTTGTGAAAAAAACAGAAGTGGGAGGCTTTGGGTTTGATGCGCAGTGGCTGGATGACTTTCACCACTCCCTTTATGTGCTGCTGGATAAAGATGGATTGCAGTTTTATGAAGACTTCGGTAAAATGGAGCAGTTCTCAAAAGCCCTAACTGATGGCTTCGTGCACAGTGGTGAGTATGTCAAATTCCGGAAAAAGAGTTTCGGGACTTCATCTGCTTCTGTTCCTGGTAATCATTTCATAGCCTTCGCGCAGAACCATGACCAAATCGGCAACCGACCGGAAGGCGATCGGCTGTCGGTGCTGGTAGATTTTGAGCGGTTGAAGTTAGCTGCTGCGGCAGTATTCCTGTCGCCTTACATTCCGATGCTCTTTATGGGCGAAGAATACGGAGAAGATAATCCATTCCTGTACTTTGTGAGCCACTCCGATAAAGATCTCATAAAGGCCGTGCAGAAAGGACGTAAAGAAGAGTTTGCTGATTATAAGTTCAGGGGGGCTCTCCCCGACCCGCAGGACGAGGATACATTCCAGCGGTCTAAGCTGGGTTGGGGAAAAAGAAAAGAAGGGAAGCACCAGAAGCTACTCAACTGGCACAAAGCCCTAATTCAGCTTCGGCGCTCAAATTCTGTACTTCAAAATTTCAATAAAGCGGATGTAGAAGCCCAGACGCTGGAGCAGGACGGTTTGGTACTCATGCGCCAGAACCATAACCACACTGAAAGTTTGATCTGCCTCTTCAACTTGTCTGAAAATGAAATCAGCTATACTTTACCGAACACCAGAACTCACTGGAGTAAAGTCCTGAACTCAAAAGAGAGGCAGTGGCTACAGGAGCAGGGAAACATGGAATTTTCAGCAGCTGAGCAGCTGGCTAAGGGGGAAATGTTAACCTTACCCCCTTGGAGTGTGCTGGTTTATCAAACCCGGCTTTAACAGCAAAGGCCCCTGAAGTGTCAGGGGCCTTTGCTGTTTTACTCTATTAAAACTAAAATAGGTTTTCTCTTAGTTTGCAATCCTGGCTTCTAGTCCTTCAATCTCAAGCATCAGTTCTTCCCACTTCTCCTGCACGGTATCCAACTTCTTCTGTACAGCCTCGAACTTCTGAGTTACCTCCTGTAGCAGGTCAATATTGCCGAAGACTTTTGGATCAGCCAGCTGCTTCTCATAGTCCTGCTTCTCCTTTTCCAGATTCTGTACTTCTTTCTCAACGTCACTCAGCTGCTTGTTCACCTGCTTTAACTGGTTTGTGAGCAGCGAGAAATCGCTTTTTTCTTTTGGCTGCTTTTCCTGCTGCTTTGGCTCCGGGCTAGTTGCCTCCACCTTCTTTTGCTCCTTCTCTCTTTTCTCCTGCCAGGCTTCATACTCGTGATATGTACCCGGGTAAGTCTTCAGTTCATAGTCTTCGATGTACCAGATTTTAGTAGCCACATTCTCCACAAAGAAACGGTCGTGCGAGATGATGACGAAAGTACCTTCATATTGCTCAAGAGCCTGTATCAGGATGTTCACCGACTGCATGTCCAGGTGGTTGGTCGGTTCATCGAGCATCAGGAAGTTAGCTTCTGAGATAAGTGTTTTGGCCAAAGCCACACGGCTCTTCTCCCCTCCCGACAGCACCTTGATTTTCTTGAACACCGTATCGCCGGTAAAGAGGAACGAGCCCAGCAAAGTACGCAGTTCTACCTCTGTTTTCTTAGAGCCCGCCTGCTGCATTTCCTGAAGAATCTCGTTTTCTACGTTCAGCGCCTCCAACTGGTGCTGGGCATAGAACGCCATGATGACATTATGGCCTAACTCCCGGTTGCCTTTTATAGGCTCTGTACCGGCAATAATGCGCAGCAGTGTGGACTTACCTTTACCGTTAGCCCCAATGAGCGCAATTTTATCTCCGCGCTCAATATGTGCATTCGTGTTTTTGAAGATAACCTTATCGCCAAAGCTCTTGCTCATGTGCTCCAAGCGAAAAATGTGGCGGCCCGGGTGCGTGTTAAATTTAAAGCTGAAGTTCACCTTTGCGGCATCGGGCGCCACATCGTCTATGCGGTCCATGCGCTCGAGTTGCTTCATGCGGCTTTGCGCCTGTTTGGCTTTGGATGCTTTGGCTTTGAAACGCTCAATAAAGCGCTCTGCCTGCCGTATTTGTGCCTGCTGGTTTTCAAAAGCGCCTTTCTGTATTTCATCGCGCAGCACTTTCTCCTCCATATAGAAGGAGTAGTTACCTGCATATACATTCAGCTTACTATTCGATACCTCCACCGTCAGGTTCGTGGTACGGTCCAGGAACTCCCGGTCGTGAGACACTATCACCACTGCCCCCTCGTATCGCTCCAGGTAAGACTCCAACCATTTAATGGAGGGAAGGTCGAGGTGGTTGGTTGGCTCATCCAGCAACAGCAGCGAGGGTTTCTGCAACAGGATTTTGGCCAGCATTACGCGCATGCGCCAGCCACCTGAAAAGGTAGCCAGTGGTTGCTGCAGTTCTGCCGTGCTGAAGCCAAGGCCTTCCAGAATAGCTTCTGCACTGGCCTGCATGGTATACCCGCCAAGCGCCTCAAAACGCTCCTGAAGGTGTGCCAACTTGTCTACCAGATTGTCATGAAAATTATTCTCAAACTCCACCAACACCTTGTCTATCTCCTGCTGCAGGCTTAAAGCCTCCTCAAAAGCATGCATGGCCACAGACAGAATGCTCTCATGCGTTTCATAGCTCAGCAGGTCCTGGTTCAGAAAGCCGATAGATGTTTCCTTACTCATCTGTATGCTGCCACTATCAGGGGTATACTCCCCTACAATAATGCGCAGCAGTGTAGATTTTCCTGTACCGTTTAGTCCGATAAGGCCTATTTTGTCTTTGGGTTTTATATGCAGGTTGGCATCCTCATATAAGGGGCGGCTGCCAAAGTGGAAACTGAGATTGTTGATCGAAACCATGTTATAATTTATACTGAAGAACAAAGGTACTCAATTTTGTGCGTCTCTTAAAAACACAGCAGTGCCTCTGAAGGTGCAATAATTTTCATTTTGTAAAATAACAGCTCGTGTTGAGGTACAAAACAGAAGTACCTTATCTTAAGTGTCCTATGATAAATGATTATTTCAACCCACTTCAGGACACCGTATAAAGCTGTTTTATTGAATACAATTATGAATAGATAAAGCCTGATACAAAAATTTACTTTATAAGTGTCAGAAGTATACTTTTTGCATGCGTGCATTATAATTCCGCCTTGTACATCTAAACAATAATAGTTCTGGTACGTTTCATATCTTTATGCTATAGCCTCAGCAATTTTGCTTATAGCTAATAAAGTACTAAAAGCTGTACCCTTATGATTGCGATTGCTTCGCTTTTAGACAACACCACTTCACAGCGCGTGTCTGATCTGACATCAAACCTCGAGGATAAATTTGGTTTAAGTGGGGTAAAGATAACACCTTACCCTCACCTGACGGCTCTCACAGCTGAGGTTCCGGATATGGACGAACTGAAGGAATACCTGGAACTGACCTGCCTGGAAACCCGGAAAATTACTGTACGAACAACAGGCCTAGGCGTTTTCCCGGGGAAGAACCCCGTCATCTTTATACCCGTACTTCGCACGCCACCGCTGAACGATCTGCACGGCCGCCTGCACCGGGACATTGCCGAGATGAGCACTGAAATGGGTGTTTATTATAACCCGAACTTGTGGCTTCCCCATATTTCGCTTGCGCTCGGCGATACAACACCTGAAATTCTTGGTCCGGTTCTGTCTTATTTATGCGATTTCAATTTTAACTGGGAAATAACGCTCGACAACCTTACCATTATGCAGAAATGCGGTGACTTTTTCCTGAAAGACGACGAATTCCGGTTCGGCAAAAGAGAATTGATTAGTTAATTACGCCCTCCTACAAGGTTTATTCTCTTGTTTCTTATAGGGAAAAACTATCGTAATTCCCGGCTATGTCATAAGCAACTACTTTTTGCTTACTCACTTTTTAGTCTTGTTTCCCTGGAACTGCCGCCTTCGAAGAGAACTATACACAAAACTTTTTCTTTGCTTCTCCACTATGAAAAAGTATAATTTACCAGCGGGTAAGTATCTTCCTAACAGTATGAGAAAAAATTTCAAGGAAGCCATACTGCTCATGCACTTCTCCTAAAAGAAAAGAACCCGCTTCTACCGTTTCTTCCTGAATTGAAACCTCTGACTACCCTAACGGAAATAGCAGACTTGCTTATCCCGGTTTGTGTAGATCATCATTAAAGAGGCTTTTCTACTTACACATCTCCTCGCCTGCTCCACATCCTGCATATAATGCTATTTTAATCTTGTTTTAATACTAATAGTATACTTAAATAACCAACGTTTTTCTCTTTATCCCCGTAACTTCTTCAAGAAATTGCTCCCACTATACCTATTTCTATCTGGTAGCATATTCCTGCTCCACCCTAAGTCGGATGCATCTTATATCAGCAAAACAGTTCATCTAAAAATTGACTACTACTATAAACATGAAAGAGCAAGAAGACAACGGGAATCAGAAGGAAAGCAAACCCCAGGTAAACGAAAACAGCAAAAACAAGCAGCTGGAGGATTTCAGAGAAGATCCAAAGGACCAGTACATGACAACCGACCAGGGCGTGCGGGTAAACCACACCGATGACTCACTGAGGGCGGGCTCGCGCGGGCCATTGATTATGGAAGACTTCCACTTCCGCGAAAAAATGACTCACCTCGACCACGAATCCATTCCGGAACGGGTGGTGCATGCAAGGGGATCTGGCGCACACGGTTATTTTCAGGCCTACGATGACTCCATGAAAGAATTTACCAAAGCCAGGTTCCTGACGGACCCGAGCACAAGAACACCTGTTTTTGTGCGCTTCTCCACAGTGGTTGGTTCCCGTGGGTCTGCAGACACGGTGCGCGACGTGAGGGGGTTTGCAACCAAATTTTACACAGAAGAAGGAAACTACGATCTGGTAGGAAACAATATACCGGTTTTCTTTATTCAGGATGCCAATAAATTTGCTGACTTAGTACACGCTATCAAGCCAGATCCGGATAATGAAATGCCGCAGGCATCTGCTGCACACGACACCTTCTGGGACTTTGCTTCCCTGATGCCGGAGATAAACCATATGATCATGTGGGTCCTTTCTGACCGCGCCATTCCAAGAAGCTTTAGAATGATGGACGGGTTTGGTGTGCATACTTTCCGATTCATCAATGAAGCAGGCAAAGCCCGTTTTGTGAAGTTCCACTGGAAGCCGACGCTGGGAGTACATTCCCTGGTGTGGGACGAAGCACAGAAGTTAGCGGGTAAAGACCCGGACTGGCTGCGCCGCGACCTGTGGGAAGCCATAGAAATGGGCGAATACCCTGAGTTTGAACTGAATGTTCAGATTGTGGAGGAAGAGGACGAATTTAAATTTGACTTTGACCTCTTAGACGCGACTAAAATCATACCTGAGGAACTGGTGCCATTGAGACCGATTGGGAAGATGGTACTGAACCGCAATCCGGACAACTTTTTCGCAGAGACGGAACAGGTGGCTTTTCACCCAGGCAACCTGGTGCCCGGCATTGATGTAACCAATGACCCGCTGCTACAAGGCCGCCTCTTCTCTTACATTGATACCCAACTGAACCGCTTTAATAGTTCGAATTTTGGTGAGGTGCCGATAAACCGCCCGGTGACTACTGTCCATAATCACCATGGTGCAGGCTTCATGCGCCAGACGATAAACAAGGGCAAAGTAAACTACTGGCCTAACACAATTGGCGGCGGTTGCCCGATGATGGCACCGGAAAACATGGGTGGCTATAAACACTATATGGAAAGAGTGGAGGGGCATAAAATCCGTGCCCGAAGCGAAAGCTTTAACGACCATTACAGCCAGGCAACAATGTTCTGGAACTCTATGTCTGAGCCGGAAAAGAAACACATTGTAAAAGCCGCCCACTTCGAACTCGGGAAGGTCGAATCGAAAGAAATACGACAGCGCATGCTGGGTCATTTTTCTAAAGTATCGATGGACTTCGCTAAAATGGTTGCGGAAGGAATAGGCGTAGAAGTGCCTAAAAACTTTGACCAAAAGTCGACGGGCAACTATGAGGCTAATGATGCAAGCAAAAAAATGAAGAACGGAAAGTCTGTGAAAGAGACGAAGTTCGTGAGCATCGAGAAAGACAAAATCAGAACGGCAAAGTCAAGAAAAGTAGCGATACTGCTCGAGGATGGCTACGACTACTGCGAAGTAATGCAGGTGAAGCAGGCGTTGAAGGATGCCGGTGCCAGTGCCAAAATTGTATCGAAGTTCCATGGTATGCGCAAATCCAGCACCGGTGAGGAGATAGAAACAGATAAGAGCCACATTACCACAGGCTCTATTATGTACGATGCGATTTACATTCCTGACGGTGAAAAGAGTATAGAAGCGCTGATGAAAGAAGGAGATGCTTTGCACTTCATAAATGAAGCATTTAAGCATTGTAAAGCCATCGCGACCTCCGGGAGTGGCATAGTACTTTTCAAGAAAGCAGAGGTCTTGGGCGTCAACTTCGCCGATAAAACATCGGGTAAGGTCATGTCAGACAAAGGCGTGGTTACTGCAGGTAACGATGCAGAGGCGAAAGAATTTGTGGTTCATTTTATAGAGGCTATTAAAGAACACCGCCACTGGGACCGAGAAGAAAAAATGATGGTACCTGCATAAACCTTAAGTTTATATAAAAAACAAAAGGCCTCTCATTATCTGGGAGGCCCTTTGTTTTAGCGACTATCAGATATATTCATAAAAAAAAGCACTAGCTCACCATGAGCCAGTGCTTTTATATCTATATCCTGCTTAAGAAAGCAGGAAGTTATTTATTACATATCCAGTACAATAGCGAAGACCAGAGGCGCTACAATCGTAGCATCCGACTCGATCATGTATTTTGGAGTTTCTTTACCTAACTTACCCCAGGTAATCTTCTCGTTAGGCACAGCCCCTGAGTAAGAACCATAGCTGGTGGTTGAGTCAGAAATCTGGGCGAAGTAGCCCCAAAGTGGAACACCTTCGCGCTGTAAATCCTGGTGCAACATCGGCACCACGCAAATCGGGAAGTCTCCAGCTATACCACCACCAATCTGGAAGAAACCAATAGTAGACTCTTCTTTGGCAGTTTGGGTATACCATTCAGCCAGCTCCATCATGTACTGAATACCCGTTTTCATGGTATGCACATTCTTGATGTCGCCGCTGATAACGTGTCCTGCATAAATGTTACCTAAGGTTGAATCTTCCCAACCCGGGCAAATTATCGGAAGGTTCTTCTTTGCTGCTTCTAGCATCCAGCTGTTCTTCGGGTCAATCTGGTAATACTGCTCCAATTCGCCGCTCAACAAGATCTGGTAGAAGAACTCGTGCGGAAAGTAAGCCTCGCCCGCCTTGTCTGCATTTTCCCAGTACTTCAGCACCACATGCTCCAATCGACGCATGGCTTCTTCTTCCGGGATACAGGTATCAGTTACACGGTTCAGGTGGCGGCTTAACAGCTCCTCTTCATCGGCAGCAGAAAGCTCACGGTAATGCGGTACGCGTTCATAAAAATCGTGTGCCACCAGGTTGAAGATATCCTCTTCCAGGTTAGCTCCTGTACAGGAGATTGCATGTATCTTGTCCTGGCGAATCATTTCTGCCAGTATGATACCCAATTCCGCTGTAGACATAGCACCTGCCAATGTCACCAGCATTTTACCACCATTGTTGAGGTGTGTTTTGTAACCTTCGGCAGCATCAATCAAAGAGGCTGCGTTAAAATGCTTGTAGTGTTTCTTTAAAAAATCTGTTACCTGCATAGTTTATTGATTTGTTCCAAACGCTGCTCTATCTGGCAGCATGGCTGTGCAAATTATTAAAATTAACTGGTTTATACCTTACGGCATATAAACAGCAGCTGTTCGAACACCAAATAAATGCGGGTGGAATGATAGCCGGGTATATGACCTCCGGTTTCAGATGCATAACATAAATTGCACAGAAAAATTCATGATTTAATTATTTTCTTGCCAGCGCTTATACAAGAAAAACAGGCTTACTGCGCCGGCTTCTCCACCACTAAGTTGTGGTTGGTATAAATACATATATCGGCTGCAATGTTCAGGGCCTCGCGCACCATTTCTTCTGCAGATAAATGCGGTGCGTGCTTTTTAAGTGCCAGGGCGGCAGCGTGCGCATACATACTACCAGATCCAATGGCAGCTATTTGGTTGTCCGGCTCCAGCACATCGCCTGTACCGGAAATAATCAGCAGCTCTTCTTTGTTGGCAACTACCATCATGGCTTCCAGCTTGCGCAGGTACTGGTCCTTGCGCCAGTCTTTGGCCAGCTCGATGGCTGCGCGTTTCATGTTGCTCTGGTAGGCGCCCAATTTCTCTTCGAAGCGCTCCAGCAAGGTAAAGGCATCGGCAGTAGAACCGGCAAAGCCTGTTACTATTTTGCCATCCAGCAGTTTCCGTATTTTCTTCACATTGCTTTTTGCAATGTGCTTGTCCATGGTAGCCTGGCCGTCAGCGCCAAGCGCTACTTCTCCATTGTGGAAGATACCACAAACGGTAGTTGATCTGATTTTGGTCATGGTTTTATCTGCTGCCAGTTTAATGCAAGGCATTTCTGGCTTTTTGGTTCATGTTGTAAAGCTACGGTATCATCAAACAAAAAGCCAAAGCAGTAAAAGCAGCCAAATTGTCTGTTTTATGAACAGCAGCATATGCTAAAAATTGCTTTCACTCCTTGCCTGGTTTAAGTTGAACCAAGAGTTAAACTTTTCAGGAAGTATGTTTCGACAGAAGTTCTTCTATGTCCTGCCTTGCCTTTACCAGGAGCGTGTCGTAGTAGCCTTGTTCTTTTGCCACTGTAAGGTTGATAAACAGGTCACTGGTGCCAAGTATACTTTCCGGTTCAGGAGGGGCCTCTGTGCTCTGTAGTGATTCGACAACATTCTTTGCTTCTCCCCCTAGCGCAAGTACGGTTATATGTGACGTGACATCCCCCAGCAAGTCCTCTGACACTTCCAGAAGAGGCGCCAGGTCAGGCAGCTTAAAAAGCAGCATCGCTTGTCCCTGTTCATTTTCTAAAGGACTGTAAGAATCCTGCACTGGCACAAACCCTTTATCAACCCCCATACCTTCCGTATCATTAGCAATAAGCTGATATTTCCAGCCGATACGCTGGGGTTGCAATTGACCAAAGTGCTTTATGCTCTCCGGCGTCTCTCTTATTATCACCCACAGGTTCTTTCCTTCTGATAAGTGGTCAGCTAATTTCAAGTACAAGGCTAATCTTTTCTCGGAACCACCTTCATTAGTACTTCTGCCTGCACTTACACCTCCTGGCACATCCTGTGCCGAACGAGGTGATGTAATGCTCAGGTAGCAAAAAAGTTCTCCTTCCTTATATGATTTAAATTCCATGATTTTCGTTTTAAAATATACGCTTCAATCCCTCCAGCCACTACGCTGTATCTTTAAAATACCCAATTTCACCATACCCGTATTAACGAAATTTTAGTTGATAAGGACATGTACTTTAAGCACTTAAGATTGTGTTGCTTCTATAGCCCAGAGATTAAAAGCAACCGTTCTGATACAGGCCGCGAAAAATTCGGCATCAAAAAGAACAATAACATGAAACAAGATACAGGGCAGGCGAAAGAAAAGGCGCTGGTAAGGTAACGTTAAAGTCGCATGTGCTGCTACTCTAACCTGCGCCAGAAACTATTTGATTTTTTTGCTATAGAAATCAAAATCTCACATAGGTATGTACTCAAGAATGGTTCATGCGTATCAAGTCAAACAATACAATTCCAGTTCGGGAAGGTGCTTTGAGTGAGTGTTACTTATTTTTATTCCATAAATATGAAAATCAGAATTCTTGGAAATTCTTTGCGATTCCGTCTAAAGCAACCGGAGGTAAGTCATTTTCAGCAGCACGGAATAATAACTGAAATAATTGAATTCGGACCTGATCCGACAAATCAGCTGTGCTTTACATTGGAAATAACCACTAAGTCTGAATTTGCTGTTGATTATGCCTTAGGCCAAGTAACTATACATGTGCCAGGACATGTGGCGGAGGATTGGTCAAACAATGACCAGGTAGGCTTTAATGCTAAAGTTAACACTGGTAAAGGTCGCGGGATTGAGCTGCTGGTAGAAAAAGATTTCCTGTGCCTTGACCGTGGGGAAGAAGAAAACAAGGGAGCATACCCAAACCCAAACGCAGCCTGCTGAGTCAGAAGCTTTTGTTTATATATGCTACACGCTCCACAGAATTTAAAAATTATCGCTATACATATACCATGATTTTCCTAATCAAAAAACTGCACCCACATGATGAAGAAAATTTTTCTTTACCTGGTCATATTCGTTAGTGTCCTTGTCATCATAGGAACGCTTTTATCGCTGCTCTACGATGTACCCAGCTGGTATATTAAGATTCTTGACTTTGCGAGACTGCAGTTTCTGATACTGGCTGTTGTTTGCCTTATACTCTTTACTCTGCTCAAAAAAGGCTGGTCTGTTCCTGCTACAGCGCTGGCTGTTGGCTTGGTTTCAGCCCTAGTTTTACAAGCTTTTTACGTGCTGCCCTATACTTTTGCAGGAGATAAAACGGTGCCTCCTGCAGAACCGTCAGAAAGTACTGATGCCAATACCGTGGGAATCCTGATAGTTAATGTGCTGATGCCGAACAGAAATGCAGACGCTTTATTAAACATTATTCGGGATACTGATCCGGAGATGGTGCTGGCAATGGAAACGAATAAGTGGTGGGTGGAACACCTGGAGCCACTTAAAAATGATTACCCATACACCATGCTGTACCCGCTGGACAACACCTATGGGATGGCTTTATACTCGAAGTACCCATTAAGCAAAAGTGAAGTAAAGTTTCTGCAAGAGCCTGAAGTACCTTCTTTTCACACACAGGTACAGCTGCCTTCCAGGGAGCTCTTTATGTTTCATGGGGTACATCCGGTACCGCCGGTGCCAAGCAAAAAACACCCGGATAATATTGGAGAAAAAGAAATTGCATTGGTGAAAGTGGGCGCTATTGTAGCCGAAAATAAATTACCGAACATCGTAGCCGGCGATTACAATGATGTTTCCTGGTCGCATACAACCCGCCTGTTTCAGTCAGAGGGAAACCTGAATAACGTGCGCCTAGGCAGAGGACTCTACAACACATTTAATGCAAAATCGCCTATACAGCGTTGGCCACTGGACCATTTCTTTGTTACGCAGCAGTTTAAACTTCTGGAACTAGAGCGGCTGCCAGCCTTCAACTCTGATCATTTCCCCATGTTCGCTAAGCTGGTTCTGGTTGAATAGCAGCAAGTGAAGCTAAGTGTTTTATAAGCTCCCGTCCCAACTTGCTACTACTCGATAGTATGAATTGATGGGCACTTTTTCAGAGATACTTCTCCTTTTAATGCCTTATAAAAGAGTATTCTATAGGAATTCTGTCTAAACTGCCGTAGGTGTAGTTCATCCAGCGGCATCAAACCTACTGTTCTATAGCTACTGCGCTGTGCTCTCCAGGCCCAGAGGCCGCATCGTGATGTTTTTGGTCTTATTAAGGGTTCCGCACTGGGAGCTCTCCTGCGCCAGGACGCTGCCGCTCGCGGCACCTAAAAACCTTCAAATACAGGGTCCCTTCCCCCAGGCGCTCAACTTAAAGACCGGAAATACATTCACTCCGTGCCAACGAATAGTAAATCTCTCTCTTTATAGAAGGAGCTTTATGTGAATCAGTTTTAGATATGTAAAACAAAAAGAGCTTCTGCAATACTGCAGAAGCTCTTTTACTACTTATGTTTTATTAGTTATTCTTTTCCTATTGGATAGTACGCTTTTAGACCATCCGGATAAACTCCCTCCAAGTAGACAACACCTCCGTCATAGTCATTCAAGTATTTTTCTACGTCAGATGGCACATTTACCGGCTGCTTATCGATGCGGGTAATGATAAAGCCGTCTTTCATACCAGAATCGCTGAACTTGCTGCCTTTCACATTGCCAATTTGAGCGCCTCCGGTTATACCAAGCTTCGCCATCTCCTGCTTGCCTACTGGTTCAAAACGGGCACCTTCAAAAGAAACTGCCTCGGCCTTACTACGCTTCACCAACTCTGTGCTGTTGTTCATGTTCTTCAGCGTTACATTGGCCATTCTCTCTTTGCCGTCACGCAGGTAAGTCACTTTTACTTTATCGCCAGGGCGGTAACGGGCCACCTGCTCCAGTAACTGAGAAGATTTCTTTGTTGCAGCACCATTAATGGCTGTCACTACGTCTCCTGAGCGTAAACCGGCTTCACTGGCTCCGCTGTTCTCAGCCACGTTCGCAAGGTAAACACCATTCAAAGTCTTCAACCCTTTTTCTTTCGCAAAGTCTGAATCAATCTCTCGGATTTCAGCTCCTAAAAGAGCACGCTGTACTTCACCATACTTCAGCAGGTCGTCTACTACTTTACTTACAATAGTAGAAGGAACTGCAAAAGAATATCCTGCAAAAGAACCAGTCTGAGAGGCGATGGCAGTGTTAATACCAATCAGGTCACCATTCAGGTTTACAAGGGCACCACCTGAATTACCAGGGTTAACAGCAGCATCTGTTTGAATAAAGGATTCAATGCTATAGCGCTGGTTCGGGTTGTTAGAGCGAAGGATATCGATGCTACGGCCTTTCGCGCTCACAATACCAGCTGTTACTGTTGATGTCAGGTTCATTGGGTTACCTACTGCCAGCACCCACTCCCCTACCTGCAGGTCGTCGGAGTTACCGTAACGCACTGTAGGAAGCTTGTCAGCTTCTACTTTCAGAAGCGCTATATCTGTTGTAGGATCTGTACCAATAAGCTTCGCTTCATACGTGCGCTTATCGTCCAGCACTACCTTTATTTTATCTGCTTTGTCTATTACGTGGTTGTTCGTAACGATGTAACCGTTGGTGGCAATAATAACACCGGAGCCGGAGCCTCTCTGCACACCCTGCGGCATCTGCTGTTCCTGTGGCATTCTATCACCAAAGAATTCGCGCAGGAAAGGGTCCATCTGGCTGTTACCGCGGCTGGCTGTATTATGCGAGTTGTATTCCGTCATCACGTGTACAACGGCTGGCGTGGCTGACTGTGCTGCTTTTAAAAAGTTAAGTCCTTCAGGTACAATAGGTGTGCTGCTGCGCAAATCGCTGGTGTAGCGAACCTGCGGCTGCAACTGCTCCTGGAAGGCGTAAACTGTATCACTGTCTAATAACTTATAACTACCTGCTGCAATGCCTCCCCCTAAAATGGCTGAAAGAGTCATGCCTGCTATAAACTGTTTCGTTTTCATGTATATCTTTTACTGTTTTAATTTTGTAGTTGGTTAGCGTATGTTGGTGCACGTCAGCATACATACTGGCTTATTTCCAAATACTGTACCAAACTTTCAAAATTGTTGCAGAAGATAGTTACTGAATAGAAACTAGTTGAAAGTTTCAAGTGAATAGCCGGTTGTGTTTAAATATTTATTGAGAGTTGTTAACCTAACTGCTTGAAAAGACCTACTTTGTTTTGGCGCCATTTCCAGTACCGTATACATCCTGCCAGGTCCAGCCGTCACTCTCAAGCAATGCCGTCAGTTCCTTCCGATGCTCCTCTACCTCATTATTAGACACATAATCTGAAGCATCATGATGTAAAGGAATTCCCTCATCCTTTAGCTCACATAGATCCGGCTCCGGGGCGTTTCCATTACCGGGACTGGTTTTAGAGGAGGCTCCTTTTACGATATTTATATAAGAGTCGAGGGTGGTTCTGAGCATCCTGAGCTTCAATTTGTCTTTGCAGGAGTCATCAGACACGGCGTGCGTGATTATCAGGAGAACTTCATCCAACATCACCATGGCCCGCTTGATAGACTTATCTTCCCTGCTGTTATGGTAATAGTGGATAACAGGGTAAGAACGGTGGTTGAGGGTGTGCTGCATGATCATGTCTGCCAGGTTAGATGCGTTATCAAAGAAAGAGGAAAAGTCTTTCCCGTTCCAGCTATTGCACAATATACCCTGTGGCGTTTTGCCCATGCTAGCGACATAAAGGCTGATCTTGCTCTGTTGATTCACTGCTGTAAGCACAGGAACAAAGTAGGTGATGGAGGTTGTGATAAAAGCGATACCGGCGAATGCCGAGAGACTGGTAACCACACGCCATCCGTCGCTGGCCGGAACATAGTCGCCGGTGCCAAGGGTAGAGAGCGTAAAGCCGGCAAAATAAAGTTTCTCAACCCAGTCTGCAGGCGTGTGGGTACCGCTGTCCCGTACGGAGTCATAGTCTGAGAGCAGCACCAGCAACAGGCTCAACCACATGCCTGCTATCCAGACAACAAGTATAAGAATCAGGATTGTCGGGCCGGCGTATTCTAACACAGTGGCTCTCCCGTTTCGGCGTGCAGCCAGAAAGAAAACCCTCCAGACGTTGCCGGACACAAAACCTGTAATACGGCCGCCCCCATTGGTGGTGAAGGTTGTCTGGATAATGTCCATGGCTGTAACTATAAACAGCAGCACTCCCAGAACTATAAAACCAATACTCATAATTTGTTAGTCAGATAGAGTTCTGTTACGGTAACTGCTGAAAATAAGCTTAGATGCACATCATCATATCGACCTCCCTGCATATTATCTGAAAATTTTGAAGTACACTATAGGGCTTGTATCAGGAAAAATCAGCACCTGGACCAGCTTTATAATGATATCAACTCCTATCAATAAACTACCTTTCTTGCTTCATGCTGCCAATGAAGCGATTGATCCCTTCTCCTTTCATGCGCATGAGGGCAAACGTTAGAGCTGCTGCAAGTGTTAAAGAGGTAATGTTTATACCATAAGTAAGCAGGTGCTCCGGCCATTTATCTCCCTCATCAAAACCAAAAATGAGCTTCATTCCGAACCAGGCTGGATAGACGGAGATGTGGGCGGTGGCGGCTAAGCCAATTAATTCTCGTCTGCCCGCATCATCTACTGCCGCAAGCCCTGCAGCAATACCTATAACGCATGAGAGAATAAAGCCAGACAGCGGTGATCCATGTAATTGCCAACTAATTGGAGGCGCTGTGAATAATGCCACACATATCCCCGCCAGCGTTATCAAAATAGTAGAAGTCAAGAGGGCAAGGAGACCCTGACCGAAAAAGCGCCACTCCCGGAGTACAGCGCCCAGGCCTGTTCCTAGCATATGGTGGTGAAAAGGCAGGAACATCAGGCCAGCTATAATAAGCGGAAGAAAGTCCTCTACCATACCATAAGCCAGCAAAACAGAGGAGAGAAAGACCCTGCCGACCAAGCTCACTGTGATTTTAGTAAACTGCCACAGCTCTTCATACACATCCGTTGTGGGCCTTACCAAGGGCACTGTATCCTTTTCAGGTGGCTGCGAAGCGAATAATGATTCCGGATGGCGAATGGTGAAGGCGTAGGACACTGGATCATAAAAGGGTGCTATCATCAGGTTTTCGATGAACTGTTTAGCCTTTGGTGTGGCTGTTTCTACCTCTACCACATCTAATGGCAATTCAAGGTGATCAGGGGAATACTGCCTTTCCTGCCGCATAGACACCTGGGCAGCTCCTGCGGCAAAGGCAACCTCAGCGATACTTCTTCCTTGCCCTTCCGGGGCCTTTACAGTGATTAAGCGCATATCAGCTTGTCTTTAGTTTACGATTTCAGTTTTGTCAGGCACTGCTCGATGTTCACTCCTTCACCTAACACACCTCTAAAAACATCTCCTAGCTTTTGAATCCTTTCTGGTATATTTTTAATTGTGAACGCAGTCGGCAATAGCCCCGGCTTCACTTCTTCCCAAAGTAAAGGGATAGAGACAGTAGCTCCGGCACGTGGCCGGGCACTGTATGCCGCAGCTACTGTCTGGCCAATAGAGTTCTGCAGAAAATCTAGGTAAACTTGATTTCTCCGCTCTTTAGGGTTACGCTCCAGGCTCGTGAGGTGCGGAAGTTTTTTGTGCACGGCCTGTGCTATCACATGCGCAAACTCCCTTGCCTGATCAAAAGCATATTTCGCTCCCAGCGGCACGAAAATATGCATGCCTGTTGCTCCGGATGTCTTTGCGTAAGCCGAGGCCCCTGCTTTGTCCAGCACTTCCTTCGTAACAAGTGCTACCGCTACAACTTCATCATAAGTATTCTCCCCCGGGTCTAGGTCTATGACCATATAATCCGGCTTCTCCAGGGTAGCGGTACGCGAGTTCCAGGGGTTAAGTTGAATACAACCCAGGTTGTTCATATAAGCTAGGGTGGCAGCACTGTCGCACACCAGGTACGCCACCTCCTCTCCCGTAGACTCTGCCGTTAGCTTAATGGTTCGTACCCAAGCAGGGGTATTAGGAATGTCTTTCTGTATGAAGCCCGGCCTTGTAACGCCGTTCGGAAACCGGAAAAGTGATTGCGGCCTGTCCTGCAGGTACGGCATCAGCACATCGGCTATGGATTGATAATACTCCACCAACTCGCCTTTTGTGATATTTTCTTCTGGCCAGTATAGTTTATCCTGGTTACTCAGTGATACAGTCTGCCCATCTATTACTTTCTCTATCCTTGTTTTGTCACTCTTGCTTTTCTTCTCCGCCATAGTTGCCTGTTTTACATTTGGTTTTTCTACCAGCTTCTTGCACGGCCTCTTCTGTATGAATCGATGTTTCTCTTTCTCCATTCTATCTCCCCGCAATTCTTCTTCTTGGTAGAAACATGACATTATACCACAAAACAAGGCTTGCCGGCACGATTGATTTCCTGCCCTTCTGGCTCTGGTTTCTGATCTAAGTCGAGTTTTGTTTATATACCTCTAATCCCATACATCTATTACTTAGATTCACAGAAATACTAGACGCCAGCGTTTCAGCTGACTGGGCACTAGGTTGGTTGGATAGGAGCAGTACTACATATAGAAATAATGCTTGTGCACCACTCAAAGGCTTAGAACGAATGCTGCCGCTAATCGTTTTATGACACCAGCAAACTGCCCCGAAAGGCTGTAATGGTGAGCCAAAAGTTTAGTTGTCTTCTAACGTAGTTGTGCTTAAAATTTAACAAAACTATCCGGTTAATAACACTAAGGTTTATCAGTGATACAGGCTAAAGAAATTGTAAAACACTAGCTCGACACGTAACAAGAAGAATTCATTTTAATAGTGTTGGTCCTATTTTGGATTCATAGTGCATTGGTTAAATCTGCATAAGGCAGAACGTCTGAAGGAAGATAGCGTAACGAATGATAACAACTTTAGAAAAGTGCCTTACTGGGACTTTTTAGAAGATGATAATATCTAAACATCAGATATCCTCAACCAAAGCAGACATGAAAATAGCCACTTATAATTTGAATGGAGTTAACGCCCGGCTTCCTGTATTACTCCGGTGGCTTGAAATGACGATTCCGGATGTTGTTTGCTTGCAGGAAATGAAAGCCCCTGATGAAAAATTTCCAGAGCAGGCTATTGCTAATGCAGGTTATCACGCTATATGGCATGGGCAAAAGAGCTGGAATGGTGTCGCTATTCTGGCGCGAAATGAAAAACCGGAGGAGGTAAGACGGGAACTTCCGGGTGAACCGGAAGATGACCAGAGCCGCTACCTGGAGGCGAAGGTGAACGGTATTCTCATCGGCTGTCTTTACCTGCCAAACGGCAACCCCGCCCCCGGTCCGAAATTTGACTACAAGCTACGCTGGTTTACTAGATTTATAGCCCATGCGGCTGATTTACTGTCATCTGACACACCTGTGGTGTTAGCAGGAGATTATAATGTGATCCCGACGGAGTTGGATGCTTACAAGCCGGAGCGATGGGTAGAAGACGCTTTGTTTCGGCCGGAAATCAGATCTGCTTTCCAAAGTCTTCTTGCACAAGGATGGACAGATGCGATACGTAATGTCTATCCAAATGAAATCATCTATACTTTCTTTGATTATTTCCGAAATGCTTTTGGGCGAAATGCAGGACTACGTATCGACCATTTCCTTTTAAGTCCACACCTTGACAGCCGCCTTGTTGCTGCGGGTGTTGACCGTACTGCACGAGGATGGGAAAAAACCAGCGACCATGCGCCGGTATGGATTGAACTGGCCGATGAATAAACCGGTGTGATAGGAGTGAATTTTTTTCCTGTCTGGGCTGCCGTAGTTGTTAGTTCATCCAGCGGCATCTCACCAAATGTTCTATAGCTATTAATTCTCCAAGCCAGGAGGCCTCGTAGTGGGGGTAGGGGCCCTCTTTTGGGCGCCGTGCTGGGAGCATTTCTGCGCCAGGGCGCTCCCGCTCCCGGGGCACCTAAATTTCTCCTAAAAAATGCCACTTCCCTCAGGCGCTCAAACCAAAGACTGGAAACAATTTCACTTAGTGCCAACGAATAGAAAAGGCTTATTTATGGAAGGAGCTTTAGGCAATATGTGGTTTTGTCCATTTTGTTCAGCGCATTCAGCGTCGCCTGCAGTTCCTGGTTCTATGATGTATGAAGCCGTTTATTTTCCGGCGCCGAAAAACATAATGTACCATCTTTAACGGCTGCCACTGTTGCTTCCGGAGGTTTTCGCTCAAATTGGTATCAGCTAAGTTCTGCGCCTGGCGGTACATCAAAGTGATGACCTAGGCAATGAACCGGAAGCCTGGGTATGACCGCCACAACGGGAGATAATCTCCTAAGAAAGTTTTTCTGCATCATCAGGGCTTTTACCTTGCATCCTGCATGCTTTCAGAATGATAGCCGGGTGCTTTATGATGATTTTAAGAATTCTTTTTCCAAGGAGTAAATGCCACAGAACTATAAGTCGCAACTCGTCCTGGAACCTTACAGCTTCACTCTGTTATATTCCATTATTTCCAGCTACCAGAATTGCCATAAAAAAGCCTCCCCCGCGTGAGCAGAAAAGGCTTTTCTTTTATTTTAAATTTAAGCTTAAACCAGTATTCTCACCGGGTTCTCCAACAGGTTCTTGAACGTTTGCAGGAAAGCAGAACCCACTGCACCATCCACTACACGGTGGTCGCAGGAAAGTGTCACTTTCATCACATTGCCTATTTTAATCTGTCCATCTTTCACTACAGGCACCTGCGCTATACCACCTACTGCCATGATACAGGCATTCGGAGGATTAATGATAGCGGTGAACTCATCTATACCGAACATACCCAGATTAGAGATGGAGAACGTGCTGCCTTCCATTTGCGCTGGCTGCAGTTTCTTGCTCTTCGCTTTGCCTCCCAGGTCTTTCACTTCTGCTGAAATAGCAGAAAGCGACTTAAAGTCGGCGTTGCGGACCACGGGCACCAGCAGGCCTTCTTCTACCGCTACCGCCACACCAATATTAATGTGCTTGTTGTATCGGATTTTATCACCCAACCAGGAGGAGTTAACCGCCGGGTGCTGACGTAGGGACGCAGCAGCAGCTTTGATAACCAGATCGTTGAAGGAGATTTTAACCGGAGACACTTCGTTCATGCTGACACGCGCTTCCATTGCCTTGTCCATGTCTATAGACATTGTAAGGAAGAAATGCGGTGCAGTGAACAGGCTTTCAGACAGACGGCGGGCAATTACCTTGCGCATCTGCGACACGTTTACCTCTTCGTACTCCTCTGAAGGAATCCCTGCAATAGTAGCAGGTGCACCCTGTGGAGCAGGCACTTTAGAGGTTGCTGTCTGTTGCTGCGGTGCAGCTTCAGATGGTGTATAGTTCTCGATGTCGCGCAAGACAATGCGGCCACCCTCACCTGTACCTTTTATCTGCGAAATCTTGTATCCTTTTTCCTGTGCCAGCTTTTTGGCTAACGGGGAAGCTTTAATGCGCCCGTTTTCAGAAGTGGCACCCGCATCAGCCTGCTCCGCAGACCCAGGTCCTGGTACTGTTGTCTCTGTTACTTTCTCCTCTTGTACTGTTTCAGCACGGGCCTGGATGTCCTCGTCTGTTACAGCGTTTTCTTCACGGGATTGTTGGTTGGAAGAAGCGGCCTCCAGTAGTGCTTTGTAATTGGCACCTTCCTCACCTATAATGGCAATAATGGCATCTACTGCTACTGATTCGCCTTCTTTAACACCCATATACAGCAAGGTGCCGTCTTCATACGACTCCAGCTCCATTGTCGCCTTGTCGGTTTCAACTTCAGCCAGTATATCTCCTGATTTTACTTTATCGCCTTGTTTCTTCTGCCACGAAACCAGCACACCCTCAGTCATGGTGTCGCTCATTTTCGGCATTCTGATGATGTTTGCTTTGATGGCGCTCACATCTACAGCGGGCTTGGCAGGAGCGGCCTCTCTGGCTTCAGCGGGCTTTGTCTCTACCGGTTTCTCCTGCTTTGGCTCCTCCTTTGCAGCTGGCTTGCCGCCGCCTTTTATTTCCTGCAGCAATTCAGAAATATCTTCACCGTCTTTGCCGATAATGGCCAATACGCCATCCACGGGAACGGTGTCACCTTTCTTTTGCCCTATGTATAGAAGTGTACCGTCTTCATACGACTCCAGCTCCATTGTCGCCTTGTCGGTTTCAACCTCGGCCAGGATGTCGCCGGAGCTCACCTTATCGCCTTCTTTCTTAAGCCAAGATGCAATCACCCCCTCAGTCATCGTGTCACTCATCTTGGGCATTCTTATAACTTCAGCCATAAATTTCGTCTTATATTATTCGCCCAGTTGGTCTATTCGTGTTGATATATCAGCCCAAATTTAGATTTAAAAATATTTTATTCAAACTATATGGTTCTTATTTGTTCAGAGCACTGAATCAGGCGCTTCCTCCACCAGATGCGACACATCGCAATATTTCTTCACAGTAAACATACTTCCGGTGTAATCGAGCTGGTAAAGGCAGAGGTTCAGGTGCTCAAACTGGTCCATGCATCGCAGCGGGTAATGCAGCAGGTTGCAAAGAAACACACGCATGGCGCGCCCGTGCATGCAGATTAGGATGGTTTCTTCTTCCGGGCGGCTCAGGATCAGGTCAATAACCGGTTTCTGCCTTGCTGCCACTAGTTCAGGGCTCTCCCCTCCTTCTATGCATACGTCACAGTTCCCGTTACGCCACGTCTGCAGGATGTCGTAGTAATATTTGTCCTCTTCCGGCGTCATGCGGCTTCCTTCGCGGGTTCCCCAGTGAATTTCGTTCAATCCGGCGTGCTGCTCGTGCGGCAGCCCCAGGTCCAGAAAGCCCTGCACCGACTGTATACTGCGCTGCAAGGTGGAAGTATACACTTTATCAAAAGGAATGTCTTTATACTTCTGGTAAAACAGCTTGGCCTGGTTCCATCCTGTCTCGTTGAGAGAGGAATTTACGCCACTGCCCTGTACTATACTTTGCAGGTTATAATCCGTCTGTCCGTGACGAATGAGGTATACTTTCTTAATACTCAAAATTCTTCTACTTTTGCCTTTTATACAAATGAAGCCCTAATTTAGGCATACATGTCTACACACGAAAATATTAGTACGTTAGATCAGGTAAAGCAGTGGTGCAAAAATACCATGATGGAATATCTGGGTATCGAAATAACAGAGGTAGGCACTGATTATATCTGCGGAAAAATGCCGGTAGACCATCGCACGCACCAGCCCATGGGCTTACTCCACGGAGGCGCCTCCGTGGTGTTGGCCGAGTCGCTGGCAAGTATAGGCGCCGCCCTTCAAGTAGACAGAACAAAGAAGGCCTGTGTCGGTTTAGAAATCAATGCAAATCATATCAGGGGTATCCGCGAAGGCTGGGTTTACGCCAGAGCCTCGGCCATACATACCGGACGCACTACTCAGATTTGGGAAACAAAAATTACAAACGATACCGGCGAACTGGTTTGCATCAGCCGCATGACAGTGGCCGTAATCGATAAGAAATAATAAAAAATGGAACAAGCTACTGCTTCAGAAGGCGATGCAACTGGTGCAGAGGCACACATCAACTCCTTAGCTCCTGTTATCCATACGGCTATCGGTAGCGGGAAAGCAGTAGCAGCCTGGCGGTTGCCTCATACAAAGGAAGCACATGTCGCGGTGTCGCTTCAGGATAGCTTCACCCCAACGCCTCCGACTGTGGAAAACAGCCCTTTCGGCTTTCTCTTCTGCCCTTTTCAGGAAAGTGAGCCAGCACCAAATCTTTTTATTAAGGCGGATCTGTATAGTAGTCCGGCAACAGGTAAACTTACTGCGGCAGCTGATGCGCCCGCCCCTGAAGTGGATGATTTTATGAAAGCCCTGGAACTTGGTTCAGCCCCACCACACCAGAGTTGGTACACTTCAGACGCTTGTATACAGCAGCAGTCGGACTTGCATTTTCAGAAAGCTGTAGCAGCGGCTGTAGCCGCGATAAATGAGGAGCAAATGGAGAAGGTGGTACTGTCCCGCAACAGCATCCTTCCATTGCCTTCGCACCTGGATCTTTCAACTGTCTTTGAACTGATGTGCCAGAAGCACCCACGGGCCTTTGTCTCAGTGGTTTCGGTTCCGGGTGTGGGAACATGGGCTGGAGCCTCTCCTGAGATTCTGGTAAGTATAAATGAGCAACAGGTTTTCCATACAGTGGCGCTGGCAGGCACACAGCCTGCTACCGAGAGTGTAGCCGATGCTATCTGGCGACAGAAAGAAATTGAAGAGCAAGCCATGGTGGAACGATATATACTGCTCTGCTTTAAAAGCCTGCGCCTGCGCGAGTATACTGAAACAGGTCCGCGCACGGTGGTGGCAGGCAACCTGATGCACCTGCGCACCGATTTCAAAGTCAATCTGAAAGAGGTAGACTTCCCGAGCCTGGGAACAGACATGCTGCGCTTGTTGCACCCTACTTCTGCTGTCTGCGGATTACCCAAAGCGCCTGCACTGGAGTTTATACTCGAGCACGAGGGCTATGACCGTAGTTACTACAGCGGGTTCCTAGGCCCTGTTAACAGCAATGCAGGCACCCATTTATTTGTGAACCTGCGCTGCATGCAATTATTAAAAGACAAAGCCATTATATACGCTGGCGCAGGTGTTACTGCTGAGTCTGACCCAGTAAAAGAATGGATGGAAACGCAACACAAAATGGTTGCTATGCAGCGGATTCTTCAGCAATTTTAATTTCGTTAATCGTTGCTCGTTGTGTGTTGTTCGGGGGAAATTTAGAGTTGCCTGAATGATTCTACTTACTTTAAACGAGCAATGAGTAACGAACAACACATAACGAAAATATGATAATTCAGCCTGTTGTTAACATAGCAGAGATATGTGCGCGTAAGGGTGTGGAGCATGTCGTTCTCTCCCCGGGTTCCCGCTGTGCGCCGCTTACAATTGCCTTTGCCCGCCACCCGAAACTGACGGTGCGTACGGTAAGCGATGAGCGTACCGCTGCGTTTATTGCCCTGGGTATGGCACTGACAACCGGAATGCCTACCGTTCTGGTATGTACTTCAGGCACGGCAGCTTTGAATTATGCTCCTGCTGTGGCGGAGGCATTTTTCCAGCTGGTGCCGCTGCTGGTGCTCACGGCAGATCGCCCTCCTGAATGGATTGACCAACTGGACGGGCAGACAATTCGCCAGCAAAACATATATGGCCAGCACATCAAACAGAGTTATACTTTTCCAGTAGACTTTGCTCATCCTGATGCGGTGTGGCACAGTGAGCGGATGGTGTCGGAGGCATTGAACAAGGCTGTTGCTTTTCCGGCGGGTCCGGTTCACATCAATGTTCCGCTACGCGAGCCTTTTTACCCTGGCCCTGGTGAAGAAGTAACTTTTGACAAGGGAGTCAAAATAATTGAGGAGGAACATAATACGTTTGAACTGAACCCTGGCCAGGTAAACCAGCTACAGCAGGAAATGCAGCAATATAGTCGTGTACTGGTGGTTGCCGGGCAGGGTACGTATGAGCAACAGCTGCTGGATAGCCTGGATCTATATGCGGAAACAAGAAACGCTGTAGCCGTTGGGGATATCATAAGCAATGTGCAGGGGAGCAGTTTGATTATCCGTTACCACGATGCTCTCCTGGCTACACCAGATGAAAACAAGTTAAAAGAACTGCAACCTGACCTGTTGATCACCTTCGGCAAGTCCTTTATTTCTAAAGGACTGAAGCTGTACCTCCGGAAATACAAGCCTGAAGCGCACTGGCACATACAGCCTGCCGGTGACGTAGCGGATACCTTCCAAACGTTGACCCGGGTTGTTCGCTGTGCACCTGCACACTTCTTTTCAAGCCTGGCAGGCTCACAAAAAGCTGTTACTACTTCGTTTCAGAATGTTTGGCAAGCCATGAATGAAAAGGCAGGTAATTTTTTGCAGCAGCATGTAGGTGAAGCAGCGCATGGTGAATTAGCCATTGCGGCACGTGTGCTGCAGGCTTTACCACAGCAGAGCCATTTGCACCTGGCCAACAGCATGTCGGTGCGCTATGCCAATATCTTAGCGCTACAACCAACCCAGGATGTGCGGGTGTATGCCAACCGCGGGACAAGCGGCATCGATGGCAGCAACAGCACAGCCGTTGGCTGTGCCCTCCTCAGTTCCGGCATCACCACCTTGCTCACCGGCGACCTTGCCTTCTTCTACGACCGCAACGGGCTATGGCACAACTACCTGCCCCAGAACCTGCGCATCGTGCTGCTCAACAACCATGCAGGTGGCATCTTCCGGCTGATAGATGGCCCGAAGCAGCAGCCTGAACTGGAGCCCTTTTTTGAGACACACCAGGCGCTGAACGCAGAAAATACTGCACGTGACTTCAATATGAGTTATCATGCGGTGCATAGCTTGGCGGAACTAGAAGAGATACTGCCCGAATTCTTTTCTACAGAAGCAGGCGCCGGAATTTTAGAAGTTTTCACAGAAAGCTCTGGCAATGCAGCTGCTTTTGCCACCTATAGGCAGGAGGTTAGAAAGATTCGGTATTAAAAGCTGGTGCGCTGCAGTATGCATTTTGCCATAGCTTTTTGTATAATAAAACTGTACATCTATTCTCTCATCATTTTCCTTCAGCTTTGCAACCTCTTACTCTTTCTTTTCAGGTTTCTTGCCAGTAACTTGGTTATGCCTAACTATGGGCTCTGAATTTGGAAATTATACTTGCTGCAGGTGACCAAAATCATGTCCTGCTATCTGAAAGTTCTGAATCCTAGTCTTCAGGCAAGCGATGTTAAAACAATCCAGGGTGTATTGTCCAAATAATAATTTGATTCGTTTAAGTAATTAGAAATCAAGTTATTAATTAAAGCACTACAGCCATGAACCTGTCACAAAACTTGCACCAAATAGAGCGTTGGTCTGATGCACACCACCCGCTCTGGATTGATTTTTTACGCGTAGCCCTTGGTGTGTTCCTGTTCATTAAGGGGTTTATGTTTATACAGGACACCGGCGCATTGATGAACATTTTGCGCAAAAGTGAATTTCCGTGGGTTTCCATTGGGCTGGCACATTATGTCGCCATGGTTCATTTAGCAGGAGGCGTACTCATTGCCATTGGGCTCATAACGCGTGTAGCCATTCTTTTCCAGCTTCCGATTCTGCTTGGGGCCGTATTTTTCGTTAACCCTGAGCGGGGATTCTATTCTGAAAATACAGAGCTTTGGTCATCGCTGATTGTGCTTCTCTTACTGATCTTCTTCCTGGTATTTGGTTCGGGGCGCTTCTCTGCAGATTACATGATGCGTGAGAAGGAAAGGGATCTAAAAGAATGATTTATAGAATTTGCTGTCATGATTAACAGGCACTCCTGAAAATCTCAGGAGTTCAGCTAATAAAATGCAAACAGAGCAGGTGAAGAAACAACTCTTTGCCTGCTCTGCTTGCTTTAAAGCTACTTTACATACTATTTTGTAAGTCTTAACCATAGGAACACACAAAGGTCCAACCGGTCTCCTTGTAAACTGTAAACTGATTTATTTATGGATGAAAAGTATCTTCTGCTCAACGGCAAGAAATTCTATTACGACGAGATAGCAGCATTTTCTTTCAGGAACAGCATTCCCCTGGACGGCTACGAAAGCAAGACACTTGAATTCTGCCGCAGCTGGTTGAGCGGCGTTCAGGAGTTTCCTATCCAGACATCGGGGTCTACGGGTGTTCCTAAAACAATATCACTGACACGCCAGCAGATGGAAGCCAGTGCCCGCAGAACCATAAAGCTCCTCAATCTGCAGAAAGGCGACTGTGCTTTGGTTTGCCTGAACACGGAGTATATTGCCGGTATGATGATGCTGGTCCGGGCTTTTCTGGCAGATTTGAGCATCATTATTGTTGACCCGGTGAGTAACCCGCTTTCGCTTGTTAACCGCGAAGAGAGAATAGACTTTGCCTCCTTTGTGCCCATGCAACTGCAGACAATCCTGGAGGAAACGCCGGAGGCGCTGGAGCAGCTTAACCTCATGAAAGGCATACTGGTGGGCGGAGCACCTATTTCCGCTACCTTACAACGGGAAATCCAGCGAATTAAGCCTGCTGTATGCCTCACTTATGGTATGACAGAAACAGCATCGCATATAGCTGTGCGCCGCCTGAATGGCGCTGAAGCCACGGATTATTACCAGGTGCTCGACGACATACAGATAGGGATGGACAAGCGTGGCTGCCTGACCATACGTGGGGATGTTACGCTGAACCAACTACTGTCTACCAATGACATTGTAGAGCTTCTCACCCCTACCCGCTTCCGATGGATCGGGCGTGCAGAT
Organism: Pontibacter toksunensis; assembly: GCF_042686245.1. Classification (NCBI taxonomy): domain Bacteria; kingdom Pseudomonadati; phylum Bacteroidota; class Cytophagia; order Cytophagales; family Hymenobacteraceae; genus Pontibacter; species Pontibacter toksunensis. The sequence continues at coordinate 202,696 of NZ_JBHUOX010000001.1, read as the reverse complement.
AATACCATCAATACTGGTGGCGTGAAGGTGCAAATAGAAACAGTAGAGGTAGCCGTTGCCGCTGCATTAGCTGAAGCAGCCCTATCTCCTTCTTTTTTTGTAGCTGCCCAGCCCGATGAGTTGTTAGGCGAAAAAATTGTACTGATAATGGAGGGAGATCCTCTAAATGAGGCACAGGAAATAGTTTTTTTTAACCACTTGCACACACTACTCAAAAAGTATGAGGTACCAAAGGAAATCATTTATAGCCCATCTTTCTCACTAACAGCAACCGGTAAAGTATCCCGACCGCTGACCATGCGAAAGCTTGGCCTGTACACAGACTAGCCCCTCATATAATAACAGCTGAAACGTGAAGCCGTAGTATATATAAATCAACTTTATAATATATTATGCGAATTTTACTTAAGAATGCTTGTTTCACTTTGTTGCTGCTAAGTCTTAACAGCTGTGCAGGCAGGCTATTTTCTTCTAAAGCTCCTGTAGAACTGGTGCAGGCATGGGCATCTGATAACACGCTCCGCACACCTGAATCAGTGGTACATGACCCGGCGCGCAATACCATCTATGTATCCAATATCAACAAAGCTTCCGGAACAAGAAAAGACGGTGACGGATTCATCTCCCGCCTTAGCACAACGGGTGAGATAGAAGAATTGTACTGGGTTTCCGGATTAAATGACCCAAAGGGTACCGCCTTGCATAACAACGTACTCTATGTAGCCGATGTAGATGAAATTGTAGCTATCTCCACACAGTCAGGTGCTGTACTTGGTAAGTACAAAGCAGACAAGGCCACCAACCTCAACGGCATCACCGTGGATGACGATGGAACTGTTTTTGTGACCGATTCAGATGAAAAAAACATTTACCAGCTTCGGAATGGCCGCGTGAGCACCTGGATAGACAATACCAGGCGCGAGAACCCCAATGGCATTTACAAAGACGGAAACCGCATGATAGTTGCCTTTAAGAACAGCGGTAAAGTCCGCTTTCTGAATCCGGAAACAAAGAAATTCACAGACTGGACGGATGGGATTAAGTCGGCCGATGGCATTGCGGAATCCGGTGACGGCAACTACCTTGTATCCAGCTGGGATGGTGAAATTTTTTATGTAAACGATCAGGGCAAGAACTGGAGTGTTCTAAATACGCAGGGCCAGAACATGAATACTGCAGATATCAACTATGCTGACAGGTTAGGCATGTTGTTGGTTCCTACTTTTAAAGACAACAGAGTTATAGCCTACAAGGTAAGAAAACGCTAAGTCATTTAACCGACAAAAGAAGGGCAGCTGCACGAATAGTGTATCCTGCCCTTCTTTTGTCGTATAGGATTGTAGGCATACATGATGATGAAACAGCTTTCTCCCCTACACATATTAAATGGTGATGCTTCACTTCCGGCCTTTAAAGCTGCTAAGCTACCGGGGCAGGTACTGGTATGGCGGGAAATATTATCAGAAGGGCCTGCTGTTGCCAATATACCAGAAGAAGCTTTCTGGCTCAGGCGCCAAACCTACATTTACAATACCTATAGAGAAACAGCAGCCTCCTATCAGCAAAAAGTACTGGATGAGCTTCCGAAATTAGATGCGGCAGGTTCATTTTTTGAGATAGTGCTCTGGTTTGATGCGGACTTGATGTGCCAGATTAATCTCCTGTACCTGCTGCACCGCCTTTATCAGCTTCAGCCACCTATGGTTTCAGTTTGCATACCGCCTTTGCATGAGAATATTGCGCTGCTTCAACCCAAAGCAATAGAACAGCTTTTTGAAGGCAGGCAGCAGCAAAACAGCCTTCAGCTAAAGCAAGCTCACGAACTTTGGCAACTATACGCCGGACCAGACCCACTGGAGCTGCAAAATTATTTACAACAGCATCAGACAATGCCACCTCAGCTCAGGAATGCATTGGTACTGCACCTGAGCCGCTTCCCGGGGTGCAGAAACGGACTTAGCCTTCCTGAAGAAGCATTAGTTCGCCTTATACAGACAGGTGCCACTACAAAGGAGCAACTGATGCAACAGTTCTTGCAACAGCATCCGGGGTTTGGGTTTGGGGACTGGCAGCTCTTGCACATCCTGGGTCAGTTCAAACCAGCGCTCGTCTTAGATACTGTTCCATACAAGCTGACACCTCATGGCATTCAGGTTTTAAATGGAGATTCATCTTACAGCTCAAAAGAACATTGGCTGGGGGGCTACCAAATTGGCACGTCTAACAAACTGTGCTACAATTCTATAACTCAGCACTTAGAAATTTCTTCCTGAATCTGTAGATATTCTTAAAGATTGGCCCTAAAACTGCATATGCCCTGCTGTACCTGTAGTTTAAAGAACGGATTATGATGATGAAGCAGAAGTATGTATTTGCCCTTGCCACTTTGTTACCACTGGCAGCCACTCTTTCGTTTAGCACAATCGCACAAAATACGAACAAAGTTCTGCCGGCGCAGCATAAACAGCACGTGCAGTTAGGTTCTGAAAATGATTTTGACACGAATTATGAAACACTTTCAGGAATAAACCTTCAGTATATTGGAAAAGGCAATTATCAGTTGGATTTCTCACAGAAGCTAAATGAGGATGCTATACTAAGCATAAAAAATACAGCACAGAAGGTTGTGTACAAGAAACCGGTAAACGTCAACAACAAAACCTCTTCCTGGCGCTATAAATTAGGGAAGCTGAAACCGGGCACCTATTTGGTAGAAGTAGCAACAAGCGACACGACGTACTGGACCAAATTTGAAATAGGACGCTAATCAAAGCAAAAAAGCCTCAGCGGCTCTAAACTGTTGAGGCTTTTTTATTTTACCAATACCCTTCACCTTAAAATCTCTACTAATGAAAGTCTAGTAGCTAAAAGACGTTATACTTTCGCCCACTCCTGTACGACATGATAAAGGATTCCTGCGGCAAGTTTGGCGGTACGGTTATCAATATCATAAGAAGGATTTAATTCTGCCACATCCATACTCACTAATTTGCCACTTGCTATCACCTTCTTCAGCATTGCCAGTACAGGCTCCGGTGGAAGCCCCAATGCATTTGCTGCACTGACGCCGGGAGCATATGCAGCGGCAAACACATCCAGATCAAGCGTGACATAAACTGCCTCCACCTCCTCCAGCCATTCCTGCAGATTGCGCTGCAAATCGGATATAGTATGTCCGTTTACCTGCTCTGCACATGTATAACCTACCTGCAGCTTATGCGCTGACTGAAACAGCATGCGTGTGTTGCCCTGCTGCTGAATTCCGATGCAGTTATAGATAAACTCCCTTTCCTGCGCACGCAGCTTATGAGCTATTTGCAGAAAAGGAGTACCGGAGCTGCTTAGCAGTTCATAGGACCGCAGATCAAAATGAGCATCGAAGTTGAGAATGCCTAACCGCTGTTTTGATGTTGCCTGCTCCAGACCCAGAAAATGGCCAAAAGCTGTTTCATGTCCACCTCCAAGCACGATGGTTCTGTAACCTAACTGCAATAGAACCGCCACTTTTCTACCAAGCTGCTCTTGTGCCTCCTCCAGGTTCTGGTTGGTGCAAAGTACATCCCCGGCATCGTATAGCGCTACCTCCGGCGGCAGGTGATGCGCAAAAGAGGCCATAGCGCCCCGCAGGCTTGCCGGTCCGTCCACGGCGCCAGTTCTGCCTTGGTTCCTGCGCACGCCTTCATCACAGCAAAAACCCAGAAAAGCAACAGCAACCCGTTCGTCAGCCACACGAGGCACTTCTCCAGACAAATCCAAGTACTGGATTACCTGGTGCCAACGATAGCCCAGCTCCTCGTCATGCAAATCTGTCCGGCCTTTCCAGGCTTGTTTAGAGGAAGGTTTATACATATTCTTATAGATACGCTGTAAGGTGGAGAACTTCTTATTCCACCCTCACTCACGAGGGTGAAGTGTTTTCAATTGCGCCTGTTCGAATTTCTAACGGCTTGTGCATCCTTTACGTTATCTCCCTTTTTCCAAACAATAGCTGGCTTTAGCTTACCCTGCAGGTATAGAATTTCTTTATAATTGTCTGTCTGAAAGGCTATCATGTCAGCACAGTAACCTTTTGCCAGCTCTCCTCTGTCTGAGAGCCCCAGTGCGCGGGCGGCACGTGTGGTGATGGCTGCGAAAGTCTCGGCTATGGAAAGTTTCTCTGCGGCTCCGATAAGAGCAGCCTGCAATAGTAAATCGCCCATAGGAGCTGAACCAGGGTTCCAGTCAGTAGCAATGGCAAGGCAAAGACCATGGTCCAGTAGCCTGCGGGCAGGTGCAAATGCCATTCCTAAGCCAAGAGAGGCTCCCGGCAAAACGGTAGCCACGACTCCGGCATCTGCCAGCTGTAGCATAGCAGCTTCATCGCTTGCCTCTAAATGGTCTGCACTTACGGCACCAGCTTCAGCCGCTACCCTGCTTCCACCGGTATTAAACTGATCTGCGTGCACGGTGAGCTCAAATCCCATCCGCTTCGCCTTGATTAAGTAATCCAGCGATTCCTTCTGGTTGAAAGCCGATTCCTCTACGAATATGTCTACTCTTCTGGCCAGACCCTGCTCTTTCACCTGGGGCAATAGTTCATCCAGCAGATGCTGCAGGTAGGTGCCTGAAGTGGTAAACTCCGACGGACGTGTGTGTGCTGCCAGGCAGGTTGGCACCAGGTCCAGCGCATGATGCTTGTGCACCAAGGCAATAGCTTCCAGCATTTTAAATTCATCATCTACTGTAAGGCCGTAGCCACTTTTCACTTCACAGGTAGTCACTCCCTCCATTAAATGCCTGTCGCACCGCTTCTTTAGCAGGCCTACCAGCTCTATTAAACTAGATTCCCGGGTTTTGCGCACGGTGTCTAGTATGCCACCGCCGCTATGGGCAATATCCAGGTAAGATTTACCCGCCACCCGAAGAGCATAGTCGTTTGACCGCGAGCCGGCAAAGCAGATATGAGTATGGGCATCAATCAGCCCGGGCAGCAGCACCATCGGCTCCTCAATCATTTCTATCTGATATTCTTTTGACAGCGCTTCCTGCTGTAAACGATGGTAAGCATCTATTTTCAGTATTTTTTCTCCCTGAACCAACACACCCGCCTGCTCCACCACTTGTAGCTGCCCGTCACTTACCGGCCCCTTTTCAGGTAAGCCAGTCATAGGTAAAATCTGGCAAAAGGGTCCTATCAGCGTTATTGTTGTATGTTGGGATTTCATTTTTCCTTGTTGCCAGAAGTATAAGGATTCGCTTTCTTCACCTACTGTATCCATCAGCTCAGGGTAACTATAGGTTTAGGCCAAACTTTTCTGCATTCTCCTGCGCTGACTCATAACCTGCATCGGCATGGCGGAAAATACCCAAGGCTGGGTCGTTGAAGAGCACCCGGCGCAGGCAACGTTCAGCGCGTTCTGTACCATCTGCTAAAATGACCATACCGGCATGCTGAGAGTATCCGATTCCTACTCCGCCTCCATGATGAAAAGAAACCCAGGTGGCGCCTCCGCCGGTATTGGCCATCAGGTTAAGCAGGGGCCAGTCTGACACGGCATCGGTGCCATCTTTCATACCTTCTGTCTCACGATAAGGAGAAGCGACAGAGCCACAGTCGAGGTGGTCGCGGCCAATGACAATGGGTGCCTTAACTTTGCCTTCCCGAACGAGTTGATTGAAAAGGAGGCCGGCCTTTTCCCGTTCGCCCATACCCAGCCAGCAGATTCGGCAGGGTAACCCCTGGAAAGCCACCTTCTCCTCTGCCTCATTCAGCCACCGGATCATATGCCTGTTCTCCGGGAAAAGCTTTTTCAGGGCTTCATCTGTGACACGGATATCCTCTGGATCTCCTGAGAGGGCTGCCCAACGAAAAGGACCTTTGCCTTCGCAGAAAAGAGGGCGAATGTACTCCGGCACGAAGCCCGGAATCTGAAAAGCATTTTTCTCCCCGCCCTGCTGCGCAAACTCCCGCAGGTTATTGCCATAGTCAAACACTTTGCTGCCCCTGCTCTGCATTTGCAGCATGATACCCACATGCCGGGCCATACTCTTGAGTGAGCGCTGCTTATACCTGTCCGGGGCAGAAGCGCGAAGGCTTCTTGCCTCAGCTAAAGAGATGCCATCCGCCACATAGCCATTCAACGGATCATGGGCAGATGTCTGGTCTGTCAGTATATCAGGAATGATGTTATCCTGCAGCAGGCGCTCCAGCACATCCCCTATATGGCCAACAAGGCCCACAGATAGCGCTTCTCCTTTCTCCTTTGCCTCCAGCACCCACTGCTTCGCTTCCTGGTAATCTGTAGTCATTTTGTGGACATAGCGGGTATCCAGGCGCTTTTTAATTCGCTCCGGGTCAACGTCTACTCCTAAAAAAGTAGCTCCAGCCATAGTAGCCGCAAGAGGCTGCGCGCCACCCATACCTCCCAAACCACCGGAAACGAGCAGCTTATGGCGAAGATTACCGTTAAAATGTTTTTCACCGCAGGCTACAAAGGTTTCATAGGTGCCCTGCAGTATGCCTTGTGTCCCGATATAAATCCAGCTTCCGGCTGTCATTTGCCCATACATGATCAGGCCGCGCTTTCGCAGGTCGTTAAAATGCTCCCAAGTCGCCCAATGCGGCACCAGATTACTGTTGGCTATCATGACCCGCGGCGCCTCCGGGTGTGTCCGCACCCTGCCAACCGGCTTACCCGACTGCACAAGCAGGCTCTCATCTTCCTCCAGTTCCAGCAGCACCTCAATTATCTTCCGGGCATCCTCAGGCGTGCGTGCTGCCTGCCCGGTTCCGCCATATACAACCAGCTCAGCAGGCGCTTCGGCAACTTCTTTTGAAAGGTTGTTCAGAAACATGCGTAAGGCTGCCTCTGCCTGCCAGTTCTTAGCGTGCAATTCTGTTCCGGGGGGAGGTGTATAAGTTGGGTGGCTCGCGTATTCCTGCAAAAACTGCTCTACCGTGAGCCTTGCCGTTTGAGAAGCTGAAGGTGTCTTGTTCATTCTTTAAGGATTTGATATGCGTCTATTCAAGTATTCGAAAATTTCTTCAGAAAGTATAGCTAAAGTGTCATAAATTGAGCAGAAGAACACTTTTGAGAGCACTATGTATGTACCTGCACTTGAATCGTTACCCGCTATTTTCGGCAACCTCGACATTTACCTGTTCGACCAACTCCTGAAAGGCCGCATCAGGAAAGGTATGGACTTACTTGATGCAGGTTGTGGCGTCGGAAGAAACATTCAGTACCTGCTGCAAGCTGGCGTTACAGTTTATGGAGCTGATATTTCAGCAGAAGCCATACATAAAACGCGTGAACTGGCGAAGCAGGCATCATACGGAATTGAAGGTAATTTTATTGTTTCTGACTTAGCTGCATTACCCTATGCTAAAGGAAAGTTTGATGTCGTTCTGTGTAGTGCCGTGTTACATTTTGCCAGAGATGAGGAGCATTTCAGAAGGATAGTAAAGGAGCTGTGGCGTGTGCTAAAGCCAGGGGGAATGCTTTTTTGTCGTTTTAGTACAACAATAGGTATGGCAGGAAAGCTGCAGCAGGTAAGTGAGCGCCATTACCAGATGCCGGATGGACCTGTGTGGTTCCTGGCAGATGAAGCCTTGCTGCAGGATTTATCAGTTTCTTTAGATGCGGACTTACTCGAACCACTTAAGACTGTTTTGGTAGAACAAGTCCGAAGTATGACCACCTGGGTTCTGCAAAAGGAGATGGTGCCCAAGTAAACAGTCTACTGGGCATCTATTCTTTGATCGGCTAGTTTAAAACAGAAACCCCTTATACATCCCTGTTATTAGAACCTGGAAAGTATAAGGGGTTTAATTAAATTTAACTAACGGCAGCAAACTATAGCCATTATATCAACTGAAATTAAAGTAATGTATTAGCTATATAATCATGGCTCTGTTTGATGCTGTTATAAGGATCCATGCCAGCAGCAAAGTTTTCCTGCTCTACATAAATGTGCTCTACATTATTTGCAGAATTATCAAAAAGTGTCTTATAGTCGATGCTGCCGCTGCCAATTTCAGTGTTCAGCTTCGGATCAGTTTTGTCCATGTCCTTCACATGCCACATCACAAAACGATTCGGATGCTCCTGCATCATGGCTACCGGATCTTTTTCTGCTCTATATGCCCAGTATAGGTCCAGTTCCATCTTCACTAACTCAGGGTCAGTCTCCTTTAACAGAATCTCGTAGCCTGTTGTGTCGCCAAATTGCTTGAACTCGAAATCGTGGTTGTGGTAAGCCAGCTTAAGTCCCTCATCGTTTACTCTTTTGGCAGCAGTGTTCAGGGCTTGTGCTACTTTTCTGTAGTCATCCGCACTCTGGCGCAGATTATCGCCTAGATATGGAACAGTAATATATGTTTGCCCTATCGTTTTCGCGGCTTCGATATAGTCTGTTAGCATCTGATCGTTGCCGCCGGCTAAGATTGGATCAAAGCCGTAATGGCCGCTTGGGCTAGTTAAATTGTGCTTCTTGAGCAGCTCGTTAAACTGGTTTGCATCCAGTCCCCAGAAACCATCTGCCTTGGAGTAGCCATAGGTCTCCACTTTCTTATAGCCTGCATCAGCTACTTTGGCAATAACTGACTCTATACCCTCTTTGCCAATCTGCTCGCGCAAGGAATATAACTGGATACCTAGCTCCGTATCAGCGTTGGACGCCGTAGTTGCATCTGTTTTAACTTCGGTCGAAGCAGTTTCTTCAGTTGCTTCGGTGTTGGAGTTACAGGAAATGAGAGATGGAGTGATAAAAACCCCGGCTGATAATAAACCAGCTGCTCGCAGAAATGATCTTCTTTTGTTCATTATGCTCTTTTAGAAGTATAAGTGGATAGTATAAAATCAAAAATATAGCAGTATTTAAACATCACAAATACGAATCGCCTCCCTTAAAGAAGCCAGCTTGTCCGGCTGTGCAGGTATGAACTCCTGCGCCACATAGCCTTTGAAACCGGTATCCTTTATGGCTCTCATAATGGCTGGATAGTATAGTTCCTGCGTCTCGTCAATCTCGTGCCTGCCCGGAACACCAGCTGTGTGGTAGTGGCCAATGTAAGGATGGCTGTCTTTGATGGTGCGTATAACATCCCCTTCATCTATCTGCATGTGGTAAATATCATACAGCAATTTGAAGTTTTCAGAACCGGTTGCTTTTGCCAGGGCCACTCCCCAGTGGGTGCGGTCCGCCATGTAGTCTTTGTGGTTTATTTTGCTGTTCAGGAGCTCCATTACCAGCACCACATTGTGCTTTTCTGCGAGCGGCAGTATCTTCTTCAATCCTTCGGCGCAGTTCTTCAGGCCCGTTTCATCGTCCATCCCTTTCCGGTTGCCGCTAAAGCATATCAAATTCTTATATCCTGCCTTGGCCACACGCGGAATCATCTCGGTGTAGTTCTTTATTAACCTGGCGTGGTACTGCGGGTCATTCCAACCTTCGGTTAGGCTAATCTCTGCCCCGTTGCACATGGTAGACTGCAGCCCGTGCTTTTGCAGAGTCGGCCAATCATTCGGACCAACCAGGTCGATGCCTGTTATACCCATGCTCTTTGCTGCAACACAGAGTTCTTCCACCGACATCCCATTAAAGCACCAGCGGCACACAGCGTGATTAATGTTACCTTTCAACTTAGTGGTCTGTGCAGTGTCGGCATACGCTATCATTGGATTTAACATACCTGTTGCGGTTAAGGCGGCAGTACCTGCAAGTACATTCTTCAGTGCAGTTCTACGGTTAGGGTGATGTGACATTATGATAAGTTAAGGTTTGGTTTTACTTAAGAACGTATCTTCAATTCTCTTTGCCCCGAAGGTATATCGGCAGGCTGCCGGACTGTTGTGTTTTGCCTGTTTGCCCTGTCTTTGAACAGCAGCAAAAACAGCAGGAGGACAACAGCGGCGATACCTGATGGTATTAACCAGATGGCTTGCCAGTTGTGCCCGCCTCCGGAGGTTTGAAAAGCATCTACAATTACACCGGATAAGAGGGAGCCGATAAGCATTCCCACGCCATAGGTAGCCAGCGTTATCATGCCCTGAGCAGCACTCTTAAAGCGCTCCCCTGCGAGGTTATCGGTATAAATCTGCCCGGTTACAAAAAAGAAGTCATAGCAGATGCCATGCAGAATAATGCCCCCAATTAGCATCCAATAGCCTCCTTCTATATCGCCAAACGCAAAAAAGAGATAACGCAGCACCCATGCAAACATGCCTATGGCCAGCATCTTTTTTACGCCTAACCTCACGAAGAACAAGGGCATCAGGAGCATAAACAGCAGTTCAGACATTTGGCCCATGGCTTGTTTACCTGCTGCAGACTCCATACCCAATTCGTTCAGGAACGGGTTGGTGAAGTTGTAGTAAAAGGCAAGCGGGATGCAGATGGCAACAGAAGCCAGGAAAAATGTGAGGTAAGAACGGTTCTTAAACAAGCCTATAGCCTCAAGACCAAGCATATCACCGATGGTTGCCTTGCCTGCACCTTTTATAGGTGGTGTATTGGGGAGCGTAAAAGAGAATAAACCTAAAATTGCTGAGGCAATTGATGCCATCCGGAAGGTAAGGCCAAGGTTGCCGTTCTGCTCCCAGTTCAGCCATCCGATGGTTAAGCCCGCAATAATCCAACCTAGCGTACCCAACACCCGGATAGGTGGAAACTCCTTACTTGGATCCTGCATCTGCCGGAAAGACACTGAGTTGACCAGTGCCAGCGTGGGCATATAAAGGATCATGTACACCAGAATGGTAGGATAAAAGGCATCGAAATCTGTTACGACGGAGGCATACCATAACAGAGCAGCGCCAATGAGGTGCAGCACTCCCAGAATACGCTGCGCAGGAAAAAATCTATCGGCGATGAGGCCAATTATAAAAGGAGCCACAATTGCTCCGATGGATTGTGTCAGAAAAGCAACCCCCACCTGTGTGGCAGAGGTCTCCAGTTCTGATAGCAAATAAGTACCCAGTGTAACAAACCATGCGCCCCAGATGAAAAACTCCAGGAACATCATGAAAGACAACTTTACACGGGTAACCGGATGCATAGTTTCTGGATTAACTTGATAGTGGATTTACTTTAAGTAAATATTAGAAGGAGCTCAGGAAGTAAGAGCACATAAAGTAACAGGTACTTTCAGCTGCTTCACTTTTGCTTAAATGGTCCCTCTGCACAGCAATAGGTTGAAGTAAAAGGCTACATATACTTATGATTTAGCATTTTATCCCCTTGATGCTACAGCAAAGAGTTAAAGCTCTTTGATCATGATGTTTCTGTACCACACTTCGTCCCCATGGTCCTGCAGTGCGATTTTACCTGATTTGAAGGTTCCCCAGTCCGGCATATCAGCAAATTTGCTACCCGCTATCATGGCTTTCCAGTTATCATCCCAAAGCGTAGTGTCCACCACCTGCGTCCCGTTCTGGATGAGCTTAAGCCTTCCATCTTTGCTGATTATCTCTACCTGGTTCCATTCTCCGGCGGGTTTTACATTTTCAGGTGTTCCGGTCACTAAATCATAGAGGTCGCCTGCGCGGTGCTTCACAATTTTTGCGTCGGGATGTCCTTCATTGTCCAGCACCTGCATTTCTAAACCAGTGTTGTAAGTATTCTGGTATTTAGCGGGATCTTCCTTTACATAAAAGATGATCCCGCTGTTACCATTCTTTGCCACTTTCCAGTCCAGTTTCAGGTGAAAATCTTCGTACTCCTCATCTGTTACTAAGTCGCCACCGGTACCTTCTCCTGCATTCGGGTCCAGGTACAGTGTGCCATCCTGAGCTTTCCAGGCCTGGCCTACTGTGTTTTTACCATATGTATGCCAGCCAGTTATCGTCTTGCCGTTAAACAATTGCTTCCACTCCCCGTTTTCATCAGTGGCTTGTGGTACCTCTGTGTTTTCAGCAACCTCCGTCTCTGATTGTGACGACTGGCAGGAAATCAGGGCAGCAGACAATAGTACTGCAGAGAAGATGTTACGGATCATACCTTTACTTTTTCAGTGACAAAATATACTTAGCCATTTCTTTAGCATTGTCACGGCTCAGATCAGGGTGCGGCGACATTGGAATCTGTCCCCATACGCCTGCACCGCCTTCTATAATCTTACCAGCAAGGTAGTCTATGTTCTTATCGTTGAACTCATACTTTGCGGCAACCTCCTGATAGGCAGGGCCCACTAATTTCTGGTCCACTTTGTGGCAAGCCAGACAGTCAGAAGTGGCGATCAGGTTTTTGCCTTTGTCGTAGTTCTCCTGGACAGCAGCTGGTTTAGCAGCAGTCGTTTTTGCTGCAGGGGTTTTTGCTGCATCCGTGCTGGTATTTGCTGTAGCAGCACCAGTGGTAGTGGCTGGAGCAGTAGCTACCTCAGGTTCTCTATCTGTTCCGATTTCATTTATACTGGTATCTACCTCAGACTGCTTGGTTGCAGCACTTACTTCTGCTTCTGAATTGGCATCGCTGTATACGGGTGTTTCTTCTGCAGTTTCTATATTATCTCTGTTATAGTATTCTTCACCTTCTGTGGTCTCGGAAGAACCGCATGCTGCCATAAAAGTGCAGCAGCTAATAACCATCCATATCTTTTTCATGAGTTTTTCTTTTGTTTTAAATTATAAGCCTAATATAGTGCGATTTTTTGCTTCATCTACGCCAGAAGCTGCAAAATCGTCAAAAGCTTTCTCTGTTACGCGAATTATGTGATCCTGGATGAACATGGCTCCTTCACGGGCACCGTCTTCCGGATGCTTGAGAGCACACTCCCACTCCAGCACCGCCCAGCCTTTAAAGTCATAAGCTGTCAACTTACTGAATACGGATCCAAAATCAACCTGGCCATCCCCAAGTGAACGGAACCGACCAGCCCTGTTTACCCAATTCTGGTAGCCGCCGTAAACGCCTTGCTTGCCAGTTGGGTTAAATTCAGCATCTTTTACATGGAACATCCTGATGCGCTCATGGTAGTGGTCGATGTAGGAAAGGTAATCCATGGCCTGCAGAACAAAATGCGACGGGTCGTAGAGCAGGCACGCTCTTGGATGGTTATTTACTTCTTCCAGGAACATCTCATAGGTTACGCCGTCATGCAAATCCTCACCAGGGTGAATTTCATAGCACACGTCCACGCCTGCTTCGTCAAAAGCATTTAGTATAGGTGTCCAGCGGTTCGCCAGTTCTTTGAAGCCAGCTTCTACCAAACCCGCAGGTCGCTGAGGCCAAGGGTATACCGTGTGCCAGAGTAAAGCACCGCTAAAGGTACCGTGGGCATTCAGGCCCAGATTCTGAGATGCTTTCGCTGCGTTCTTTAACTGCTGCACCGCCCACTCGGTGCGGGCTTTTGGGTTGTTGCGGTACTGCTCCGGAGCGAAGCCATCAAACAGTGTATCGTAGGCGGGATTCACGGCAACCAGTTGCCCGTGTAAATGGCTGGAAAGCTCTGTTATTTTCAGTCCCTGCCCTTCCACAATACCTTTTATTTCATCAGCGTAAGTTTTGCTTTCTGCTGCCTTTTGTACATCAAAATATTTAGTGTCCCAGGTTGGTATCTGCACGCCTTCATACCCAAGTCCTTTAGCCCAACGGCAGATAGACTCCAGGCTGTTAAAGGGTGGCTGATCCCCTAGAAACTGTGCTAAGAATATTGCTGGTCCTTGTATAGTCGTCATAGTTTATTTTAAATAGTGAAGTCAATCCATTTCTTATCTGATTTGCCGGAAGCAATCACGTTTTCAATGAAGGCCATGCCGCGCACGCCATCTTCCACATCCGGGTAGTCCTGCCATTCCGGCTGCGGCTCCTCGCCATTCATATTGGCTTTTACGCATAAGGCAAAGTTGCGGTACAGGTTAGCAAACGCCTCCAAATAGCCCTCCGGATGGCCGGCTGGGGTACGGGAGTTGTGCTGCGCATAAGAGGATAGGTAGTCACCGCCGGCAGTGCGGTAAATTTCAGTGGGTCTGTCGAACCACTTCACCTTCAGGGTATTTTCATCTTCCTGCTGCCACTCTAAGCCACCTTTTTCGCCATACACCCTAATTTTGACATTGTTTTCTTCACCAGCTGCAACCTGTGTGGCAAAAAGAACGCCACTGGCTCCATTATTAAATTTAAGCAGGGCAGCACCGTCATCATCGAGTTGGCGACCTTCTACCACCACATTAATATCAGCGTTAATTTGCGTTACCTCTAAGCCACTTACGTACTCTGCCAAATTGAAAGCGTGGGTGCCTATATCACCCATACCACCGGCAATTCCGCTTTGCTTCGGATCTGTTCTCCAGGAAGCCTGCTTGAGCTGTGGGTTATCGCCTCCTTCCTTAAAGGTGCTCAGCCAGCCCTGTGGGTATTCTACATATACCTTGCGTATTTTACCTAACTTACCGGAGGCAATGATTTGCTTCGCCTCTTTCACCATCGGGTACCCGGTATAGGTATGCGTCAGGCAAAACAGTTTTCCGGTACGTGCTACTACCTCCCGCAGTTCCAGTGCTTCTGCTAAAGAGAAGGTCATCGGCTTATCGAGAATAACATGGTAGCCGCTTTCAAGCGCCAGCTTAGCCGGCTCGAAGTGCACATGGTTAGGCGTTACGATGCTGATGACCTGCACCCGCTCGTTTTCCGGGAGTTGCTTCTCTTTCTCGAACAGTTCCTGGTAAGAGGCATATACCCTGTCCGGATTCAGACCTAACTCTTCGCCGCTTGCTTTAGATTTAACGGGGTTGCTGCTGAAGGCACCGCACACTAAATCATATTGATTATCGATCTGAGCTGCAATGCGGTGTACAGCACCAATAAAGGCACCTTGCCCGCCGCCGATCATTCCAAATCTTAATTTTTGATGCATCAAAAGATTTTTAAATGAACAATAGCTTTATTTTGGTTATAATAATGAATAGTATATAAAATGTTTATCCTTTACACATTTATCAAGCGCAAAGGATAAACATTTTGTGCATATGCAGGTGCAGTGCTTTTATACTGCCCAGGCTCTGTCGCCCTTTTTGTATGGCATACAGCCATCGTAACGCCCGGGAACTGCAACAAACCGTAATGCCTGTGTGGCGCCTACTTCCGAGGTAAAGTAACCCAGTAGGGTCAGCTCTTTTATCATCCTGAAATAATGGTTAGGCGCACCGTCTGCTTTTGAGAGCATATGCTCCTGCTGCTCCTTATCTAATGCTCTTACCAGAGTGGTACGCTGCTCCGGGGTTAACTGCATGAAACTTTTGCCAAACTCTTTGTCGCTGGCCTCATTCAATTTAGTGATGCCCTCCAGAAATATTTTTTGATCTTCAGGGGCATAGCAATCCTGCACCATTACGGCCATAAACTCACCTACGTTAGCCGCTTTGGCTCCAGGAGTGCTTGTGGCAGGCAGAATAGTGTCTCCTACTTCGTTTAGTAGCGCCACCTGCTCCTGCTTAAATAAATCGCCTACCTCCAGTTTTCTGGAAGTACAGGATACCAGGAGGTCGGCACTAATCAAAGTACCGCCCATTAACCATGCTACTGCTGATATTGCTTCTCGTCTGTTCATGTTATTTTAAATGACAGCGTTATTGATTATTTTCATTTTCAGACCCGGCTCCCTGAAGTATATAAACCGGCATTTTTTTCTTAAGCACCAAGTGTCCAGCCACTTCGGTAGTCGCGCTTCACAAACTGGTTAACCTCATCAAAATTGGTGATACGCATGTTCTGGTTATCCCAAAGCAGCTTCACAGATCGGCCTGGATAATCATACCCCTCACCGGATGCCTTTGGTTTTCTGATATCGTACCCCCTGATGGCGAGATTGGCCATGAGCAAAGCTTCTGTTAACGGACCGGAAATTTCAAAGGGGGCACTCATTTCTTTTTTACCATAGCCAGCAATACAACCTTCTACCCACTGGGCATAATGGCCATCGGCACCACCTGGCACGCGGGGAATAGTTTGCTTCACCTTCACCTCTTCGTTTCTGGAGAGCGGCAACAAGCGTGGGTTAGCGGCATAGGTACTGGACATCATCTTGCCTTTGGTGCCGATAAACAACGTACCATTACCACCGTCGCCGAAAAGTTCGTTTGGCCCCAGTTCCTCTGGTCTTACCGGCTGTATACCGCCATCCATCCAATGAAGTTTTATAGGTCCCTGTGTTTTCGCTGTTTTTGGAAACGTGAGGGTAACATGGCTGGAGGGAGGGCAGCTCTCAGGGAAATACCCGCGCTTAAACTCATCCACGTACACACTGCCCACACTAGCCTGAACATCAGTAGCATATTGCAGGCCCAAAACACTAAAAGGGGCTTCAATCAGGTGGCAACCCATATCGCCCAGGGCGCCGGTACCATAGTCCCACCAGCCGCGCCAGTTAAAAGGCACCAGCTTTTCTACATAATCCTTGTAAGGTGCTGTATTTAGCCACAGGTTCCAATCTAACCCTTGCGGTACTTCTCCTTTGCCAGTTGGCCAGGAAATTCCCTGCGGCCAAACAGGTCTGTCAGTCCAGGCATAGATGGTATGTACATCACCGATTACGCCGGCATCATACCACTCCCGCAACTGCCGCACACCATCACCGGAGGCACCTTGATTTCCCATCTGCGTCACCACTTTATAGCGCTTGGCAGCATCCGTCAGGGCACGGGCCTCATAGATATCGTGTGTTAAAGGCTTCTGAACATAAACATGTTTGCCCAGTTGCATGGCTGCCATGGCCTGAACGGCGTGACCATGGTCTGGCGTGGATATAGAAACGGCATCTATCTTTTTCCCTTCCTTGTCCAGCATCTCACGGTAGTCCTTGAAGTACTTTGCCTTAGGAAAACTTGCCCTGGATTTGGCAGCCCGCCTGTCGTCTACATCGCAAAGGTAGGCGATGTCTGCCTTTCCTGATTTGTAGAAACTGGCCAGGTCGCTTTCTCCCTTACCACCCACACCTATACCTGCAATTACAAGCTTATCGCTGGGTGCCAGAAAGCCCGGTCCGCCTAAAACATGGCGTGGTACAATCATGAAACCCGCTGCAGCAACAGCCCCTGCTTTCAGGAAACTCCTTCTTGAACTGCCAGCGGCTGTATTAGATCCTTCTTTCTCAGACATAGCCTGTTAATCTATATTAGCTTTTGATTTTAAGGAATTCAACCTATACTGCTTAAATGTTTTGTCGCTTGAGCTCTTTCACTGCATGGTCTACAGCTCTTGCAGTAAGCGCCATGTAAGTGAGCGAAGGGTTTTGATTACCGGCAGAGGTCATACAGGCACCATCTGTTACATAAACGTTCTGCGCATCCCATACCTGGTTATTGCCATTCAGTACCGAAGACTTGGGGTCTCTACCCATTCGGGCTGTTCCCATTTCGTGGATACCCTGACCGAAGCCATAACCGGCATCGTAAGTTTTCACGTTCTTAAGCCCGGCTGCCTCCAGCATTTCTGCGGCATCCGCACTCATGTCCTTGCGCATTTTGCGCTCGTTTTCCTTTATCTCCGCATCGATTGCCAGCACCGGAAGCCCCCACTTATCTTTCACGCTCTTGTCCAGCGTGATTTTGTTTTCGTGGTATGGCAAAGTTTCCCCGAAGCCATTGATACCCATAGTCCACTGGCCTGGCTCTGTCAAGGCGTCTTTAAACTCGCCACCTACATTCATCTCGGCAATTTCCCGGCTCCAACCTTCCCGGCCTGCGCTGCCTTGGTACCCGAATCCACGGATATAATCCCGTGTATCTCCTCCTATGTTGCGGTAACGCGGGATATAAATACCGTTCGGACGTCGGCCATAGTAATATTTATCTTCATACCCCTCCACAGTACCGGTAGCTCCTGTCCGGAAGTGATGGTCCATGAGGTTGTTTCCCAATTGGCCGCTGCTGCTGCCCAGTCCTTCCGGCCATACATCGGTAGCAGAGTTCATCAGCACCCAGGTTGTATTAAGGGCAGAAGCGTTTAAGAATACGACTTTAGCCAGGTATTCATAGGTTTGGTTTGTCTCCGCATCCAGCACCTCCACTCCTTTCGCTTTCTTCGTGTCTTTGTCATAAAGCACACGCGTCACGATGGAGTATGGGCGCAGCGTCAGATTGCCTGTTGCCATAGCAGCCGGTAAAGTGGCGGACTGCGTGCTGAAGTATGCGCCAAAAGGGCATCCTAACCAGCAGGCGTTACGGTACTGGCAGTTGGTTCTGTCGTGGTGTGCCGCCGTAAGGTTGGCTACCCGGCCAATGATCATGTGCCGGTTATTATTATAGTGTTGCTTGATGCGTGCAGCCACATCCTTCTCCACGCAGTTCATTTCCATTGGAGGCAGGAACTCGCCATCTGGCAGGTGCGGGATGTTTTCCTTGGAGCCACTGATGCCGGCAAACTTCTCAGCATAGCTGTACCAGGGGGCTATTTCGGCGTAGCGGATAGGCCAGTCTACAGCAATGCCATCCTTGGCATTGGCTTCAAAGTCCATGTCGCTAAGCCGGTAGCTTTGCCGCCCCCACATTAGGGACCTTCCGCCTACGTGGTAACCACGGTACCAGTCGAAGCGTTTTACCTCCACATAAGGGCTTTCCTTCTCGTTCACCCAGTACTCCAGGTTCCGTTCGTTCAGCACATAGTCCCGCTTCAGCACAGGATAGTTTTCTATCATCTCCTGTGTACGGCCTCCGCGGTGTTCGAATTCCCAGGGTGCCTTTGTTGCATTCACATAGTCCTTCACGTGTTCTATGTTCCGGCCACGCTCCAGCATTAAGGTTTTTAGCCCTTTCTCAGTAAGTTCTTTGGCAGCCCAGCCGCCTGAAATTCCGGAACCTACTACAATTGCATCATATACATTTTCAGCCATAATTCAGGGTGATTCGCTATTAGATTTTAATTTATTATCAATGGTGTCATAATGACGCAGGGCATCCTAAAATGGTATTCCGGAACCGCAGCACGAGAAATGAACGAATAAGTATAAAATTTAAATTAATCAAAAACAAGTTATAGCGGCAAATACTGCCGAACGTATCTGAGTACTCACTACAGAAAGAGAAGATAAAATACAATCATCTATATATTCAGAAGCTATAGATCCTGTTCATTGCCTATAGGTTACAGTTTAGATGAAGATGAAGGATAAAAGGAAACTTCAAATCATGATTTTCTTCTCTTCGAAGGCATGATTCTCTATAGAACCCGTCCCAGAGCCTTAAAGTGAGCATCTGCTCTCATTTTCCGCCTTGATTCCTTACTAGTTCTCCCTTATGCTCCAACTTTACAAACTTTCTCAGATGCCTTATAAGTAGTATCTTTCAGGATAAATCTATTATCACCATCAACAGAACATGAAAATCACCCTACGCAAATTCTGTCTATTGCTGCTGTTGCTGCCATTGATGGCCAATATGGCTATAGCCCAGTCTCTGCCCAGTATTGCCTCCAAAACGGAGGGCATGAAACGCTACCCCGGCTACTTTACCTATTACTGGGATGAGGCCAATGGCAAAATCTGGCTTGAGATAAATAGACTAAATACTGATTTCCTGTATGTTAACTCACTTGCTGCAGGTTTAGGTTCCAACGATATCGGTTTGGACCGGGGGCAACTGGGCGGTGAACGTGTTGTTTACTTCCGCAAGATTGGCCCGAAGGTTATGCTGGTGCAGCCGAACTTAAGTTACCGCGCCACCACCACAAACAAAAATGAAGTACGCGCTGTGGAAGAGTCCTTTGCGCAGTCTGTGCTGTGGGGGTTCAAAGCCGAGGCAGAAGAAGGCGGACGCGTTTTGGTTGACGCGACCGACTTCCTGCTAAGAGATGCACATGATGTTATCGGAAGCCTGAAAGGCAGCAGGCAGGGCAACTACCGCCTCGACGCCAGCCGTTCTGCCATGTACCTGCCCCGCACCAAAAACTTCCCGAAGAACACAGAATTCGAAGCACTGCTCACCTTTACAGGTGGCGATGATGCCGGACGTTTCGTGCGCGAGGTTGCCCCTGATGTGCAGGCATTAACCATGCGCCAGCATCACTCCTTTATACAGTTGCCGGACAATAACTATACACCCCGTAAAATGGACCCACGGGCAGGCTACTTCGGCATTACCTACTATGACTATGCGACTCCCGTAGGCGAAGACATTGAGAAACGTTTTATTGCACGGCACCGGCTGCAGAAGAAGAACCCTGGTGTTGCCAGTTCAGAGGCAGTGGAGCCGATCATTTATTATGTAGACAACGGTGCACCGGAACCTATCCGAACCGCCTTGCTGGATGGTGCCCGCTGGTGGAACCAGGCATTTGAAGCGGCTGGCTATAAAAATGCTTTCAAGGTAGAGGTTTTGCCAGACTCTGCCGATCCGATGGATGTGCGCTATAACGTGATTCAGTGGGTGCACCGCAGCACACGCGGCTGGTCTTACGGCGCAACCGTTACAGACCCTCGCACCGGTGAGATCATAAAAGGCCACGTTTCCTTAGGTTCTCTGCGGGTGCGCCAGGATTACCTGATAGCAGAAGGCCTGCTGGCGCCATACCAGGATGGCAAACAGGAGTCTGATGAAATGATGACAATGGCGCTGGCACGCATCAGGCAGCTTTCGGCGCATGAGCTAGGTCATACCTTGGGAATCATGCACAATTATGCCGCCAGCGTTAGCGACCGCGCCTCTGTGATGGATTACCCGCACCCGCTGGTGCAGCTCGACAAGGGCGGCAGCCTGAACCTTTCTAATGCTTATGCCACTGGTATAGGCGAATGGGATAAGGTAGCAGTTACGTACGGTTACCAGGATTTTCCGGAAGAAGTGAACGAGGAGCAGGCCTTAAACAAGCTGCTGCTGGCCAGTATAGACCGTGGTCTGCAGTTTATCTCGGACCGTGATGCGCGGGCTACAGGTGGCGCGCATCCGCAGGCCCACCTGTGGGACAATGGACCGGATGCAGCAGCAGAACTGAAGAACGTGCTGGCTGTGCGCCAGAAAGCCCTCCAAAACTTTTCGCCTAATAACATCAAAGCCGGCTTGCCTTATGCCTTACTTGAAGATGTGCTGGTGCCAATCTACAACTACCACCGCTATCAGACAGAAGCAACTGCCAAACTGGTGGGTGGTGTGAACTATACCTATGCCGTGCGCGGCGACAAACAAACCATAACGGCGCCACTCGACAAGAAGACACAGCAACAGGCGCTGGATGCGATGCTGGCTACGCTGCAGGCGGACGTGCTCACTGTGCCGGAACATATTATCAAACTGATTCCGCCGCGCCCACCCGGCTTCCGCACCACCCGTGAGTTATTCGACAAGCGCACCGGACTCACCTTCGACCCGATGGCTGCTGCCGAAGCCTCTGCCGATTTTACCATCAGCCTTTTGCTTCACCCGGAGAGGGCAGCCCGGCTGATAGAGCTGCAAGTAAGAACCAACAGCCTGGGCTTGACAGACGTGACGGAACAGCTGGTAAAGAATACCTTTAAAGCACCACGTAAAGATGGTCTGGAAGGTCAGGTACAGCAGCAAACAGAGCAGGTGGTGCTGACACACCTGCTGGCACTGGCAAATAACGAGAGCACCTCTTACCAGGCACGCGCTGTAGCGAACCTGGCCCTGAACAACCTAAAAGACTACTTGCAGCGCCAGACGCGCCGTATGGGCGATAGCCCTTACAAAGCTCATTTGGTTTATGCTATGGACCGAATTGATAATCCAGACATGGAGACCGTGAAGCTGCCGCAGCACAAAGAACTGGCACCTGGCGCCCCTATTGGCAGTGGCGTGATGGGATGTGAGTAATAGATGTATGAGGATAAGCAAAGTGCCGCTGCCATACATTTGGCAGCGGCACTTTGCATTTTTAAAGTTATTTTGATAAAACACACATGGAAGAAAATCTAAACTTTCTAAAACAAGCCCTGATTGAGGGGGTAATATAAGAAGCCTCACAGGCGCAGAATGCGATGCACATGCTTATTAAACTGAACCTACACTTATTCGTGCCAGCTCCCCATTTTACCCGCCTGATAATCGCGAAAAGCTTCCTGTATCTCCTGTTCTGTGTTCATCACAAAAGGACCATGCGATACAACAGGCTCATTGAAAGGTTTAGCATGACCAAAGAGCAGCACGGAATCTTCAAGAGCCTCAACAGTTATTTCTTCACCTTCGTTTTCAAACTCCACCAGGTGTAACTTTTCAACCTGCTCGTTGTTCACATTTACATTTCCGCGCACCACATAAAAGAAGATGTTATGTTCGGCTGCTACTGAAGTGGAAAAGGTGCCGCTTTTCTGTAGCTCTATACTTGCTATATCTATTCCGCCTAAGGAATCTATAGGTCCCTGCACATCACCCCATTTGCCTGAAATAACATTTACCTTCACTTTTCCATTATCCTCTATAGCCGTTGGTATCTGGTCCTGCTGCAAGCCAATATAGTTTGGCTTAACCATTTTATGCTTTGCAGGGAGGTTAAACCACAACTGCAAGATTTCTAAAGGTCCTCCCTGCTTTTTAAATTTATCAGAAGAAACCTCAGCATGTATCAATCCGGAGCCAGCCGTCATCCATTGTACGCCCCCTTTTTCAATCACGCTTTTTCCTCCGCCGGTATCTTGGTGCATGATGTCTCCCTCCAGAATAAATGTCAGGGTTTCAAAGCCACGGTGCGGGTGCGGCCCAAAAGGCAGTCCCCTGTTATTCGGCCCATAGGTCTGTGGCCCGTGATGGTTCAGGAACAGGAACGGGTCAATGTACTCCACCTCCCGCGTGGGCAGTGCCCGGTACGTAATAAGGTCGCTGATGGGAGCGCTCACGGCTTTATACTTATGTTTTATCTTTCTCATCGTCTTAAATCTGCTTTGTGTTCTCACCATTGGTTAATGTATGTACATTCAAGAAAGCAAATAGTTATCATTATATTTACCTCCTGCCGGCTTTAAAGTTTATTTGTGGAGTTTCGCTGTTAGCTTGTAAAGTAGGTTTTAGCGCTATTTGACATTCCTGTTCAGGCAGTGCTGCAAATTTTATCGTTAGAAATAAAAAAGCCGGACAGGCAGCTAAATACTGCTCATCCGGCTCCTGTTATACATGCTGTTGCTGTCTATGCGAAAAGGTCTGAAGACAGGTAACGGTCGCCACGGTCGCAGATGATGCACACCACTACCCCTTCCTCCAGTTCTTCAATCAGTTTAGTTGCCGCATACACAGCGCCTCCACTGCTCATCCCCGCAAAAACCCCTTCTTCTTTGGCTAAGCGGCGAGTCATGGCAGTGGCTTCTTCCTGCGATACGTCGATGGTAATGTCCACGCGATCTTTTTCAAAAATCTTGGGCAGGTACTCCTGCGGCCAACGTCGGATGCCTGGTATCTGCGAACCCTCTACCGGCTGTGTCCCTACAATCCGGACGTTGCTGTTTTGCTCCTTTAAATAGCGTGATACACCCATTATTGTGCCGGTAGTACCCATGGACGAGACAAAGTGAGTTACTTCTCCGTTAGTATCCCGCCATATTTCAGGACCTGTAGACTCATAATGGGCTATATAATTATCTTGGTTTGCAAACTGATTAAGCAAGAGGTATCCACCCTGCGCCACCTTCTCATTCACATAATCTATAGCTCCTTCCATAGAGCTCTCGGCATGTGTAAGAGTGACCTTAGCACCATAGGCTTCCATGGTCAGCACACGCTCCTGCGTGGCGTTGGCAGGCATTACTAATTCTATCTCAACACCAAATAGCCTTGCTATCATAGCCAGCGCTATGCCCGTGTTACCGCTCGTCGCCTCAATCAGTTTCATGCCCGGCTTCAGTTCACCTCGGTCCAGCGCTCCTTTTATCATACCATAAGCGGCACGGTCTTTTACGCTTCCACCAGGATTATTGCCTTCCAGTTTAGCGTATAGTGTTACACCGGGTTTTTTATTTATATGCTGCAGCTCCACCATAGGGGTGTTGCCAATTAAATCAAGTAAAGTGGCCATTGCGTTAGGTTCTGTTATACTATTTCCCTTAACCACAAAAGTAAAGGGTTTGTTGGAAAACAGGTAAAGATATAAAGGAACAGGTAGTGCAAGGCGTGTATCTACATACTTTTTTCTGATTGGGCAATACAAGCAGGCTTACTCCCTTACCTCTTCTACCAGTACATAATAAAAAAAATGAGTGAGGTGTTCTATACTATTAATCTATTAATGCAACGTTCTATTTAACATAAAACTCCCACCTCACAATTAAAGTGCAAGGTGGGATTGAAATTTGTATCAACTTGTTGATTAGCTTACCTGTTCATCAATCTGAGCAGTTCTTCTGCTGCCCCCTCCGAAGAAGCCGGATTCTGTCCTGTGATTAGGATACCATCGCGCACGATGTGCGGCTGCCAGTCTTCTACTTTAGAGTAATGGCCCCCCAGTTCTTTCAATTTGTCTTCAAGTAAGAAAGGCACTACTTCTGTCAGTTTAACGGCCTCTTCCTCTGAGTTAGTGAACCCTGTAACGTTTTTGCCCTTTACCAGTGGTTCTCCGTCACCCCTTTTTACTTTCGCCAGAACTGCGGGAGCATGACACACTGCGGCTATGGGTTTCTTCTGCTTCGCAAAATCCTCAATTAGCCGGATAGAGTCTTCGTTGTTTGTCAGGTCCCACAGTGGGCCGTGGCCGCCCGGGTAGAAAACAGCATCGTAATCATCTGCCTTCACCTGGCTTAGCTTCACCGTCTGTGACAGTTTCTCCTGTAACTCTTTATCGTCATTATAGCGGTTGGTGGCCTCTGTCTGGGCCCCGGGAGCTTCGCTGTTCGGGTCAATAGGCGGCTTTTCTCCAGCTGGTGACGCCAGGGTAACATCTACGCCTGAATCGGACAAAACATAATATGGAGCGGCAAATTCTTCTATCCAGAAACCGGTTTTATGACCTGTATCGCCAAGCTCGTCATGAGAGGTTAACACAAAAAGTACTTTCATAGCGTATGTTTTTTAGTTTGTATTCTATACTTTATACACCGCTACACTCTCTAAGTTTACAAGCTGCGAGATTTTCACCTTTCTGCTTCTCAGTATTACTTTTCTGTATGCCTTCTATTTCTGAGCAGAAACATGCCAGATAATACCCGCTTCGTCATCGGCTACAAGCAGGGCACCATTATCCATCACCTCTACTCCTACTGGCCGACCATAAACTTCATTCTGGTCAGCGTTTGCGATAAAGCCGGTTAAGAAGTCTTCTGGTTTGCCACTGGGCCTTCCGTTCTGAAATGGCACATACACCACCTTGTAGCCAGCAAAGTTAGATCGATTCCAGGAGCCATGCTGGCCCACAAAAGCTCCGTTTTTATACTTTTCAGGAAAGGTGTTGCCGTCGTAAAATGCCAGGCCAAGAGAAGCGGTGTGTGCTCCTAAGGATACATCGGGCACAACGGCTTTCTGCACCAGGTCCGGTCGCTCCCCTTTTCTGCGGGGGTCGATGTTCTGGCCATAGTAGGAATACGGCCACCCGTAAAAAGCTCCTTCTTTCACGCTTGTCAGGTAATCCGGCACCAGTTCATCGCCTATGTGATCGCGTTCATTCACTGCTGTCCACAGCACGTTTGTGCCGGGTGCCCAATCCATACCCACAGGATTTCGTAGACCACTGGCATATATCTTTTCTCCAGTTCCATCCGGGTTAATCTCCAGGATATTTGCCCTACGTTCTTCTTCTTTCATTCCATACTCTCCCACATTACTTGCTGAGCCTACCGATACATAAATCTTCGTGCCCTGCGGGTTTGCAATGATATTACGGGTCCAGTGGTGGTTATAGCCACCAGCCGGCAGACTTAAAATTTGCTCGCCTTTGGCTGTCATTTTGGTCTGCCCTTCCTTGTAAGGGTACCGCACCACCTTGTCTACCATTGCCACATAGAAATAGTCGCCCAGCACCAGCATCCCGTACGGCTGCTTCACTCCCGACAAGAATACTTCCCGTGTGTCTGGTTTGCCATCGTTGTTTGTGTCCCGGATCAGCGTGATCTGGTTAGCGCTCTTCTCCTCGTCATCTGACTCTGCTATAAATATATCTTTGTTCGGTGCGATGTAGATTCGGCGCGGGTGTTTCAGGTCGGTGGCAAACCTGGATACTATAAAGCCTGCAGGTGCCGTGGGCGCCTTGTCGGCTGGCCAACCTATGGTTTTGCTTTTTTTCTCTGCCCTGTGTGTGGTGTCCGGTGCCGGAAGAATCAGACTTTCATTTGTAGCCGTTGTGATAGTGTCTGCATCAGGATTGAACGTGGCAGCAGAAGCATTATCTCCCTCCTGATTAACCGTTTGCCGGGAATCGCTGCAACTCCACAGAATTGATCCTGAAAGTAAAGCGAGCAGTGGCAGTTTTATACTTGTAGTTTTCATGTCGTTTTATATTTGGGTTGGTTGCAAAACGGTTATACGGGGGAATCTATGAAAACAGAAATTTCTGCCACTTTATCTGCTTTCTGATTTACCGCCATCCAAAGCAGCGGCCTTACAGTTGAATAAAATGAATAATAGTCATTTCTGCCAAAGGCTAACTAAACCGAACTGCATCACTCTGGTCAAAATGCTGTTTATTTGTACCTTTGCCTCCTAACCCTGCCAGTTTTGAACCCACCAATCCGAAAGATCATTCACGTTGATATGGACGCTTTTTTTGCGTCGGTGGAGCAGCGCGACAACCCGGACCTACGCGGAAAACCAGTAGCGGTGGGAGGCTCAAGGGATCGGGGTGTGGTGGCAGCGGCCAGTTATGAAGCCCGCAGGTACGGCGTGCATTCAGCGCTTGCCTCCAAAATTGCGGCCCAGCGTTGCCCCCAGCTTATCTTTGTAAAGCCACGGTTTGAGGTATACAGTGCGGTGTCGCGGCAAATACGGGAGGTGTTCTTCTCCTATACTGACCTCGTGGAGCCGCTGTCGCTGGACGAAGCCTACCTGGACGTGACGGAAAACAAGATTTGCATGCCATCTGCGAGCATCATCGCCAAAGAAATAAAAGCACGCATTAAAGAGGTAACAGGCCTTACAGCATCGGCAGGTGTGTCCTATAACAAATTCCTGGCGAAGCTTGCTTCGGATATGGACAAGCCAAACGGCTTTACATTGATAACCCCTGACAAAGCGGAAGAGATAGTGGCCGGGCTTACAATTGAGAAATTCCATGGAATTGGCAAGGTAACAGCGGCCAAAATGCAAAGCATGGGCATCGTAACAGGTGCCGATCTGCGGCAGCGCTCAGAGGAAGAGCTAATACGTAACTTCGGCAAGGTGGGCCGCTACTACTTCCGAATCTCCCGCGCCTTAGATGACCGCGAGGTGCAGCCCCACCGCATTCGTAAGTCCATTGGCTCGGAGCGTACATTTGATATGGACCTGACAGAGGAACCAGATATGCTGGAGCGCCTGGAATACCTGGCGGAGGAAGTGGCACTTGACATGGCCAGGCTGAAGGCAACAGCAAAAACAGTAACGGTGAAGATAAAGTACTTCGATTTCACGCAGAACACCCGCAGCAAGACCTACCTGAGTGAGTTCAGCTCTGCCGATGCTATCTATACTATAGCCCGTGAATTGCTGCGCACCCCGCAGCTTCCTGCTTACCCGGTGCGCCTGCTCGGCATCGCCGTTTCCTCACTCCTCTACCAACACGACAAGCAGGAGGGCTATCAGCTGACGATTGAGTTTTGATATAAACAAAGTTGTGCCTATAGCTGCTGAAACTGAACCGTCTCTTGATCAGATAACACAAGAAATAAAATTTCAAACCTCAGTTAAACCTTCTCCTTTCCATTCTGTCTGAACAAAATGCTGCTCCTGCAGTTCAGAATTCAGCCCTTATCACTATTTTCGAAAATTCTACACAAACCAAACATTACTAATTAACCTTTACCTGATGCGTAAACAACTACATTATGCGCCCCTGGTGGCCCTGCTTTTGGCGGGTTGTACAGTGGCTTCGCCCACCACGGCTCAAACGGGCAAGAAAAATGAAAAGGCCAAACAAGAGGCAACTGCAACCGCTGCCGCTACTCCGGCCGCTAAAAAAGATGAAGGTGCTCCAAAGCCTTATTCCGAGGTTATCACGGCGAAGGCTGTGACAGATGATGGCCTTTTCAAGGTGCACCGCATTGATGAAAAGTATTTCTATGAGATTCCGGACACACTTCTGAACCGCGACATGCTCATGGTTAGCCGCATTGCGAAGACAGCAAACAATGTGGGCTACGGAGGTGAAGAGCTCAACACCCAAATGCTGCGCTGGGAGAAAAAAGGCAACCGGGTGCTGCTACGGGTGGTATCCACTGAAAACGTGGCTGCCGATACGCTTGAAATCTTCCGCTCCGTACAGAACTCTAACTTAGCTCCTGTCATACAGGCTTTCGATATCAAAGCCTTAGGTGAGGGAACACAGGTGGTAGAGGTAACAGACTTTTTCTCTAAAGATGTGCCTGCCCTTGGTCTGGACAAAGACAACCGCGAAAAGTATAAAGTAAAAAAACTGGACGACAAGCGGTCTTTCATCGAAAGCGTAAAGAGTTTCCCGCTGAACATCGAGGCGCGTTCCCTGATGACGTACGATGCGACAGATGCTCCTTCAAATTCATCCACGGGTACTATTTCCGTGGAACTGAACCATTCGATGGTGCTGCTACCTAAAACACCTATGGCTGCCCGTAAGTATGACCAGCGCGTGGGCTTTTTCACTATCTCCCAGACAGACTATGGTACAGACGAACAGCGTGCTGCTGCCCGAAAATATATTGTGCGCTGGAGAATGGAGCCTAAAGACGAGGCTGCCTATGCCCGTGGCGAACTGGTAGAGCCGAAGAAGCAGATTGTATACTACATTGATCCGGCCACACCAATGAAATGGCGCCCTTACCTGAAGCAGGGCGTAGAGGACTGGAATAAAGCCTTTGAGGCAGCCGGCTTTAAAAACGCCATCGTGGCCAAAGACCCACCCTCTTTTGAGGAAGACCCGGAATTCAGCCCGGAAGACGTACGCTACTCTGTAATACGTTACTTCTCTTCTGAGACGCAGAATGCTTATGGCCCTAATGTGCATGACCCACGTTCCGGTGAGATACTGGAAAGTGACATTGGCTGGTACCACAACGTGATGAACCTGGTACGCAACTGGTATTTCATACAAACGGCAGCAGTGAACCCAGATGCCCGCAGCGTGAAGTTTAAGGATGAGGTGATGGGAGAACTTATTCGCTTTGTGGCGGCACACGAAGTTGGCCATACCATCGGCCTGCCGCATAACATGGGTTCCAGCGCCGCCTACCCGGTAGAGAAACTGCGTGATGCAGAGTTTACCAAAACAATGGGTACGGCTCCTTCCATCATGGACTATGCCCGCTTCAACTATGTGGCGCAGCCGGAAGACAAAGGTGTGGCCCTGATGCCTGCAATAGGTGTGTACGACAAGTATGCGGTGAAATGGGGTTATACTTATTTCCCTGAGAAAAACGGAGCAGACAACCTGGACAAACTGGCTTCCTGGATAAAGGCACATGAGAATGACCCGATGTACCGCTTCGGGCGCCAGACAGGTCGTCCAACAGACCCATCTTCCCAGACAGAAGACCTGAGCGATGATGCCATGAAGGCCAGCGCCTACGGTATAGCCAACTTGAAGCGCATTGTGCCGAACCTGATTACCTGGACAGCGGAAGACAACAAAGACTACGCAGACCTTGAGGAGATGTACCTGCAGGTGCTGGGCCAGTGGAACCGCTATATGGGCCATGTAACCAGTAACATCGGTGGTGTGTATGAAAACTACAAAACTTACGATCAGAAAGGGAACGTCTACAGCGTGGTGCCAAAAGAAAAGCAGCAGCGCGCCATGAGATTCCTGAATGAGCAAAGCTTTGCTACTCCCACTTGGATGCTGGACGAAAACATTCTGCGCAAAATAGAATCAGCTGGAACAGTAGACCGTGTGCGTAACGCACAGGTGAACGTGCTGAACAACGTGCTGGAGCCCGGCCGCATGGCGCGTGTACTGGAGGCACAGGCGATGATGGGTGACAAAACCTATACCCTGCCAGAGATGATGACAGACCTGCGCACCGGTATCTGGTCCGAAATCTCGTCCGGCAAGACAATTGATATATATCGCCGAAACCTGCAGCGTGGTTACATCGAACGCATGGAATACCTGATGAAGGAAGAGCCTGCAGCAGTGACAGGCAGAGCACGTGCCTTTATGGGTGCTACGCCAATAAACGTTTCGCAGTCAGATATCCGCCCGATGGTGCGTGGTGAACTGAATATCCTGCGCAACCAGATTAAGAGTTCTTTGGGTAAGACCAGAGACACGATGACAAGGTATCACCTACAGGATGCTTTGGTTCGCATCGATGCTATTCTAGACCCAAAAAGCTAGTAAGAAATAGATGTTAAACTATTACCTAATAGCCCCGGCCAGTTTAGCCGGGGCTATACTTTTTTCATGGGCTGTAGTAGCATGAGCTATGATGTGTATATTATTTCATACAATGTTCTTCTTGTTGAACTAGCCTACATGTCTCAGGCTGTAGCCGATACCAGGGAAGCTCCAACGCAAGAGGCAATTATCCTTAAAACAAAACCTGTTGATAAGAAGTATGCTATATTCATATAAATACGAAACAGCTTAAATCATAAGAAAGATGTGCTAAAGAGACCCACTTCTGTTTGAAATTCGTCAGGATAATCAAATAAATACAGTACCTTTGCAGTCCATAAGACTTACCCTAACTTATGGCTACTAAATATATATTCGTTACAGGCGGCGTAACATCCTCTCTTGGCAAAGGCATCATTTCAGCCTCTCTTGCTAAACTGCTACAGGCAAGAGGCTTCTCTGTAACAATCCAGAAATTTGACCCTTACATCAACATCGACCCGGGCACGCTGAACCCCTACGAACACGGCGAGTGCTTTGTGACCGAAGACGGCGCTGAAACCGATTTAGACCTGGGGCACTATGAGCGCTTCCTGAACACCCCTACCTCACAGGCAAACAACGTTACCACTGGGCGCATATACAATGCCGTGATCACGCGGGAGCGTGAAGGAGCCTATTTAGGTAAAACAGTCCAGGTAATACCACATATTACAGATGAAATCAAGCGCCGCATGCTGCTCTTAGGGCAAACTGGCGAGTTTGATATTGTGATCACAGAAATTGGTGGCTGTGTGGGTGATATTGAGTCTTTGCCGTTTATAGAGGCTTTGCGCCAGTTGCGCTGGGAACTGGGTGTGCACGAGACAGCTGTCATTCACCTGACTCTGGTGCCATACCTGAGAGCTGCAGGCGAGCTGAAGACGAAGCCGACACAGCACTCTGTGAGAACGTTGTCTGAGGCTGGTGTTCAGCCGGATATACTGGTTTGCCGGTCAGAGTACCCTATACCTGCTGAAATGCGCAAGAAAATAGCCCTTTTCTGTAACGTGAAAACAAATGCCGTTATTGAGTCTCTGGACGCTGAAACCATATACGACGTACCTTTGCTGATGCGCAAAGAGAAGCTGGATGAACGCGTTATCAGTAAGCTGAAGCTGCCACACAGGTCAGATTTAAACCTTGATTCCTGGAAAGAATTCCTGGGTCGCCTGAAAAACCCTACCGCCGAGGTAAATGTTGCTCTGGTTGGTAAGTATGTGGAGCTCCCCGATGCGTATAAGTCTATTATAGAGTCATTTGTACACGCCGGCTCTGCAAACGAGTGTAAAGTAAACATCAAGTGGTTCCAGTCTGAGAACATCAATAACGACAACGTGGCCACTATGCTGCGGAATATGGATGGTGTACTGGTGGCACCTGGCTTTGGGGAGCGTGGTTTTACAGGTAAGTTAGAGGCTATCCGCTTTGTAAGAGAGAATAATATACCGTTCATGGGAATATGCTTGGGCATGCAGTGTGCTGCTGTGGAGTTTGCCAGAAACGTACTGGGCTTAGAGGGAGCCGCCTCTACCGAGATGTACCCGGACACCCCGCACCCTATCATCGACATGATGGAGGACCAGAAACAAGTGAAGCAAATGGGCGGCACCATGCGATTAGGTGCCTATACCTGTGAACTAAAAAGAGGATCCAAGGCTTATTCTATTTATGGGAAGGCAAAGGTTACAGAGCGACACAGGCACCGTTATGAGTTCAACAACGAGTACTTAGCAGCTTTTGAGCAGGCTGGCATGATTGCCTCCGGCATAAACCCTGACACCGGCCTGGTGGAAGTAATTGAGCTGCAGCACCACCCTTGGTTTGTAGCCGCACAATACCACCCGGAGCTAAAGAGCACCGCCCTTGCCCCTCACCCGCTTTTTGTTAAGTTTGTAAAAGCGGCCATTAATCACGCTAAATCTAAATAAGCACACATAACACTTCAATTTTTAGTAAATGGATAGAAATCAAGCAATTGGCTTTGGATTGATTGCCGTTTTGCTACTGGCTTACTCGTTTTTCTTCTCGAGCCCGGAGCCAGCCCAGCTAGCGGTTGAACAAGAAACAGCCAAGGTAGAGCAACTGCAGCAACCAGCAGTTGTTGAAGACGACTCGCTGACCCAGGCCCGCAGAGCATCAGCTCTGGGTGCTTTTGTCGCTGCCGCAACCGGCGAGGCAAGCACTGTAGCCTTAGAGAATGCTAACATTCAGGTTACCTTTAACTCGAAAGGCGGGCAGGTAGAAGAAGTACTTCTCAAGAACTATAAGACATATCAGGGCGAGCCGCTGGTGCTTTTTGATAGTGAAAGCAGCAATACTGATATCACCTTCACCACGAAAGATGGTAAAACAGTTCAGCTTTCAGACCTATACTTTCAGCCTTCTGAGATAAAAGAAGTACAGGGAGAAGGCGGTATTGAAGGAAAGACACTTGCTTTCCGTGCAGACCTGGGCAACGGCCAGTACATTGAGCAGGTGTATACGCTTTATGAAGAGAACTTCCTGATGGGCTATAAGCTTAACTTTGAAGGTCTGGATAACGTGGTAAGCGGCAACACCATGACATTTACGTGGAGCGACCGCTTAAAGCAGCTGGAGCGTGACCTGAAGCAGAACCGTGCTAAGTCCACCATCAATTTCGCGACGACAGAAGAAGGGTACGATTATCTTTCTATTTCTGAGGAAACAGAAGCCATGACCGTAGAGGAACCGCTGAAGTGGGTAGCCAACAAGCAGAACTTCTTTACGGCGGGTATTATAGCCGGCAACCAGTTTGCCGGAGCTAAAATGGAGACCTCTGTGGACGTAGCGGACACAACCGTTGTCAAAACGCTGGCTTCCCAGATTCTGATTCCAACGCAGGATGTGATGTCTGGCAAGGGAGAATTCATGTTCTACTTCGGCCCTAACGATTACAATATTCTGAAGCAGATTGGCAACGACTTCGACAGAAACCTTGACTTGGGCTGGGGCATTTTCTCTTATGTGAACAAATGGCTGATTATCCCTGCCTTTGACTTCCTGGAGAACTACATGACCAACTACGGTATCATCATTATGTTGCTGGTGCTGTACATCAAGACTATCCTCTTCCCGCTTACTTACAAGTCGTATGTATCGATGGCGAAGATGAAGGTGCTGAAGCCGGAGATTGACGCCATAAAAGAGCGTAACGACGGGGACATGCAGAAGACGCAGATGGAAACCATGAAGCTCTACCAGGAAATGGGTGTAAACCCTATGAGTGGTTGTATACCGATGGTGCTGCAGATTCCAATCCTGTTCGCGATGTTCAACTTCTTCCCGAACTCAATAGAACTGCGCCAGGAGGCTTTCCTGTGGGCAAACGACCTCTCTACTTATGATGTGTTTGCGAGACTTCCATTTGAGATTCCGTTCTATGGTAGCCACGTGAGTATGTTTACACTCCTGATGACGGCTTCCACCATCCTCTATACCTGGTCGAACAACCAAGTGAATACCATGCAGGGACCAATGAAGTTTTACTCTTACCTGATGCCAGTTATCTTCATGTTCGTGCTGAACTCCTTTCCTGCTGGTCTTTCTTTCTACTATTTCGTATCGAACATCGTCACATTCGGGCAGCAGGCTGCAATCCGTAAGTTTGTGGATGAAGGAAAAGTGAGAGCGAGACTGGAAGAAAACAAGCACAAGATTAAGGAGAAGAAGAAAACAAGCGGTCCTTCTTTTGCAGAGCGTATGCAGGAAGCTATGCGCCAATCAGAAGAAAAGAAGCAGCTAAAGCGCAAGGCAAAAAAATAAGCTAAACCAATAAACTCAGCAGAAAAGCCTTTCCGGAAGCGGAGAGGCTTTTTTATTTGCCATCCCCTTACCTTACTACGTATGTAGAAGCACTATGAACAGCATAATAACGAAACTTATTAAGCCCGCCCTTCTGATAGGTGTGGTAACAGTTTTCAGTTGCCAGTCTAATACAGAAGAAGGGTCTATTGCCAGCACGCATCCTGAACTGGCAGAACAACTGGCAGAGGACTCCATTACCATGCCCATCACCGGCAGCCATAACCTTGAACTCTACCAGGGTTACCGCATCACGATGGAAGAGTACATGAACAGCGGAAATTATGATGTAGGTGATATGTACCGGGGAAGATTAGCTCCTTTAGATGAAGGAAGTCATGATGATACCCGTACTTACCGCACTGCCCTTTCGGAGGGGCTGAAAGAAGGTATTAATTTTGCAGGCAGGTATACTGTGGTAACACTAGGCTGTGGCACCACCTGCCAGGTGCATTATGTGGTTGATCGGGAGACAGGAAAAATATTGGATAAGCTGCAGAGCAGCATCGGAGCAAAGTTCAACATCAACAGCCGCCTGTTCATCGTCAATCCCCCTGACTCTACTGTAAATTATGGTGAATGTGCCTACTGCACCCCGGAAGCATACGTGTTTAAGGAAAACAAATTCCAAAAGCTCCCAGAGCAGCGCAAATAACAGGCATGCAACAACAACTCATCAAACGTAACGCTATGCCTTTATTCCTGACACTATTCTGGATGCTGCTAACTGGATGCAGCACATCCAAGGCACAAACAATCCTTGCATCAGCGGATGAAACCAAACCCCTGTTGTTGTTTCAAAAAACTCCCTGCTTTGGCACCTGCCCAGCCTACAATGCCACCATATATGAAAACGGCAGCATCCAGTTTACAGAGTTCAAAAACGCGCTCGCTCAAGACACTTTAATTCTTCAGCTGGCGGAATACGAACTGCAACAACTGAAAGAAAAAGTGGCATTGCTGCACTATAAAGAATTGCAAAATAGATACCTCTCAAATTGGAGCGACATCTCCTCCACCTACTTTACCTTTTATGAGTCTGGAAAAAAGGTAAAGCGTGTGAAGCATGAGGAAGGTGGTCCGCAGCAGCTGATCCAGTTTCAGGAGTGGCTTCATCAGGTTATTTGGGAACTGGCTGAAGACAAAAAGCGACCTAGGTATTAATACGTATAATCCCTGTTTAAAAGCTACTAAAGGCGTTTGTATCCCTTTTCCCGTTTCGCATGGAGGCAAGTTGCTGCCGGACGTGACACCTTTGTTCTTGCTCATCTTTTAAAGTATAAATCAAGTGCTGAAGGCAGTATTATCTAAATTTCTTGCTTGAATAAGTACTGCATTTAAAGTTTTAAAATTGTACTGTAACATTAACATTGGTTCACGCTCTCCTGCTGCTCCCATTTGGACTGATTCCGTATTTTTCCCAACAATAAGTACACAGCCCCGTATAAAAATAGAGACAGTTTAAGAAACACAAACTCGGCAAAGCTATATTATTATATGGCCATACTTAAATAAAATGAAGGAATCGACAGATAAAATACAATCTGAGTTTGAGCAGAAGCTCAGGCAAAGCGAATCAGGAAACAGCAACTCTAAAACAGTTGTCAGAGACCCTGATGTGGTGGCAAAGGAGCACGACATGGCAGAACGAGATGCCCGTGCCGGCCAGCCTTCCAGAACGATTCCGGTTGTTGAGGAGCAGGTAAGGATAGATAAGAAAACTGTAGAGACCGGAAGTGTACATGTTACAAAAGATGTGCACGAAGAAGAGGTTATAGTAGATGTTCCGACTGTTCATGAGGAAGTAAATGTTGAGCGGGTTGAAATAAACCAGTATGTTGACACGCCGCCGCCTCCTGTTAGATATGAGGGTGAGGTAATGATAATTCCTGTACTAAAAGAAGAGCTGGTTGTGATGAAACGACTGAAGCTGGTAGAGGAACTTCATGTTACGAAACGCCGACACGAAACCCACGAAGATCAACATATAATACTTCGTAAAGAAGAAGTAAAAGTAAGCCGGGTTGACTTAAACAACGACAACCCAAGCAAAGTCTGAAAATCAGACTTTACGATGTACCACCAAAACATACACAAACTATGAAAGCACAGACAGTAATAGGAATATTCGATTATGGAGTAGACGCACAAATGGCCGCACAACAGTTAATGTCAAACGGCATACCTGAAGAAAAAATTGATATCGCCGTAAGAGGCGCAAAAGATAACAGGGATACTACTGCTAGCACAACAGCAGACAGGCCTAACCCTACAGCATCTACTACAGCTAACACAAACAGAACAGATAACGACAGCAGCTTCTTCGGTTCTTTATTCGGAGACAATGAAGACAGGAACAAGTATTCTGAAGTTGCCCAGCACGGTTCTATTGTAACAGTACATGCTGAGACAAAAGACCAGGCACATCGCGCTGCCGAATTACTTGATAAATTTGGTGCTATTGACGTAGACGAGCGTGCAGAGAAGTATAAATCTATGCCGCGAGAGAAGAGAGCCCAGTGGATAAACTCTTCTATACCTGTAGTTCAGGAAGAAATGAAGGTAGGAAAGCGTGAGGTAGAAACAGGTGGCGTACGGTTAAGGAGCCGTATTATTGAAAAGCCTGTAGAAGAGCATCTTCGTCTGCGTGAAGAGCACGTAAGAGTAGAGCGTAATGCCGTTAACCGACCAGCAAGCGAGAAAGACTTGGCGACTTTTAAAGATAGCAGCAAAGAGTTTATTGAGCATGCAGAGGTACCCATGGTAGACAAGCAAGCACGTGTAGTAGAGGAAGTTAATATTGGAAAGCAAACCACGACACGAGATGAAACTATCCGTGATACTGTGAAGAAGCAGGACGTGGATATAGATAAAATTAATCCAAAGAACGATACTACAAGAGATCGTGATAACAAATAAGTTTTGCACTAATTAGTAAAACTGAATTACCTAAGAGGGCAGCTGAATTATTTCAGCTGCCTCTTTTGTGTCTTACATACTAATAAATATCTTTAATCCTGAAGCCAATCTCCCAGCTAAAGACGTTATCTGCCTGCTGTTCAGGCAGGTGCCGATGCAACGTTCGATATAATTTAAAAAACTGTAAACATCCTGTTTTTAACTGAATACCTGGAGCAGACTATACCGAAACAGGTAGCTTTCCGTTTCTAACCTGAGACCTTATGTACAGGAGAAAAAGCGCGCAGAATGTGTATAAAAATATAGCTTGTGTTGAGGATAGCAAAGGTCTTTGTGGGTAAAATAACGTATCTTTGCGCAAGTTTAACGTATCCTGCATAGATAAAGAAAACTCTAAAAAGCGAAATAATGAATATAACGTACTACGGACAATCCTGCTTCTTATTTGAAATAGATGAACATCGTATCTTGTTTGATCCCTTCATTTCTCCTAATGAGCTTGCCTCCCAGATAGACGTTAACGACATCAAAGCAGATTACATCCTGCTGTCGCATGGCCACCAGGACCATGTGCACGATGCAGAGCAGATAGCCAATAACAACAAAGCTACCATCGTCGCCATACATGAGATAGCCACCTGGTACAGCAACAAGGGTGTAGAGAACACGCACCCAATGAACATCGGTGGTAAGGTAACGCTTCCTTTTGGAACAGTTAAAATGGTAAGTGCTGTGCACTCCAGTTCCTTGCCTGACGGTTCAAACGGTGGCGTGGCAGCGGGCTTTGTAGTTGAAACAGAAAACCAGGCCTTTTACTTTGCCGGCGATACGGCTATAACCTACGACATGAAGCTCATACCTGAGCAGTTTGATCTGGACTTTGCCCTGCTTCCTATCGGCGATAACTTTACTATGGACATACACGATGCCATGATAGCCGCTGATTTTGTACAGGTAGAAACCGTTATCGGGATGCACTATGATACCTTCCCGTACATCAAAATAGATAAAGACCAGGTGAAGGAAGTGGCGAAGATGGTAGACAAGGAACTTATTTTGATGGAGATAGGTCAAACTATAAATCTCTGATTTGATAATGGGAAAAATAATTGCGGTTGCTAACCAAAAAGGTGGGGTTGGTAAAACCACCACCGCCATTAACCTGGCGGCGAGTCTGGCAGCTTTAGAATTCAAGACTTTACTTGTTGATGCAGACCCGCAGGCAAACGCTACCTCTGGTCTTGGCTTTGATCCGGCTACCATCACCAGCAGCATCTATGAGTGCATGGTGGAAGACGAGAAAATAGAGGATATTATTCTGCAGTCGCCTAACATCGAATTTCTCGACCTCATCCCATCACACATCGACCTGGTGGGTGCAGAAGTAGAAATGATTACCGTGCCGAACCGCGAGGAAAAGATGCGGGAAGCCCTTAAAAGCCTTAAGCAAAAGTATGATTTTATTATCATCGACTGCTCTCCTTCGCTGGGTTTGATTACTGTAAACTCGCTGACTGCTGCAGATTCTGTGGTTATACCGGTGCAGTGCGAGTACTTTGCCCTAGAGGGTTTAGGCAAGCTTCTGAACACGATCAAGATCATCCAATCGCGCCTGAACCCGGACCTGGCCATTGAGGGCATCCTCCTGACGATGTATGATGTACGCCTGCGCCTGAGCAACCAGGTGGTGGAAGAGGTGAAAACGCACTTCCAGCAGATGGTATTCGATACCATCATTCCTAGAAATGTAAAATTGAGCGAGTCTCCAAGCTTTGGTATACCTGCCCTGCTGCACGATGCAGAAAGCAAAGGTGCCCTGAGCTATTTGAACCTAGCCCGCGAGATTGCAGAGAAGAACAGCGTAGCGCTGGCTAAATAATAGTACCCTTACATGTCTGACAACAAAAAACCAGCAGCTAAACGCATTGGTGGCCTCGGAAGGGGCCTGGGCTCTCTTTTAGAGGGCAACAAGTACACCGGTAAAACCGAATCTTCCACTCTAAACGAAGTCAATACCATCGCAGATATAGCCATAGATCAAATACAGACAAACCCATTCCAGCCGCGAACCCACTTCGACCAAACTGCACTGGAAGAACTGGCAGAGTCTATAAAAGTTCAGGGCATTATTCAGCCCATCACGGTTCGGCACCTAGACCAGAACAGCTACCAGCTGATTTCCGGTGAACGCCGCTACCAGGCCAGCAAAATTGCCGGGCTCACTGTCATACCGGCCTATATCCGCAAGGCAGACGACCAGCAGATGCTGGAGATGGCACTGATTGAAAACATTCAGCGGGAGAACCTGAATGCCATCGAGATTGCACTGTCCTATCAGCGTTTATTATCTGAATGTAGCCTGAAGCAGGAAGAACTAGGAGACCGTGTTGGGAAAAAACGCACCACTGTTACCAATTACCTGCGCTTGCTTAAGTTACCACCTGATATCCAAATCGGACTGCGTGACAACATGATAAGTATGGGCCATGCCCGCGCCCTCATTAATATCGATACAGTAGAGAAGCAGCTGGATGTTTACAAGGAAGTAGTTGCCAAAGAACTCTCTGTACGAAAAGTAGAGGAACTGGTACGTAACCTTCAGAATGCCAACAAGAAGCCAGACCCACAGCATAAGCTGCAGTTCAATAAATATGATGGGGAACTAAAGAATGTTGAAACGCGGCTGTCCTCTCAGTTCGGCACTAAAATACAGGTGAAAGCAAATAACGATGGCAAGGGCGAAATCAAAATTCCTTTTGTATCTGTGGACGAGTTGAACCGTATCCTTGATATTTTAAACTACTAACAACACTACATGAGGCTGTACACCGGTATTGTTATCTTGCTGTTGAGTATATTATTTTGCTATGCTCCTGCACAGGCACAGGTAATCACGGTGGGTCCTGACTCTGTTCTCGTTGTCACTCCCGACTCTCTTGCTGATAGCAAGGGATTTTTTCTGGGCAGATTAAAAGATCTGGACAAATGGGAGAAGGCAGCACTGTACTCCGCTGTATTGCCTGGTGCAGGCCAGTTCTATAACAAATCTTACTGGAAAGTGCCTGTTGTTTATGCGATGGGTGCCGTTCTGGGTTACTTCCTGATAGACAACCACACCAAGTTTCAGAGTTACAGAAAAGCTATCATTTTTCGCGTGGATGGTGACACCACAACGATAGATGAATATGCTAACAACCCGAAATTCCCGTCACTGAATGCCATCAATGGAACAACGCCTGGAAGTTATGCCTACAATAATCTGAAGGCCCGGCGCGATTATTACCGCCGCAACCGCGACCTGACTATTTTACTTTCTATTGGCGCTCATGCCCTTCAAATTGCCGAAGCTTATGTGTATGCTCACTTAAAGGATTTTGATGTGAGTGATAATCTGGCTTTGCGCATACAGCCGGGTATCATACCTGTTGCCACCATTCCCAACTCACTGTCACCTGGTTTAACTTTTACTTTATACACCCGAACTAAATGAAAATTCTTCTGATTGGCTATGGCAAAATGGGTAAAACCATTGAGCAGATGGCCCAGGCGAAAGGCCATGAAATTATTGGCAGAATAGACCATGATAATGCTGATGAACTGAGAAACTTCACGTCTGAGAACACAGATGTAGCCATTGAGTTTACGCACCCTGAATCTGCTTTTGGTAATGTTACTTACTGCCTGACACACGGCATCCCTGTGGTATCCGGCTCCACCGGCTGGTTAGATAGATTTGAAGAAGCCGTAGCGCTGTGCCTGAAGCAGAATGGAGCCTTCTTCTATGCTTCTAACTATAGCGTAGGTGTAAACCTGTTCTTCCATTTCAACGAATACATGGCCAGCAAAATGCAGGCATACAAAGAATACGATGTCTCTGTGAAGGAGGTGCACCATTTGCAAAAGGTGGACAAACCAAGTGGCACTGGCATCACAGCGGCAGAGGGCATTCTATCCAGCTATACAAATTTAGAGGGATGGGTATCTGATAATCCGGAAGAAAAAAGTAAATTAAACATCGTTTCAGAGCGTGAACCTGATGTAGTTGGCACTCACATTGTTACGTATTCCTCTGAAGTTGACAAAATAGAACTTAGCCATATCGCCCATACCCGGGCTGGATTTGCCGAAGGTGCCATCATGGCAGCACAATGGCTTATCGGCCGCGAAGGGGTGTATGGTATGAAGGAAATGCTTAACCTGTAAATTATAGCACCTGCAGATGAATGTGAAATTCTGGGAAAAGAAACCAGTAACCAAGGCACCTAAGAAAAAGAAAAGCTTTGCCCGCGAGTGGGGCGATGCCATCCTGTTTGCGGTGGTGGCAGCCAGTTTGATTCGTTGGGCAACGTTTGAAGCCTATACTATACCAACTCCGTCTATGGAGAAATCGCTGCTGGTAGGAGACTTCCTTTTTGTAAGTAAGCTGCACTACGGTCCGCGTACTCCTATCACGCCGCTACAGGTTCCTTTAACGCACCAAACCATTTGGGGCACCAACATCCCCTCTTATTCAGATGCTATTCAGTTGGAGCCTCACCGCCTGCCGGGTTTTTCAGAGGTAAAACACAACGATGTGGTGGTATTTAATTATCCTCCGGAAGAAGAACATCCTGCTGACCTGCGCACCAATTATATTAAGCGCGCCATTGGTCTGCCTGGCGACTCTCTGATGGTAAAAGACATGCAGGTGTACATCAACGGCAAAGCTGTTGAGGCGCCTGCCGGCCTGCAGTACAAGTACCTGCTGGTGCCGAACACACAGCTTTCAGAGAAGTTCTTCCAAGACCGCAACATTAACCTCAGGGATGTGATACCTTATGAAAATGGCTATGTGGTAGACGCTTCCCCGGAACTGGCTGCCCAGATGGGCCAGTTGAGTTTCATCAAGGAAGTCATACTGCTCAAGGATTTAGCTGGCAAAGCAGATCCAGAGGTGTTCCCGCATATGCCAAGCAAATATGAGTGGAACAAAGACAACTATGGGCCTATCTATATCCCGCAGGAAGGTGCAACCGTGGCCATTACACCTGAAACACTCCCTTTTTACGAGAAGGTTATCTTGGAGTATGAGCGCAACGAAAACGCAGAGATACAGGACGGCAAACTTTTTATAGATGGCAGGGAGGTAAACCAGTATACTTTTAAGCAGAACTACTACTTTATGATGGGCGATAACCGCCATAACTCCCTTGATTCCCGCTACTGGGGTTATGTACCTGAAGACCACGTGGTCGGTAAGGCTGTCATGATCTGGATGTCTACTGACCCGGAAGGCAGCTTCCTGGACAGAATTCGCTGGAGCCGCCTGTTTAAAAAAATAGAGTAGGAAATTATTTAAAAGCCAAAAGCCAGAGCACATGTCTCTGGCTTTTGGCTTTTAAATAATCCGTATATAATATCAATTTGCCTAAAGCTCCTTCCAAAAATAAGCTTTTTCTCTTCGTTGGCAAGAAGTGAATGATTTCCAGTCTTTAAGTAGAGTGCATTGGGAGATTTTTAGGTGCCGTGGGAGCGGCGGCACCCTGGCGGAGAAGATTCCCAGCGAGATGCCCAAGAGGGCCCCTACTACCCCCAGAACGAGGCCTCCCTCTTATATAGGGCCGCTATTCCAGCCTGGAGAGCACAGCGCAACAGCTATAGAATATTAGGCATGACCCTGGATGAACTACAGCTACGGTAGCTTAATACATTCCTATAAAATACATTTTAGGCGTTTGGTATAACTTAAAGCACTTGGAGCCTGCTATAACAGTTCCTGGACTTTTTCTGGTGGCCGGCCTACTACTGCTTCCTCTCCTTTCACTACTATCGGCCGCTCTATTAATACAGGATAAGAAACCTTAGCCTGTATCCATTCCTCGTCCGTCAGGTTCTTTCCTTTAAACCTGTCTTTATAGATCGCTTCGTTCTTGCGGATTAACTGATCTGGCTTCATGTGCAGCTTTCGCAGAATAACCTGCAGGTCGGCAGCCGTAGGTGGTGTTTTTAGATAATCAATTACCTCTACCTCCTTGCCAGCATTCCTAGTCAGTTCCAGCGCCTGCCGGCTTTTACTGCAACGGTTATTGTGGTATATCTTCAACATAGTTTTATTTCTGTATGATCTTTGCAAAAAACGAATAATATGGGTTCTTTATCCTGCATTTCCTATAGGTTGCAAGCTTCAGGTTTCACCATTCAATTGGTTCTTTTCCATGCTCCCGCAAATACTGATTCGCTTTGCTGAAATGGCGGCTCCCAAAAAACCCCCTGTCTGCAGCAAAAGGAGAAGGGTGTGCCGCTGTTAACACCAGGTGCTTCCCCTCATCAATAAAGGCACCTTTTTTCTGAGCATAGGCTCCCCACAGCATAAAGACCACGTGTTCCTTCAAATCATTCACTTTCTCCACAACAGCATCAGTAAACTCCTCCCATCCTTTCTTCTGATGTGAACCTGCTTTGCCTGCCTGCACAGTAAGGGTAGCATTAAGGAGCAGTACCCCCTGCTCTGCCCATCGCTCCAGGTTTCCTGAGGTAGGCATCTCTTTGCCAAGGTCGCTTTTGATTTCTTTGAATACATTAAGCAGAGAGGGTGGTATACGCACTTTGTCGCTTACAGAAAAAGCCAAACCGTTTGCTTGGTTAGGACCATGGTAAGGGTCCTGGCCCAGTATCACCACCTTCACCTTATCGAAGGTACATTTCTCAAAGGCATTAAATATTTGATTGCCCGCGGGATAAACTTTTTGTGTAGTGTATTCGTCTTTAACAAAAGAAACAAGTTGATTGAAATACGGCTTTTCAAATTCATCTTGCAGTACATTCTGCCAGCTTTCTTCTATCTTTACATTCATGCGCTATCATGCTTGAGGGTTAGTAAAATATAGGAAATATTTCCACTGAAGCAACTTGCAGCCGCTGCAATGGTTCTTGTAGTATACAAAAAACAACGGAACATGGATACAAAAACAACTGAAGGAGTAAAGATC
Source organism: Pontibacter toksunensis (assembly GCF_042686245.1). Classification (NCBI taxonomy): domain Bacteria; kingdom Pseudomonadati; phylum Bacteroidota; class Cytophagia; order Cytophagales; family Hymenobacteraceae; genus Pontibacter; species Pontibacter toksunensis. The sequence goes on along the minus strand of NZ_JBHUOX010000001.1, from coordinate 158,603 downwards.
ACGGTTACGGCCAACTATCTGCCAGACTACTCCAGTCCGGTGCAACAGCACTTTGTTTTTGCATATAAGATAAAAATCGAAAACCACAGTGAGTTTACAGTAAAGCTATTGCGCCGCCACTGGCATATACATGATGCCACTGGTGTGGTACGCGAGGTAGAGGGAGAAGGTGTGGTAGGTCAGCAGCCTGTGATGGAACCGGGTGAGATGCATGAATACGTATCCGGGTGTAACCTGAAGACAGGTATTGGGAAAATGCGCGGCACCTACCTGATGGAGCGATTGATTGATGGCCGGCAGTTTCACGTCACTATTCCGGAATTTACTTTAGTAGTACCTTATAAACTAAACTAAGTATAGAACAGCAGCTAGAAAATTAGGAACAAGGAGATCTTAATATTCTTCTGAATGAGCCTCTTTTCTACTGCCCGTATCTGCCTCCCAAAAACCTGTTTGTGTCATCTGTTCAATTAGCTGCTGATTACCTGCTGTACCGGTTACGATCGTTCAAGCTGCATGGAATCCACTCTCCTTTTGTTTTTGATTTATACCGTAACGTACTTTTGCATACCGGGCATTTCCCGGCCTATGATCGGGTCGAGTCGCTCCGGGAGAAAATGCTGCAGGATGACCGTAAGCTACAGGTGACAGACCTTGGAGCGGGATCCAAAAACCTGAAACAGTGGCAACGGGCAGTAAAAGAAATTGCCCGAACCTCTGCCAAGCCCCCCAAGTATGGGCAATTGCTGTTTAGGTTGGTAAACTCCTTCCAGCCAGAGACTATTTTTGAACTAGGCACCTCTCTTGGCATCACCACCTCCTACTTAGCTGAAGCACGCACACAGGCAAGCATCCATACCTTCGAAGGCTGTCCTGTCACAGCAAAGTTAGCCCGCGAAAATTTTAAGCGTTTGGGGCTAAAACAGGTTCAACTCATCGAAGGCGACCTGGATGATACTTTGGAGAGGCAGCTGCTAAAAATTGTAAAGCTGGATTTTGCCTTTTTCGACGGTAACCACCGTTACACTCCCACCATGCAGTATTTTGAAACCTGCCTCACAAAGCACCACGAGTATAGTGTATTTGTGATGGACGACATTTACTGGTCAGGGGAAATGAAGCAGGCATGGAAAGACATTAAGGCTCACCCGCAGGTAATGCAAACGGTAGACCTGTTTTTTGTAGGATTGGTTTTTTTCAGGACAACACAGCCTAAAGAACACTTTATTTTAAGTTTTTAAAAAGCGCTACCTAGGAAAAAGAAGGGCAAAAGAATCTAACACTTGGTTGTACAAGATTCTTTTGCCCTTCTTCCTGTGCCTTTACTCGAGACGCTACAGCACAGCCTGTCGGATGCGTATAAGCTTCTTCAGCAGGTTTTCCAACTGATCCAGCGGGAGCATATTGGCACCATCTGACTTTGCAATGCTTGGTTGCGGATGTGTCTCGATGAAAAGACCATCTGCACCAACTGCAATAGCAGCTTTGGCAATTGTTTCAATCAGAGCAGGCTTCCCCCCTGTTACACCGGAACTCTGATTGGGCTGCTGTAAAGAGTGCGTCACGTCCATTACCACGGGTGCACCGATGGCCTTCATTTCAGGTATGTTCCGGAAATCAACTACAAGATCTGAATAGCCGAAGGAATTTCCCCTGTCCGTCAGAATCACTTTATCGTTCCCGGAATCATTTATTTTCTCAACGGCAAAACGCATGGCGGCACCAGACAGGAACTGTCCTTTTTTGATGTTTACTACTTTTCCTGTTTTGGCAGCGGCAATTAATAGATCAGTCTGCCGGCACAGGAAGGCAGGTATCTGCAGCACATCTACGTATTCAGCAGCCATAGCCGCCTCCTCAGTCTCATGAATGTCAGTTACAGTAGGCACATCAAACTCCTGGCTGATTTTCTGTAGAATCCGGAGTGCTTTTTCATCCCCTATTCCTGTAAATGAGTCGAGGCGTGAGCGGTTAGCTTTGCGGTACGAGCCCTTAAAGATGAGCGGAATCTGCAATGAATCAGTTAATAATTTAAGTCGTTCGGCAATTTGCATGGCTATATCCTCGCCTTCAATGGCACAAGGTCCGGCCATTAAAAAGAAGTTGCCACTTTTGGTGTGTTTCAGTTTTGGTATATCGAACATAGTTTTATTCTTTTTATCGCTTATAGGCATTGCAAAGGTACACTATCCGCTAAGAATTACGAGTTAAGCCCTGTGAAATGTTCAGCAGCAACACCTTGCATCTCGTTGTGGTGGAGTTCCAGCGTTTTATATTTTCTGCAGCAGCATGAACAGTTCCCGCTCCTGCCGTGGCTGAATAGAATTATAAGCTGTTTTGAAATAAAGGAAATGGAAATATGGTTTAAAATAACTTGCATACTCCTCCCGGTTACCTCCAAAAGGAGGACCTTCTTGTGTAAACTCTGTATCAAAGAGCAAACCCATCAACTTACCTCCCTTATGAAGTAAAGCTGCACATTGGTAGGCATACTCAGCACGTTGCGCAGGGTCTATAGCACAGAAAAACGTCTGCTCTACTATTAAATCATATTTCCCTTTCAAGGAAAAGAAATCCTGTTGCAGCAGCTGCTCCTTCGGAATACCAGGCACCCGTTTGGCAAAGTTCTGCAGTGGCGCTTCCGCCACATCCACTAAAAATACATGCCGAAAGCCTTGCCTGAAAAGATACTCAGCTTCATACCCGTTGCCACTTCCGGGTATCAGAATACGTATATCCATGTTTGTTACCTGATCAAAATATTCTTTGAGGGGCGTCGTTACATCTCCAGCATCCCAACCGGTCTGATTTAACTGGTAACGGTGCTCCCAATAAGCGGCATTAAATTGTTGTTTCATCTGATTAGATTAATAAATCAAAAACCTTATATTTGACGCTTGCTCTAAGTGAGCTATCAGTTGTATTGAGAATAAAGCTAAAATTTCACACAAACAACAACAAAAAAATTATGTCAGCTAACACACCTGAAAAACGAAGCAACAGAAAGCTTTTGATTGGTGGACTGCTCGTCGTCCTTATCAGTATTAATGGTATTCTAATTTACATGAACTACCAGAAAAAGGAGAAGACGGAAGAGCAGGCCGAAATCATCCGTGTTAAAAACAGCGAACTGGAGAACCAGATCAAAGTTTATGAAGCCCTTAAGGCTGACTTTGAGCGTCAGAGTCAGGAACTGCAGGCAATGGGTTTGGAGAACGACTCCCTGGAAACCCAGATTGCTGCTATTGGTGCTGACCTGGACGAACTGCGTGGTTTCAGAAAACGCAGCTACAGTTTGTCTGACCAGCGCCGCTTCCGGGACAGAGCAACTGCTTTCGAGCAACAACTGAAGCAGAAGGACGAGGAAATAGCGAAGCTAAAGGAGGATAATGAAGTATTGTTCACAGAGAATACAGAACTGAAGACTACCCAGAACCAACTGTCTGACAGCCTGACCACGGTCAAGACCACCAACCGCGACCTGAGTGAGAAAGTGAAGGTAGCTTCTAAATTAGAGGCCCAGAACATGAACGTGAACATCATCAACCAGCGTGGAAAAGAGAAAGAAGACAACGACAATGAGTTCCGTGCCAGACGTGTAGACAAAATCCGGGTGGTGTTTAACCTTGCAAAGAACGACGTTGCACCTAAAGAGCCGAAAACCGTTTACATGCGTTTGATAGAACCTGATGGCGCCGCTTTGTATAACCTGGCAACAGGCTCTGGCTCTTTCCAGATTGACGGTGAGAATATGTATTTCACTGCCAAGCGCGATTTTGTTTTCGACAACACGCAGCAGCAGCTTAGCTTCACCTACGACAAAAACGCGGATTATAAAAAAGGAGAGCACATTGTGGAGCTGTATACTGATGGCTTTATGATTGGCAAAACTTCTTTCGTTCTGAAATAAAGAAGATGCTCGTTTGCATAAGAAAGGCCCCTGCCGCATTTGGCAGGGCCTTTCTTATATAGTGCCTTTTAGTTTTTTTAATGTATCAGAAACAGTAACAGCAGCTTATGTGTTGAAATTAAGGAGCCGGCAAAGCTCAAGCGTATACAGCATCATTCAGAGAGGACTTTCCTGTCTTGTATTACCTTAAAGCTTTCTACCATTTTCACTGCTTCTGTGATATCCTCAGTAAAAATAGCGATGATAGAGCCAGGTGAAGCGTGTTCTAAGGCATACGCAATGGCCCGCATCTCCTGAGGAATGAGCTCGGGATTCATTTCCGGCCCACTCTCATGTATGCCTTTTATTAAAGGGTCTGTAATGTCTTCTGCTTTTTTACCCCTCAGGTCCGTGTCCAGCCGCACAATGACTTTATCAAAAAGCTGCCCCACTACCTGGCCTAATTCATACAGGTCTTCTTCCCGGCGGTCTCCCACACCTGCCACTATTCCTACCTTCTGAGAAACATCCAGGCTGTTTATAAACTCCCCTATTGCTTTCATGCCCGCCACATTGTGGGCGTAGTCAATGAGTACATCAAAATCAGGGAACTTGAAAAGATTCATGCGCCCCGGTGTTTTATCCGGTGAGGGTATAAAAGTACGTAGCGAAGTTTTGATGTTTTCCTTATCGAAGTGCGAAATATAGGCTGCCAGTGAAGCCGCGAGAATATTCTCAATATTAAAGCATGCTTTGCCGCCAAAGGTCAGCGGGATGTCACCAACCCGGTCTATCCTTATTTTATAGCTGTTTTTAAAGAATGAGATATAGCCGTTCTCGAATACAGCCGCCAGTCCTCCCCTTGCAATGTGCTGCAGGACACGTGGGTTTTCCTCGTCCATGCTGAACAACGCTACTTTGCATTTTAAACCCTCTGCCATCGCATATACCAGGTCATCATCTGCATTCAGGATAGCGTAGCCCTCTTTGCTCACGCTCTTGGGTATCACTGCTTTTACCTTCGCCAGTTCCTCCAGTGTGTGGATATCCCGCATTCCCAGGTGATCAGAACTCACGTTCGTCACTATACCGATATCGCATTGCTGAAAGCCTAGCCCGGAGCGGAGCAAACCGCCACGGGCACACTCTAAAACGGCAAAGTTCACTGTAGGATCCTTCAGGACAAACTCTGCACTATATGGCCCGGTCGTATCACCTTTCTCCATTAGCTTATCCTGAATGTAAATGCCATCGGTGGTGGTATAGCCTACATGGTAGCCATTCGACTTGACCATGTGCGCAATCAGCCGGGTTGTTGTGGTTTTACCGTTAGTACCTGTTACCGCTATAATCGGGATACGGAACGGCTGCTTGTGCGGGAACAGCATATCCACAACAGGCTCTGCCACATTTCGGGGCAAGCCGTAGGTTGGTGATATATGCATCCGGAAACCTGGGGCGGCGTTTACCTCCAGCACAGCCCCTTTAGTTTCGTTCAGTGGAATGGCAATGTCAGTAGTCATCACATCTATACCGCATACATCAAGCCCCACAAGGCCGGCAATCCGCTCCGCCATCAGAATGTTGTATGGGTCCACAAGGTCCGTTACATCGGTTGCGGTACCTCCTGTGCTGATGTTGGCTGTGCTCTTCAGGTAAAGCTTCTCTCCTTTTTTAAGGACAGAATCGGTGGTAAGGTTCCGGCTCCTGAGCAAGCTTCGTGTATGCTTGTCTATCTGAATTCTGGTCAGCGGCTTCTCGTGCCCTATACCACGCTTGGGGTTTTTGTTCTCCTGGTTTATCAGCTGGCGGATGGTAGAAGAGCCATCACCCGTTACCATGGCAGGGGTACGCATGGCCGCAGCGACAAACCTGCCATTTATAACGAGGAGCCTGAAGTCAGAACCAGTGACGTACTGTTCAACGATTATACCGGAAGAGAATTTACGTGCTTCAGCAAAACCTTTCTGAGCTTCTTTCAGGCTATTAATATTAATTGTGGCACCTTTTCCATGGTTACCGTCAAGCGGTTTTATTACTATCGGGAAACCTAACCAGTCAACGGCTTTCTTTAGCTCTTCCTCATCGTAAACGGTGGTCCCCTTGGGCACCTGAACGCCTGACTCACCCAAAATAGCTTTTGTTGCTCTTTTGTCGCCGGCTATTTCTACTGCAAAAAAAGCAGTCTTACACGTTAACGTTGCCTGAATCCGCTTCTGATACCTGCCGTACCCGAGTTGTATCAATGAGTGGCTGTTCAGGCGAATATAGGGAATTCCTCTGCTTACTGCTTCAGAAATAATAGAATAGGTACTTGGCCCAAAAAACTCGTCTTCCCGAATTTCGTGCAGCCGTCTGATGTCATCGCTGAGCTTGTATTTTTCGCCCTGCACAAGGGCCTTCGTGACACGTAAAGCGGCATAGGCAGCATATTTTCCTGCGCGCTCTTCCTGGTAAGAGTAAAGAACCACCATGTGTCCCTCTTCATGTGCCGGATAGCACCTGCCATACCCACTTTCCATACCAGCCATGGTCTGAAGCTCCAGCGCCACATGCTGCAAAATGTGAGCAAAAGTAGTACCTGCTTCCACTGTTTTGAAGAAGCCTCCTTCCACACCCTCTACAGAGGGGTGCTTCAGCAAACCAGGAAACATTTTTTTTAAGCTTGAGAGAAAGTTAGGAACATCATTTGTGAGTTTCTGGCTGAGTTCTTCCAGTTCCAGTTTAAGGACAATGATTTTAGGATGTTTTACTGACCAGTAGTTTGGTCCGCGCATAATGCGCAAGTCTACAATATTCATGGATTGGGTGCCTGGGTCTGCTACTTCTGTTTGTCAATTCAAAGCTGGCCTTTTACCTGCTTATACTATTCTTTCAGCGTGATACCACGAAGCCTTGCGCTCTGTTGTCTTCCATCTCTATCAGAAGCTGGTGAAACAAAGTCTGTCGGCCAGAGTGATATCAGTTTTGCTTCATGTCATTGTAAAATTGAGTACGGAAGTACGTGACAAAAGATTATACCGGGTAATCAGGCATGTGAAAGAAAAGAAATCCTGTGCAAATGCATAGGGAGGCAGAAAGGCAGCAGGAAGTAAAACAAAAGACCCTGCTAAAGGATAGCAGGGTCTTGAGGTAACGAGCGGATTCGAACCGCTGTAGCAGCTTTTGCAGAGCTGAGCCTAGCCACTCGGCCACGTTACCGTGTTGTTCGATTGGAGTGCAAACATACGTAGAAAAACATACTTGTCAAACAATGACAGCAGTTTTTTGAGTATTAAAACAAAAAAGCCCTGGTTTACCCGGGGCTTTTCTATACTAAAATCAGCCTAGTAATTAAGCATTTGTCTCATCATCAGCAGCTTCCTCGTTGCCATCCGTCTCGTTAGACTTTTTAGCAGCGGCAGCTTCTAATTTTTTAACACCTGCTTCTTTTTCATTCTCCAGCATTTGCTCTTTCAAAGCAGACAGCGCATCCAGGTCACCAAGTGTTGACTTGTCTACATCAGTTTTTGCTTTTGGAGCAGAGGCTTTCTTCTCTCCACCTGCAGGGGCAGCACCAGGAGTTGCTTTCTTAGTAGCTCTGGCAGTTCTTGCAGCATCAACTTCTGAGTGAGAAGCAGTGTGAGAAAGAATGATTTTACGATCTTCTTTAGAGAATTCAGTTACTCTGAAGTCAAGGCTTTCACCTGCTTCAACAGTTGAACCATCTTCTTTTGTCAGACCTTTCGGGAAAGCGAAACCTTCTATGCCGTATGGCAGCTCCAGCGTAGCGCCTCTGTCTGATTTCTCAAGTACAGTAGCTCTGTGTACAGAACCGATGTTGAATACAGACTCGAAAGTATCCCAAGGGTTCTCCTCTAGTTGCTTATGGCCCAGGGCAAGTCTTCTGTTCGGAACATCAAGCTCCAGAACAACTACGTCCAGGTTCTCACCAACTTTCACGAACTCAGATGGGTGCTTTATCTTCTTCGTCCAGCTCAGGTCAGATACGTGTACCAGGCCATCTACACCTTCTTCCAACTCAAGGAATAGACCAAAGTTTGTCAGGTTACGAACTATACCAGTATGCTTGGTGCCTACTGCATATTTCGTTAACACATTTTCTTTTGTCCAAGGGTCTTCTGTAAGCTGCTTGATACCAAGTGACATCTTGCGCTCCTGTCTGTCCAGCGTCAATACAACTGCCTGCACCTGATCTCCTTGCTTGATGAAGTCCTGTGGGTTACGCAGATGCTGAGACCATGACATTTCAGAAACGTGAATCAGGCCTTCTACGCCTGGCATCAGCTCAAGGAATGCACCGTAGTCAGCTACGTTAACAATCTTACCTTCTACTTTAGACCCAACCTCGATTTCAGCAGGAAGAGCATCCCATGGGTGCGGCGTCAGCTGTTTCATACCAAGGGAGATACGCTTCTTGTCTTCATCAAAGTCAAGAACTACCACATTTACTTTCTGGTCAAGGTTCAATACTTCTTCCGGATGGTTAATACGTCCCCATGAAATATCTGTAATGTGAAGCAGACCATCAACACCACCAAGGTCGATGAACACACCGAAGTTTGTCATGTTCTTGATGATACCTTCCAGTACCTGACCTTTCTCAAGGTTGTTCAGGATAGCGGCACGCTGCTGCTCCAGGTCTTTCTCGATAAGTACCTTATGCGATACAACCACGTTGTCGAAAGCGGCGTTGATTTTCACAACCTTCACTTCCATTTTCTTACCAACAAACACGTCGAAGTCACGGATTGGCTTCACGTCGATTTGAGAACCTGGCAAGAAGGCTTCCACACCATGGATATCCATGATAAGACCACCTTTTGTTCTTCTCTTCACAACGCCGTCCAGAATGTTGTCATTCTCAAGTGCATCGTAGATACGAGCCCATGCGCTAACGATTTTCGCTTTCTTGCGGGACAAGATAAGCTGACCGTTCGGATCTTCCTGGTCTTCGATAAATACTTCTACCTCGTCACCAACTTTCAGGTCAGGAAGGTCCCTGAATTCTGAAACAGGCACCAGGCCATCAGATTTAAAACCGATGTTCAGGATCACATCACGATCAGTGATACCAACAACGGTACCTTTAACAACCTCCTGTTCCTGTACGGTTGTCAGGGTGTCGTCATACATTTGTTCCATTTCGGCCTTCTCAGACTTGCTGTAGCCTGAACCGAAACCCTGGGACTCAATCTTGTCCCAATCAAAATTGTCTGGAGAATTACTCATAATACTTTATACTGCTCTGGAGTAGCCACCAGCATAGAGCAATCAGCTGATTTGGTTTAGTTTAACATCTCCCAGGCACCTGCCTGGGCCCCATTCATTTGAATGAACTGCAAAAGTAATAATAAAACACGAAAATTGCTATATCGTTCCTAAATGTTACAAGCTTTTAATGAACTGTTTAGGTACAGAAACAGCAGAATTCCTGCTTCAGGTAACAAGGCATGGTCTTCAAGATGAATGCTTTGCAAACTACCCCTTACTTTTGTGGCATATAACTTAACTAAACTTCCAGTGGTTGATTTGCTGCTGGGGAATAAGTATCATCGGCATCAGGAAGCATCCGTCGAACTCATTTTTTCCCCTTTCAGGCCAAGGTAAACGCTCCAGTCCTGGTTGGAGGGTGTCAGGTGTAGTTGAAGGAAATTAAGCAGTGAAGGTCTTCTGGGCTGATTTTTAAGTTTAAGGCCAGCCTCTTCGGGTGTTCTGTCGCCTTTGCGGGAGTTGCAGCGCGAGCAGGCGGTTACCAGGTTCTGCCAGGCTGTCTCGCCCCCTCTGGAACGCGGAAGCAGGTGGTCCAGCGTCAGGTTTTTAACTGCACCACAGTACTGGCAGCTGTAATTGTCGCGGCGCATCACGTTGTGGCGGCTCAGGGCAATGCCATAGTAAGGCACACGCACATAACGCTGCAGCCGGATAACAGAAGGAATGGGATATACGGTGCTGACGGTATGCAGAAAATGGCCATCGGCCTTCGAAATCATCTCAGCTTTATCCAGGTACACCAACAGGAATGCCCGCTGCACAGAGCAGATGGCAATGGCGCTGAAGTCTTGGTTAAGGATGAGTACTTTGTCTTTCATGACCGCACTAAAGAGCTTATGCTCAACTTGTACGGCATAATTTACCTAATTATCTTCAAGCTTCACAAAAAATTTTAAGCATTCGAAGGTAAAATTCTTTTGATGATGCGGAGCTGGTGCGTGTACCGCTTCAGGCCCTCATTATAGATACCGGTATGATCCAGCTGATCAATCCGGACCTCACCGTGTGCGTGTATGATTTTCTGCCCCTCCAGCATAATGCCTATATGGGTAATGCGCCCTTCTGCATTGGAAAAGTAAGCAAGGTCGCCTGGCTGGGTCTGCTCCACAAAGTGCACCTCCTGCCCAAGCGCCACCTGCTGGTAAGCGTCGCGGGGCAACTGGTAGCCGCAGATACCAAAAACCTGCTGCGTTAAGCCGGAGCAATCTATTCCAAACATAGACTTACCGCCCCATAAGTAAGGGAACTTAAGGAAATTAAGTGCCACTTCTACAAGTTGCGTTTTCGACGGCAGAACTGATGTATCGGAAGCGGGTCCACTATACCCATACCGCACCTCATTCACCTGTATACTTCCGCCATCAAAAAAAGGCAGGTAGCTGCCAATGCCAACCGGAACCTGAAAATCATTTATGCTGATGAACTGCAGCAGGCTCAAGGTACGTGCGTGGGAGCTGCTTTTCCACCTGCTGAAATACTCAGGTGTAACAGCAGTATGCTGCTTGAAGTCTATCCATCCTTTGTATCCGTCTGTTGCCAGCTGTAGCTGCAGCCAGTTTCCTTCTGTGTTTATCACCTGGTAGCATTCACCAAACATAAGCTGCGATACCAGTTCTGCTCTGTCAGATGTTTCAGCACGCAAGGGCACCAGACTCAGCATGCAAATTCCGTGTTCCACTTTCTGTTGATTTGAAGATTTGATAATGAGAAGATGTGAAAATTACTCTAAAATTGAAGATGTTAATAATGTTTATCAGTAGGCGCACCACATCTATCAACTTCTACATCTTTAAATTTAAAACCCGCTGCGGGCCATCTCGCGCTTAACGTCTTTCTCTTTAATGTCCTGTCGCTTGTCGTACAGCTTCTTACCTCGTGCCAGTGCAATCTCTACTTTAGCAAAGCCCCGATCGCTGATAAAGACACGGACCGGAATAATGGTTACCCCCTGCTCCTGCGCCCCGTTCTCCAGTTTTCGCAGCTCCCTTTTGTTCAGCAACAGTTTTCGGGCGCGGGTAGGCTCGTGATTGTAATGCGTTCCTTCGGTATAAGTTGAAATGTGCATATTGTGCAGCCACAACTCACTGCGCTGGAACACGCAGTAGCCTTCCCCCATGTTCACCTGTCCCTCCCGAATCGATTTGATTTCGGTCCCCATCAGCATGATACCAGCTGTATACTTCTCTATAAACTGGTACTCGAAGGAAGCCTTGCGATTTACAATGTTAACGTGCTTTTTTATTCTGTCTTTATCTTTCGCCATTTATAACTTATTGTGAGCCAGAACCTGGCAATTCCTCTGTATTGATGTTTTGTCTCCTGCGCATTCTGCTTTCCTTTACATCCTCTTACGTTGTTAGCGTAATTAGATACAGTGGGCAGCTACAGGTTATTTCTGTAAGTCCAGCTCATATCTTTAGCCTTGGCTCCGGGCTAACGTATTGCGTTGCAAAATCTTTTTTAAGATACTGATAATGCGCTGCTATGGCTATCATGCCTGCATTATCAGTGCAATACTGAAAGGCGGGGATGTATACGTTCCAGTTGTACTTTCTGGCATAGTCCTGAAGGGCCTGACGCAAGCCTGAATTAGCCGAAACACCTCCGGCAATGGCTACCTCTTTTATACCTAGGTCTTTTGATGCCTGCACCAACTTCTTGAGTAACGTTTTTATAAGGGTATTTTGTACGCTTGCGCATATATCAGCCAGGTTTTCCTGCACGAAATCAGGCTGTACTTTCGTTTTATCACGCAGGAAGTAAAGCACAGCAGTCTTTATACCGCTAAAGGAGTAATTGTAACCGGGCATATTCCCCACAGGGAACTGAAAAGCATCCGGATTGCCTTTGGCAGCGGTTTTATCAAGCATCGGACCACCCGGGTACGGCAGGCCCAGCATTTTGGCTGTTTTATCAAAGGCCTCTCCTACAGCATCGTCTGTTGTCTGCCCAACGACTTCCATGTCCAGGTGGTCTTTTACGAGCACAATCTGGGTATGGCCACCGCTAACTGTTAAACATAGGTACGGAAATTGCGGTGTGGGTTCATCAATAAAGTGAGCCAGGATATGCGCCTGCATGTGGTTAACCTCTATAAGCGGTATGTTTAGCCCCAGAGCAAAGGACTTGGCAAAAGAGCAGCCGACCAGCAGCGCTCCCAGAAGACCGGGGCCGCGGGTGAAGGCAACTGCATTTAAATCACTTTTTGTTACATTTGCCGTACGCAAAGCTTGGGTTACTACAGGTATAATATTTTGCTGGTGGGCTCTGGAGGCTAACTCCGGAACAACCCCCCCATATAGCTCATGTACGGCCTGCGTGGCAACGATATTCGAGAGGACCTTACCACCGCTTACCACGGCAGCAGAGGTCTCATCGCAGGAAGATTCTATTGCTAATATTGTAGGTTCATTCATCTTTTGGAAACAGAACAGTCAACAAACTACCCCAAAGTTATAGGAAAAGCTATTCTAAAAATAGTATTAGGGCTTATCCTGTTCCTTTTGTTGCTGTTTGCTGCTGTTTTCGTGGCCATTCGTTTTCCCGGTGTGCAGACTAAAGTCGCACAGAAAGTGGCGGCGTATCTCTCTGAGGCTGTGGACCACGAAGTAACAGTTGGGCGGGTAGACATCAACTTCTTCAGCAACGTGGTGCTGGAAAACGTGAAGGTGCTTGATTACCTCAACAACGAGCTTCTCTACATTTGCAGAGCTGAGGCAGACATAGACGCCTTCTCTATATTTAACCCGAATAACCTGACAATAAATACGCTTGAGCTACAGCAGCCCCGCGCTAACCTGGCTGTCTATGAAGGCTCTGACTCGCTTAACCTGAATACCTTCTTTAATGCGCTTAGCAATCTTTTCACTAAAGACACTACACAGAAGCCATCCGAGCCCTTCAACTTCCAACTGAACGAATTTATTGTAAAGGACGGTCGCTTCACCTACGACGACTTTAATGAACCCCGTGTGGAATATGGGTTGGACTATGCTCACATGACGTTAGACGAGGTCTACGGCAGGTTTAGCCAGATACAACTGGAAGATACCGTTAAAGTAAGAATCAGTGATTTTACAGCTACCGAGACACGGTCAAACACGCAGCTGCACAACCTCGACAGCCGCATGACCTATGCGCCTACCTTCTGGGAGTGGGATGAACTGGACCTGCAGGTAGAGCAGAGCAACCTGCAAAATTACCTCCGTTTCGACTATAACAGGATTGGAAACTTCAGCCAGTTTATAGACAGCGTGACGATAACAGCCAACCTGAAGAATTCGCGCGTGCTTTCTCAGGACATCGCAATTTTTGCACCTCAGCTAAAGGAATACGATGAAAGCCTGTTGGTTAACTCGTTGGAGCTAAAGGGGAAAACAAATAACTTCTCTGCTACCAATGTGGACCTGGAATATGGTAAGAACACCCATATTGTTGGGAGCATCAACGCAGACGGGTTGCCTAATTTTAAAGAAACCTTTGCTAACCTGCGCCTCAAGCCTTCCACCATCAACGCCAGGGACATAAAGCAGTTTCTGCCGCAGGATGCTTACGAAGTGGCTGCTCGACTAGGTACTGTCAGTTTAGAAGGACGGTTTCTGGGTTTCTATAACGACTTCGTAGCCAACGGCGACTTCAGTACTGCATTAGGTAAACTGAGATCGGACATCAACCTGAAGATAGATGATGACACCCGCTCCTCCTCCTATAATGGTTTTGTAACGACAAATGGATTCAACCTTGGCCGGTTGTTAGATGCTGAAGACCAGATAAAAAGCATATCGATGAGTGGCCGCCTCGAAGGCTCTGGTTTTACTCTGAAAGATGCCAACGTAAAGGTAAATGCCACTGTTAACCAGGTACAGCTATCAGGCTATAATTACCAGAACTTAAAGGCAAACGGTGTTCTCCGCAATCAAATATTTGTAGGTCAGGTGGATATAAACGACCCCAACCTCATTTTCTCGGCAGATGGAGAGGTAAATCTTGCCAGCGGCAGAAAGGCTTTTAACATGGCAGCTGACCTGGAGCGTGTAGACCTGCAGGCGCTTAACCTTTCAAAAGAACCCTTTATTGTTAGTGCAAAGGCCAACTTAGACTTCCAGGGCTTAAGTCTTGACTCCTTTGAAGGAACAGCAAGCTTTGACAGCGCCAACATTGCCTATAAGGGCAACCAGGTGGCCTTAGATTCAGTGTTGATTCAATCAGAAATAACTCCGGCAAACAGAAGTCTGTTGCTGAACTCAGACCTGCTGGCGATGCGCGTGGAGGGGAACTTCGACTATACCACGTTGATCGAAGACCTGAAAATCATGGTGCAGGAATACAAGTTAAACTTTGAAAGTAACGATGCGGCGACAACTGCCTATTATAACCGTAAGGCAGCCAATGCTGATGCTGAGTATGCCTTAGCCTACACTATAAATCTGAAGGAAGTGAACCCGCTCCTGGACCTGTTCCTGCCTGAGCTGGTCTTATCAGATAACGCCACCGTAGAGGGTTCTTTCCGTTATGGCCCAACTGTTATTTTGCAAATGTTCGCCGACATAGACACTATTCAATATGAGGACTATACCTTGTTCGGGAACAGCATAGAACTTAATACGTCTAAGCTGCAGAATAACCCGGATGTGCTGGCAGCAGCTCTGTTCACCTCTCAACGGCAGGACCTGCCGGGTGCAGGTGCAACAGAGGACTTTTTTGTAGAAGGCATCTGGAGCGAGCGCACCATCGACTTTTCAACGGCTATCCGGCAGCCCGAGCAAAATAACAGGGCCGTTATAACGGGAGACCTTAACTTTTTGCAGAACCAGATTCAGATAGTCTTTGACCAATCCAACATCACGCTCCAGCAAAGTCCTTGGGCCTTTGTGCCGGGCAATACCCTGTACATTAGTGAGGGAGGCCGAAGGATTGAATTTGAGAACTTTGCGCTTACGAACAAGGAGCAGATTATCAGGGCAGAAGGTACTTTATCAGATAATCCGGATAGCCGGCTGCTGCTTAACGTGGAGAACTTCCAGTTGAACAACCTGAACCCGCTCCTTTCAATGAAGATTGAAGGCGAGTTAACAGCAGAAGTGGTAGCACAGGATATTTACGACCGTTCTTTGCTGGCAGCCGCTGTGCAGGTGGACTCCTTTTACCTGGACGAGGTATACATCGGGAATATAGTGGGCAAGACAGACTGGAGCAATGCCCTGCAAAGGGCTGAGGTGGATATCGGTATACAGCATAACAACATGAAAGTGCTTTCTGTAACAGGTAACTATAATCCGAAGGCAGCAGAAGACCAGCTGGATTTGTTAGCCGTGATGGACCAGGCGAACCTGAAACTGGTGCAACCTATACTTACCTCGCTCTTTTCTGACCTGGAAGGCTCTATGGAAGGTAGAATCAGAATATTGGGCTCTCTTGACTACCCTGTTCTAAAAGGTTCTGTCATGGTAAGCAATGGCCAGTTCACTTTTGACTACCTCAATACAACCTACCGTTTCTCTGACAGGATATACTTCGGGCCCAACAGTATCAGCTTCCGAAACGCACAGTTAAGTGATATTTATGGAAACAGTGCTACGGTTACAGGTGGTATAGCGCATGATGGCTTTGCTAACATGCTAATTGACATGAATGCGCGCTACAGGAATTTCATGGTTCTGAACACAAGTGAGGCTCAGAACGAGCTTTTCTATGGTACTGCCTTTGCCACCGGCACTGCCAGTGTGCTGGGCCCGGTAGAGAACCTGAATATTGAGGTAGATGCCCGCAGCGAAGAAAATACCCGCATTGTACTTCCCCTGGATTATCAGACAGACGTAGCCCGCAAAGACTTCATCAGGTTTGTGAACAAGACACCTTCCGACAGCACTGGCGTAGATATAGAGATTGAGAACCAAAGCGTTGACCTTTCCGGCATCAACATGAACTTTGAGCTGGATGTGACAGATGACGCCTACTTCGAAATTATTATAGACCGCACCACCGGTGACGTCATCCGGGGCTCAGGCAATGGCGAAATTCGCATGACGATTGATACGCGTGGCGATTTTAACATGTATGGCGGCTTTGAAATAACGGAAGGTGCTTATAACCTGAAACTACTGGAAGGGCTGGTAACAAAAGAGTTTGCCATCGTGCCAGGTGGCACCATCGTCTGGAACGGAGATCCGATTAACGGCGTGATGGACATTACGGCAAATTATACGCAGATGGCCTCCCTTAGCAGCCTTGCGGCGGCTACTTCAGCCTTTGATAATTCTTCGCTGGTCGGCCGCTTCCCGGTCACTGCAGTGATAGAGTTGACAGGACCACTGTTGTCGCCGCAGATAGATCTAGGTCTCTCCTTTGATGAAGTGCCTCAGAACATTCAGACATTGCTGTTGGGAACCATAAACGCCATCAAAAATGACCCGAGTGAGCTGAACCGTCAGGTTTTCAGTTTACTCGTACTGCAAAGGCTGTCCCCAACGGGTACCCTGGCGTTTGACAGCAGTATAGGCGCGGGAGCTGTTGGCGGCAGTTTAGGAAGTTTACTTTCCGGCCAGTTAAACAATCTCTTTAACTCCATCGACTCAAACCTTGAGGTAGATATTGGTTTGGACGGTATCGGCCAGGAGCAGCTTGCTTCCTTACAGCTGCGCCTGAGTTATTCATTCTTCAATGGCCGCCTGCGCCTGACAAACGAGACAGGATTCGGAGGGGTACGTGAGGATGATGCAGGCAGCGCTGCCTATATCGGTGACTGGACCCTGGATTACTACATTTCCCAAAGCGGAGAGCTACGGGCCAGGCTGGAATACAGCACCACACCGGATTTAGCCGGCCGCATCCGTAAAAGCCAGAGTGTAAGTTTGCTACACACGAAACGCTTCAACAGCCTCAGCGAACTTTTCGGCAGCAACAGGCGAGAACGCCGCCTGCGCGAACAGGAAATGGAGCGGGACCGCATTATACTGGACTCTGACCCGAGATTAGAACTCTAACACAAAAGCCGCTAAATAAATCAGCGGCTTTTGTGTTAAACAAACCATACCACCTGCTTATTTAAAATATATTTCTAATTTTGCGACGGAAGGGTTCAGGTATGGCAACAAAAGTAAAACACGTTAAGAAGAAGAAACTAGGCAATTATCCGCATACCATGGTGGTGTTTAGTATTTCGCTTGCCCTTTTTGTCATTGGCCTGTTCGGCCTGCTGCTCATACATGCAGGCAAACTGTCAGAGAGGGTGAAGGAAAGCATTGAGATGCAGGTATACCTGGACCGTAACCTGACGGAGGTACAGTTGGTGCGCCTGCAAAAAACATTTGCCGCCAAAGAATATATCGCCTATAAAGAAGATACTGCCCAGGTCCGTTTCATTTCAAAAGAAGAGGGCGCTAAAGCATTCCTGGATGAGACCGGCGAAGACTTTATGGAGTTCCTGGGAGACAACCCGCTGCGGGATGCCTATGTACTGCGCATCGATGCAGAACACTCCAGCTCCCCTACCCTTAAAAGTATTAAGCTGGACCTGGAGGAAATTGACGGGGTATACGAAGTGCAGTACGTTGAGAGCCTGATAGAATCCATTAACAGCAACATCCAGAAAATAAGTATCGTACTCTTATCCTTTGCTGCAATCCTGGTACTGGTGGTCATTATACTGATAAACAATACTATTAAGCTGGCGCTTTACTCCCAGCGCTTCCTTATCAGGAGCATGCAACTGGTGGGTGCTACATCTTATTTTATTCAGCGTCCGTTTCTGAAACGTGCCGTGTGGCAGGGCATTATGAGCGGCATCATCGCCTCTGTACTGCTTTTTGCCCTCATGCAGTATGCCTACCGCGAGGTGGCAGAACTTCAGCTGCTGCGCGACGAAGAACAGACTTATATTCTGATGGGTGCCCTGGTGGTTATCGGCTTGATCATCGGCTTTATGAGTTCTTACAGGGCGGTGCGTAAGTACCTGCGCCTATCACTAGACGAACTATATTAAATAATGGAAGAAAATAAACCCCTTCTTGCCTTCGGCAGGAAAAATTACATCCTGATGCTAGTTGGTATAGCCTTACTTGCAATAGGTTTCTTTGTGATGACTCTGGACACCGAACCTTACGGATTAGGTTTCTTAGGTATTACGCTTGGCCCTCTCATTGTACTGGCAGGTTTCGTTGTAGAATTATTCGCCATTCTGGCAAAGGACAAAGCACAGAAATAAATGAGTATTTGGCAGGCTATTATTTTAGCCATTGTTGAAGGTCTTACGGAGTTTTTACCTGTTTCATCTACCGGCCACATGATCATCGCTGCCAGTTTAATGGGCATCAGTGAGCTTCCTATCACCAAGGTATTTGAAGTAAACATACAGTTTGGTGCTATTCTTTCGGTGGTGGTGCTGTATTGGCGCCGCTTTCTGCAGAGTTTTGTTTTCTATCAGAAGTTACTGCTGGCTTTTCTGCCTGCCGCCGTCATTGGCTTTGCCCTGAACGATGTAATTGATGCGATGCTGGAAAGCGTGGTAATCACAGCGGTGATGCTGGTGATTGGGGGCGTGGTGCTCCTGTATGTAGACAAGTGGTTCAAGCATGCTGTGGATGATACCATTTCCTATAAGAATGCGCTCGTGATAGGTTTCTTCCAATGTATCGCCATGATCCCGGGTGTATCGCGTTCAGCTGCCTCCATCATCGGTGGTATGACACAGGGCATAAACCGCAAGGCGGCCGCCGAGTTTTCTTTCTTCCTGGCTGTACCCACCATGCTTGCCGCCGCTACTTACAAGTTTATCACAGACCTGCTCGGGCTGGAACTGTCAGACCTTCTCAGGTTCGACCTCGTAAAGATTCAGGACAGTTTCGGTGTATTACAACCTTATGACATCAAGCTGCTGCTGATTGGCAATTTTGTAGCCTTTGTTGTGGCAATGCTGGCCATCCGTTTTTTTATCAGCTTCCTGACAAAGTATGGCTTCAAGATGTTTGGCTATTACCGTATTGCCTTGGGGGTGCTGCTGTTGGCATTGCTGGCCATGGGCGTTGATTTAAAAGCATAAAAATGGAATACGATTTTGCCGCTGGTGAAATACTACTGATAAACAAGCCGCTTGACTGGACCTCCTTCGATGTGGTAAAGAAAGTGCGAAACGCCATCCGGGTGAAGAAGGTAGGCCATGCCGGCACCCTGGATCCCCTTGCGACTGGCCTGCTCATTCTCTGCACCGGCAAGTACACCAAGCACATTGATGTGATACAGGGGCAGGAAAAAGAATATACCGGCACCATCTGCTTAGGCCAAACCACCCCCTCCTATGACCGTGAAACGGAAGTAACGGAAACCAGGGATATCAGCCACCTATCTGAAGAAGAAATAAAAGCGGCGGCAGCAAAGTTTGTCGGCACAATAGAACAGGTACCACCTATCTACTCTGCCGTGCAGGTAGACGGCAAACGAGCCTATGACCTAGCCCGCAAAGGAAAGTCAGCTGAGCTGAAGCCGCGAACCATCACGATAAAGGCTTTTGACATTACAGCGAAAGAAAGCGCCGAAGTCCACTTCAGGGTTGTCTGCAGCAAAGGCACCTACATCAGAAGTCTTGCACACGACCTGGGGCAAAAGCTGGGATGCGGTGCTCATTTAGCGTCTCTTGTTCGCACCCGCATTGGCGACTACTCCTTAGCTGATGCGCTTACAATTGAAGACATCCAGGAAATAAGAAAAAAGCAAATAGAGGCGGATGATAGTAATTCGTGACATAAACGATTTCCCGCAACTCAGCTACCCCGTTGTTACCAGCGGCACTTTCGACGGCGTGCACATTGGCCATCAGAAAATTCTAAAACGCGTAATGGAGCGTGCTCGGCAGAGCAATGGACAAAGCGTAGTCATCACTTACTGGCCACACCCACGCCTGGTGCTTTTCCCGGAGGATAACGACCTGATGCTGCTTTCCACCATCCAAGAGCGCATTGAGGAGCTTCGAAATTTCGGTATAGATTACCTGCTCATCATTCCTTTTACAAAGGAGTTCTCCCGCACCAGCTCCCGCAAGTTTATAACAGATGTGCTGGTACGAACTATCAATACCAAAGTGCTGGTGATTGGGTATGACCACCGGTTTGGCAAGAACCGGGAAGGAAGCTTTGAAAACCTGAAAGCACGCGCTGCGCAGTATGGATTTGAGGTAGAGGAGATTCCGCGGCAGGACATTGATGACGTTGGCGTGAGTTCCACAAAAATACGCAAAGCCTTGGAAGACGGTGATATTCATACTGCGAACCGTTATCTGGGCCGCAACTATACGTTTACATCTGAGGTGGTGGAAGGCAACAAAATCGGCCGCACCATCGGCTACCCTACTGCAAATCTGGCACTACCCAGAAACCATAAGTTAATACCGGCACATGGTGTGTATGCGGTGTGGGTAAAAATAGAGGAGGCACGATATGGTGGCATGATGAACATTGGCCTCCGCCCTACTGTAGACGGGAAGCAGCTAACCCTGGAGGTACACATCCTAAACTTTAACCAGGACATCTACGGAGAAACTTTAACCGTGGAATTTGTAGAGCAGCTGCGAAAAGAGCAGAAATTCGAGAGCCTGGAAGCATTGAAGGCTCAATTGGCAAATGACCGGGAGGCAACAGCAGTCATACTTCAGATCTGAGACATCAACACATAGTAAAAAACATGAAAGCGGCTGATACAACAGCTGCTTTTTTTGTGCATAGCGATATCGTTTGAAGATAACGCTTCAATTTTTACTCATTACAAAACCTATTTCACCTAAAAAACGAAGAGGGATAAGTTTCATATGGCCCTTTTTATATATAAATTACCTTCAACACAACTGCTTTCAACCTATGATAAATAAAACAGTAAAAAATGCGCAGGAGGCACTGCAAGGCGTACAGGATGGTATGACCCTGATGCTAGGCGGCTTTGGCCTCTGCGGCATCCCGGAAAACTCCATCCAGGAGCTGCTTCGCCTGAGAGTAAAGAACCTTACCTGTATCTCTAACAATGCCGGCGTGGACGATTTTGGCATTGGCCTGTTGCTTCAGAAGCGCCAGGTAAAAAAGATGATTTCGAGTTATGTGGGTGAAAATGCTGAGTTCGAACGCCAGCTATTATCAGGTGAATTGGAAGTGGATTTAATTCCGCAAGGAACCCTGGCGGAGCGTATACGTGCCGGCGGTGCTGGTATTCCGGCATTTTTCACTCCTGCAGGCTTCGGAACAGAAGTAGGCGAAGGCAAGGAAACCCGGGAGTTTAATGGTAAAATGTACCTAATGGAAAGCTGGCTTCGGGCAGACTTTTCTTTTGTAAAAGCATGGAAAGGCGACATAGCCGGAAACCTCATTTTTAAAGGCACAGCCCGCAATTTTAACCCGATGATGGCAACTGCCGGAAAGATAACGGTAGCAGAAGTGGAAGAACTGGTGCCAGCCGGAGAACTCGATCCCAACATGATTCATACACCAGGTATTTTTGTGCAGCGTATTTTTCAGGGCGAAAACTATGAGAAGCGAATAGAGCAGCGCACTGTCAGAACGGCTTAATCTAAAAAGAAAATCAATGGCTTTAGATAAACACGGAATAGCGAAACGTATCGCGAAAGAAGTAAAAAACGGCATGTACGTAAACCTCGGCATTGGAATTCCGACGCTGGTGGCCAACTACCTACCGGAAGGTATAGAGGTAGTACTACAGTCAGAGAACGGCTTGCTGGGCATGGGCCCCTTCCCTACAGAAGCGGAAGTGGACGCAGACATGATAAATGCCGGGAAGCAAACCATCACCACCTTACCTGGCTCTGCCATTTTCAGTTCGGCAGATAGTTTTGCCATGATACGTGGGGAGCATGTAGACCTGACTATTCTGGGAGCTATGGAGGTTTCCGAACAAGGTGACATCGCCAACTGGAAGATTCCGGGCAAGATGGTGAAAGGAATGGGCGGCGCAATGGACTTAGTGGCTTCAGCCAAAAATATCATTGTGGCCATGCAGCATACCGCTCGCGACGGTTCTTCCAAACTCCTGAAGGAGTGTACGCTCCCTTTAACGGGAGTACACTGTGTAAAGAAAATAGTAACTGACCTAGCCGTACTGGAAGTTGTAGATGGTGGTTTCAAACTACTGGAACGCGCTCCGGGCGTGAGTGTGGAAGATATAAAAGCGGCTACTGCCGGTAATCTTCTTGTAGAGGGAGATGTACCGGAGATACAGGTATAGACTGGCAGCAGTGAAGCAACACATCAGAAAGCGCAGCCAAATACTGCGCTTTTAATCATTAATTTTACATGTCAAATCATTTGTACTTTAAACTGCTCCGTTTATATTATATCATAACTATACTTGGTGCACGTATAAAGGTACTACTAGTACAAGAGACATAATCCCACACATGAGCGAAAAAAACGAGACAAGTTCAGAACATAGATTGCTGCTCCGCCAGTTGGAGCTGAAAGATTACAAAGAAGTCAGAGAGATAATGAACCTGGTATACCGCAATATAGACGGTGCCTGGACCCGCAAAGAATTCTCAAACCTGCTAAAGCAGTTTCCGGAGGGGCAGATTTGCATTGAAGACAATGGAACCGTCATAGCAGCAGCCCTTAGCTTAATCATAAACTACGACAAATACGGAGACAAACACACCTACGAGCAAATCATTGACAACGGCACGTTTAAATCTCATGATCCGGATGGTGCCACGCTGTATGGCATCGATGTATTTGTACACCCGGAATACCGCAACCTTCGCCTGGGCCGTCGTTTATACGATGCACGCAAGGAAATCTGTGAAAACCTGAACCTGCGGGGCATCATCGCCGGTGGCCGTATTCCTGGCTACAAAGACTATGCTGACAAACTGACGCCTGCCAAGTACATAGAGATGGTCCGTAACAAAGAGCTGTCTGACCCGGTGCTGTCCTTCCAACTCAGCAATGGCTTCCATGTGCGCAAAATACTCAAGAACTACCTGCCCGATGACAAGGAATCACGTTCGTATGCCACGCTCCTGGAGTGGATAAACGTGTACTACGAGGAGAAGGAAGAAATTATTGGGGGTCGCAAAACAGTAGTCCGCATCGGTATAGTGCAGTGGCAGATGCGCGCTGTAAAAGACCTGGAGGACTTTATGCAGCAGGTAGAGTTTTTTGTTGACACTGTGAGTTCTTATAAGTCAGACATAGTGGTGTTCCCTGAGTTCTTCAACGCGCCGCTGATGGCCCTGACCAACGAAGAATCCCCTTCAGAGGCTATCAGAAGTATGGCTGAGTATACCGAAGAAATCAGGGAGCGGATGATTCACCTGGCGCTTTCTTACAACATCAACATCATTTCCGGTAGTATGCCGGAGTATTACGATAACAAGCTCTATAACGTGAGCTACCTCTGCCGCCGCGACGGTACGTACGATGGCCAGTACAAGCTACACGTCACCCCGGATGAGTCGCATTACTGGGGTATGCGCGGTGGCCATAAACTGAAAATTTTCGATACAGACATTGGTAAAATAGGCATCCTGATATGTTATGATGTGGAATTCCCTGAACTAGCTCGAATGCTGTCGGACATGGATATGAAGATATTATTTGTACCCTTCTGGACCGATACCAAGAATGCCTACCTGCGCGTACGCCTCTGCTCCCAGGCTCGCGCCATTGAGAACGAGTGCTATGTGGCCATTACGGGTAGCGTAGGTAACCTGCCGAAGGTAGAAAACATGGACATCCAGTACTCCCAGTCAGCTGTCTTCTCCCCTTCTGACTTCGCTTTCCCGCATGATGCAGTAATAGCAGAAGCCACACCAAACACAGAGATGACCCTGATTGCTGACCTGGACCTGGACCTTCTGAAAGACCTCAACGCTGCCGGTAGCGTCCGCAATCTCAAAGACCGCAGAAAGGATTTGTACAACCTGAGTTGGGTGACGCGGAAGGAAGAGTAAACGGCATTAATTAATAAAAGAGAAGCCGCTGTTTTTGTTAAGACAGCGGCTTCTCTTTTTAAAATAATTTGCTTAGTAGGCTAGTCTGCTTCTCCTGCGGGACTCTAAAACCAAGGCTACTATCAGACCAATAATAAATGAAATAGCGCCACCTATCAAAAGGAATTTTAAAAGGTCGGGACCTGTAGGTCTGAACCGAGGTGTGAAACCGTTTACTACCTGAATATTATCCAGTTGGTCAAGCTCCGCCTCTAGCTTTACCTGCTCCTGGTATAAAGTCATGCTTTCCTTGTACAGGTTCGTAGGATCAATGGGCTCACCATACACAAACCCGTTAACAGGTCCCCTAGGAGAAACTACGGTTGTTTTAATACTATCTATTGATTCTATCTGTGCTTTTAATTTAGTAATCAAGCTTTCTACCTCTCGCTGCCTGATAAGCTTTTGCTTAGAAAAATAACGGTTATTCTCCAGGTAGTTAGTTAAAGCCGGCTCCATTGACTCAAAAAGAGCATTGTTATATAATGTAAGCTGTATCATGAATGGAGACCCCTTTAAAATGCTGTCTTCACTAATTCTTTCCTGATCCAAGTTGAGAAACTTCATCTCTTTTATTTCCTTTGCTGCTTCAGGACCTAAATCCAAGCTTTCCGATATAGCAGAAATGTTCCCTTCATTTATCATATCAGATAAATTGGTCAGATGATTTTCAACAAACTCATTTCTGATATCTGCTAAAACGAGGGTCATGGAAGATGTGTAGTAAGGTTTCGTCATGTAATAAGCAGCAAAGCCAAACCCAAGCCCTACCAGCAGGATCAAACTTACTACTACCCAATGCCTAAAAAGGGCTATGATGGCAAATCGAATCCCGTTCCCAATCTTTTGGAAGAACCTGCCAAACAGTCTAAAAATGTGCGTCAAATCAACTTCATCTTGATTTTTGTACATTCTTTGCCTGTCCCTTTCCTCTAAATCATACATATGTTATGTTTTTGGCAAATATACAAGTCTTGCGCTGCATGCCTATAAAAGTGTTATAACATTTTATTTTATTTACTACTTTTGCCCCGAACAAACTATGGTACTATCATATAATAAATCAGCAAAAGGCACTGATTTAAACTGAAATTTGACCTGCTGCTCTTCATACATAAATTACTAATAATGCTGTACCTTTACTCTCTGAGCACTTTTCTGCTATATAAAAAGCTACTGACCATTAGCTTTTAACTCTGCATCTATTATAGTTATATGTTTGATAAATATTCTTTTTATGTTGCACTTAACACATAAGGAAAACGAGAAGTTGAACAACCCATTTCAAAAACATAAGCCCTAATGAATTAAGAATGTTGAATATTGTATGATGAGTGCTTCTTATAAGTACCATTCTTGTTTTTCAAGATAATCATTTTACTTTTCTTTGTTATCCTCTGTAACCTAGATGGAAATTAAAAAAGAAGCAATTCGAGGTGTTAAATGGACATCATTGTCAACTGGACTTACCGTAATCATACAACTTATTCAGACTGCTATACTTGCAAGAATATTATCACCTGAAGATTATGGTTTAATGGCACTAGCTAATATTGCTATGGGCTTTATATCAATATTTCTTGATATGGGTATTAGCTATGCCATCATTTCAAAACCACATATAACGCATCAGCAGCTATCCAGCCTTTATTGGTTGAACATCATTACGGGCATTTTACTTTTTGTGATACTATCTTCAGCCAGTCCTCTTGTTGCCGCATTTTACGATGAACAAGAGTTAACCCCGATCATCATTATTACTTCTATCACCTTTATAAGCTCCGGCTTTTCTATTCAATATTATGCCCTTCTGTCTAAAGAATTGAAATTCGATATATTGTCGAAAATTGCAATACTAACGCAAGGAACTGGCTTTTTAATATCTGTTATTTTAGCCTTCAATGGATTTAAGATATACTCCCTTGTATACGCTTACCTGTTTTCATCTTTGTTCAACAGCTTGTTGTTGATTTATTTTGGAAGGAAGTACCATGTTCCTTCTTTTTATTATTCTTTTCAGGAAATAAAAGAATTTATAAGCTTTGGCTCCTTTCAGATAGGAGAGCGCACCTTGAACTACTTTAATTCTCAGTTTGACTCTCTCATCATCGGCAAAGTTCTAGGGCCTGGAATGCTAGGTTTCTACACGCTGGCAAAAAATCTTACTATAAAACCCATAGACATAATAAATCCCATCATCACCAAGGTAACCATACCTATCATGTCTAAGGTCAGCAGCGACACAAACTATTTAGGAAGAATATATAAAAAAACCCTAGAGTATCTATGCTCCATCAATTTTCCTATTTATGCATTATTCTTCATACTTGCAGAACCAATCATTTTAGTTCTATATGGAGCGAAATGGACAGAGGCAATTCATTTCTTCAGGCTCTTATCACTCTACTTTTTAATCCGGACAACATTCAATCCAATAGGCTCTTTACTAATTGCCAGGGGAAAAGCGAACTGGGCCTTTTACTGGAACTTATCCTTTTTCACCATTATGCCCGTAGCTATATGGCTTGGAAGCTTTTGGGGAGTATCAGGAGTAATCTTCGCTTTGATTATTCTGTTTATTCTGGGCATATATCCTTTGTATAGATATTTGATTTCAACGCTCATATCTATATCTTTTTCTGAGTACATTAAAGTAATCACTGCCCCCCTGGTGCCAGTTTTCTTTAGTGGAATTGTGTGTTCATTTTTTATTCAGTTCCCTTCAGAAGCTTTATACCAGTTAATTTTAGGCAGTTCAATTTTCGGTTTGGTTTATATTTTCTTGATTTATTCTTTTAACCGATCGCTGTTCCAAGAACTTATAAGCTTTAAAAACAAATAGCTTTTTTGTAACTGTTCCCACCAATAAAGTCAATTATCTGTATTAACTTCCTGCTTTTACCTATAAAAGGTCACCTTTTATAGGTAAAAGCGATAAAATAGCACTTAAGCAAATAGCTGATAATGAATCATTTTGAAAATCTGGAATTAACTTTTGAAACGATTGATGTTTACCATACAAGAAGGTCAATCTATGAAGCTCTGAGGAAAGCCACTGTACATTTCAGAGGAACGTTTTTAGATATTGGCTGTGGGCAGATGCCCTATAAGTCTACCATACAACCTTATGTTAATGAATACATAGGGCTTGATTTAGATAATGATTATAGTGCAGTTAAGCCTGACATGTATTGGGATGGTAATGTTATTCCACTAGATGCTGAAACAATTGACAGTGCAATAGCTATAGAAGTTTTTGAGCATGTTCCTGATTTAAACCAATTACTGTCTGAAGCCAAAAGAGTATTAAAACCTGGAGGTGTGCTCTTTTTCACTGTACCTTTTCTGTGGCCGTTGCATGATGTACCTTATGATGAGTTCCGGTATACTCCATTTGCTTTAGAGAGAGAATTTACAAAAAATGGGTTTGAAATTGTGAAATTTAAAAGTTTGGGAGGCTGGAATGCCAGTTTAGCGCAAATGCTCGGGTTATGGCTCAAGAGAAGCAACATACCATATTTTGGAAGAAGAATAGGCTACTTTATATTATATCCCTTTTACCAGCTTTTGCTACGCAGCGATAAGGTTGATGACAATTTCATTGAAAGCAATATGATAACAGGTATAAGCGGAATTGTACGAAAGAAAATTTAATGTATAATCCTTTAGCAGTATTCACTCCTGTGCTGGGAGCCTCTTCTGAAACGTTTATTCAGAGACATGTTTTAGATCTTTGTCCTGAAGGAACATCAGTTATATATGCAGCGCAGCACCACAAGTTATTTTGGGATACAAGTCGGCCAAAATTTCATTTAGATGCTAAAATGCCTTTGAAAGACAGAGTTTTCAATAGACTCTATCAAACCATCTCCGACGGCGATAGAAGGAGTTTGCTTGACCCCGTCCGAACAAAAGCCGTCAAAGATTTTCTATTGGTCAACAAGACAAAAGTAATTCTAGGAGAATATCTTGATCAGTCACTTTGGCTGCTAAAAATTGCTAAAGAACTAAATATAAAGTTTTTTGGGCATGCTCATGGTTATGATGTATCAGAGAAACTCTTGGATACATTCTGGCGAAATGAATACCTAAAATATAACCAAGCTGATGGCATTATTACTATGAATAAGTTGACGAAAGGCAAGTTGATCGCGTTAGGTGTAAAAGAAAAACTTATTCATGTTATACCTTATGGAGTCGAAGATGCTAATTTCCAGAAAAGCTTCCGCCAGAATGAGGAAAAAATTAAGTGTTTGGCAGTAGGAAGAATGGTAGCAAAAAAAGC
The DNA here is from genome assembly GCF_042686245.1 of Pontibacter toksunensis. NCBI lineage: Bacteria > Pseudomonadati > Bacteroidota > Cytophagia > Cytophagales > Hymenobacteraceae > Pontibacter > Pontibacter toksunensis. Next base: position 130,178 of record NZ_JBHUOX010000001.1, on the reverse strand, counting down.
GCCTTTAAAGCTGTTAGAAGCTTTTAATATAGCATTGAAGATTTATCCGAACTTGCACCTCGATTATATTGGAACAGGAGATCTGCTGCCCCAAGTGGAGAATTTTATCACCATGCAAAGCCTGCAAAACAATGTTAGTTTACATTATGAAAAACCTAATGTGTTTGTAAAGGAAAAAATGAAAGAAGCAGATATCTTTGTACAACACAGCATTACTGATCCTGTTTCTGGTGATCAGGAAGGAACACCTGTCGCTATACTTGAAGCTATGAGCTATTCTTTACCAGTCATATCCACTTTACATGGAGGCATACCCGAAGCTGTTCAAAATGGTATAAACGGCTTTCTTGTTGAAGAAGGAGATGTAGAAGGTATGGCTCGACTGTTAGTTCATTTAGCACATGACAAGGATTTAATTCATGCATTTGGTACTGCCTCAAAAATGAAGTTTCAGGAAGAGTTCAGCTGGGTTGTTGAGAAAAGACGATTAAAGAATCTGTTAGAGCTTTTATGATGTCCTTCGATTCCTTTATTTCAATATCTGTTGTTATACCAACCTATAACAGAACTAAAACAATCAGGTATTGTATAGACTCCATCTTGAAACAAACTTATCCTGCTCATGAAATTCTGATTGTGGACGATTGTTCAACAGATGAAATAGAAAGTTTGATTTTATCTTATCAGAACCCTAAGGTTAAATTCCTGCCGCTGGGCTTTAAAGGAGGTGCACAGGCCGCTCGGAATTTAGGCATTACAAGAGCGCAGGGAAACTGGATCGCCTTTCAGGACTCAGATGACGAATGGAGAGAAGATAAACTAAAAAAACAGGTTGAAGCTCTAAGACTATTAGATTTTGATGAAAACGTAGTGGTTCATACTAACTGCATTACGTATATTACCTCACAAAAAAGATACAACGATTTCAATATTCCTGTTATTGAGGGAAGCAGTGAAGACATCTACAGAAAGCTGTTACTTCAACCAGCCCCTCTTTTTCCAACCATTTTAGCTTCGAAAAAAGCATTAGAAAGAATTAACTTATTAGATACCAACATCAAGTCATTCCAAGAGTGGGATACAACGATACGTTTGGCTAAACAGTGTAATTTTGTTCATCTAAAAGAGCCACTTTTTGTTTATCATCTTCACGAAGGCACAACCATTTCCAAAAACATTTATGCAGAAATTAAAGGGTACTACACCATAAGAAAGAAGTTTAAGGAAGAGATTATCTCTGAATTCGGAAAGCTTTATTTTCAGCTAGATATTATTTGGATAACATTAAGAGCTATCGAACAGAATTTTTCAGATATCTCACAGGAAATCACACGTGATAATTTCTCTAATCACAGAGTCTGGGCTTTTTTCTTCCGATCCTTGAACAGGAATAAAAGTATCCTGAAGTTGCTAATAAGTGCATCGAACAAAACAAAAAATATACTTGTAAGAACCAAGCTATGATTTCAAAAATAGAATATAACGACCAGTTACTTGCCATCATTATACCTTCCAACTTCAATGAGCCAGGTATCCACTTCTTTACTCCCGGTGAACTGTCTCAACAGCTGGCTTATATGCATCATCCGAAAGGAAAACTTATAGAGCCTCACGTACATAATCCTGTTCCAAGAGAAGTACATTACACGCAGGAAGTGCTTTTTATTAAAAAGGGTAAGCTGCGTGTCGACTTTTTCGATAATGACCAGAATTACTTAGAGAGCAGGATATTAGAGACAGGTGATGTGATTCTACTGGCAACTGGCGGACATGGTTTTGAAGTACTGGAAGAACTTGAGATGATAGAAGTAAAGCAGGGACCTTACGCTGGAGACCACGATAAAACGAGGTTCAAAACATCAGTAAGTGAAATAATAGTTAAAGCATAAATAATGAGCGCTTTTATCCCAGTAAACGAACCATTGCTTAACGGCAATGAAAAGAAGTACTTGATTGAGTGTATAGACACGGGCTGGATATCTTCAGAAGGTCCATTCATCAAAAAATTTGAGGAGTCAGTTGCCGAGCAGGTAAGCAGAAAGTTTGGTATTGCTGTGAGCAATGGCTCCGTTGCTCTAGATGCTGCTGTTTTAGCGTTAGGTATAGGAAAAGGTGACGAAGTCATTATGCCTACCTTCACTATCATATCATGTGCCGCTGCCATTGTGAGAGCAGGAGCTGTTCCTGTGCTTGTAGACGCTGATCCGCTTACATGGAACATGGATGTGAATCAGATAGAGACAAAAATCACGAAAAGAACAAAAGCAATCATGGTGGTTCACATCTATGGATTACCAGTTGATATGGATCCTATTCTGAACCTTGCCTCCAAACATGGATTAAAAGTAATTGAGGACGCTGCTGAGATGCATGGGCAGACATACAAGGGTAAGCCTTGCGGTTCGTTTGGAGACATAAGCACTTTCAGTTTTTATCCGAACAAGCACATCACCACCGGCGAAGGCGGAATGATACTGACTGATGATCCCATTCTGGCTGAGAAATGCAGATCCCTGCGGAATCTATGTTTCAAACCTGAAAAAAGGTTCGTCCATGACGAACTTGGCTTCAACTTCAGGATGACAAACTTACAGGCGGCTCTGGGACTTGCACAGTTGGAGCGGTTAGAGGAGTTTGTCCAGAAAAAACGTGCCATGGGAGCTTCTTACCACGCGCTGCTGGAAGTAACAAACGGCATCCAAACCCCCATAAGAAAGACAGACTATGCTGATAACATTTACTGGGTGTTCGGAATAGTGCTGGATGAGGAAAAAGGCTATAATGCTGAAGAGGCTATGAAACGGCTGGCTTCTTTAGGTGTTGGTTCCCGTCCTTTTTTTTATCCAATGCACTTACAGCCAGTTTTTAAAAAGATGGGCTTGTTTAAAGATGAAGTATATCCTGTAGCTGAAAATATAGCGGAGCGTGGTTTCTATGTTCCCAGCGGGTTAGCAATTACAGAAGAACAGATAGCTGTGGTCTCAGAAAAACTGAAAGAGGTTTTACAATCTTAATCTTCTTCTATTGCTCTTTTTTAGAATGTGCAATAAAGCAACTTCAATATAAATCAAATACTTCTTTAAAAATAAAAAATGCCTGTTTTCAAAGATTATGCTGCTTATTACAACTTACTCTATAAAGACAAAGAGTATGATAAAGAGGCAAACTACATCATTAACTTTATACAATGCTTCCATGAAACCGCTGAGACAATTTTGAATCTAGGATGTGGAACAGGAAAGCATGACTACATCTTTGCTGAGAAGGGTTATGATGTTACCGGAGTAGACATGTCGGCAGGCATGATTGATATAGCAAAAGAAAGTGCTAAAGAAAGGAACCTGAAAGGCAGCGTAGATTTTGTGGAAGGAGACATCCGGGAAATAAAGTTAAACAGAGAATATGATGTTGTATTAGCTTTATTTCATGTTATGAGCTACCAGACATCCAATGAAGATTTACTAAGTGCTTTTGAAACAGCCTATACCCATTTAAAGCCAGGTGGAATACTAATCTTCGACTGCTGGTATGGCCCTGGTGTTTTATCTGATCCGCCCGTAGTAAGAGTAAAGCATTTGGAGAATGAAAATCTGGAAGTCAAGAGAATTGCACAGCCTCAGTCGCACCCCAACGAAAATGTGATTGATGTAAATTATACTATGATTATTAAAGAAAAAAAAACAGGGCAATACTCAGAGATAACCGAAAAGCACCGGATGCGGTATTTGTTCAAGCCTGAACTTGATTTATATTTTGAAAAGGCAAACTTTAATCTACTCCATTTCAGCGAGTGGCTGAAAGAAGAAGAACCAGGCTTAAATTCTTGGAATGCTTGCTTTGTGTTGAAGAAATGAAGAAGATAGGTTTATTCTTAGATTCCGAACCCTACTCAGGTGGAGTGTTTCAGTACAATCAATCCATCATTGATGCGCTGGAAAGTCTACCAAAAGAGGAGTATCAAGTCTATGTCATTTATACCAAGGATGCCTGGCGAAACTATCTACAGCAATATAATTTTATAACTAGGTATGTCTTCATCAGTAACGTTGATAAGCTTATAAGCAGGGTCGGAAGAAATTATTTTCTCAATAGCTGGAGAAAAATGTCTCCATATGTTCATTCCCTGTATAAGACCATTAACAGTCTGCAGTGTGATCTATGGGTTTTTCCTACACAAGACCACTATAGCTACCAACTTGATGTGAATGCTATAACCAGCATTCATGATTTAATGCACCGTTATGAAGATTTCCCAGAAATAGTTCAAAATGGAGAGTTTCAACTAAGGGAAAGGCTTTTTTCTAATATAGCAAAATATTCAGGGGCAGTTTTAGTGGATTCAGAATGCGGGAAAGAACAGGTTGTAGAAAGCTATGGCACTGACAAATCAAAGATTTTCGTTCTCCCTTACGTAGCTCCTCCTTATATTTTTGAGGAGGAGGCTGATGACTTCAATGAAAAATACCAACTGCCAGACAAATTTTTATTCTATCCTGCACAATTTTGGGAACATAAAAACCATGATAATCTTTTCAATGCCTTATCTGAGGTAAAGAAAACATATAATGACATAAAGCTGGTTTTGGTTGGCAGCAAAAAGAACGGATATAGCAAAGCCATGTCAATTGTAAAAAAGTTAGACTTAGAGGCTAACATACTCCATTTAGGATATGTTGAAGATAAATATATTCCCACCTTATATAAGCGTGCAAGAGCACTGATTTTGCCTACGTTTTTTGGACCAACAAACATTCCCCCCTTAGAAGCAATGGCATTGAAGTGTCCTATGGCAGTATCTGGCATTTACGGAATGATAGACCAAAGTCAGGATGCTGCGCTCTATTTTAACCCGCGTTCTGTGCAGGACATAAGTTCTAAGATGAAGCTATTATGGGAAGATGATACCCTGTGCTTTGATCTTGCTGAAAAAGGACTGGCACAGTTTCAGAAGTGGAATCAGCGTCATTTCAATACGAAATTTAAAGCGATTGTCGAAGAAAGGGTAAATGTAGCGGAGGACAAGAAGCCAAAATTGACTAGAGCTTAAATCAAACTTATTCAATTTCTGAAAAGCCTCAAATTTAAGACATGGGTAGAACAGAAAAAGCTCTTCACAACAACGATAAGTAATTCTGAAAAAAGAGACACATTTTTAGTAGTGGCTCATCCTATAGTAGAGCGGCCTTAATGCTTCTACAGTATTTCCACAATAAATTCTTTAAAGAATTCTTCTGGAGAATAAGCCTATCACTCTCTACCTTGCTAGAAGTCACAATGACTCTTTATTTACTTTCATGCTAGATTCCGTTGGTTTTCATCGATACCTTTGCAATTTGCTGGTTCGATTGAATGTACAGACAGGGTTTTTTGTTCTTCAGTGGTGCCTCAAGCAGAGCTTAATTAGATAAACAAACTTTTTGTAGGATTACCCATAGGTACAGGTTCTACAGTAACAGTATAAAAATCAAAAGATGAAAGAAGGAGGCTACCGTTTAAGCAAGCCATCTAAGTCAAACAGAAATTTATCAGATGGATTAGTAGTTTCTATCATAACTGTGGTATATAATGGTGAGAGCTATTTAGAACATACCATACAAAGTGTTTTGAATCAGACTTACAAAAACATAGAATATATTATAGTAGATGGTGGCTCAACAGACAACACTTTAGAAATCATAAAGAAACATGAAGATAAAGTAGCCTACTGGAGAAGCGAGCCAGATAAAGGTATAAGCGATGCATTCAATAAAGGAATTGCTTTTGCAACAGGTGACCTTATTGGTATTATAAATGCGGATGATTGGTATGAGCCTGATGCAGTTTCTTCAGTTGTAGCAAAGTATAAGCCTGGTATTGTATTGCACGGTAACTTACAGTACTGGAAAGAAGATGGCAGCAGAGGGATGAATGTTTCCCCCAATGCAAACCTGCTTAAGCAGGAAATGACTATCAATCATCCTACCGTTTTCATAGATAAGGAGGTGTACCATAAGCTAGGATCTTTTGATACCAGTTATAAGTTTGCAATGGACTATCACCTTCTCTTAAGAATACTACATGCAGGGGTTCCTTTCATTTATGTAAATAAGACGCTTGCTAATATGAGGCTTGGAGGGTTTTCCTCCAATTGGATTGACAGTTATAGAGAAACAAAAAGAGCAAAGGAAGAAATTCTTAAGCCAAGTTTAAAGCATCATGCTGTTTATCTTTGGCAGGTATTACGCCGAAGAGCATCAGAATCAATGGAAAATTCTCCTCTTTCTTTCATAAATGAATTTTACCGCAGGCATTTTTCTCCGATGAGAAAAATGTAGTTAGATTTTGGAATGTATTAGGTAAACAGAAGAATTTGGAGTCCTCATTCGATAGTAATGCAGTTGTAAAAATCAACAGAAGTTATTTTATCATAATTCTGTTGTGCTTTGGCGCCTTATTTATCAAAAACCCTAAGATATATGGTATAGCCATTACGGATGTGTCTATTGTTATAGGGCTTCTGATAGCTGCTACCTATTCCTTTTCTTCAAAGATAAAAGTCTCCAACCTCCTTTTATTAGGGCTCTGTGTTTCCTTTATTCTCTACGAAGGGATCGGCATTTTTAAAGTCCCTGACAACATGAAGTTCCTTTTATATTACGCCAGAGTTATCAAGTCATTTCTTGTAGGGTTTCTTGGCTATCTGTTCTTCCAAAGGTTAAGTACAGATTTGCAGTACAAGGCCATCAGGTTCTTCTTTTTTCTAGCCATTATATCCATTCTTCTGGACACGGTATACTCCCTCTATTACTACACCACTATTGGGACCGATAAAAGCGTATGGGCACTCTACAGTGCATTAAAGGTAAGTTTCCTCTATGCAGATAAAAATATGGTCGCCTTCACCATTTCACTGTTAATGGTGCTGTCAAACAGGTTCTTCAACCGAAGGTACATGTTTTTTCTTTGGTTCCTGACGATTGTTTCTCTTTCCAGGAGTGGTATATTAGTAAACACGATACTCCTCTTCTACTTCATGGGCTTTAGACTAATAAAGCCATCCTTGCTCATAGCCTTACTGATAACACTGATCTTTTCTGTAATATTAGTTTATGCCTTAGACTTAAGCCAGATGTTTATGGACCGCCTTAGCCTGAATAAGGATCTAAGTATGCAGGGGCGATTAGGGCTTCAGAAGATGGGCATTGCTATGTGGCTTGATGCTCCTTTAACAGGGCAGGGTCTTAGTGGCTTTGAACAAAACTTCTTTGATTTTTATGAAGGTGGAGAGGAAACTCCTTTCCCACATAACTTTTACATTTACATACTTTCAGAACAAGGGCTAGTTGGTTTCATGTTGCTATCGGCCATCTTCCTAATTATATGGCTTAAGCTGTTCAAAAAGCAACTAGGCATGTTAATTGGGGCTTACCTGATGTTTGGAATGTTTTTGTTTAACATGTCGGAATACCATTTTTTCTTTTTAGTAGGTTTGCTTCTTGCTTTCAAACCAAAACCAGAACCACTTGAAAATAGCTTATTTCCTACCATCTCTGGCCAATAAAGGACCTGTTATTGTAGTAAGAGACATCGTTTCTCACCTTAAAAACTTAGCCGAAATTGATGTCTATTATTTTGACCCAATAGAGGAAGTAATAATGGGTTGCAGCACGCGCCGCATCAGCATGTTCGAAAGCATTGACTTTGAGAAATATGATATTCTGCACTCCCACATGCTCCGCCCAGATGCATACTTATACCTCCACCAACGGAAGATAAAAGGGAAACGAATCAGTACCCTTCACAATTATGTTGAAGCAGATCTGAGGAACAGCTACAATGGTATTATTTCTTTTACATTTACAAAGCTGTGGAAACTTTTGCTGAGTAAACATGACCTACTTGTTGCGCTTTCAGCTCATATGAAAGACTATTACCTCAACCTTTATGGTAACAAAAAAGTCTCTCATATATACAATGGACGCAATGTGAACAAAGCAGAAAGTGCTTCTATTTCGAAGGAAGATGTAGAAGTTATCATGAATTTCAAAGGTAATTCGCTGTTGCTTGGTGCTGCTGCGGAACTTACTGATAGAAAAGGAATTGACCAGTCTCTATACTTACTGGCACAGAATCCAGAACTGAAACTTTTAATTGTTGGTGACGGGCCAAGAAAAAAATTTCTTACTGATCTATCCATAAAGTTGCAGGTACATGACAGATGCCTTTTCCTGGGGTATAGGCACAACGGTTTTCGGTACTACCGTTTTTTTGATATCTATGCCATGACTTCAAGGTCAGAAGGATTTCCTCTTGCACTGATAGAAGCTGCTGCTTTTGGTTTGCCCACCCTTTCATCTGACTTACCTGTTTTTAAGGAAACCTTCACAGATAAAGAGGTTTCTTTTTATCTTTTAGAGAATATAGATAGTATGCAGCAGGCTTTTGAGAAATTAGTAAAGAACAGGAAAGAGTATTCCACAAACATATGTTCTAAATATTTCCGGTGCTATACAGCACAGACGATGGCCTTAAACTATCTGGAAACTTACAAAAAGCTAATAGGAAGTGAAGTATAGTATTACAGCCTCCATTGTAACGTATAACAATAACAGAGAGGTACTGCAGCAGGCAGTAGAAAGTTTTCTAAACACTGAATTGCCCGTACACCTGTTTATAATTGACAACTCCCCTACTGACGCACTTAAAAACATTTGTGCAGACTTACGCTGCACGTATGTCTTCAACAATGCAAATTTAGGGTTTGGGGCGGCACATAATATTGCCATGCGCCTGGTAATGGATTCTTCGGAATACCACCTTGTTTTAAATCCAGATGTATATTTCGAAGCCGGTACATTAGAGAAGCTATATGTATTTATGCAAACCCACTCCGGTGCAGGATTGGTTATGCCCAAAGTTCTTTATCCAGACGGTTCTATCCAGCACCTGTGTAAGCTGCTACCTTCTCCTTCAGATCTCTTCCTGAGGCGCTTTATGAAATGGAACAAAGATACACTAGAGAAAAGCAACCACACCTTTGAGTTACGCTTTACAGGATACAACAAACTGATGAGCGTTCCTTACCTTTCGGGATGTTTCATGTTTCTAAGAACATCCGCATTGAAAAAGGTTGGCTTGTTTGATGAGCGGATCTTTATGTATTCAGAAGATGCAGACCTTTCCCGCAGAATGCATCAGCAATTTGACACTTTGTTTTATCCGGAGGCAGTTATATACCATCATTTCGAGAAGGGTTCTCACAAAAGCCTTAAACTGCTGTGGTATGCTGTTCACGGCAACTGCATATACTTTAATAAGTGGGGCTGGTTCTTTGACAAAGAGCGAAACAGAATCAACAGTGCTGTACTTGCTAACCTCTCCTCCTGATGTTAAAAGAAGAAAAAGTTGCCACTCTTTATGGCTATGGCTTGGCAGCACTGGCAGCCTCTCTACCTTTTTATACAAAAATAAGCAGCACCATCAGCATTATTATACTTTTACTTTGGGTATATGAAGGTAACTGGCAATATAAATGGCAGGCACTCAAAAAGAGTAGTTGGGTACAGCTTTTCTTAGGGTTTTATTTTTTACATGCCTTTAGCCTGTTATACACCCAGAACCTGTCAGCAGGTGTTTTTGACCTAGAGAAGAAGTTGTCGCTACTCTTGTTTCCACTTATTATCGGGACCAGCAGTTCTGTAAGTAAAGATGTTCATTTAAGAACTAGGGTGCACTCCTGGTTTATACTATCCTGCGTTGCAGCTCTTGTTTATTGCTTAGGCCATGGTGTGTATCGGTTTCTAGAAGGTATTCCTCCTACACTCTCTGTCTATGGAGGCTTTGAGGCAACACAAAAGTTTAAGAATGCGAATGAGGGAGCATCTGATTTATGGGAATACATTACATACTCAGAACTCTTAACACCGTTGCGGCTGCACCCTACCTATGCAGCCATGTATCTGCTGCTGGCTGTTTGTATACTGCTGGAGCAAATCTTGCAACCTTCCTTCTTGCTCAACAGACGAAGGATGTCACTGCAACTCTTCCTATTCATTTTTCTCTCCATCTCAATTTTTTTCCTTGCCTCACGAATAGCAATAGTTTTATACATCGTTATTCTGCCATTACTGCTATTAAAGCATGTCTGGCACCGTTTATCCTGGTATAGTATAGTAGCAGGCTGTGCAACGGTGGTACTTATATTCTTTGCTATTGTCAATTATGTACCCGTAGTAAAGCACCGCTTTGCAAATGATATAAACTTAGCAGGCAAAGCCTACGAAAGCGATAATCCTGGAACAGGCATGATGATGAGGCTGGTCTTTTGGAGAACAGCCATAGAGGTAATTGAGCAGAATCCCTTATTTGGCGTAGGCACAGGAGACGGTCAGGATGCATTGGATATTCATTATGAAGAAAGAAACCTTAATAGCCTGCTTGGTTATAACCCCCATAACCAGTACCTCCACACAGGAGTTATGCTTGGTTTGATTGGCACATTCTATTTATTGTTGACGCTGCTGCTCCCTTCGATAGTGGCCTTTCGTAGGGGCGACACCATATACCAGATATTTTTACTGATAATTTCTGTCTCCTTTCTCACAGAATCAGTACTACAGGGAAATAAAGGGATAGTATTTTATGCCCTCTTCAATGCTCTTTATTTCTTCTACTATTCGCCCTACGAAGTATCAGGAATGAAAAAAGGAGCTAGTAAAGATTACTAGCTCCTTTTTTCATAATAGTCAATTTTGGTTTACATTCCTTTAAATCGCAATACCACGCTTATGGTTTTAAGTATAACCTTGATATCTAGCAAGAATGACCTGTTTTTCAAATAATAGAGGTCATACTGCACCTTCATCAAAGCATCATCAGTATTAGAACCATACTTATAAATTGCTTGTGCCCAACCAGTGATGCCTGGCTTTGCCAGATGGCGCGTGTCGTAAAAAGGAATTTCCTGCTTTAATTGCTCCACAAAAACAGGGCGCTCAGGCCGTGGTCCAATAAGACTCATATCTCCTTTCAGCACACTCCAGGCTTGAGGCAACTCATCTATACGTGATCTCCGTAAAATTTTTCCTATGGGTGTAATACGGCAATCGTTCTTTTGAGCCCAGGCTGCGCCATCTTTTTCAGCATCAATTACCATTGAACGAAATTTGGTAATCTTAAAGGTCTTGCCATATAACCCTACCCGCTCCTGTGAATAGAATAACGGGCCTTTGCTAAACAACATATTGGCAAGGTAAATAAGAGGCAGGAAAAACAGGCAAGCCATTACGCCACAGATTCCGAATACCAGATCTGTGGCTCTATTGAAAACCTGATAGGCATTTTTAAAATGTTTGTTGTTATAAGGGAAAGAAAGATAAAAGTCTCTTCCGGAATTATGTACCAGTACTCTCCCTGTAAGTTCTTCGTAAAAATCGCTTAACGAAGTCACATCTATACCTTTCATGCGGCACTTTGTTAATTCAAGCAAAAAGCGATTGCTGCTTTCATCATTTAAGGAGTCACTCACGATAATTTCATCTACTTTCAAACGCTTCATGAGTCTTGGAAGGTCATGAATTTTTTGAAGTATGCGAACACCCTTATAGCTCGATCCAGTAACCGTCTCATCTAGCAACCCCACAACCTTATATCCCAGGTGATAATTGAATATATCTCCGTTAGCGAAAACATCTATCAGTGCCTGACTTGGCCAACCGGAGCCTACAATGATTACACGCTTTAAAAAAAGTGGTCTGATGAGCAACCGGGTGTAAACATACCTCCAGGTGATGAGGGACAAGACTGTATTGATATAAAAAAGAAATATAAATAGCCTGGAATCTGGTAGCGCAGGTGTATACCATGGCAGAAGCAAGTAGCACCCCACTGTTAGTGTAGATGCTATGAGAATGTTTTTCACTATGGTGTAAAACTTATTAACCTTCTCAAGGTTATAAAGGTCAAACACATAGGAGAAAAAGCTCCAGTAGACAGTAACGGCTATAAACCAAGGCCAATACTGCTGAAAAGCCTCTGCTAACGTTAAATGTGATATAAAAGATCTGCTATAGATAAAGGTTGCTAGCAAAATCAGCAACAAGTCAACCGTGAATAGCAGGTACTTCCTATCTGTAACTTCAAAAGCAAAAGACTTCTTGTTGCTAAAGAGGAAGAGGAGCAGCTTCTGCAACAAAGCTGGTTTAACTAAGTTTGTTTGTTTGGTTTGGGTTGTGGCAGTGATATTCATGTAACATGGTATTTAAAACCGTTTCTCTATGAGGTGTCTTTTATTTCACCAAACCTAGGACCCAGTTCATGTATCAAGGGTTGCTTGAGCAATAAAATAAATAATTGCTTTTGTATCCTTTCTTTTAAAGGTCCAAAATAAGTGATAAATGTATAGTTAAAAAAATATATTTACTCATTGTTAAAACTTTATTTTTTGCATATTGAAAGCCCCCTTCATCTACAAATAGTTTTAGATGTTGCTGATACCCCCTGCTCTTATCTGTACTTTATCATGAAGGCTTTAACCTTATCATTATAACCTATAGCTAAACGAAAAAGGAGGTAGATTATGATATGTTCCTACTTCTAATAAATACCCATTCACATTATTAATTAAGCTTTTAGTAACTTGCGCCTGCAAAACAGCATGAGCATGAGTAAAGAAAAACCATCTATACCGAAAGGAACACGTGATTTCGGTCCGGCTGTCGTGGTCAGGAGAAACTACATATTTAGCGTCATCAGGCGCACTTTTGAGAAGTTTGGCTACCTGCCCCTAGAAACACCCGCTATGGAACAACTGTCGGTGCTCACAGGCAAGTATGGGGATGAGGGAGACCAACTTATTTTTAAGATCCTGAATTCCGGTGATTTTCTGGCTAAGACAAACCATTCAGATATTGAGCAGGGACACAAGCACCTGACTTCTAAAATTACCGAGAAAGCCCTCCGCTACGACCTGACGGTGCCTTTTGCGCGCTATGTGGTGATGAACCGCAATGACATCACCTTCCCTTTCAAACGTTACCAGATACAGCCTGTATGGCGCGCCGATCGTCCTCAAAAAGGGCGTTACCGCGAATTCTACCAGTGCGATGCCGATGTGGTGGGCACCGATTCGCTGCTGTGTGAGGCAGAGATTGTGCAAATGGTAAACGAAGTGCTGACAACCATAGGGCTAACGGATTTTACCATCAAGATAAACCACAGAGGTATATTGGCTGGTATAGCGGAAGCGATTGGAGAAAAAGGGCGTGAGGGAGACATTTGCGTAGCCATAGATAAACTTGACAAAATCGGGCAGGAAGGTGTGCGGAAAGAACTCTTGGAGCGTGGAATTTCAGAAGAGGCCGTTACTAAACTAGAGCCTCTCTATACATTAGAGGGAAGTAACAAGGCTATTTTAGAGCAGCTGCAAACAATATTAGGTGAAACAGCAGAAGGTCAGCGGGGACTGAAGGATTTATATGATGTCTGGCGTTACCTCAGCAGGCTGAATAGTAGCGCGCTGACTGCGCAGAACGAATCTGGTAACCCGCGCCTGATGCTGGATGTAACGCTGGCAAGGGGCCTCTCCTACTACACCGGCTGTATTTTCGAAGTGAAGGTAAATAATGTGAGTATGGGCAGCATCAGCGGTGGTGGCCGTTATGATAACCTCACGGGCATGTTTGGCCTTCAGGGGGTATCTGGTGTAGGTTTCTCCTTTGGTGTAGACCGCATCTACGATGTTATCGAAGAGCTTCAACTGTTCCCTGAAAGTAGCCAGGTTGGCACAAAGGCGCTTATAGTTCAGTTCGACAAAGAGTCTGAAGAATACGCGCTGCCAGTACTGCAGAGGCTGCGTGACGAAGGCATTGCATCAGAGTTATATCCTGAACCTGCCAAACTGAAGAAGCAAATGGGTTATGCTGACCAAAAGAATATTCCTTACGTTATATTGATTGGCTCTGAAGAAATGGCCAGTGGAAAGTTAAAGCTGCGCAATATGGAATTAGGCGAGCAGCAGGACGTGACAGTTGATGAGATAATCAGCCTACTGAAATAAGAGAATGGCAAATGTTCATTACATCTCCAACCAGCACCTTAGCCTGGAAAAAATTGAGGTTATTCTGACAGCGCAGCATAAATTGGCTTTGTCAGAAGAGGCGGAGCAACGCATTGTGCATTGCCACGAGTACCTGCAGCAGAAGGTGAATATTCCCGGCCGGAGTATCTATGGCATCAACACTGGCTTTGGCGCCCTCTGCAACAAGAAGATATCTCACACAGACCTGGAGCAACTGCAACGGAATTTGGTTATGTCGCATGCGTGCGGCACCGGGCGCGAAGTGCCACAGGAGGTAGTGAAACTCATGCTGTTGCTGAAGATTCAGTCCCTGGCTTACGGACATAGTGGTGTACAGCTGAAAACAGTGAAGAGGCTCATTGACTTTTACAACAGGGATATTTACCCGGTGGTATACCAGCAGGGTTCTTTAGGCGCCAGTGGTGATCTGGCACCTTTGGCGCACCTGTGCCTGCCCCTGCTCGGAATGGGCGAAGTCTCCTTTCAAGGGTACAAACTGGCCAGCGAGCACGTGCTGGATATGTTCAGTTGGGAACCGGTAGCGCTGAAAGCGAAGGAAGGATTAGCCCTGCTGAATGGTACACAATTTATGGCTGCGTACGGTGTGTTGGCCCTTCTGCAGGCAAGGCGGTTGTCGCAGCAGGCAGATTTGATTGGAGCTCTTTCACTGGATGCTTTTGATGGGCTGCTGGAGCCTTTCCAAGAACCTATACACCGCCTGCGCCCGCATAAGGGGCAGTTACAGACAGCAGAGGCAGTACGCCACTTGCTCGAAGGCAGTGAATTGACACAGCAGGAAAAGCAGCATGTGCAGGACCCCTACTCATTCCGGTGCCTGCCGCAGGTGCATGGCGCTTCTAAAGATGCTTTAGCATACGCGGAGCAGGTTTTCCTGACTGAAATCAACTCGGTAACAGACAATCCGAATATCTTTCCGGAGGAAGATGAAGTCCTCTCCGGTGGGAATTTTCATGGGCAGCCACTGGCCCTGACGCTGGACTTTATGGCCATCGCGCTGGCAGAACTGGGTAACATTTCAGAGAGACGCATCTATCAGTTAATTTCGGGAGCCCGCAATCTGCCGGAGTTTTTAATAGCAGAGCCAGGGTTGAATTCAGGCTTCATGATAAGCCAGTACACGGCCGCCTCTATTGTGAGCCAGAGCAAGCAACTCTGTACCCCCGCCTCTGTTGACTCCATCTCCTCTTCAAACAACCAGGAGGACCACGTCAGCATGGGCGCAAACGCTGCCACGAAACTATATCAGGTAGTACAAAACCTGGAGCGGATACTGGCCATTGAACTGATGAATGCTGCACAGGCGCTGGAGTTCAGACGCCCACTTAAAACCTCTCAGGTACTGGAAGAGATGGTGGCGCGCTACCGTGAAAAAGTATCTTTTGTTACCACTGATCGGGTGCTGCACAATGATATTAAAGCCAGCATTGACTTTTTAAGGGCTTATTCATTATAAACCGATGCTATATGAGCCAACCGTACGCATTGACTAATTCCACACAATAAATTCCCAGGTGCTGCATTATATCTTTAGTTTCTTTTCACCCTCATCACGCATACTTGAAACACCTGCTGTACATCTTTTTCCTATTCTTCTCCTTTACCTCCTGGGCACAGAACGACAGGTGCTTCAATGCCTATAATCAGCAGGGTCAGGAAGTGGAGGTACTATGTGTAGGCCAGCAGGTAAGGTTCCAGGACTGCGGGGACAAGGTGCCGGATGAGAACGAATACTACCTCTTCAACTATAAAAAGGAGTCTCCTATTCCAACGCCATCCTCTAACATTAAAACCCACACCTATACTACACCAGGAAGGTATAGGGTGCTGCAGATAGCTAATTACGGGGGTAATACCTTAACAGACACGGTGTCTAGGGTGTTCGAGGTCCGGGAAGTACCATCTCCTGTCTTTAGTACCCGAAGCTGCGCCAACGGCACCGTGTCAGTTGACATTACCGAAAGCAGTTTCGACAGCTATACGATAAACTTCGGAGACGGGCAGCCGCCAGTAAGTGCCCTGCCAACGAGTTCTACATTATATACCTATAGTGCTCAGGGAACTTACACTATTACAGTCATCGGGAATTTTATTGGAGGCACATGCTCAGGCATAAGTACCACAGAGGTAATTACATTGCCTCCCGCACCTCAACCTTTTATTCACAACCTGACAGTTGTGCAGCAGGCAGAAAGCGGTCAGATTCAACTGGCGCTACAGAACATGCAGCCAGGGTACAGTTATGTTGTGCAGCAGTGGCAAGGGAACAGCTTTGGTACAATAGATACCCTGAAGAACATGACCCAGACTTCCCTCAACTATACCCTCCAGAATGTGAATACTACAGAAGGCTTGCAATATCTTGTAAAGCCTGTTGATGTGTGCAATACTAGTCTGCCTGTCTCCAACAAGGTCAGTTCGATTGCCCTGGAAGCCACTTCAGGGAACGAACAGATTTCTTTGGACTGGAAAAGCATGCCTTTTACTGGTACTTTCGAAATATATAAAAACGGCTCCCTTTTCCGCACATTACCACCCTCCACACAGTCTTTCGTTGACACGGATGTTAGCTGCGGACAGCCTGATGAGTATGAGATAAGGGGTGTTTCCTCAGACGGCAGTTTGTCTGTATCTGCCAGACAGGAGGTGCAGGCCACATCTACTACCTTACCAGCAGCAGCTTACCTGTTTACCACTTTTGACCTGAACAATAATGTCCTGCTTAACCTGGAGCTCCCACAGGGAGAGACTGCGCAGCAGGTAGTTTTGGAGAGAAGCATGGAAGGAGCTTCGTTTCAGTATTTAAGCCAGGCACCACAAGCAACCTTTACAGACGAAAATGCTGACTTGAAACAGGTATGTTACAGGGCCACCTATACAAATGCCTGCGGCAACACCTCCGCCACCAGCAATGTCTCCTGCCCTATTCTCTTAACTGCGCAAAAGCAGAATAACGGTGCAGCCGTGTTGCTTACCTGGACTGGTTATGAAGGTTTTCCTACGAACGTGAGGCAGTATACAGTGGAACTGCTGGATGAAAGCAACAACATTGTCAGCAGCTACACCTCCACTGGAAACACCTATACCGACAGAGCCCTTAGTGATGAACAGCCGCTGCTTCGTTACCGTATCCGG
Source organism: Pontibacter toksunensis (assembly GCF_042686245.1). Classification (NCBI taxonomy): domain Bacteria; kingdom Pseudomonadati; phylum Bacteroidota; class Cytophagia; order Cytophagales; family Hymenobacteraceae; genus Pontibacter; species Pontibacter toksunensis. The sequence continues at coordinate 112,969 of NZ_JBHUOX010000001.1, read as the reverse complement.
GCAACGTCAGCAAATGGGGTTGCAATTACCTATTCTAACCTGGTTGTTGTGGAGCAGGATCTGCTGCTGGTTGTGCCTTCGGGCTTTACCCCAAACGGAGACGGCCTGAATGATATATTCACAATCAAAGGCAGGTTATACCAAAGCTATACTATAAAGGTCTATAATAGTTTAGGGCAGGTTATCTATAAAGGTACTGAAGCAGATGCTGGCTGGGACGGAACCTACAAAGGAGAAAGAGTACAAACTGGCGCATATGCATATGAAATTATAGCCCGCAACAGTTTTGGTACTACAAAGCGTCGCTCAGGCACCATTACTCTCCTGCGTTAAAAGGGGGTTGCTGTTATCCAGATGATTTCTTCTGGAAAAAATCATGACCCTTGAGAAAAGGCAGCTAAATGTGGCAGCATCACCATACATGGCTACAATATTTTATAAGCATTGATATGCTTATATTTGCATCGAAACAACAGGCAAAGCAGCCTGAACCTCGTACAGATACATTCACCAAAACAGAAAAACTATGTTTGACATGATGGGCATGATGGGCAAAATGAAGGAAGTCCAGGCCAAGTTAAAGGAAGCACAAGACAAACTACAAGATATAACCGTTACTGCTGAATCGGGTGCCGGGTTAGTGAAGGCAACAGTAAACGGGCAGCGTAAACTCCTGAAGATCGAGATTGATGAGACCATTATGAATGTGAGCGACCGTGAAATGGTCAATGACTTAGTGGTTGCCGCTGTTAACAATGCTATGCTCACAGCCGCAGAACGTGCACAGGAAGAAATGAAAAAAAATACCGAAGGCCTATTGCCAAATATACCTGGCTTAGACTTAGGAAGCTTTGGTCTATAATACCTCTCAAACAGCCATTGTCATCCTTAACTGGAACGGGCTTCGGTATTTACAGGAGTTTCTGCCATCGGTAGTGGAGCACAGCGGGGGCTGCCAGCTAATAGTAGCCGACAATGCCTCCACCGACGGCTCCATCACTTTTTTACAGCACCACTTCCCGCAGGTGCGCATTATTCCATTGCCAGAAAACTATGGCTTCTGCGAAGGATATAACAAGGCTCTCAGGCAGGTAGATGCAACTTACTACGTGCTTTTGAACTCTGATGTGTCTGTGCCTGCAGGGTGGTTACAGCCCATAATAGAATTGATGGACGCTGATACGCGCATCGCTGTTTGCCAGCCAAAAATCAATGCCCGGCAGCACCCGGGTTACTTCGAGTATGCGGGGGCCGGAGGCGGTATGTTAGACACCTTAGGGTATCCATTTTGTCGGGGACGCTTGTTTGAGACACTGGAGGAAGACAGGGGGCAGTATAATGATGTGCAGGAAATATTCTGGGCAACGGGTGCATGTATGTTTGTAAGAGCAGATGTATACCATGCGCTGGGAGGCTTGGAACCTGCTTTTTTTGCCCATATGGAGGAAATAGACTTCTGCTGGCGTGCCAAGAATGCCGGCTACAGGGTCATGTACAACGGCCACAGCCAGGTCTTTCATGTTGGCGGAGGAACGCTGCACAAATCAAACCCACGGAAAACGTACCTGAATTTCAGAAATGGTCTAGCCCTTCTTTATAAGAACATACCTTCAAAAGAGTTTTTAACAACAATGCTTATACGTGTAGTGCTGGATTGGATTGCGGCATTGCGTATGGTAATAGCAGGGCAAAGGAAAGACGCGCAGGCTGTGTTAGACGCACATGCTGATTTGCTGCGCCACAGGCACTACTGGCAAAAACAGAGGAAGGCGCAACAGCACAAAGGAAATTTCCCTAACGTTCCGGGCGTTTACAAAGGCAGTATCGTCTGGAAGTATTTTATCAGGCAGAAAAGGACAGTCCAGGAGTTATAAGTCCCAGATGGTACTGCGTTCACGGCGCCAGTGCTTGTGCACATTCAACCAGAAAGCCAGCATCAGGTAAATAAGCACAGGTGAGCCCATCGTCAGAAAAGACAGGTATATAAATGAAAGGCGGATGCTACTTGTAGCAATGCCAAGCTTATCTCCCAGCATTGTACATACGCCAAATGCCTGAGATTCGATAAAGTATTGCAGTCGCTTCATTTACGTTAAATTTAAATCACTAATTTACGCTTTGTATTACAAAAGCAAAACCAACCCCGCTTGAATTGTAAAGTAAGTAACACCGGAACAGTGATATTGTTTTTAATTACTTTATTTACGTTCAAAGCATATATCAGGATATGCAACAGTATAACAAGAATAAAAGTTTAGTTCTGCTCCTTTCGTTCACCCTCTGTGTTGGCAGTTCCAGTTGCACATTGCAGCGTATGGTCAGAACCGCCGAAAAAAAGCAGGAGGTAACGGCACTACCCAATCCCTTGGCAGCCAATGGCCAGCAGGTTAACTTTGAACTGAGGGCGCAGGTGCCGGAAAAGCTTGTAAGAGACAATCAAACCTACAAGCTTGACATCTACTATGAGTATGGCCTGGAGCGTGAAAATATTGCCACTTACAATTTCCAATTCGGGGAGTTCATTTATGAAGAAGGCGAACCTACCATCACCAGGCAGCTTTCCTTTCCTTATACACCTAAAAAGAAAGAAGGCCGCCTGATGGTGCAGGGGCGTGCCATCGACAACAAGGACGGTGATATTCGCTATACGGATCACAAGCAGGTAGCTACGGGGCTGGTAACAACGCCACTCCTGCTGGTTCGCAATAATGAGTTTGACTTTATACCCGATACCTATAAAGAAAAGGCAAATCAGCCTGCTAAGTTCGCCTTCTTTTTTGAGGAGAACAAAACAGAGCTCCGCAGTAACCTCGGCTCAAGGCTGCAGGTGCTGGACCAGTACGTACTGGATAATGTTGAAGCGCAAAGCATCACCATTACAGCCAGCCAGTCGCCGGACGAGTCCGGGAGCAAACTGGCTGAAAAACGGGCAGAGTCCCTTGAGGACTACTATCGCAAAAAAATAAAGACGCTTGATTACAGCGGCAAGAAAGTCGATATCCGTACAAGCGCACAAAAGGCTGACCTGGATCTGTTGCTTCAGAGGCTGCAGGCCTCTGCCCTCCCAAGTGAGGAAAAAGCGGAAGCCATTGCCATTCTCAGTAGTGATCAGAGCCAGATTGCAAAGCTTAGTGGGCTGAAACAGACAGAGGCTTTCAGCTACATCGAACGCTACATCTATCCCTCTCTTCGCACAGCCAGTGTGGAAATGAACTACAACCGTAGCCGTAAAACTGATTATGAGTTGTATATCCTGGCCAAAAAAATAGCCGAGGAAAAAGCAGATGCAGACCAACTGACGGAAGAAGAGTTGCAATATGCAGCCACGCTTACACCGCTACTGGCGGAAAAGCGCAAGTTCTACGAGGCAGCTGTTAAATCTACAGATAAATGGCCTGCCTACTATAACCTGGGCGTTGTTTACAACGAGATGGCCCGCAAAGACTACAGGCCGGAGGCAAAGAAGGCCTTGCTGGACAAAGCCATCCATAACCTCTCCTTCGCCGGCTTCCGTAACCCTACACCACATGTGTATTACAGCCTGGCCAGCGCCTACCACCAGCGCGGCGATATGCTGGAGGCACTCCAGTATTATGACTTTGCCATCAAACTAGGCCCCGAAGAATCCGTTCTCCAGCGGATTTTCGCCGATAAAGCGGCCCTGGAAATAGAGATTGGCCAGTATGACGAGGCGATTGCCAGCCTGCGCTATGCCGGCGACAGCTACCAGACTAACATGAATCTTGGCCTCAGTTATATGCTGAAGGAGAACTATGAGGGTGCAGAAAGGTACTATACCCGCGCCCTGGAACTGAAGCCGGACGACGCCCTCGCCTACTATAGCATGGCCGTTATAGGTGCACGCACGCAAAACGAGTCGTTGCTGAAGCACGGGCTGATCAGGGCAATACAGGCAGATCGCGCTTACATGGAGCAGGCGCTTGAAGATCCGGAGTTCGATGCTTACAGGAAGAAAGAATCTTTCAGAGACGCATTCAAATTGTAATGCAGGGGCAGAAAACAAGCAAGTACATTGGAAATTGACATAGTTCTTTTAATTTTACTTCCTGAACAGAAGACATAAAAGATTATATATGCGAAGTATACAATTTAGAGAAGCTCTCCGCGAAGCCATGCAAGAGGAAATGCGACGCGATGAACGCGTTTACCTGATGGGTGAAGAAGTAGCTGATTATAATGGAGCTTATAAAGTAAGCCAGGGCATGCTGGATGAGTTCGGTCCGGAGCGCATTATCGACACACCCATTGCCGAACTTGGCTTTGCCGGTATCGGAGTGGGTTCTGCTATAAACGGGCTGCGCCCCATCATCGAGTTTATGACCTTCAACTTCTCGTTGGTAGCGATTGACCAGGTGATTAACTCTGCCGCCAAAATTATGTCTATGTCTGGTGGCCAGTACAGTGCTCCTATGGTTTTCAGGGGCCCAACTGGTAGCGCCGGTATGCTTTCTTCGCAGCACTCTCAGAACTTTGAAAGTTGGTATGCCAACACTCCAGGCTTAAAAGTAATTGTGCCATCCAACCCTTATGATGCCAAGGGACTGCTTAAGTCTGCTATCAGAGACAACAATCCGGTAATTTTTATGGAGTCGGAGCAGATGTACGGCGATAAGGGCGAAGTGCCTGAAGAAGAGTATCTGCTACCGATTGGCGTTGCTGACATCAAGCGCGAAGGCTCTGATGTAACGATCGTATCTTTTGGCAAGATGATGAAAGTAGCACTCGCTGCTGCCGATGAACTGGCGAAAGACGGTGTGAATGCGGAGGTAATTGACCTGCGCACAGTACGCCCTATCGACTATAAAACATTGATTGAGTCTGTTAAAAAGACAAACCGTATGGTAGTGGTGGAAGAAGCTTGGCCACTGGCATCTATCTCTGCTGAACTGGCTTACCACATCCAAAGCAATGCTTTTGACTATATGGATGCCCCGGTGAAGCGCGTGACCTGCCGCGATGTACCGCTTCCCTACGCTCCTACTTTGATAGAAGCCTCACTTCCAAACATAGAGCGCACGATTGACGCCGTGAAACAAGTCATGTATCAGAAGCAAGCTTAATTAAGCTGTTTCGCTCCTTAAAGCAAAAGCGAAGCTCCTATAAAGAGCTTCGCTTTTGCTTTTTAATCTCATTCATCAACCCGTTCCTAATCTTCTGATTCTATCTCCTCTGTGCGCACTCTCACTGCGTTTTCCTGCGGTTTGATGCCCTTGTCGTGCACTTTAGAATACACTTGAGTGAACTCAGCTCCTAGCAGAAAAATAACGGAGGCATAATAAACCCACACCAGAATAAGCACCAATGAACCGGCGGCGCCATAAGAATCTGTAAGCGGATCGTGCTGAAAGTAAATATTTAGAACAAATTTGCCCAGCACAAACAGAACTGCGGTTACAGCAGCACCCACCCATACATTGCGCCACCTTATCTTTGCATCTGGTAGCACTTTAAAAATAACTGCAAAAATGAGAATGCTGATAAAAATAGAAACAGTAACATTGGCGGCAGTCATAAAATAGACGGCTACACCTGTCACTTTCTGCCGCAGGTAGTCATCTATTACACCTAATACAATGTCTACAGAAAGCGACACCAGCAACAGGAAACCCAAACTCACAACAAGCGCCAGAGAAAGCACTCTGTCTATGATGAGTTTCAGCCAGCCTCGCTCTGGTTTCGCCCTTACCTCCCACATAGCATTGATGGAGTCCTGCAGGGCCACGAAAACTGTTGTGGCAGAAAAAACCATAGTAGCAATACCGATGATAGTTCCGATGGTTGTTGAATCTGATTGGCTGGCGTTCTCAATAATACTCTGGATCTGCTTCGCGCTGTTGCGGCCAATTATTCCGCCAACCTGCTGCACCACTTCTCCCCTTACTGCCTCCTCGCCAAAAGCGGCACCTGCAATCCTGATAAGTATAATCAGCACTGCAGGCATGGAAAAGATAGTATAAAAGCCAATGATGGCTGCCCAATCAAGGGGTTTATCATCTGCAAACTCTTTGAAGGTTGTCTTGATGATGTCCCAAGTTGTTAAAAATCCCTGTTTCATGTGCAATAGCTATTTAAAATTCACGCCTGTTGAAGCTTCTTGAATGCGAATAAACAGCAGGCATCAGTTTTTCTATTACGGCACAATGTCCGATAGGTGAATTTATAAACGATGAAATGAAGGGGAAACGCTTTAACAGGGCTTCTGATCATACCATACCGACACCTCCTCCAGGGACTTCCGCTTCAGATCAGGTACCCGTACCGCATCGGCAGGATAACCTACAGGCAAAAGTAAAAATGGACGCTCGTTTTCCGGTCGCTTCAGCAGCTTTGTAAGGAAATTCATCGGGCTAGGAGTATGGGTGAGGGTTACAAGGCCTGCCTGCTGAATGGCTGCTATCAGAAAACCACAGGCAATACCAACCGACTCTGAAACATAATAGTTATTTCGCTTTGTGCCGTCCGGCCTAAAATCATACGCTTTCTTGAACACCACAATCAGGTAAGGCGCAGTTTCCAGAAACGGCTTCTGCCAGTCTGTGCCTAAGGGCGCCAGGTCTTCCAGCCATTCCGGCGTCATGCGGCCATGGTAAGAATCATACTCCTCTTTCTCGGCGGCTGCCCTTATTTGCTTTTTAAGTGACGGATCAGCAACTACGCAAAAAGTCCAGGGCTGCTTATGTGCTCCAGACGGTGCAGTGGAGGCTGTTAGAAGGAGCTGTTCAATCACTTCCTTTGCAACTGGCTTTTCTGCAAAGTCACGGACTGTGCGGCGCTTATCCATCAACTGGTAAAATTCCCGCACGCGCTGCAGAGTCTCTTCCTCTGTTAAATATACAGGATGGTAGGGCACAAAAGGGAAGGGCGATTCTGTCATGGTATAACAAGCTATAAAGAAAGTCAAAATGGAAGGAATGCTGCTACACTTCGGATAGAACCAGGCATGCCAAGTATTCACCAAACTCTCCTTCATACAAAATTTCAAAAGTGAAGCCATGTTGAGTGGAATAGTCTTCCAATATTGCAGGATCAACAAATAACCAGTCGAACCACCCGCTTTCCGCCTCTTTGTAATGCATTTTATATTTTACTTCACCATAGTATCCCGCGTTCAGGTCCAGCAAAACGCCTCCCTCTTCGTCTTCATACATGTACAGAATATCAGATGACTCCAGCAATATCTGGCCGCCTGGTTTCAAAATTCTTTTAGCATGCTCCAGGAAGTGCTCCAGCCCCACCAGGGTACCTGCAATTCCGATACCGTTCATCAGCATCAAAAGCGTATCATACTGTTGTCCTTTCAGCGCAAGCACATCCTGATGCAGCACCTGCTTCACTCCCCGTTGCCGCATCACATCTACAGCCCCAGCCGACACATCCAACGCCGTTACCTCCTGCCCACGCGCTTGTAGTTCAAGGGTATGGCTACCAGCCCCTGCTCCTACGTCCAATACAGCCCCCTTGCAGGCCTCCAATGCAATTAGCTCCAGCTTTGGCATTTCCTTTAGACTTCGGAAAAGATAATGCACCGGAATCACATCATCCTCGGTCAGGTTACTGGCAACCACCACTTCAGCATCTTTCGCCCCTTTCAAATAATCTGCTAAAGCTAGTCCTATAGGGTCTTTTTCCATTTTGTAAGGTCGGTTTGATGCAAGTTCGGAACAAATGTTCTAAGTTAAAATAGCTTTTTAATAATGCAATTAATCACTAAACCATGAATTTGGTGAATACTCATAAAATACAATTATACTACGTTAGTTTTTACTATATATTGCATTGACTTTATCTAGAATAACGGTAGCTTTAAACAATGTTTTTACCTTTCGAGACCATGAGTACAGAGATTTATAGCCATATTGAGCTTATGAATTTAAAACTTGAAGCGAAATACCTTCGGTTGGAGAAATCACGAAACCTGCTTTTGGATGAGTTGGAAGTGCTTGATGAAGGTTTGCTGAACACCCAGACCCAGGAAGGAAAATGGTCAATAATCCAGCATGTGGCACACCTGATTTTGGTGGATAGAGTAACAATGGGCTTTGTGCAACATAAGCTGAGGAAAAAAGAGGAATTAGCCTCCTCTTCCTTTACTAATTACATTAAGTCGTTCCTGCTTAAGCTGGCGCTGCAGTCTGGCCGCAAATACAAAGCCCCTGCTCCTGTAGCCACTGTTCCAGATACAGCCGTGCTTTCAGACCTGCGAAAAGAGTGGGACGATGTACGGTTTACTTTAGAAGATGTACTGACAGAAACACCTGATGAATTGCTGGATAAGTGTCTGTTTAAGCACCCTTTTGCAGGACCTCTTACATTACCCCAAACATTGACATTTCTGCAGGATCACTTTGACCATCACCTCAGAATAATACAGCAACTGAAGCATCAGTTAATTTCTTAGCCCTTTGTTAAAGCTAAATTTCACCATCAGCTTTCTGCACATGCCTGGCAGCACCAATATGGTATAACTTGTATAAACAAGCGTCTGCTTCGGGCATGGTATGAAAGTAATAACATCTCAGTAGTTTTTTGCTGAAACCATTCTTCCAAACCCTCCCTGTTATCACCTCAGAACTCTTCAAGTCCCGCAATTATAGCATGTTCTCCAACTGAAGCGAAGGCGGGAGTTTGAGCAGCCACAAAGCACATTTTCAGCAGGCCCCTCTTTACCATACAGTAGCAGCCGGAACTATATAAAAGTTACTTGTCTTCTTGTGTTAAAACAACTGAGCTTTTATAGTAGAAGAGCTAAATTAAATCAAAATTTTATTCCTGAATCAGGCTGCAGATATATAGAAATGCGTATTTTACATCATATTCCAATAATAATATGACTACGCATATCGCCCGCATTTTATGCACATTTACTGCCTCCGCTACTTTCATTCTTACATCCTGCGGTGAGGTTAAAACACAAAAAATAACTGCCGCTACACCACCCGACACGAACGCCACACGCACAGCAGCCAGTACTGTTCCTCCCGAAGTGAATGAGACATCTTCTGCTAGTGTTGTTCCGGTTATAGACCTAAAGGTTGATGCTAAAACAGTTCTGGAACGCCCAGAGGTACCCATCCTTTGTTACCACCAGATCCGTGACTGGAAAGATTCTGATTCGAAGCAGGCCAAGGATTATATTGTGCCCGTTGCCCGCTTTGAAGAGCACATGAAAATGCTGGCAGATAGCGGTTACCACACTATTGTGCCTGATCAGTTGATGGCATACCTGACAACAGGTGCTCCCTTACCTGAGAAGCCCATCATGCTTACCTTCGACGATACCAACCTTGACCAGTATACTGTTGCTGCACCGACTTTGGAAAAACACGGATTCAAAGGTGTGTTTTTTGTGATGACAGTCTCTTTGGGCCGCCCGCGGTATATGAGCAGAGAGCAGGTTAAAGATCTGTCAGATCGCGGACACGCCATAGGAAGCCATACCTGGGATCATCAGAACGTGAAGAAACTGAAAGGTGAGGCTTGGGTGACGCAGGTCGAGAAGCCGGGTAAAGTACTGGCGGATATTACCGGGAAACCGGTAACCTATTTTGCTTATCCGTTTGGGCTCTGGAATAAAGAAGCCATACCTGAATTAGAGAAGCGTGGCATTACAGCAGCATTCCAACTGGCCAACAGTATGGACGATGAAAAGCCACTTTATACTATCCGTCGTAACATAGCCAGTGGCTATTGGGGAGCAGAAACACTGCATAAAAAAATGGTTCAGAGCTATCGGCTTCAACCGGTTCCGGCTACATCATCTCATAAGCTTGCTGTGCTTTCTCCCGAAAAGTAAGGTAGGGCAACACCATTTACGGTAGTATATAGCAACTCACTGTGAAGCTGAAGAAATACCTTCTGCCGGAGTATTAAATTTATGTCCTGACTGTTCAAGTTGAACTTCTACTTTATTCGTAAATATCTTATCAGAATAAATGTAAATGCCACGTTTCAATTGGCATTTACAGGCACAATGCAGGAAGAAAAGAATGATGAGCGAAGAGGAGCTACAGCACATGGGCGTGGACTTTGGCGCAAAATTGGCAGGCACCACGGCGGCAGCCATGCTGATTAATGGACAGCTACAGGTGTGGCAAACTGCTAAGGGGCAGGATTCAGATATATGGTTACTGGAACTTGTGGAGGAGCTACAGCCTAAGACACTTTATCTGGATGCACCTTTAACGCTGCCCAAAGTATATATACAGAAAACTCACAACCCTGACTCCGACTATTTTTACCGCCAGGCTGACCGCGAGTTACAGGCAATGTCACCTATGTTTATCGGCGCCCTGACGGCACGAGCCATAAAGCTACGGGTACAGTTAGCAGAAAAGGGCGTTGGCGTAATAGAAACGTATCCCTCGGCACTCGCCAGACTGTTGCTGCCAGAGCTGCCAGATTACAAAAAAGGTCCTGCAGCACTCCCCGTTTTCGCAGAGGCACTGCAGGACCTTTTTAATCTTCAACTAAAGGTAGTACCTCAAAACTGGCACCAATTTGATGCGCTGCTAGCCTGGTATAGTGGCTACCGCCATCAGGAGGGGAAGTCAATACTTTACGGTAATGCCCAGGAGGGTCGGATAATTGTTTAATCTCCGGTTATGTCAGCAGCTGTCTCCAGTGTGCGGAATTCCATTTGCAAAGCTTTGATTTTTACCTCCGTATCCGTATCAATGTTGCCCTCTATCTCACTTTTCCGTTCATTTAGCTCTTCCAGCACTAACTTTGCCATATCCCAGTCGGCATCTGTCCAGTTTTCATTCTTCGCACGCACATTATCCATAAAGGTAATGTAAGCCTCCCGTACATTGGCTGCGTTGATGGTGGCCTTGTCAGCCCAACGGCCAAGGAGGTTTCGCTCCCACTCCGACTTTCTCGCCTGCATACGCACCTCTTCATAAGACTCGTCAGCCTCAGTAAACTCCTGTTTCAGTTGCTGGTACTCTGCCTTCAGCTCCTCAGTGAACTGGTCTTCTTTCTGGTCGAGTTCCTGCGTGCGCATCCTGAAGTCTTCTTTTGCGGTTTTCCAGTCTTCTTCGGTTTTATTTGCTAGTTGGGAGGTTTCCTTGCTTACCCAGGTTCTGAACTCGCCTAATTCATCTTCTATTTCCTGCTCTCTCGTAGTGGTACAACTGCTAAAAGCCATGAGGCAAATAAACAGTGTGAGCATCGAATACAGCTTGAATTCTCTTTTCATGATTTTGTTTTTTTGTTCGAATTTAATCTCAGCCATAAATACGCAAGTGCTTCCTCATTAGATATTATACGCTAAATGTCTTGCTATAACCCTGTTGGTAAATCACTTATGGCCTATAGTTAAAAAGGCGCACCGTAAACTATTGAAGATTTGCCACGTAGAACAAGTATAGTTGAAGAACACCACTCAACTACCTCTTTTAAGGAAGAGCGCAAAGATGTAGTAGCTTACACGGCGAGTATGCGATAAAAAGCACAAGTGCCGAGTAAGCTATTTTTGAGTAAAATCGTTCGAGGTGACGGTTCAAAAATCAGCTTCTGGTCTCCAAATTCATGTTGACTTGGAGTGAGTTGACGTGATTTCTGCTTCCCGATTTGCCACTTGTAAGCCATGTCGCCTAGTTTTACGGGTCCCTCCATATTCCCTACCTGCAAACTACTCAGGCACCTGATCTCGTTTATCTCCCGTTTCTCCTGCTTTTTTGACTCTGTTATGTACTAAATATAAATGCCAACCAGCTGCCGGAAACTTGAATCATTCAGACAAGGACTACAGCACCAGCAGTATTGGCTCTACAGGTTTTACCGGCTGAAATTACCCTTCTTATAAAATTCGCTCACGTAGCAACCAATTATTTATAGTATAGCAACAGTATCCTGCACTGAAATATCTTTAGGTGGCACAAAAGAAGGTGCCACATGTTTATCCGTGTTGCGTATAGGAGGCAAACAGATGGAAAAATCACAGTATAAAAGCAGGACAGGTTCTTAATGATACGATGATGTATATGGATAGGTAAATAAAGAAGAACCTATTTGATGGCATTTTTAGCTCATTTTTAAATTAAAAGAACCTGCTGTAATTCATACCCAAACGGAAGCACATGAAGGATAGGAAAGAGTTTATGCGAGAGGCTATTCGCCTTTCTGTAGAAAAAATGGAAGAAGGATTTGGAGGACCATTCGGAGCCGTGGTTGTTCGAAACGGAGAGATTGTCTCACGTGGGTTTAACAATGTGCTCGCATCAAATGACCCTACCGCCCACGCCGAGGTAGATGCCATTCGTAAAGCATCAACAGCGTTGAGCAGCTTCGACTTATCTGACTGTGACCTGTATACCAGCTGTGAGCCTTGCCCAATGTGTTTGGGTGCTATCTATTGGGCCCGATTCAGGAATGTGTACTATGGCAACACGCGCGAGGATGCCGCCCGCGTTGGCTTTGACGACGCACTCATCTATGATGAAATCGAAAAGCCGATAGAAGCACGCAAAATACCCATGCAACAACTCTTACCGGAAGAAGCAAAAAAAGGCTTTGATGCCTGGGAGAAAAACGAAAACAAAAAAGGATATTGAGAGGAGCGTCTAATCATTTTCAAGTGGATGGCCAGAAAGATTTGTGCTGAGCCTTTTAATCTGAACTTCTAATGGAGATGCCTGCCTTTGAGGTAAAACAAAAGGGGCTGTACTTGTCATAAGTGCAGCCCCTTTTGCTTTATAATGTTCACACGTTTCCTGAACAAGAATTACTTCTTCATCAAATTAGCTAAGTTACCCAGGCCACCGCGCTTACCGGCCATCTTGTTCATGGAACGCATCATTTTACGCATATCATTGAACTGCTTCATCAGGTTATTTACCTGCTGCACGTCAGTACCACTACCCTTTGCAATACGATGGCGCCGGCTACCGCTGATCATATCCGGATTTTCGCGTTCGGCAGGGGTCATTGATTTAATAATAGCTTCAATCGGTTTGAAGGCACCTTCATCAATTTCAACATCTTTCAAAGCCTTGCCTACACCGGGTATCATACCAACAAGGTCTTTGATGTCACCCATCTTCTTGATTTGCTCTAACTGCGTCAGGAAGTCATCAAAGTTGAACTGGTTTTTGCGTATCTTCTTGTTAATGCGCTTTGCCTCATCCTCATCAAAAGCCTGCTGCGCACGCTCTACCAGCGAGATAACGTCACCCATACCCAAAATACGCTGGGCCATACGGTCCGGGTAGAACAGATCCAACGCTTCCATTTTCTCACCAGTAGAGATAAATTTAATAGGCTTCTCTACTACAGCACGGATAGAAAGGGCTGCACCACCGCGGGAGTCACCATCCAGCTTTGTCAGCACCACGCCATCAAAGTTGATGCGCTCGTTAAAGGTTTTGGCCGTATTCACCGCATCCTGGCCTGTCATAGAGTCTACAACAAAAAGCGTTTCGGTTGGCTTTACAGCATTCTTTATCTCCGCTATTTCTTTCATCATTGCCTCATCCACAGCCAAACGGCCGGCGGTATCAATGATGACTACTTTCTTATTTGTCTTCTTGGCGTGCTCAATGGCGTTCAGGGCAATTTGCACCGGATTTTTGTTCTCCAGCTCAGTATATGCCTCCACACCTACCTGCCCTGCAAGCACCTGCAGCTGATTTATAGCAGCCGGACGGTACACGTCGCAGGCGGCCACCAGCACATTGCGGCCTTGCTTTTTGATGTAACTCGCGAGCTTACCGGTGAAGGTTGTCTTACCCGAGCCCTGCAATCCTGCAATGAGAATAATAGCCGGGTCACCTTTCAGGTTAATATCCTGCTTTTCACCACCCATTAACGCTGTCAGCTCCTCATGTACAATTTTCACCATCAGCTGCCCCGGCGACACAGCGATTAAAACATCGCGGCCCATTGCCTCATCCTTGATCTTATCGGTTACAGTTTTGGCTACTTTATAGTTAACGTCAGCATCCACGAGCGCACGGCGCACCTCTTTAATGGTTTGCGCCACGTTGATTTCTGTAATGCTTCCCTGGCCCTTAAGTGTTTTAAAAGCCTGGTCTAATTTGTTACTTAAATTATCAAACATCTCTATTTCTGGATTTACTTACAAAAATAAGCATTATCTCTTTTAATTACGAATTCTTGATCACAAGTTCAACTGAAAGTAGTTGAAAAATGGTTTTTGTCAGTTTTATACTATACTTGTGGTGCTGCCACCGGAGCTTATAGAATAAACACCAATCGTGTCACAGCAATTCCGCTCAGTTGTACATCCTCACACAGCGGAGGCAAACTTATATAGAAACAGCAAATGCGCAGGTGCGTAATAATATTTTTATATTTGAGACGATAGCAAAGCAGAGGAATTTACCTTGGAAAATAACGAAAAGACTGACGTATTATATATTTCTTACTACTGGCCCCCTTCCGGTGGCCCTGGAGTACAAAGGGGATTAAAATTTTGCAAATATTTTCCCCATTTCAATGTGCAGCCTACCATTCTCACTGTGGATGAAAAACAGGCCTCCTACCCACTTCTTGATCCAACCTTTGAAAAAGAGGTGCCGGAGGGGCTAAAGGTATACCGGACAGCTACCACAGAGCCTTTCGAATACTATAAGAAGTTATCCGGCAAAAAAGAGATACCCTTTAGCGGGTTTGCAAACCAGAAAGGTAAAGATACGCTGGTAGACAAGGTCTTTAAATTTGTACGTGGAAATCTGTTTATACCTGATGCACGTGTCGGCTGGAACAAACATGCTTTGAGAAAAGCAGAAGAGCTACTTCAGCATGGCTCTTTCAAAGCCATACTTACCACCAGCCCACCACACTCCACACAATTAATAGGCCTGAAACTGAAGAAGAAGTATAACCTGCCCTGGATAGCAGACTTACGTGACCCTTGGACCAATATACATTACTACGACCAGCTACACCATACTGCCCTAGCCAAACGCCTCGACGAAAAGTATGAGCAGGAGGTACTGGAGGAGGCGGATGCCATTATAGTTACCAGCGAAGACACCAAGCGCCTTTTCCTGAACAAGCCGGTGAGTATTAGTGAAAACAAGATTCATGTCATCCCGAATGGGTATGATGCTGAAGATTTCAGGGTAACTTCCAACCCGCCACAGGACACACTGCTTATTACCTATGTCGGCACCATTACGGAAAGCTACAACATTGATGTTTTCCTGAAGGTGCTGGCTCACATGCTTTCGGTGCATAGCGGGATAAACTACAAGCTGCGCTTTGTGGGCCAGGTATCAGATGGGGTTAAGAAGCGAATAGAAAAAGCCGGTATTCTGGGTATAACAGAATTTGTGCCGTATGTCCCGCATGAGGAGGCCATCAGGTATCTGATGGAAAGCACGCTGCTGCTGCTGGCCATTGCAGATGTGGACACACTTTACTCGAACGTACCAGGAAAACTGTTTGAATATCTTGCAGCTAATAAGCCAATCGTCTGTTTGGGACCCGTTCACTCCGACACCGACCGCATTATTGACGAGTGCGGAGCCGGCCGCCTTTTCCACTATACAGCTTATGACCTGATGGTAGACCACATGACACAGGTAAGTAACGCCTGGAAAATAAACCCGAATCAGGATCTACCCTCTATTAACCACGCCCGTTACTCCAGGCAGGCACTCACGGAAGAACTGGCGCAGATAATAAAGCAGCTCATGGAGGGCAGATAACCCGCCTGCCTCATCAGCACCATAGAAAAGAAGTGCTGAAAAAAGAGTATCTTGCAGCTGAATAGGTGATTGAAAACACCTGTTGTATAAAGAAAGCATACATATCAGAATGTCTTTAGACCTAAACAACAAGTCTATATTAATAACAGGTGGCACAGGCTCCTTTGGCAAGAAGTTCGTGGAGATGGTTTATGCCCGCTTCCCTCATATAAATCGACTTGTGATTTTTTCCCGCGATGAGCTGAAACAGTTTGAGATGTCTCAGGTTTTCCCCCATAGCAGGTACAATTCAATACGCTATTTTATTGGGGATGTGCGCGACGGGCAGCGTTTTAAGCGGGCCTGCGAAGGCATTGACATTATTGTTCACGCCGCCGCCATGAAACAGGTGCCTGCAGCCGAGTACAACCCAATGGAGTGCATCAAGACCAATATTCTGGGGGCAGAAAACATCATCAATGCCGCACTGGATTGTGGGGTGAAGGATGTAGTAGCCCTTTCTACAGATAAAGCAGCCGCTCCCATTAACCTGTATGGGGCAACAAAGCTGTGCTCCGACAAACTGTTTGTAGCCGCAAACAACATGAAGGGCAAACGCGATATCCGTTTCTCTGTTGTCCGCTACGGCAACGTGATCGGGTCGCGGGGATCTGTGGTGCCGTTTTTCATGAAGAAAAGAAAAGAGGGTGTACTACCGATCACCCATCCGGAAATGACGCGCTTCAATATATCTTTGGAAGAAGGGGTAGAGCTGGTTTTCCATGCTCTGGAGCATCATTGGGGTGGGGAGATTTTCGTGCCTAAAATACCTTCTTACGTTATAACCGACATGGCCGAAGCGATAGGTCCTGATTGCAGGCAGGAAGTAGTGGGCGTGAGACCAGGCGAAAAGCTGCATGAGGAGATGATAACTGAAACAGATTCTCTCAGCACCGTAGAACTGGATAAATACTACGTTATCCTTCCTGCCATCCCTCCTACCTGGACGACGGAAGATTTCCTGAAGGCTCATGGCGGAAAGATGGTAAAAGAAGGCTTCAAGTATAACTCAGGCACGAACGAAGAATGGCTTAGCGTGGAGCAGCTGCGTGAGGAAATACGCCAGCACGTTGACCCGGCGTTTAGTGTCTGATACACGTAAAGCAGCAGGATATAAAATAACGACCACCCGTGACACAGATTTCAGAAAACATACCTCAAAAGCCTATCCCCTACGGCAGGCAGCACATCACAGAGGCTGACATGGAAGCCGTAAAAGAAACGCTGCAGTCAGACTACCTGACTCAGGGACCGAAAGTTGCGGCTTTTGAAAAGAGTTTTGCGGAATATGTGGGTGCTCAGTTTGCAGTGGCCGTTTCAAATGGCACGGCTGCCCTGCATCTCTGCACGCTGGCTTTGGGTGTAAACGAAGAGTCGCGGGTTATTACAACGCCTATCACCTTTGTGGCGTCTGCCAACTGCGTGCGCTATTGCGGCGGTACAATAGAATTTGCTGATATCAACCCGGATACCGCACTCCTGGATACTGACAAAGTCCGTCAGCTGCTGGAAAGTCAGCCACGTGGCTACTACAGCGGTATTATACCCGTAGACTTTGCCGGCAACCCGGTGAACATGGAAGAGTTGAGAGCCCTGGCTGATGCACATGGGCTCTGGATTATAGAGGATGCCTGCCATGCCCCAGGTGGCTATTTCTACGACAGCAAGGACGAAAAACAAATGTGCGGAAATGGAAAGTATGCTGACGTAGCCATTTTCTCTTTTCACCCGGTAAAACACATTGCCACCGGAGAAGGCGGAATGATTACCACCAATAATGAACTGCTTTACAAGAAATTAATGCGGCTTCGTACCCACGGCATCACCCGCGACCCGGACGAGATGCCGGAAAACCACGGTGGCTGGTACATGGAAATGCAGGAACTGGGCTTTAACTACCGTATTCCGGATATGCTCTGTGCGCTGGGTATTTCGCAGCTGCAGCGTGCTGATACAGGATTGGCCAGGAGAAAAGGCATCGCTAAAATCTATGATGAGGCTTTTAAAGAAGTAGAAGGCATTAGGATTTTAGACATCAATCAAGCAGCCTTAGGCGCTGCGGGTGAAAAAGGACATGCTTATCATCTTTATGTGATTCGGGTACAGGACCGCAAGGGGCTGTATGATTTCCTTCGCCAGCACCAGATTTTTGCGCAGGTGCACTACATACCGGTTCACACCATGCCATACTACCGCAGCCTGGGCCACGGCAAAGGCGATTTCCCTGAAGCTGAGCAGTACTATGCAGAATGCCTCAGCCTGCCCATGTACCCCTCCCTGACACAGGAGGAACAGGCTTTTGTTATTCAAAAGGTAAAAGAGTTTATAGGAAAGTGAAGTGTGTCGCAATCATACCGGCCCGTGGAGGCAGTAAACGTATACCTCGCAAGAACATCAAAGAATTCTTAGGTAAGCCTATTATAGCTTATTCCATTGAGACAGCCCTTGCATCAGGTCTTTTTGGAGAAGTGATGGTTTCCACCGATGATGAAGAAATCGCTGAAGTAGCGAGAAAATATGGTGCAAAAATACCATTCTTCAGAAGCAGTGTTTCTTCCAATGATGTAGCAACCACCGCAGCCGTACTGTCAGAGGTGCTGGAGGAATATGCTGCATCAGGAGAAAATTTTTCCTATGGCTGCTGCCTTTATCCTACGGCGCCACTTGTTAAAGTCAAAGCAATCAATGCAGCTTACGAACTGATAAAAGCAAGGCAGTATGATACTGTTTTATCTATCATCCGGTACAGCTACCCTATCTGGCGAAGCCTTTCAGTCGAAAATCATAAGGTAAGAATGAACTGGCCAGAACATCAACTCAGCCGCTCCCAGGATTTACCTGCTTCTTTTCACGATGCAGGTCAGTTCTACTGGTTTAACGTGAAAACATTTATGGAAAAGCAGGCGCTTTTTACAGATAACACAGGTGCCATAGAACTAACTGAGCTTGAAGTTCAGGACATAGATAACCTTTCAGACTGGAAGCTGGCAGAGATCAAGTATAGCCATTCTATGAAAGAGGGTATTATATGAGTAAAAAGCGTCGGATAATATTCAGGGCAGATGGCAACAACCAGATTGGCTTAGGGCATGTTGTGCGTTCGCTGTCGCTGGTTTGCATGCTGAGGGAGGAGTTTGAGTGTGTGTTTGCCGTACAGGCTCCAAGCAAAGAGTTACAGCTGCAAATCAGCAAGGCATGCCATGGTCTTATCATTCTCCCGATGTGTGCACCCTCTGAAACACGTTTTATTCATGAGCTTGATGCTTATATTTCTGCCGCGGAAATGGTGGTGCTCGACGGTTATCACTTTGATACAGCTTATCAGGAAAGTATCAAGGGGAAAGGAAGTGTACTTGTTTGCATAGATGATATCCAGTCTTACAAATTTTTAGCGGAAGTGGTTATTAACCAGGCGGGTGGTGTAAAAGCGCATTTGTATAGTGTGGCCTCCTATACCAGGTTGCTTTTAGGGCCTAAGTATGCGCTGCTGCGCCCTCCATTTCTGGAGGCTTCCAAACAAGTGAGAGTATTACAGCAAGGTAAACCTGCTTTACTTCTGAGCCTGGGAGGAGCTGACCCGAAGAACCGAACGCTACAGCTAGCCAAGGAGTTGGCTCAAAACAATAACATAGCTCGAATAGAGATAGTAGTGGGGGCAGCATACCGATACCTAGTAGAACTGCAGGCATGGCTACAGGAAGAAAAGAAAATCAACCTGCACCACAACCTTCCTGCTGAGCAGATGCGTGACCTGATGCAGCAATGTACTGTAGCTGTTACCTCTGCAAGCGGAGTAGCCTATGAATACGCTGCCGTAGGAGGCCTTCTTTTTGTCCTTCAAACTGCCGACAACCAGGCAAGCCTCTTTAACTTCCTGATTGAAAGCGGCATTGCCCATGAATACCAGGAATCAAGCCAAATACTGAACAATAACAGGCTAAGCAAAAACTTTAATCAGCAGGTTGAGACACAGCGGCAGCACTTTGACGGCCATAGTGACGTACGCTTGAAGCAGTTGTTCCGGAAGCTTAGTCTCAGTGCCGGTTTATACCTTAGAGAGGCTACTGAGGAAGATACGCTGCTGCTGTTTGAGTGGGCAAATGATCCGGAAGTGCGCAAGAATTCTTTTAACCCCAACCCTATCACCATTGAAAAACACAGGCTGTGGTTTAACACAGTGCTGGAAGATGAGAACACCCTGCTGTATATTGCAGAAGCAGACGGAAAGCCTGTTGCACATATCCGCTTTAACATTAGTAAAGGAAGAGCCTTAATCAGCTACCTGATAGATGCCGGTTTTCGTGGCCAGGGTCTGGGGCTACGTTTACTACAGAAAGGACTACAAGCACTTAAAGCACAGTTACCTGCTATTGAGCAGGCAGAGGGGTTGGTGCAGCGCGAAAACATTGCTTCTGTTCGGTCGTTTGAAAAAGCGGGCTTCAATTACGGACAGCCAGACCCGGAACACCCTCAGGCACACCGCTTCATTTTGCAGTTGACCTAGCAGCTGGCAGAAAATAGACTTCAAGTATGATACAGGAAATAAGCATCGGCGGGCGTATGATAGGACCAAACCACAAGCCCTTTATTATAGCAGAAATGTCGGGTAATCATAACCAGTCGCTGGAACGGGCACTAGCAATTGTAGATGCCGCTGCTAACGCAGGCGCTGATGCCATTAAACTGCAAACTTATACAGCCGATACCATGACGCTGCCTGGTGCCTTTACAATAGAGGATGAGGATTCGTTATGGAAAGGCCGCGAACTATATGACCTTTATAAAGAAGCTTATACACCCTGGGAGTGGCACAAGCCAATTTTTGAAAAAGCAAGGGCGCGTGGGATTTTAGCCTTCTCCTCCCCTTTCGATGAAACGGCTGTTGACATGTTAGAGGAACTCGGCGCCCCAGCCTATAAGATTGCTTCCTTCGAAAACACAGACCATCCGCTTATACGCAAGGTAGCGGCCACGGGCAAGCCTGTGATTATCAGTACAGGGGCAGCAACTGTATCAGAGTTAGACGAGGCAGTAAGTGTATTGCGTGGCGCTGGCTGTGAGCAGTTTATCATGCTCAAATGCACCAGCACCTACCCGGCCAGGCCGGCAAATACCAATTTAGTAACGATCCCTCATATGCGGGATTTATTTGGTGTACAAGTGGGGCTTTCTGACCATACCATGGGTGTAGGAGCCGCTGTGGCAGCAGTTGCCCTCGGAGCAACTGTAATTGAAAAGCACTTTACACTAAGCAGAGCCGACGGAGGCGTGGACGCGGCTTTTTCACTGGAACCTGCCGAACTGCGTTCTCTTGTAACAGAGACTGAAAGGGCCTGGGAAGCACTGGGCTACATTCAGTATGGGGTACAGCGGGCAGAGGAAAAGAGCCGCCTTTTTAAACGCTCTGTATATGTTTCTGAAGATATGAAGGCAGGGGAGACTTTTACAGAGGCGAATATACGCGTCATTCGTCCTGGGCTGGGGCTGGCTCCAAAGTATTATGAGGGGCTGATAGGTAAAATTGCAAAGCAGGATATAAAAGCGGGAACTCCCCTGTCCTGGGATCTGGTGTGATGCATGAAGCAATGGTACGCCCTCTATAGCAACATCCTGTACATGCATTTTTCTGAAGGGTTTTACAACCTGCCGGAAAGCGCTAAGAGTGCAGCATCTCCTCTAAATTCACTGCAGCGCCTGCTACGCATGGCAGGTTATACCGTTCTGCGGTTATTCGGAAACCTGTTCCAGTCGGTGGAGAACCCTGAAAAGCTACTGGGAAAAGTATGGCTTTATGTGGTGAGTCAGAACAACTACGACAGCCTGCAGTTTGTGCACCAGGGTTTACCTGAAACCGTTTTCGTGGCTGGCCAGAGTAAGCACATTGGCAAATATAAAGCCTCAGTCGAAAGGATCTCGCTGCGCCGTAAGCTGTTCTACTACTATAAGTTTCCCTACCTGTTCCTGCACTTTCTTAAACACAAAAAAAAGCATACCCTCCGCTTTTTCGATTTGCTCTACGACGCCATAGGTTTCTATGAAGTGTATTACAGGAAATTACAAAAATATTCTCCTGCTGCCATCATCTTTGCTAATGACCATAACGCAGATGCACGCGCTATGCTACTGGCAGCAAAAGCATTAAACATTAAAACTATATACATACAGCACGCCAGTGTCAGCACCATCTTTCCCCCGCTCTCCTTCAACCTGAACCTGTTGGAAGGCCAGGACTCGCTTGACAAGTACAGGCTTTGCGGTCCGGTACAGGGACAAGTGGAGCTGGTGGGTATGCCTAAAGCAGATAAATATGTACCCTATAGAAACAGCAGCAAGATTATCAGCACCATTGGTATAGGATGCAACCTCATGGATGAACTTAATGTGGTGGAGAAACTGCTGCAACAAATTGCAAAGCGGTTACCTGATTTACAGATTTTAGTTCGCCCGCATCCCCGTGACAAACGTGATTTCAATGCTTTTCTTTCATTGAGTGATAAAGTACGCCTCTCTGATAGTCATACTGTTGCCACTTTTGAATACCTGCGTGAGATAGATGTACAGATCAGCGCTACATCTGGAATACATCTGGAGGCTGTGCTGCTAAACGTGTGGTCCATTTACTTCGACTTCAGCACCTCTCACAATTTGCCCGACTACTATGGCTATATCAAGCATGGCTTAGTTGATACAGCTGAAAACTCCGAAGTGCTTCTCCGACTACTGCAGGATCGTATTCATTCCAGGCCAGATGTGGTCGGAAGAGCAACATATTATAACGCCACTGTCGGTACAGCCTTTGATGGTAGAAGCTCAGAAATAGCAGTGAACTTAATCAAGTCCTTTCTACAGTTATAAAATACCAATATTTATATATTTTATTTATCTTGGCTTCGGCAGTCAATATAAAAGACAAATGAGTAACTATCACAGAACTTCTACTATTTTCATTTTTCTCTTCACTTTCATTACGCTTTTACCCTCTATGGTCACAGCGCAGGGTGCTTTAGGTGCTATAAAGCTAAGTGGAAATAGTGAATATGCAGAGTTTAGTAACGCCAATAGGGGCATAACAGATCAAGTCACAGTGGAAGCTTGGATCAAGACCACCTCTATGGGGCATCACCACATAATAAGCAAATATGATCGTGATACAGAAAATGGTTTTCAGTTGCTGATTCAAAATGGAAAGGCTTGTTTGGCAGGTAGAGATGGCTCTGGTAACTATCGAATATCAGGATACTCTACTACTATAGTAGCGGATAACAATTGGCACCATTTAACTGGTGTAGTACATAATGGGACTTGGAGAATATATGTAGACGGCGTACTACAAAATGAGTTGGTAACGGGATATACAAACACTGTCTTAAACAGCAATGAAAAACTTTTGTTAGGAAATTACTACTACGTGTATTTGGGAAATCACTACTATACAGGTATGGTAGATGAAGTAAGACTTTGGAAAAAAGCCCTCACTGAAGAGGAAATTAGGCAGAACATGTGCAGAACTCTACCTGCTAATGCTCCGGGATTGGTTGCTTATTTAAAGCTAGATAATCTTGCCGGTGGCGTAGTTGTTGATGCTAGTCCCCTAAAAATGAACGGGAAGCTCATTAACACCTCTCCGGCTGTTGCTTCAGTTCCTTCCGGTGCACCAATAGGTGACAAGAGTGTCTACAGGTATACCAATAGGTGGGATTCTTCTCTTGAAATGGTTACTGACTATGCTAATTTTTCTGTGTTCAAGGTTGATCCCGCTATAAAAGGTTTTCACCTGTATTCTATTCAGTCTCCTCCTGCTTCTACAAATGGTATCGGTTCTCCACAGGAGGTAAGGGAATACTATGGCTTATTTAAGGTAGGTGACACCAGCAAAAAATATAAGGTATACTTCAAGCAGTATGGTATGGCTTGTGGAGGCAATCTTTACCGTAGGGCAGATAATACAGTCTCAAATTGGAATTTAGTAGCAGACACTACCGGGTCACCCATAATGTTATATAACTCATCTGCTAACTATGGTGAGTTCGCCGCTACAAGTAAAGCTGCACCAACAGTAGAAATAAGTGGCCCCACCTCAATATGTTCTGGTACAACTGCAACACTTACCTCCAGCTACACAGGCACTGGAAAAATTGTATGGAACACAGGAGAAACATCTTCCAGTATTAAAGTCAATAAGAGCGGAACGTACACTGTTGAGGTAACCAATGCTGCAGGCTGCACCGCAAAAGACGAAATCCAGGTCTCCTTCACTATGGAACCTGTCACTTCTCTTCCAACAGAAGTTTTTACCTGTTATGGTGAACCCGTAATTCTCGATGCTACGGCAGAAGGTGCTGTATATAAATGGAGCAGTGGCCAGTCTACGCCAGGCATAACTGTATATACACCCGCAACCTATTATGTTACCATCACGATAAACGACTGCAGCTATGTAAAGGAAGTTAAAGTTTCGAATGGTGAATGCCCAGTTATCCCAAACATAATCACTCCGAATGATGACGGCAAAAATGATCTTTTCGTGGTGCAGGGTGTAGAGCCAAACTCATTGCAATTAAAATTGTACAACCGCTGGGGAAAGCCCGTGTACCAGAACGACAATTACGACAACAGCTGGTCAGCATCAGCTTTGTCAGCGGGCACCTACTATTACTGTTTTACCAGCCGCCGCAGCCAGAAAGTCTATAAAGGCTGGGTTGAAGTGGTAAAGTAACAGCTTCTGCGACCTGCCTTCCCCTCATGTTCCTTCTCCTATATTGTGAGAATCCGCTACCTTTACTTTTCTGATATGAGTTAATGAGGAAATTACAGCGCGAAGGAATCTGGAACACCGCCATCTCGTACGCCGGCATTTTAATCGGCTATGTGAACACCATTCTGCTGTTCCCTAACTTCCTGGATGAAGCAGAGGTAGGACTCACGCGCCTCCTGCTGACCATATCTGTGATGTATGCGCAGTTCTCTGCGCTGGGGTTCGTGAACATGAGCACCCGCTACTTTCCCTACTTCCGGGATAAAGCGAAGCAGCACAATGGTTTCCTTTTCCTGCTGCTGTCTATACCGGTACTCGGCTTTGCAGTAGCAACAGGGGTTTACCTGCTGCTGAAGCCGCTGGTAGTGACATACTATGTGGCTAAATCGCCGCTGATACTTGAATACTACTACTACATTATTCCGCTGGCGCTTTTTACGCTGCTGTACAACATGTTCACGTCGTACCTGCGGTCTTTGTACAAAACCATCGTTTCCTCATTCGTGCAGGACTTCCTGCTGCGTATTCTTACCACACTGCTGATAGCTGTTTATGCATTAGGTGTTATGGATTTCAGGCAGTTCGTGTTGCTGTACGTTATCCTCAACTCAGCCGGCGCAATGGGATTATTCTTTTATACCATCTGGCTGAAGCAGTTCTACCTGCGTCCCACACTGGCTGGCCTGCGCATTGTCCCGATGCGGGAGATGCTCTACTACGGCTTCTTTACTTTCTTAGGAAACTTATCAACGACCATCATCACCACAGTTGACCAGGTGATGATCAGCTCTTACAGCTTGAGCGCCAACGGCGTATATACCACCGCCTTCTTCATGACTAGTGCTATTCTGGTACCAGCCAGGTCCATACTTAAAATTGCCTCTCCTCAGGTGGCAGATTTCTGGAAAGACAGCGACATGGCTGGAATGGCAAAGCTGTACAGGCATGTGACCATGGTGAACCTGATTGTGGGACTGCTGCTCTTTATCGGCATCTGGGCGAATATTGACAACCTCTTTTCATTTATGCCGGAGACATACAGAGCCGGAAAATACGTGGTGCTCTTTCTCTCCATTGCCCGTATTGTGGATCTGGCTACCAGTCTGAACGGTGTAATTTTGGCGACTTCTGAAAAGTACCGCTGGGACCTCGGCTTCAACATCGTGCTGGCTGCACTCACCATCGGTACGAACTGGTATTTTATTCCCCGCTACGGCATCAACGGAGCAGCTTTTGCCTCTATGCTCTCCTATATCTTCATGAATGTCACCCGCCTGTTCTTCGTGCAGTTCATCTATAGAATACAACCATTTTCCTGGGCTGCTGCTCAGGTTGTAGTCATAGCGGCAGTTGCATTGGGTGTTTCGTACCTGGTTCCTTTTCTTCAGAATGTATTTATAGATATGGTGTTGCGCTCTCTCCTGATTATTGCTATCTACGGTAGCCTGAGCATAGGTTTAAAAATATACCCTGAGATGAATGACTGGCTGAGAAAGGTAATTTATGGACTGACAGGATGGAGGCTATAACCTGTAGGCAGCGATTTCTTGTGCATCAGCCTGTAAGCACATCTTCAAGCAAGCTGGGTTAAGTAAACAAGCACATGGTGGCATATATATTCCAGCTGTTCCTGTTTCAGTTCTGTGTGCATCGGTAGCGAAAGCACGCCTTTGCAAAGCTCCTCTGAAACAGGAAAATCGCCCGCTTTACAACTAGGATGTGCGAAATTGGCAAGCAGGTGCAGTGGCTCCGGGTAGTATACTGCACTTGGAATAAAATTATTACTCAGATACTCCTGTAGCCCGTCCCTTATATCCAGGGTAACCTTTATAGTATACTGATGAAACACGTGCGAACCGTAGGAGGCACGGTAAGGAGTCTGTACCAGTTCCGTATCAGCAAAAGCAGCATCATAGTATCGGGCTACCTTTTCTTTACCCTCATTAAAAGCATCAACATACTTCAACTTCACATCCAGCATAGCGGCATCCAAAGCTCCAAGCCTTTGTCGGCTGTCAGTAAACTCAACTAAATGCTGCCGGTCATTTCTCCCTTGCAGTTTGGCAGTTAGTTCCTTATCATGCATTATAACAGCTCCTCCTTCACCTGAACTAAGTATAGGTTTAGTCGGGAAGAAACTCATCAGGCCGATATGCCCTATAGCACCCGCTTTCACCAGAACATCATCCGGACCTTCGCAGGCAGCCCCGAGTGCCTGGGTAGCATCTTCTATCAACCATTTTTTATGTTGCTGTGCGAGCTGCACCAGTTCATGCATGGGAGCAGGTTGGCCAAAAAGATGGCTGGCAAAAATTGCTGCTGTGTGAGGAGACAAAACGCTTTCAACAGAGGAAGCAGTAAGCGTAAAGGTAGCGGCGTCCACATCTGCAAAAGCAGGCTTTAATCCGAGTTGCAGCAACACCTCCACCACGGACGCATCCCCGAAAGCAGGTACTACTACTTCTGCGCCAGCTGGCAACTGTAGCACCGAGAGAGCGAACCGCAGCGCCTCCGTTCCACTGGCACAGGGCACCACAAGGGGCACCTGCAGATAAGTTTCGAGAGATGCAGCAAATCGCTGTGCCTGCGGCCCCTCCTCTAGGTTCATGCTCTCCATAACAGCACTAAAGGCATCATCCAACTCCTGCTTTAGCTTTGCATAAGGCGCTTTGGTGGCTGTCATTCTGATATCTTCCATGTGGGTTGGGCTGTTATGCGTTTAGGTAAACTTAACTATCCGGTGGGTAAAACACTAATCCGGGTTTTGCTGCCTCTTTTTCTTTAGGAAGTACGGCCCCGTAACCACATAGACCAGCACCGCGTTAAAAAAACCTAAGACAAAACTGAAAACTATGATAAAATTTAGACACTTGTTATTGTGCCTTTGCCTTCCCCTGCTATTCTCCTGTGATGGACAAAGAGCGGAGACAGCTACTGAAGGAGAACAGGCCATTGCCGAATACCGCAACTATGTAACCGAGTTTGAGCAGGACAGCTTAACAGAAACTGAAATGCGGGCACTGGAACAATCTGCAGAAGATGACTCGCGCTGGGAAACTGAAAAGCTGAACCTGCAGGAAATGTATGATGAGCGCAGAGAAGTTGTTCAAAACCTGGAGGACCTGGATGAAACAGAGCGTGCCGAAGTAGAGGCGTTAGACGAACGGTATAATCAGGCACTTCAGCGCCGTGAGCGGCAGTATGAGGAAGTGGAAAGGCGTAAAACACTCCGCCGCGACCTGCTCGGCTTAGAAATAAGAAACTTGGATATGAGTGATATTACCGCTGAGAATATCGGCAATGTATACGACCGCTTTATATCGACGCTTTCAGAAAACGTTGGAGAGTACGAACAACGCGACTGGAACCAGATTGAAGGCTGGTGGAACTCCCTGAATAACCGATACCAAGCCATTGAAGGGGACTTGCAGGCACCTGTAAAGAACTCTATTCAGCAGGCCAAAAACCGCTACCTGCAGATAAGAGAAGAAGCAAACATTGGTAACGTATAGTCACAAAGCAAAAAATACCAAAGCCAGGTCAATTCTTATTTGCCTGGCTTTTTTTGTACAGTATTAAAAGCAGCCTCAGCTTCAGGAAAAGACTTAGTGGTAGCCGTTTATCAGGGAAAATTCCTGCACTTTTGAATCAAGTACTTTGCCCTCTATGCATTTCAAAACGCGCTTCGGATAGCGGTTAATGATTTCATAGTTATGCGTTGCCATCAGGATAGCCGTGCCACTGTTGTTTATTTCAGCGAAAAGGCTCATGATGCCATCTGCCACCATCGGATCCAAGTTTCCGGTAGGCTCATCGGCAAAGAGAATAACAGGCTCATTTAGCAGGGCGCGGGCAATAACAATGCGCTGCTGCTCACCACCAGAAAGCTGGTGCGGCATCCTGTTTGCGGCAGAATCCAATCCTACCCGCATCAGCACTTCAGAAATGCGCTGCTTGATTTTGGAATTATCCTTCCAGCCCGTCGCACGCAGCACAAACGAAAGATTGTCAGCTACGGAGCGGTCGAACAACAACTGGAAATCCTGGAAAATGATGCCAATCTTACGGCGCAGGTAAGGCACCTGCTTACGTGGAAGCTTTGTTAGTTTAAAATCTGCGACAGATCCATGTCCAGCCAGGAGCGGCAGGTCAGCGTAAAGCGTCTTCAGCAGGGAGCTTTTGCCACTTCCGGTACGCCCTACAAGGTACACGAACTCTCCTTTGTCAACATCAAAGCTCACATTGCTGAGAATGGTGTTTACGTCCTGGTATACAGCAACATCGCGCAGCGACACTACAGGGCTAGAGGAAAAATCCATAAAATCTTAAATTTCTAATTTCTGCAGCTTGCCGAATTCAAGCGATGCAATAACGGCTGCCAGGGCATCTTCTTTCCCTTCCAGCCCATAGCGGTCCAGGTTCTTGAGCGGGCGGTCAGACCTAAAATAAGCAATCAGCACAAAGTTGCTGTCACGCAGCTGGATGTAATCCGGAATTTTGGCCTTGCCTTTAACTTTGATGATGTACATCTGGATAATTACGAATTAAGAATTATGAATTACGAATTAGATTGGTTTATAAAGCGTTATGTGTGTGCTATACAACCCATTCTTAATTCGTAATCCGTAATTCGTAATTAAAATTACTTGTTTCCTTTGGCGTGGTCAGCCAAGAACGTGGCCAGACCGCTGTCGGTAAGCGGATGCTTCAGCAGACCAGTGATAACAGACAGAGGACAAGTAACCACATCGGCGCCGATTTCAGCACACTGCACCAGGTGCATCACGTGGCGAACAGAGGCAGCAAGCACCTCAGTCTGATAGCCATAGTTATCATATATCTGAACAATCTGCTCAATCAGGCTAAGACCATTGGTGGACACATCATCAAGGCGGCCAACAAACGGAGACACATAGGTTGCACCTGCTTTTGCAGCCAGTAAAGCCTGACCGGCAGAGAACACAAGTGTACAGTTCGTCTTGATGCCTTTATCACTGAAGTAACGGATAGCCTTAATGCCTTCCTTAATCATTGGCACTTTTACCACGATATTCGGGTGCAGGTCAGCTAAAGCCTCTCCTTCACGCACTATCTCATTAAATTCAGTTGCGATAACTTCAGCACTGATGTCGCCATCTACAATCTCACATATTTTCTTGTAGTGGGCCATCACGTTATCGTGGCCAAAGATTCCTTCTTTCGCCATCAGGGATGGATTGGTGGTCACACCGTCCAGTACGCCCATGTCGTATGCTTCCTGTATGTCATTCAGGTTAGCAGTATCGATAAAAAATTTCATAATGCTGGAATGTTGATTTACTTACAAATCTAACGCATTAATTGACAATCAGGAAAGTAAAGCAGGGAAATTTGGGAGAAAGCGTAAAGCTTGCGGAAAGGGCAAAAAAAAGTGGCAAACCGACATCGCGCCGCTCAACCGCCTACCCTTGCTACCTTCCGGTCCTGGGGGAGTTCAGCAGGAGCTGGCCGTGCCGATTTGCCGTTGCAAAATTACACAAAAAGTCATTCAGTGCAAATCCTGATAGTTAAAATATTTCTGTTTCATGCACCTAAAGCCCTAGAACGTTCAGAATCAGGGGTATTAACCAGTATAAAAATTTAAAAAATGTTCCCTCTGCCTTACGCTTTTACATTAATTAACCCAAAACCACTCTCCTACCGGGTGCTATTTTAACAAAGCAAAGCCAACAGGGACGCTTCTGTCTAATTAAATTGGCAAAAACTGTAAAAGCACCTTACCTTTGCACATGCCAGAAAAAATTCTCATTCTCGATTTTGGCTCCCAATACACCCAACTTATCGCCAGAAGGGTGCGCGAGCTAAATGTATATTGCGAAATATACCCTTACAACAATGTGCCGCCCCTTACAGAAGAGGTGAAAGGCGTGATACTTTCGGGCAGCCCCTGCTCAGTACGCGACGAAGAGCATCCTACCATTGATTTAAGCCATTATCTGGGCAAACAACCTGTTTTAGGCGTTTGCTACGGTGCGCAGCTGATTGCCTATGAGCATGGTGGTGACGTAACTCCTTCTACCATTCGGGAGTATGGCCGTGCCCGCCTCAGCGAACTGCACAACGCAGACCGCCTGCTGAAGGAACTGACGCTGGGTTCTGTGGTTTGGATGTCGCATGGTGACACCATAAAAGAGGTACCAGATAATATAGAGGTCATCGCCAGCACGCCAAGTGTGCGCGTGGCAGCCTATAAACTGCGCGGCCAGGAGACCTACGGCATCCAGTTCCATCCGGAAGTGACACACTCAGACGAAGGGAAAACGCTGCTCCGAAATTTCGTGGTGCACATCTGCGGCTGCCAGCAGGACTGGACAGCAGAGCAATTTGTGGAAGCCACTGTAGCGCAGTTACAGGAGAAACTAGGAAACGATAAAGTAGTGCTGGGCTTATCAGGAGGTGTAGACTCCAGTGTGGCTGCCATGCTGATTCATCACGCGATTGGAAAGAACCTGTACTGCATTTTTGTTGACAATGGCCTGCTGCGGAAAGATGAGTTTGAAACAGTTCTTGACTCTTATAAGCACATGGGTCTGAATGTAAAGGGTGTTGATGCAAAAGAAAAGTTTTATGCAGCTCTGGAAGGATTAAGAGACCCTGAACTGAAGCGTAAAGCCATCGGCCGCACCTTTATAGAGGTATTCGACGACGAGGCACACCAGATAGAAGACGTAAAGTGGCTGGCGCAGGGTACTATTTACCCGGACGTCATCGAGTCGCTGAGCGTGAACGGCCCATCTGCCACCATCAAGTCGCACCACAACGTGGGAGGCTTGCCTGATTTTATGAAACTGCAGGTAGTGGAGCCACTGAACACACTCTTCAAAGATGAAGTACGTTTAGTAGGAAGAACACTTAAGATTGATGAAACCATTATTGGCCGCCATCCTTTCCCGGGCCCTGGTTTGGCCATCCGTATCCTGAGCGATATTACGCCGCAGAAGGTGCACATCCTGCAGCAGGTAGACCATATTTTTATCAGCAGCCTGAAAAGCGCCGGCCTCTACGACGAAGTATGGCAGGCAGGAGCTATACTGACGCCTGTGCAGTCGGTGGGTGTGATGGGTGATGAGCGTACGTATGAGCATGTGGTAGCGCTCCGTGCCGTAACAAGTGTGGATGGTATGACAGCCGACTGGTGCCGTTTACCGTACGATTTTCTGGCAGATGTTTCGAATGAAATTATAAACAAGGTAAAAGGAGTGAACCGCGTAGTGTACGACATTTCCTCTAAGCCACCTGCTACTATTGAGTGGGAATAACGTTTAAGAGAAAGACCAAAGACAAAGGAAAAAGAACTGACACATTATCAGGACCTTTTCTTTTGTCTTTTCTCCTTTATGATAGCAATAAATATGATTCAAAGCTTTAGGAATAAAGTAGCTGGCCTCTTGCTGTTGAGTGCACTGGCTATGCCCGCGCAGGCGCAGGTGCAGGATGCCAGCACCAGTTACAACAATGGTAAAATCCTGCTGCAGCAGCAGCGGTACGATTTAGCAATGGCAGAACTACTGCCACTTACAGACACCCGTAGCCTTTATGCCCCGGAAGCTTCCTACTTCTACGCCCTGGCTGCCTTAAAAAACAACAAGCCTGATGAGGCTTACCAGATGCTGCAGCAGCTTCAGAACGAGCATCCGAACTGGAGCGGTATGGCCGATGCAGATTACCTGCTGGCCAACGTCCTTTTTGAGCAGGAAGCGTACGAACGCGCCCTGAGCAAGCTGCAGGAGCTAAAGGGCTCTGCCCTGGAGAATGACGCTCAGGGCCTGAAGCGGTTTTACCTGAACAGAATCCATGACAAAGCTGCCTTTGAACGCCTGCTGCAGCGCTTCGATGATGACAAAACAGTGGCTCAGGTATATGCCGACAAGTTAATACAGGGCTGGTACCGCCCGCAGGATCGACAGAAGCTGGAGAGGCTTGTAACAAAACACAACTTAGACCGCAGCCGTTATTTAAGTGCAAGTGCCTTGCGTGGCCAGGGCTATAATGTAGCCTTGCTCCTTCCCTTTCAGCTGAACCAAGGTTTACAGCAGACAGCCCGCAAAAGCCAGTTTGTGACAGATTTGTATGCCGGCATGAAGCTCGCGCAGGATTCGCTGCAGAAGCAGGGCATCGACATTAACCTCTTTACCTACGATACCAGTGCCGATACCATGAGCGTGAAGCGGGTGCTGGACCTGCCGGAGGTGAAGCAGATGAACCTCCTGATAGGCCCGATCTATAAATCAACGGCAAAGATTGCGGCCCGTTTTGCAGCTCAGAACAACATCAACGTCATCAACCCGCTATCGCAGGACCTGGAGATGGCGCAAGACAACGGCAATGTGTTCCTGTTCGAGTCTTCCATAGCAACGCAGGCCAGGCAGGCGGCCACTTTTGCTTATCAGAACTTCTCTCCTAAAACAGCTGTAGTAGTATACGAGGCCTCTAAAGAGGACACACATTTTGCTAACCTTTACCGGGAGCACTTCGAGAAGCTGGGAGGTAAAGTAAAAACCTTTAACAAGATCAACTCAAGCCAGGCTGCTGCTACTGCCGCTGCTTTCAGGGGCTTAAACCTGCAGGATGCCGGTCACATGGCCGTTTTCTCTGATAAGATGACAGCAGCCGTAAATGCTACCAGCCTGCTGCAGGGCACAGCGCGCACGCTTCCCCTCCTCACCTATGACAAATGGCTGGATATCAACCAGGTTTCCCTGCGGCAGCTCGACGACCTGGAAGCCTACTTCATCAGCCCGAAGTATCTCAATAAGGCAAACCCCCTCAACGACTGGTTCAGGAAGCAGTACATCAGCCGGTATAACCTCCCGCCTTCTATATATGCTTATGCCGGTTTTGAGATGCTGTATCACTTTGGCACGATGCTGAAGAACTATGGTCCGCAGTTTAATCAGCAGTTGGCGCAGTCCGGCACGAAGTTAGGCGTATTTTTTCCTGGCTTAAGCTATACAGACCTGAACAACCGGAACGAGGTAAGGCCAGATAATCAGTATGTACCTATAACGAAGCTGGAAAACCTGCAACTTATGGTGGTAAACCCGGTTCTCTAAGTAAATTGTTTTTTTGACCTACAAGATACACATGATACAAGCAGAAATTAGCAACGAGCTCTTCAAACGTGCCCAAAACAGTATACCAGGTGGAGTAAACTCTCCTGTAAGAGCTTTCAGAGCCGTTGGAGGCAATCCGCGTTTTATGGTATCTGCCAACGGACCTTACCTGTTTGATGAAGATGGAAACCGTTTCCTGGACCTGATAAATTCCTGGGGCCCTATGATTTTGGGGCATGCATCGGAAGTGGTGCAGGAGGCTGTGCAGAAGGCAATTCCTTACTCCCTCTCCTTTGGTGCCCCAACACGCAAGGAGGTTGAAATAGCGGAGCTGATTGTGAGCATGGTGCCGAGCATTGAGAAAGTACGCATGGTGAACTCTGGTACTGAGGCCACTATGTCTGCTATTCGTGTGGCACGCGGCTATACTGGCCGTGACAAGATAATAAAATTTGAGGGCTGCTACCATGGCCACGGCGACTCATTCCTGATTTCCGCAGGCAGTGGTGCCATCACCTTGGGTGTTCCTGATAGTCCCGGCGTGACAAAAGGGACTGCCAACGATACTCTCACAGCACCATACAACAACCTGGACGCTGTGAAGATGCTCGCTGACGCCAACAAAGGCCAGGTAGCTGCCATCATTATAGAACCGGTTGCCGGTAACATGGGGCTGGTAACACCCCGGCAGGGCTTCCTGCAAGGCCTCCGCAACCTGTGCGACCAGGAAGGCATCGTGCTGATTTTTGATGAGGTGATGACAGGGTTCAGACTCGCTCCGGGTGGGGCACAGGAATTGTATGGCGTTACTCCAGACATGAGCACGCTGGGCAAGATTATTGGAGGCGGTATGCCTGTTGGCGCCTATGGTGGCCGGAAAGAGATAATGGACTTCGTGGCGCCCGCGGGTCCTGTTTACCAGGCCGGCACCCTATCAGGCAACCCCATCGCCATGTCAGCCGGAATGGCAATGCTGACGTACCTGAAAGAACACCCGGAGACGTATACCCAGTTAGATAGTATTACTGCCAGCATGGTAGCGGGAATGCAGCAGAACATGCAGCAGTTGGGCCTGAACTATACCATCAACCGTGTCGGATCTATGTTCAGCATCTTCTTTACACAGGAGCAGGTAACAGGCTTTGACGCAGCAAAAACATCTGACACGGCGCTTTTCGGGCGCTACTTTAACAGTATGCTGCAAAGAGGCATCTACCTCGCTCCTTCTCAGTATGAGGCGCTGTTTGTATCTACAGCTATAACAGAAGACCTTGTAGAACAGTACGTACAGGCAAACCTGGAGGCCCTACAGGAAGCGCATCAGGTATAATTTAAAAGTAGAATTAATATGAAAAAGGAGCAGCAACCACTACAGGTGCTGCTCCTTTTTCATGTATCCTCATACAGGTTGCAGAGGTGTCTTTGGCATTGGGCTACTCATTGTAGCAGCCGGAATGCAACCATACTACACAGCAACTTTCAGCAAACCTTGTCTTATAGCTGCACATTTGCTTATTTTACAGACTACTTTTTAGCCACACCATGATATTAACAGATAAGCAGATTTTAGCTGAGATTGACAAAGGGACAATTCTGGTAGAGCCGTTTAACCGCGACTGCCTGGGCACTAACTCCTACGACGTGCATTTGGGACGTTACCTGGCCACTTACAAAGATGAAGTATTGGACGCCCGCAAGCATAATGAAATAGACATTTCCGAAATCCCGGAAGAAGGATACGTACTCAGGCCGGGAACGCTGTACCTGGGTGTAACGCTGGAGTATACAGAAACACATGCCCATGTACCTTTTCTCGAAGGAAAATCAAGTGTGGGCCGCTTGGGTATAGACATTCATGCCACAGCAGGCAAAGGAGATGTAGGTTTCTGTAACACCTGGACGCTTGAAATTTCTGTTTCGCACCCGGTGAGGGTATACTATGCCATGCCTATCGGGCAGCTGATATATTTTGAAGTAAAAGGCGGCATTGAAAACTACTATAACACCAAAGAAGACGCTAAATATAACAACCGAACCATGAAGCCGGTTGAGTCTATGATGTGGAAAAATGAGTGGTAAGTAATAAGTTTAGCAATACAAGAAAAAGCCGTTTTTTTAGCTAAAATTGGCTTTTTTGGCATAATATCTGCACTATATAAAGCGTTAAAGTGATACAACAAAGGCTGGAATTTTTTCACATCAACCTGCGTTTTGATACTTATAAACCGAACGAACCTAGAACTATAGAAAGAAATAAATTATGAAGAAACTATTGATAATGACTTGCATGGTATTCAGTGGTGCTTTTGCCGCCTCGGCACAGGATACACCCGTAATCTCGGCTCAGGAGAGAGCTACAAATCTTTCGAACGAGATGATTCGGGACCTGGGCCTGAATAACTATCAGTCAAGGAAAGTAAGCGAAATTAATCTTGATGTAGCAAAGCGTATGTTAGCAATCGAAACACAGTATGCAGGTAATCAGGATAAAATAAATGAACTTTGTAACGGTGTTTGTTCTGAGCGGGATGCCAGGCTTGAAAATATTTTGAGTACGGTACAATACAATGAATACTTTGGTGACCGTAAATCACTGGTAGCACTTGATAGAAAATTCATGAGTGAAGCCGCAGACAAAGCTCGGGCTGGTAACGGGGTAGCATCATCAGAAACTGCCAATACCGCAGCGAGAACATTAAGTATCAACTAATTTCCATGCAAGGATAGAAGATTTAATTTTTCCAGCTATAACAGGAAAGCCGCTCCCAATCAGGAGCGGCTTTCCTGTTATATAGAGGTTAATTGTCTGTATTCTTTTCATACCTGCTGTGGCCACAGTAGAATCTATTTACTGCTTTTCCAGCCACTGCCTTATCAAAACTGCTCTGTTACACGTATATATAAACAGACGATAACTAAACATTCGAAAGGAAGGACATAATTTATGAAAAAGATATTGGTAATGGCTTGTATGATGTTTGGTTCAACTCTAGCGACGAATGCCACTGGATCCAAAATGGCCACAAAAGCCCCCGGTGATAAATCGTCTAACACCTTGGCAAGTTCAAGAGCGAAGCACCTGAGTGATCAGATGATTCGTGGGTTGCAACTAAACAACTACCAGTCTGGAAAAATAAGAGAAATTAACCTAAAGGTTGCTGAGCAGATCACAGCAATAGAAGAAAACCATGCCGGCAATCAGGCACAGATTGATGCACTAAGCAAAGAAGTGTATGCGGAGCGTGACCGCTTTTTGGAAAACGTATTGAGTACCGTGCAGTACAACGACTACTTTGGCCATCGTAAAGCCTATACGGCCATGGACAAAGAGTACACTGCGAAGTTAAACGGAACAGACACTGGCGGTGATGCCACTGCTACTACTACTCCTGGTACAGGATCTAACACTCTTAGTGCAAACTAAACAATCACAAGATTTTAAATATAAGCAACAGGGCCGCCTCGTTATCGGGGCGGCCCTGTTGCTTATCAGCTATTTGTTCTCATTATTTTGCCGTTGCTGCTCTACATGCGTCATCAGTTCTTCGCATAGCGCCTGAATTTTCTTCGCCATCACCTGGTCGCTGGTAGCGGTAGCAATGCTTTGTGCCATAGCTCCCATGGTGTCGATGTAAAAATACTTCATCTCATCTACCGGCATGTCTTTCGTCCATAAATCAATTTTCATAGTACCCGCCTCATCTCTGTCCCAGAGGGATACGTTGATTGCTTTGGCAAAATGGATCTTGTCACCCGCATCCGTTGCACGCCAGCTGATGGCTTCCGGTACGCGGTTATCATCTAAGGCAATGCTAAAATATATTTCAGATTTTTTCATTTGATCAATTTTTAAACTTTATAGTGTGTGAAACTCGTAATATTCGTATTCAAATATATGAGCACAAAGTTACACGATGCACCACGGAATTAAAACCCTCTCCTTCTTTTTTACCCTAATCCTCCTTGGCAGTTGTGCCAGAACGCCACTGTCAACGCAGAAAGGAAAGCTCTACACTATAGCCTTCTATAATACTGAAAAGTTATTCGACACCAAAAATGACCCGAAGACAGCAGACGATGCCTATACCCCGACCGGCGAAAGAGAATGGACGGAAGAACGGTATAACAGGAAGCTTAAGAACATAGCCTCCGTTATAGCCGGTATTGGAGGCAAAGGAAGCCCGGCGGTAGTAGGACTGGGCGAGGTAGAGAACAAACAAGTGGTAGAAGAGCTTGTGAATACGTCCCCTCTCAAGAAATTCGACTATAATGTCATACATTACGATATGCCGGACGAGCAGGGGCTGGATGTTGCACTCATCTACCAGCCCAAGCATTTCAAACCTACTGCCACACAAGCTATTCCTATTAAATTCAGCGAAGGAAATTATTCATCCCGTGATATCCTGCAGGTTAAAGGGGAATTAAGGGGAGAACCAGTGACCATCTATGTCACTCACTGGCCTCCCCGCAACAGGACCCGTTCTGGCAGGCAGGACGACACCAGGTTGCGAAACGCAGCAAGAACCCTCCGGCAGCAGATTGAGCAGCAGCAAAAGGTTGATCCGAACACTAAAATTATTGTGTTAGGGGATTTTGATGCAGAACCAGACGCAGCCGTCATGAAAGAGGTACTGAATGCAACCGGAAGACCAGATCCTGCTTATAAAGAAGAATTGTTCAACACGCATTACCTGTCCTTTGTAAATAGGGCTGGTACTTACGCGAACGAAGGGGATTTTAAGGTGCTGGACCAGATTCTGGTCTCAAAGTCGTTGCTGACAAATAATACTGGACTGCAGTACGTAAGAGGCTCGGCCGGAATACATGCTCCTGATTTTAGTAAATTCCTTTTCGGGAAGTACAAGGATACTCCGAACCGAACATACTCTGGCAATTTATACATCGGCGGCTATAGTGACCATTTTCCAGTTTATATTCAGTTGCAAAGGAAGAGGTAATACCAATACGCACATAGTATTCCATAAGAATGCTGTCTAAGCTACCGTAGACTCAGTTCATGCAACGATGGTAAACCTACTTCCATAGTTTAAGTATGTGCTTTCTAGGCCGAGAGGCCTCGTTGTGGGGGTAGGGGCCCTCTTAAAGGCATCGCGCTGGGAGTTTTTCTGCGCCAAGGCTATGCCGGCTCCCGCAGCACCTATAAATATCCAGTTATAAGGCTCCTAAACCTAGGCGCTCAACCCAAAGACTGGAATCTGTTTTGATTCGTGTGGGCGAATAGAAAAGACCAGGCTTTATGAAAGGAGCTTTATGTAACGGTATAACTCTTATAGTTGCAACACAAAATTCCTGTTGAAGGTAGTACGGTGATTTATAATAGACATGGCATCACCCTAGTATAACAAGAAAGGCGAGCAATACTCCTCGCCTTTCTTGTTATATACTTAGTATTGTTAACCTTATGCAGGCTTACTTAAACATAATTATTAAGCATTACCGGCATTACCAGCATCAGCACGTTTTCGCTGTCTTCATTTACGATTGGCATCAGCAGACCGGCGCGGTTTGGCGTGGATAGCTCAAAGGTAATCTCATCAGAGTCAAGGTTGTTAAGCATCTCCATCAGGAATTTGGCGTTGAACCCTATTTCCATGTCCTCCCCTTCATACTGGCAGGCCAGTCGCTCATTGGCTTCATTGGAGAAGTCCAGGTCCTCAGCAGATACCTGCAATTCAGAGCCGTTCAGCTTCAGCCGAATCTGGTGTGTCGTCTTATTGGAGTAGATAGAGATACGTTTCACTGAACTTAACAGATCCTGGCGATCTATCACCAGTTTGTTCGGGTTCTGAACCGGTATAACGTTTTCGTAATCCGGATAACGCTCATCAATGAGCCGGCAAATCATTCGGATATTATCGAAGCTAAAGAAAGCGTTGGACTGGTTGAACTCCATTCTTACAGCCACTGCCTCTGAGGGCAACGTAGACTTCAGCAGCGTAAATGCCTTGCGCGGTATGATAAGAGAAGCTTCCTGGGTTGTAGCAACATCCGTGCGGCGGTAGCGAAGCAGGCGGTGGCCATCTGTTGCAACAAAAGTCACGTTGTCATGGCGCAGCTGCACGAATATACCCGTCATGGCCGGGCGAAGTTCATCGCTGCTTACTGCAAATATTGTTTTGTTGATGGCTCTTGCCAGCACATTTGATGGAATGTCTATGGCATTGGCACCCTGAACAACCGGCACACGCGGGAAATCCGTAGCGTTTTCACCGGACAGTTTATAGCGGCCATTAGAAGAGCTAATTTCAATGGTATAGGTCTCCTCGTCAATCGTGAAAGTTACCGGCTGGTCTGGCAGGTTTTTCAGTGTTTCCAGCAGGATCTTAGCAGGAGCGGCGATACGCCCGTTCTCCTTCGCCTCTACCGGCAGCTCTGTAATCATGGATGTCTCCAGGTCACTGGCTGTGATGGTAAGGGTGCTGTTGTTGATCTCGAACAGGAAGTTCTCAAGGATTGGCACGACCGGGTTGTTAGTGACCACTCCGTTGATGCTGGATAACTGCTTCAGAAGCGCAGATGAAGAGACGATAAATTTCATTATTCTACCTATAATGTTATGCTGACAAAGTTATAAATATTTCGCATTTCTCCTACGCCTTTCACAGGTCCTTTTTCGTGCCCTGCTGTGTAAGAGCAGTATAAAATTTAAAAGCGTTCATATTTACGCTTCCGCAGGTAATAGCGGCTAACACCAAACAGGCCTAAGAGCACAATAGGAGCCGCTAGATTGAGCAGCTGCCAGTAGGTTTTCTCTTCCCGCACGCGCACCTTGTCCAGCGGCCGTAGTACAATTTCTTTGCTTCTAACATTAATCAACCCCTCTGAATCGAGCAGGTAATGGATAGTGTTCATGGCAAGGTCTCTGTTGGCAAAAGTGATGTTGTTATAACGGTCGAAGCCCAGTTCATAGGCTTGCCCGGTACGCGAGTTGATTTCGTTTCGCACCATATCTCCGTCTGAGAAAACAGCAATTTTGGTAGGCACTCCCTGCTCTTTTACGTTCGTGTCCTGCACTCCAGCCGGTGCCAGCCGGTTGCGGAACAGGGAAGTGAAGGCTCCTTCCAGCAGATACCCTACAGGCTGCTCTCCATCCTGGAACAGTTCGGGTTTTACCTCCATCCGTGCCTCTTCCAGCGTGATTGGAACCGGCGGCTCCAGTATTCTGGAATATGGAGAGGTAAATACCAGCGGCGTCTTTTTAACTCCTTCCGCTTTTACTGTATCAATGGTACCAACAAATTTTGTATAAACCGCATCAAGGTTGCGCGTTATAGGATGCTGGCTAAAGTTATTCAGCAAGGGATAGAAGCGCCAGTTGATCATTTCTGTCTGTGGCCGGTCACCGGCATATCCTGTTACTAAGGGTATAAAGCCCGAGTTAAGGTCCATGACCATGGTCGGGTTCAGGCGCACGCCATAGCGGAACAACAGGTCCTCGAGGTTGAGGTTGTAAGGCACTGCAAACATCCCTCCTGCACCCACACTGTCCATGTTGGCGTTCAGTGCATCCACAAAGAAAACGGCCTTACCACCTTTCATGATGAACTGGTCTATCTTGTACTTGTCAGCCTCTGTGAACTGGGAAGTAGGCTTCGCCACAATGATGAGGTCCAGCCCCTCCAGCGATGGAATTTCGCCCAACTCACCTCTGGCAACACGGTAGTACTCCTGTAAAGAGCCTAACAGGTCAGTTACCTGCTGCATCTCCAGTTCTCCCTGGCCTGTTAAGTAGCCGATCACTTTGTTTCCCTGGAAAGCCACTTTACGGATAGCGCTGGCCAATTCATACTCCACCCCTTCCACAGACTGGTTCAGGCGTTCATCCGGCGAGGCGGCCAGGTTTCCCTTTAGCAGGTTTACAGCTGTTTCCTTGCCATTGTAGCGTACAATGGCCCCTGGGAATACCAGGCGCTCCACCTGCTTGCCATCTTCAGTCGCTCTAAGATTCGTAGGGGTTATGCCTTTTTTGGCCAGATTAGTAATGAATTCATTCCGCTGTTGCTCATCCGAAATCTCGTTTGGATCTATAAAATTAAAGCGCAGGTTGCCGTCGGAGTAGATTTGAAACTCGTCTAATGTTTCGCGCACCGACTGCTGCAGCCGCTTGAAACCAGCCGGAAAATCACCCTCCAGGTATACATCCACCACCACTTCGTTCTCCAGGCTGCCCAGCATTTGTTTCGTAACCGGAGCAATCGTATAGCGCTTGTCCTCTGTCAGGTCAATGCGGAAGAAAAAGTTAGCCGCCAGCACATTCAGCAGAATGATACCTGCTATCCAACAAATAAATTTCAGAATGTCGCTCCCCCGTCTGCTCTTATTTTGCACTGCTACCATTTTCTGCTCTTTAAGACAAGTTTAGTCGCCAATACCATTATCGCGATGACGCTCAGGAAGTAGAGCACATCCCTTGAATCGACTAAGCCCTTGCTGATGGAGGAATAGTGATAGGATATGCCTAACTGGCTAATAAGGTAACTGTAGCTGCCCCACACAGGAATGGAAGCAATCAGATCGAAGCCTGTGTAGATGATGTAGCACAAAAAAACTGCAATTACGAATGAAATGATTTGGTTGTCGGAAACGGAGGATGCAAAAACACCAATAGCAGCGAAAACGCCTGCCAGGAAAATCAGTCCGATATAAGAGCCTACCACGGCCGCAGAATCCACGTTGCCCTGCGGATTACCTAACTCATAAACAGAATAGTAATACAGCAAAGTAGGGACCAGCGCAAACAGACCCAGCAGCAGTGCGGCAAAGTATTTCCCCAGTATTAATTCCAAGTCTGTCAGTGGCTTTGTCAGGAGCAGCTCAATTGTTCCTTCACGTTTTTCCTCTGCAAACGTACGCATCGTAATAGCCGGAATCAGGAACAGGAACAGCCAGGGAGCCATGTTAAACAGTGTCTGCAAATCGGCAAAGCCATATTCCAGCACGCTGCTTTCAGGAAATACCCACATAAACATGCCAATGGCCACCAAAAAAACCGTGATGACAATGTAGGCGATGAGGGAGTTTAGAAAGCCGTTAAATTCTTTTTTAAGTATGGAGAGCATTTTTTCAATTACGAATTACGAATTACGAATCACGAGTTGTAGTGCCAGCATGTGTTAAAGCATAGGGACATCTAATATCGCGCACGTAATTTTTGTCTGTCAACTTTTAGCTACTCTTGGTCAATTGCTGGAATATCTTTTCTAGAGAATTTTCTTCCTGTCGTAAGCCTACAAGAGGCCAGTTACGCTCCGCTGCTATCCTAAACACATTGGACCTGATATCAGCATCCCGGCTGGAGGTAACACGGTAGGTATAGCCGTTTGATGGTATTACGCGCAGCACACCAGGAATCGTTTGAAGCAACTCCACCTCTACCGCTTGCTCAAACTCCACCAGGGTCACCTTTTCATTACTTTGGTCCGCCTGCAGGCTCGCCACATCACTGTCGGCTACCAGTTTGCCCCTGTTAATTATCACGACGCGGTCACAGATGGCGGCTACCTCCTGCATAATATGTGTGGAGAAAATAACCGTCTTGTTCTGCCCGATGCGCTTAATAAGCGAACGTATCTCCACAATCTGGTTCGGGTCGAGACCTGTAGTGGGTTCATCCAGTATCAGCACCTGCGGGTCGTGGACCAATGCCTGTGCCAGCCCTACCCGTTGGCGGTAGCCTTTGGAAAGGGCTCCAATCTTCTTCCCCTGCTCCAGCTCAAGGCCACACAGCTCCACCATCTCCTGCACCCGTCCTTTTGCCCGTTTACCTTTCAGGCCATAGACAGAGGCGACAAAAGCAAGGTATTCGTGCACATACATATCCAGGTAAAGCGGATTATGCTCGGGCAGGTAACCTACAATACGGCGTACTGCCATCGGGTCCTGCACCACATCATGCCCGTTAACAAGTATGGTTCCTGCACTGGGAGGGAGGTAGCAGGTCGCAATTTTCATGGTCGTGGATTTACCGGCACCGTTCGGACCCAGGAAACCCAGTATTTGGCCCTGCTCTACCGAAAAAGAAATATTATCTACCGCATGCTGGGCACCGTAGATTTTAAAGAGATTTTTTACTTCAACAGACAACGCCTAAAATGCTAAATTTCAAATCATTTAATCATAAAAAGGAAAGCTAGTATCTCAATTCCTTTTAACATGCAGGCTAAAACAGCTTTTACCATTTAGTACCTTCTGAACAGAAAAAGAAGGTACAGGTGGCAGTAAGAACCTGGTTTCGCACCTACTCCTACTCTTCCAGGCTCTTTTTTATCAACCCAGACCGCAAAGCTACAAAAGCCGGGCCATTCTTCGTTTATTTCTTGCGCTTCCCTTTTGGCATGAGCGGGCGAACCTCTATATCCACGTGATGATAGTTGGGGTGTGATTCCAGGGCGTGCAAAATAGTGGAGGCTATATCTTCCGGCCGCATCATGTTCGGGCTTGCAGGAGAACTTTCCATGTTGTCAAAGAAGTTGGTTTCAGTAGACCCCGGATAGATACAGGTGACCTTAACACCAAAGTCGCGCACCTCCATGTAGAGAGAATGTGAGATGCCTTTCACCGCATGCTTGGTAGCGGCATAACCCGACATGCCCGGCACCCCAGTGGTGCCCGCTATAGATGAAATA
Organism: Pontibacter toksunensis; assembly: GCF_042686245.1. Classification (NCBI taxonomy): domain Bacteria; kingdom Pseudomonadati; phylum Bacteroidota; class Cytophagia; order Cytophagales; family Hymenobacteraceae; genus Pontibacter; species Pontibacter toksunensis. Next base: position 68,739 of record NZ_JBHUOX010000001.1, on the reverse strand, counting down.
TTAACAATATGCCCTTCCTCCTGCTCCTTCATTCCAGGCAACACAAGGCGGGTGCAGTAAAACAGGCCATGTACATTCGTGTCAAACATGGTTCGCCAGTCTTCTATTTGCTGATCTTCGAAGTTAGCAGGTATACCCAGGCCGGCATTGTTTACCAGCACCGACACATGCACACCCAGTTTGGCAATTGTTTTACCAAAGGCCTGGTCGACTGACTCAGGAAACCGTACATCACATTCATAAAAGTGAAAATTTTCATGTTTCAGTTTCGGGGCTGTTCGTCCCCACCCAGCCACAACCATGCCTTTATCTAACAACGCCTTCACCGTTGCCAGTCCAATGCCATGACTAACTCCCGTTACTACTGCAATTTTACCTTTCAATTCCATAGCTTTATATTTTCTTAATCAGCAATTTATAGTTTAAGAGATACCTTGAGTCTGATTCTGCACTTCTACCTTAATTCATCTCCCTTCCTCCTAAAAAATTATCCGGCCTGCAAGCGCCCTTTTAAGTTACCGTTTAGAAGACCAGGAGCATGCGCACCAACTGATACTGCCAAATGAGTTATAGGGCATGGTTGCTTCATCCGATTTCAGTCAGGAAAACCATCTTTCGGATAGCTACCTTATTATCAGGGAGAAGCAAAATATATTTTAAACTTCTAATGCCATCATACTATAACCTGTAGAGCAAACCGACTCGTATCGCCCTTGAATACAAGCCATGGTTACCACCACCATAACCTTCCAGGTAATTCGTGAAGCCATGGGCTTAGCTGGTACTAATGCCGAATTGACGGTAATAGGCAGCTAGACCCAGCCGGGCCCGAACATCTGTTTCAGGTTTTGTTCTTTCTTTATCAATTGTATACTCTGTTCCATCATCTGTCATCGCCACTGCTTTCTCACTGCTGCTTAAGCCAAAGCCTATATCCGGCCCGACATTAACATCAAAGTCCACAGCACCTATGCTTTTCCTGTATCCCAGGTAAGGATGCACGTTGATGAAACTATTCTTCACGACAGACTTTCCAGATACTTCTTTCAACTCAATGTAGCTGGAATAGACTGCATCCTGTACATAGACTTTGTCTATACTGATTCTGTTTCGCAACACCTCTGCCCCTGCCTGTGCACCAATCACGAAATTGTTGCCTGTTACCCGTTGCACCTGCAATGATGCGCCATACGAAAGAGCAAATCTCTTTCCGAAAGGGTTACCGATTCGATTCCAGGAGTTGTCTAAGGTATAGTAGTCAATAACCGTTGTCCTGGCAGCTGATTCACCGCCGAATTTCGCAACTCCAGTATTCAGCTGCCCGGCAAACTCTACCTTTTGCCCATATGATAAAGCAGTGCAGGCCATCAATAACAATAGTAGCTTTAGCTTCTTCATACTATATAATATTTGGTTCCAGTCAGTTAAATAAGCTATACAAAGCAACACATGAAGTTCCGTACCTGTAGTGCACCTGGTATCCTGCTACCTCAAAACAGCTTGCTTATAGAGACAGTCAGCAATTCCTGAACTACAAATCGCCTAACTGTGGTCTTATCAGCAGTTCTTCTATCAAACTGTTATCAGACAGAGCATAAGCATTGAACATAGCCATCGCTACATCTTCGGCTTTTATAAAACGCTCTGGTGGCAGGTCTACTCCCTCCCAGCTGGCGGTCAGCGTAGCCCCCGGAAGTATAGCTGTCACCCGCACATTATGCTCTTTCAGCTCCTCGCGCAGCACCTTAGTCATGCCATACATGGCAAACTTCGAAATGCAGTAGGAGCCGCCGTTAATGTATGGGGTGATACTGGCCGTAGAGCAAAGGTTAAAGATATGGCCGGAGCGGCGTTTAATCATGTCAGGCACTATTCCTTTTGTTAAGTAATAGGCGCTGTAGAGGTTGGTCTGTATCATAAACGGCAGCGCTTCATCGTCTTCTTCCGTTAGCTTGCCTGGTATGAACAGGCCACTGTTGTTCACCAGCACATCAACTTTCACGTTCAGCTTCTTCACAAAATCAAGGAAGGACTTTCTGGATTTGCTTTCACTGAGATCGGCTTCCTGGTAAAAGACATTGGAAAATGTATAGTTCTGTTCAATCTCCAGCTTCAACTTTTGCAAGTCCTTTTCGTTTCGGGAACAGGTGATTATCTGAAAGCCTTCTTTGGCAAACTGTTCTATGACAGCCCTGCCAATTCCTTTTGTGCCGCCTGTTACCAAAATGTATTGTTGCATTGCTATCTATAGTTTAGTATGTTTTGGGATTTTGTACGTAATATAGGTATTTAACAGTATTTTTGCTTAAGATCATCTTTATATAGCATGATTTAACCAGCCCTTCAACCCTTTATGCTGCAACACTTCGGAAAGTATTTACTATTTATGTCCAGCCTCTTCTTTCGGGGAGAATCGCCCCGTATTCTGTTTAACCGCACGATGGATGAGGCTATTTTGATAGGCATCAACTCTATTTTTATTGTAGTGATCGTGTCTACCTTCATTGGGGCGGTAACCAGTGTGCAAATTTCCTATAACCTGGACAACGCCTTTATACCACGCTCCACCATTGGCTTTATGGTGAGGGAGATGACAATTCTTGAACTGGCCCCCACCATCACCTCTATTGTACTTGCCGGTAAGGTAGGCTCCAGTATTGCAGGTGGCCTGGGTACAATGCAGATAACCGAACAGGTGGATGCGCTGGAGGTAATGGGCATTAACTCTACCTCTTACCTTGTACTACCCAAAATAATAGCTGCCTTATTGGTTTTTCCGATGCTCGTGATTCTTGCCATGTTTCTGTCTATAGGTGGTGGCTTTGTAGCTGGCGTGCTGACTGGAGAAATATCACCTCAAGAATACGTATCAGGTATAAGGAGTGACTTTATACCTTACAACGTGCTGTTTGCACTAATTAAATCAGTCGTGTTTGCCTTTCTTGTCTCCTCCATTTCCTCTTTTAAGGGATATTATACCTCTGGGGGAGCCCTTGAAGTGGGTAGGGCAAGTACAGGAGCTGTAACGAACAGCGTGATAGCTATTCTGCTGGCTGACTTTGTACTGGCTAATCTGCTGCTGTAACATTATCAGTTCGCTTCTCTAATTGCTTTTAAAACATGATAGAAGTACATAATATACATAAAGCCTTCAACGGTGTTAAAGTGCTGGATGGCATCAGTGCTGTTTTTGAAACAGGCAAAACCAACCTGCTCTTAGGTGCCAGCGGCACAGGAAAAAGTGTGCTGATGAAATGTATTGTAGGGCTGGTAAAGCCGGATCTAGGCAGCGTTACCTTCGACGGAACTTACTTTACAAACAACAAACTCGATATCAGGCAGGAAATCCGGAGAAAGATTGGGATGCTGTTCCAGAGCTCTGCCCTCTTCGACTCTATGACAGTGGAGAAGAATGTTGAATTTCCGCTGACTATGTTGAGTGACATGCCAAAAAGTGAGCGCCTGGACCGCGTAAATACTGTGTTGAAGCGCGTTGGATTGGAGGGAGCAAATAAAAAAATGCCATCTGAACTAAGTGGAGGCATGAAAAAGCGGGTAGGTATAGCGCGCGCCATTGCACCCCATTGCACCTACCTGTTCTGCGATGAGCCAAACTCCGGCCTCGACCCGCTGACGGCCTTAAAGATTGATGAGCTGATCAAAGAGATTACAGAAGAATATGGCATCACTACCATCATTGTAACCCACGACATGAACTCGGTAATTGAGATCGGTGATAAAATATTCTTTCTTTACAAAGGCAAGAAGCTTTGGGAAGGCACCCGCGACCATATCCTGGATACGGATGTGAAAGAGCTGAATGAGTTTATATTCTCTAACCGCCTGATGCGGGATGCGAAAAAAATTGAAGAAGAGCAGGGTGGTACCAACTAGTGAATTGTACAGCGTCTCCTAAAAAAGAATAAAAGGCTCCCACTGCAGCAGTGAGAGCCTTTTACTATATCCATCCTGTAAAGCTATAAGCCATAAAGCATACCAGCAACGGTCGCCGTCATCATACAGGCTAAGGAAGCTCCCAATAAAGCAATAAAGCCTAATTTAGATAAATTTCCCTGTTGGCTCGGTGCCATACTTCCTATTCCGCCAATTTGTATGGCGATAGAACTGAAGTTTGAGAATCCACATAAGGCGTAAGTGGCCATCACTATCGCTTTAGGCGATAATGTGCCTGCAGACTTCATTTCAGCCAAATCGAGGTAAGCCACAAACTCATTTATGGCTGTCTTCTGGCCAAGCAAGGAACCTACCTGCAGCGTATCTGCCCAGGGAACCCCCATGATAAAGGCAAATATCCTGAAAATCTGCCCCAATAGGTACTGCAGCGAGAAGCCCTGGAAGGAACCATTCGTGCTGGCTATCACCCATTCATTTAATCCTGTCCAGACACCGATCAAATCCGTCAGCAGGTAGTTCACAAGTGCAATTACAGCTATAAAAGCCAGTAACATACCCCCAACATTGGCAGCAAGTCTTAAACCGTCTGCGGCTCCACGGGAAAGGGCATCCACGAGGTTAACACCTAACTGCTCATCGTTTACCTCCAGTTTAGTAGTAATCTTTTCCGGCTCTGTTTCCGGCACAAGGATCTTAGCCAGCACAATTCCGGCGGGTGCATTCATGATAGAAGCCGTGAGCAGGTGTGCAGCAAAAATTGCTTTCTGAACCGGATCATCACCTCCTAAAAAGGCAACATAGGCAGCCAACACGCCGCCAGCCAGTGTTGCCATACCGCCTGTCATCAAACACATGAGCTCCGAACGGGTCATCCTGCTGATGAAAGGCCGTACAAGCAAAGGAGCCTCCGTCTGTCCTAAAAAGATATTGCCTGCAGCAGACAAGCTCTCTGCCCCGGACAGGCGCATGCCTTTAGACATTACCCAGGCAATACCCCATACTATCTTCTGCAGGATACCCATATAGTATAAGCCGGAGGATACAGTGGAGAAAAAAATGATGGTAGGAAGCACGCTAAAGGCAAAGATAAAGCCCAAGCCTCCGTTTTCTGCCGGATTGGCAAGGTTGCCGAACAAGAACTGAGCTCCAGCCTGAGAGAAGTCAAGGAATGTTACGAAACCGCGGCTGACAACCGCGAAACCATCAGCCACTAGCGGCACCTGGGTAACTAAAACACCAAAAAAAACCTGGAGAAACAAACCGAAACATACCAGCTTCCAGTCTATACGCTTTTTGTTTTTCGAGAACAGGAATGCAATGGCTAATAAGAGAGCTAACCCAATAACTCCTCTAAAAATGTCGTACATGCTGAGGGCCAAAATTTGCCAAAAGTAAGCCTTATAACTCATAAAACAAAAAGTCCTGAGCCGGCGCGGCTCAGGACTTTTTGTATAGGTTACTTCGTGATTAAATCAGTTTCGCTTGTTCAGCTCGTCGCGTATCTTGGCAGCCCTTTCATAATCTTCCTTTTCAAGGGCCTCGTTCAACATCTTATTCAACTCATCCACAGAGGTTAGGTTCAAAGGCTCTTTTGTACTGGATGAAGTAGTGGATGAAGTGCTTTTGATGGTCATTTCATCGTTTTCATCTTCATCTTCTTCCAGATCGCTCAGGATAATGCCTGCCTCCGACAGCACACTCTCGACCGTATAAATGGGCACTCCAAAACGCAGGCCAATGGCGATGGCATCTGAAGGCCGTGAGTCCAGCTCAAACTCCTTTGTACCATCCGTACACATGATTTTCGAGTAAAATACTCCCTCCTTCAGGTCAGAGATCAGTATCTCTGTGATAGTGACATCCATCTGTTCGGCAAAAGTCTTGAACAGGTCGTGCGTGAGGGGACGGTTCGGGTTTATCTTCTCAATCTGAATAGCGATAGACTGCGCCTCGAACATCCCGATGATGATGGGCAACCTCCTGTTACCATCCCTTTCCCCAAGTACAAGTGCAAAAGAGCCCGTCTGTGACTGGCTTGATGAGAGACCAAGTATCTCTAACTGAATTTTCTCCACAGTTTCTTCTTTCTATTTATCTAAAGCCTTTGCGGCTTCTATTAATTTCGGAACAACCTCAAACGCATCGCCCACGATGCCATAATCAGCAGCTTTGAAAAACGGCGCTTCAGGATCCTTATTAATAACGACAATTACTTTAGAAGAGTTAACCCCTGCAAGGTGCTGTATAGCGCCGGAAATACCGATAGCAATATAAAGGTTCGGGCTTACGGTGATGCCGGTCTGGCCTACGTGCTCGTGGTGCGGTCGCCAGTCCATATCAGAAACAGGCTTGGAACAGGCAGTGGCAGCACCCAGTTCTTTAGCCAAGTCCTCTATAAGGTGCCAGTTCTCAGGACCTTTCATGCCACGTCCACCGGAAACCACTACCGCTGCCTCTGGCAACAGCACACCGTCGGTTTCCTGCATCACTGTTTCTTTCGGCTTTTCTGAAAAATCAGCGTCCGTTAATTCAGCAGATAATTTGTCTACCGTAGCAGTGCCTCCTCCAGAAGTTATTTCAATAGAATTCTTTTTGATGGCTATTATTTTCAGGTCTCCTGTAAGCGCCACATCAGCAAATGCTTTTCCAGAGAACACCCCGCGCGTCACAATAAAGCTGTCTCCCTCTGTTTTCGGCAGTGCCGTCACGTTAGTAGCCAGTGAACCGTTCAGGCGCACAGCCAGTTTGGCCCCTATGGCTGCTCCGATGTTAGAGTTAGAAAACACTAGTACGCTCGCATTTTCCTGTGCTACAGCCTTCGAAATAACGGTTACGTAAGCATTCGCCACAAACTGGTTCAGACGCTCATCTCCATCGTACAATACTCTTTCTATTCCCTGCTCTCCAAGGCGCGAAAGAGCATCTTCTTTCACATCGCCAATAGCAACGGCAGTGGCAGTAGTACCCAGTTGCTGAGCCACCTGGCTACCATAAGTTGCAGCCTCTAAAGAGGACTTTTTGATCTCTCCGTTAAGACCTTCTACAAATACTAATACAGACATATATTATAGTACTTTAGCTTCGTTTCTCAAGAATTTTATCAACTCTCCAGCATTTTCAGGGTCAATCATCTTCACCCCGCCTTTTTTCTCAGGCTTGCTGTAGTTTACGTATTCCACTTTTGTGCCGGCACCGGTTGGCTCCACCACTTTCAGCGGCTTAGTGCGTGCTGTCATAATGCCGCGCATATTCGGGATACGTGGCTCAGACATAGGCTGTTGAGCACTGGCTATGAATGGAAGCTTTACCTCCACTACCTCTTTACCACCTTCTATTTCACGCTCCAGGCGGGCAGTAGTATCATCGACCATATCCAGCTTAAAGGCCGGAACCACAGCAGGTATACCTAATAACTCACCCACCATGTTGTGCACCTGTGAGCCATTAAAGTCAATAGACTCTTTCCCCATCAGGATAACGTCATAGTTGTTCTCTTTGGCCACGGCTGCAATCTGCTGCGCAACAAAGAAAGAATCCTTTGGGAAGGCATTTACACGGATGGCATCATCTGCGCCAATAGCAAGGGCTTTGCGAATGTTAGGCTCTGTATCGGCCTCTCCTACGTTTAATACGGTTACAGTGCCACCTTTTGCTTCTTTCAGCTCAATGGCTCTTGTCAGCGCATACTCATCCCAAGGATTTATCACATACTGCACGCCGTTTTTATCAAACTCCTTGTTATCAGCTGTGAAATTGATTTTGGATGTAGTATCCGGTACATTACTAATGCAAACTAATATTTTCATGGTTAGAAATGTTAGCTTTTTAAATTTAGATTTGTGCGAAGTTAATTAAAATATAGTCAATCCGAAATGAACGAAAGCAGACTGAAGCAGCTCTTCAAGTTTCTTGAAGACGACCCAAACGACCCTTTTACATTGTACGCCATCGCTACTGAATACCGCCAGGCAGATAAGGAAAAAGCGCTTTCTTATTATGAGCGGCTACTGACGGAGCATGAGAACTACGTCGGCACCTATTACCATGCTGCTAAGCTATACGAGGAGTTAGGGCAGAACGATGTTGCAGAGCAGACCTACAAAAAAGGAATGAGGATTAGCCGGCAAGAGGGAAATCTTCATGCTTTCTCTGAACTGCAGCAAGCTTACAATAAAATGATGGGTCTTGATTATGAGGACGATTGATCAGCTATCCTTCCTCCCCACATGCCTTTCATTCAAATATAGTATGCATGCAGCATAATTCCAAATCTATAATAAGAACTGATTTATGGGGAAAAGGTTATCTGATAATTTATTTTGTAGGAAATGGCAAGGTAAGATTAAGGGGATACATTCGGTATAAAAGAAACAAGAGCTGCGTTCACAAGAAATTCGATTGTTGTTCTCAGCACTTGCTCAGGCTATCATCCCTTGAAATTCCAGAGCGGCATTGTAAACCTATTTGGATTCACGTATACTAAAAGGAAAATAGTTTATTTGACAGGAATGTTAACCTTATCTATCTTTACAAATGTAAACAGGAGGAGAAGGAAAGCATCACTTCGATTTTCTTTTTTGTACCAGCCCGGAAGTATCTGTAACCAGTATGTTTGCCTTTTCAACTGCCTCTGCTGCGTCGGCTGCACAGGCGTCTGCCCCTACTTCCTCCCATAAATTAGTAGCAGCATTAAAAGGATAGCCTCCTACCATTACCTTAACCTGGCTCAGCGCTGCGTCAGCCTGGATAGACGCAATCAGGTCGGTTAGCTCATGTAAATGATAGGTCATGGTGGCAGATAAGAGCAAAAGGTCAGGCTTATGTTCGCGGAGTGTTTTAATGATACTCCTTTTTGGTGTGTTGGCACCCAGGTAATAAGTATTCCAGCCTTCCATCTCAAAGAAGTCTGATACCATGCGAAGCCCTATTTCATGCAGGTCTCCGGTAACACAGGCAGCCACCAGTTTATGCCCGGTTTTTTCTGAACCAGAAACATGTGCGTACAGTTGCGACATAATAAGCTGGGTAGCTGCTGAACAGAAATGTTCCTGGGCAACTGAAAGCTTATCCTGCTGCCACAGACGGCCGATTTCATACTGCACCGGCTGGAACACATGGAGGTAGATATCTTTCACACTGGCGCCGCCCTCCACCTCCTTCAGAATGAGCTTGCTTGCCTTGCTTCGGTCGCCTCCCAACAGTTGCTGCAGGTATTCATAAGCAAGTTTGCTGTAAGGGGCATCTTCCCTGAGGTAAGACGATTGTTTTGTCACCTTCTTTTCAAGCTGCAGCAGGGCACTGTTCATGAACTTGGCCGCTATCACGTAATTCTCAATAGGCAGGCGCTGCGCCAGCACCTCCTTCACACAGTTCAGGTTAACAGCAAGCTCGTTGGCAGGAATATTTCGGGCTGCCAGCTTTTCCTGCGCCCATGTCACGTAATCTTTGAAAAGTGCTGGACTGGAGGCCAGTATAGCTTCTGACAGGTAAGCCAGATGATTGCGCACACCCTGCAGGCAAGCCTTACGACCTACTTTACCAAAGCGCTTTTCTAACCCTGGTTCAAGCTTATAATGTAGATCTGTCGCTGCTGTTGCAATTTCAAGTTCCTGATAGGATATCTTCTCCGCCGTTTCCTTTCTTACTAATCCCATCTTAATTAATTTCTCTGACCACGGGTATGTTTATTTATCGATTATAACTCTACAGCACCCGCTTTCGTGCCTTCAGCAGGCATTGTGGTAAGGCATCTTCCTTATGCGTTATCATGCCTGATGATTTCTCCTGTAGCTACGATAAATATTATTTATAGGGTTATGAGTATATTATGAGAACAATTATGCCCTGGTAAGGTTTGAACTGCATTAGCTGTTTTTGTAAGGGAAAAGGAGCGAAACATGACGTTCAAAGACAAAAATATTCTGGTAATTGGAGGCACCTCCGGCATTGGGCTTGAAACCGCCCGCCAATTAAAAGCGAAAGGGGCCAACGTGCTCACGGCATCCAGAAAAAATTCTGATGAAGCCGAAAAGGCAGGATTTAAACATATTACCCTAGATGTCATGCAATTTGACAACAACTTTACCAGCGAACTCCCGGATGTATTGCATGGAATGGTGTACTGCCCCGGAAGTATTAAACTAAAGCCATTTGAGCGCCTGCAACCGGAGGATTTCAGAAATGACCTAGAGTTGAACGTGCTGGGAGCCATACAGGTGCTGAAAGCGGTGATGCCCCGGCTAAAAAAAGCGGAGGGAGCCAGCGTGGTTCTTTTCAGCACTGTTGCGGCGCAACTGGGTATGCACTATCATACTTCCATTGCTACCGCAAAAGGCGCTATAGAAGGACTCACCGTGACACTAGCGGCTGAGTTTGCCACTGCAGGCATCCGGTTTAATGCCATTGCCCCTTCTCTTACAGACACGCCACTTGCTTCCTCCCTGCTCAGCACGCCGGAAAAAACGGAAGCAGCCGGCAAGCGCCACCCGCTTGGCCGGGTGGGGCAGCCACAGGATATGGCCTGGTCTGCCACTTTTCTACTATCCGACGATGCCTCCTGGATGACTGGCCAGGTGCTGCATGTGGACGGTGGCATGAGTAAGGTAAAACTGTTTTAGCCTTTGCTCCCTCCTTTTCCAATATTCATTCTACTTACGCACTACAAGATGATTTTCTTCTGGTTTCGCCGCGATTTACGGCTTCATGACAACGTTGGCTTATACCAGGCCCTCACAAGCGGAAAAAAGGTGCTTCCGCTCTTTATATTTGACTCCGACATTCTGGACAACTTAGAGAACAGGCAGGATGCACGGGTTGACTTTATACACCAGTCAGTAGCAAAATTACACGAACTGCTGGAGCAGCAGGGCAGCACTTTACTGGTACGGCATGGAAAGCCACTGGAGGTTATAAAAGAGCTGTTGCAGGAGTATGCGGTGGAAGGCATGTACACGAACCGGGATTATGAGCCTTATGCGCGCAACAGAGACCAAGAAGTAGAGGAATATCTACATGGCAAAGGTTTAATTTTCACAACATGTAAGGATTCTGTGCTGTTTGAATGCAGCGAAATATTGACGCTAAGTGGCACGCCCTACAAAGTCTACACACCCTATAAAAACGCCTGGAAGAAAGTGTTTAAAGAAAAAATGGCAGAGCCATTGCCCTCCGAACAGCATCTGGACAAGCTCCTGCCCCACCCTACAACACAACTGCCAACCCTGCACCAACTAGGTTTTGAGACAGCCGGCATACCTACGCCAGATCCTGATTTAGCAGAAGAGGTGCTGCTGCGCTATAAAGATACACGCAACCTTCCCGCCCTTGACGCGACGACAAGAGTAAGCCCGCACCTGCGGTTTGGAACTGTGAGTGTGCGCGAAACTGTTTCTATGGCCTTAAAGCATTCCGACACCTGGCTGCAGGAGCTTATCTGGCGGGAGTTCTTCATGCAACAGCTCTTTCACTTCCCAAACTCTGCTGAAGAAAGTTTCAAACCTGCATTCAGACAGATAGCCTGGCGCAATAATGAGACTGATTTCAGGCAGTGGTGTGAAGGCAAGACGGGTTTTCCGATGGTAGACGCAGGAATGCGCGAAATGAATGCTACTGGCTTCATGCACAACCGAGTCCGGATGGTGGTGGCGAGCTTTTTGATAAAAGATTTGCTGATAGACTGGCGTTGGGGAGAAGCTTACTTCGCAAAAAAAACTCCTCGACTATGAGCAGGCCAGCAATGTGGGCAACTGGCAATGGGCGGCAGGCACAGGAGCCGATGCACAGCCCTACTTCCGAATCTTCAACCCGGATAGCCAGGTAAAGAAATTTGACAAGGCGCACACCTACATCAGGCGCTGGGTTCCTGAGTTTGGCACTCCTGCTTACCCAAAACCTATGGTGGATCATTCAAAGGATCGGGACAGGGCCATCGCGGCTTATAAAAAGGCTATTGCTCTTGCTGCTGGTTAAGTAGTTTCCTTAACAGCATCCTTTCTGTATCTTTGGGCTGATGCACCAGAAACCACTGACAGCCCTCCTACTCCTTCTCCTGTTACTAGGCAGGCAAAGTATCTCTGTAGCTCAGGTAAAATCAGACACAAGCACAGTGAACGTTCCCCGGCTTGTTGTGATGGGCACAGCCTTTACCGCGGGGTATACGGCCATGCTGGTGTCGCTTAACAAATCCTGGTATTCTGAAAACAGAACCGACTTTCATTTCTTTAACGACAACAGCCAGTGGAAGCAGGTAGACAAGGCAGGTCATTTCTGGGGCGCTTTTCACGAAAGCCGGTCAGGCATAGACATGCTCCGTTGGGCGGGCATGGCGGAGAACAAAGCTATTCTTTTAGGGGGGTTAACAGGTATGATGCTGCAAACACCCATCGAAGTTTTTGACGGATACCAACCCGGCTATGGGGCTTCGGCGGGTGATCTGATTGCCAACACCGCAGGTTCTGCCGCGGTGGTGGCGCAGGAACTGGCCTGGAACGAAGTCCGCCTGATGCCCAAATATTCCTTCCGTACCACCCGTTTTGCTGCAGTGCGTCCTGGTGTATTAGGAGACAACCTGGCAGAACAGGCCCTGAAAGACTATAACGGCCAAACATACTGGCTTTCTGTGGATGTGGGGGCTTTCCTGAAGCAGGAAATAAAATATCCCCGGTGGCTGAACATAGCCGTAGGATACGGAGCCGAAGAAGTAGTTTACAATCCCGAAGAAACAAACAGGGCAAATGGCTTTTCATCTTACCGGCAGTACTACATCAGCCCTGACCTGAACCTCATGCACTTCAAAGGCCGCAGCAAGTTTTTGAACACTGCCCTTTATGTCCTAAGTATAGTTAAAATACCTGCTCCTGCATTGGAGTATAACCGGAAGAACGGTTTAAGATTACATGCCCTTTATTTCTAATTGTCCGCCTCAGCTGCTACTTGAGCATCAGGTCTTTTTTGCCATTCCAGGAACACGCCACATAGGATGTGATAAATACGTACCTTTGTCATAGTACCTTGGTCGCTACTGCAGTGCCTTGAGCGCCATAGCCGACAAATTAATATAGATAAAGAAGAACCAAAACATGAACGTAGGAGACCGCGTGCGGTTGATGTCTGGCCGTGAGGAAGGCATTATTACCCGCATATTAGATAACAACATAGTAGAAGTGGCCATCGACAATGACTTCACCATACCTGTTGCACGGCGCGAAGTGGTGGTGATTGCAAAAGAAGAGGCAACGTATCTTAAAAACGATCCGGAAATTAAACCAGTTGCTAAAAGAGAGACCTCGGCACCTGTGCTGGCAGCACAAGGCATATACCTTGCGTTAGTGCACCAGTCAGAAGAGTTATTGGCTGTAACCATTATTAACAACTCTGACCACGATTTGTTGTTTACTTCCGGCGAAGACCGTGAGAATAAATACCGCGGCCTGCAGAATGATAAACTGGCACCTAAATCGACAAAGATTATCACACACTACCACCTGAAGGATTTTGAAAAATGGCCAAGCCTGCTGGTGCAGTTCATACAGCACCGGAACGGCAGCCCGACCGTGTATGAGCCTGTCACGAAAAGGGTAAAATTCAGTGCCAGCTCTTTTTACAAAAGTAAGAAAACAGCTCCTGTGCTGAATAAGGAAGCTTACCTATTTCAGCTCGACCAAAAACCTGTTGCCGTGGACACTGATAAAATTACAGAGCAGTTGATAGATGCAACCGCGAAGCACGAAAACTTTAAGCTGCAGGCACCAGACCATGAGGTAGACCTGCATATTGAGAAGCTTGTAGAGGACCACATTGGCATGAGCAACAGCGCCATGCTGAAGCTTCAGTTAGAGCACTTCCAGGATAGCCTGGACAGAGCCTTAGCCGCCAACATGCATGAGATTGTATTTATACATGGCGCCGGAAACGGCGTGCTCCGAAAAGAGCTTCAGAAAATACTCAGCCGTACCCCCGGCATTAAGTTTTTTGAGGATGCCCGAAAAGAGAAGTTTGGCTATGGTGCCACTTTGGTAAAGTTGAAGTAAAACTAGAGAGTTAGAGAGTTAGAGAGTTAGAGAGAGTGAGGTGTATTGCTGTCGGCAGGAGAAGAATAATGCTTTTCTCACTTTTTAACATCCAAACTTTTTAACTTTAAAATGTGTTACCTTTGCAGTACAAAAAACTAACAGCAAGCCGTCTTATCGCTGTCCTTTCGGGGAGAGAGGAAAGTCCGGGCAACATAGAGCATCCTACTTCCTAACGGGAAGGGTCCTGAGCAATCGGGATACAGCCAGTGCCACAGAAAATTACCGCCAGCCTTGTGCTGGTAAGGGTGAAAAGGTGCGGTAAGAGCGCACCAGCGGCTGGGTGATCAGTCCGGCTGGGTAAACCTTAGGAGTTGAAAGTCCAAATAGGCTGACAGTGCCCTGCTTCGGCGGGGCTAAGGGCTGCTCGTCCGATGTCAGTGGGTAGGTCGATGGAGCCTGTGCGTGAGGGCAGGCCTAGATAAATGATAAGATCCTGATTCGTCAGGAACAGAACCCGGCTTACAGGCTTGCTGTTTTTTTTCCTCCCTCCTTTTTCATTACCATATTTTATCCCTTTGAAACGCTATGCGGTGTGAGGCCGCTTACAGCTCAGCCACCTCCTCCTACTTCATTCTGCTTATGATGCAAGTTTGGAGCAGGTATCCATATATTCACTTCCTACAAGTAATTTTTCTGCTAATTCAGCTTTCTGCATCAAAGCAAAAGCAAAACTGATTTACAAGCATATACTTTACATAATAGTTCTACTGCAGACAATCGGAGGCATATATTCGGAACTCGCCGCTCCTATCCGTATCTTTGTCCCTTTAACAGACACAACAGCATGATCGACCTGAACCTATACGACCCGTTTGAAAAGATGCAGTTTAGTGATACAAACTGCTTTCTGTGCGGCACTATCATCACCCCTGAACACCGTGCTCCTGTTTTCGCTGAGTGGCTTCAGGAGCAGTATGGGCTGCGAAACAAAGAACTCCTGTTACTGGATAAGAGTGTAACAACTTTTGATAAACTAACCATCCCCTGCTGCGACCGCTGCCATACGCACTACCTCCTGCCACTTGAAGCGAAAGTTGAGTATGCAGCAGCAAAGGGTATCGAGGGACTAAGAGCGCTGGAAGACCAGGAGCTTTTTCAGTGGATTGGCAAGATGTATTATGGCACCCTGATTACGGAACTGATAAAAGAGGCAAGCCCGCTCATTATGCCTGAGTATGCTGTTAGTGAAGACCCGAAGATGCTGGGCAAGTTCCGGACTTTCTTTCAGGTGCTCCAGTCCTTACGTGTACCCATGGTATTCTCTGACTTTTTGCCTTGTACGCTGTTCCTGCTAGAGGTAAATCCTTCAGAAGACAGTTTGCCGTTTGAGTACCAGGATGAACTGACGACCATGTGCTTCAGCATAAAACTTGGTTCGGTGGTCATTGTCTGTAAACTCCTGGACAATGGCATCATTCGATCCGCGATGGGAAAGCTATACCAGCTAACGCAGGGCAAGCAACTGCACCCTATACAGGTAGCAGAATTTAAAGCCAGAGTGTTTTACGCTGCCTATATTTTCAGTGTCGTGCCGGAGTATTTTATTCGTCCTGTCAAGCCGGAGGATGATCACCTGGTATTGGACACCCTTATAGATGACATCACGAATGAAATTTTTAACCCGTGGGAAATGGTGGCCTACGCACACATGCTTGAGGAGATGCTGAAACCATGGGATGTACGGGAGCAGGAAATACTAAAAAACCCCGGGCAGCCTCTTAGTTTTCTGCTAGACGATGAAAACAACTTCAAAGAAGTGCCGCATTACCAAAAACAATAGCCATAAAAGAGCGTGCGGAGACAACAACTGACTCCGCACGCTCTTTTTATACTCTTGGTATTGAACAGCAAATGCATAAAAACAGGTCAGACGAGGCTACTTCAGGGCTTCCTCCGGACCTATACTTCCTAACAGCTTATATAAAATAGCCTTACTCTATAATAAAGCTTACATCAACATTTGCCATCACTACTACCTCTCCGCCAGCAATAGAAGGTCCTCCGGCAGCATCGTAAGCTGCTGACTGCTCCATCATGGCAGTTTTGTACATGGGTCTCGGTCCACCGCTGCTTCCTCCTTCATCAATGGCGTATACCCGCCCCACTTTTGCACCAAGTTCTGAGGTAAGTGCAACTGCTTTCTGTTTCGCATCAACTACAGCTTTTTTGCGTGCCTCTGCCTTAAATTTCTCCAGGTCTGTCACCTGAAAATTAACGCCGTGAACATGGTTGGCTCCTACCTCATATATACCAGAGAGTATCTTGTCAAAGCTATTGAGCTTTTTGATCGTGACGGTCATGTTTTTTTGTGCCAAATAGAAATCGGGTGTCGTTCTGCCGTACTCCCCCCCGGTGTGTATGGGCTGGAGGGTGACATAGGAAGTTTGGATATCCTTCGCATCCACACCCTGCTTTTTCAGATAATTTATAATGGCAGCTGCCTTTTTATCTGTTTCTGTTCGGGCGGCATCCAATGTTTTTTCACGGGTCTCAACGCCCAGGTTCACGACCACTTCTGTAGGCTGCACCCGTACTTCTCCTACTCCTGACACACTTACCAAAGGCGGGAGTTGCTGTTGCTGGGCGTTTGCCTGCAGCTTCGTAACCATTAACAACAGCAGAATCATCAGATTTATTTTTTTCATAGTCTTCTTCTTTAGGTTCGGTTTAAAACGATAATATAGCTGAAACCTATATAGAAAGACCTTATTCAAAACATGTGCCACGTTCCAGGCGCTGCTTCAAACTAAAGCTTAATATGTGGAAAAACACTTGCCGGCGTAATGAAAGTACTGATTTAAACCTTGTTCCTTTTTTTATAGCTTATTAAAGCTTGCTGTTGCTGCTCCACATTAGGTATCTCTGTTCTTTTGACCAGAGGACGGAAACGCCTTTTAACTGCTAAGATAAAACCTTTAAAGCTCTTTGCTCGACGTCAGAATCAAAAGCTGAGATTTGAAAATTAATTTTTTGCTCCAGTTCTGTGTATACCACCTTTCAGAGAAACTGACTACTCATAAACAAGCCCCTGATACAAATCGCATCAGGGGCTTGTTTCAAATAATTATTTCAATTGATGTCTATTCGAATTCATCAGCAATAGGTCCATACTTCGATAACAGCACAGCACCGACAGTTAAGGCCCCTGCGGCAACTATCAGCTGTGTAGTGGTGAACCTACGGGAAGCCTTCATAATAATCTGCCCGAGATCCTGCATTAGCTCTGGCAATTTCTCAGTTCTACCCTGGAAGACATGCAGCGCAGACTCCACCGTTCTGGACATATCATGGGGCTGTAGAAGCGTTAAAACGCTTTCATCCTGCTGCCCCTGCTTTTTGCTGCTGGTATTCTTATTGCTTGAGTTGCTGCTATTGTTGTTGTTGTTGTTGTTGTTATTATTGCTGCTGTTCGAATTGCTTCCGCTGTTAGAGTTGCTTCCGCTCTGGTTTTGTGATGTATTGTTTTCCATAGTTTCCATTATATATCTAGATTATCAAAATTAATATTCCCATATACGGGGTGCCGTCGCAAAAAGCTACACCATACCTTGTTTGGGCCTGCCGCCATGCTGCACAACAGTTTCAGTCAGCCTTTTTTGCAAAGTGTCGAGGTTAATCATCATACTAGCCGGAAAACCAACGCTCACATCGTTTAGCTCCAGCACTTCCGTCTCAGAATTATAGTTGTACTTTCCTGATACACCTTTTTCTGAAAAGCTGCCACTGTTGTTGCTCAGGTTGATGCCATAAGCCTGCAATTTGCTCCTGAACTGATCGAAGGCTTCTGGTTTAAGCCCTTCATACTGTAAATTCTTAGCCATTCTTGCTATCAGAGTTTTTTTAAAGAATGCTTATTCTAACGGAAAAGGCTGTTATTGGTTAGAATATCCATCATAATCTATTTCACAAAATTTTAATCTGAGAATCAGAGACATCAACAAGATCATTGCAATTTTTAACTTAAAGTATTTGCAGATTATGAAGCAGCCTGTATATTTGCACTCGCAATACAACAACATGGTCCGTTCGTCTAGGGGTTAGGACGCTAGATTTTCATTCTAGTAACAGGGGTTCGATTCCCCTACGGACTACAAAAAACCCCCTCAGCAGCATCTGAGGGGGTTTTTTTTTATAAACTTCGGACACTATTCGGACACTAAAACCGCCACCTGTAAATTTTTCACCTCTCAATTTGGCACATTATCATATTTTGGAGGAGGTAAAACTTCTGTTGTTTGCCTTCTTCCTTTGGTGCCCTCCCCTACTGTTTGAGTTTAGGTGAACCTGTCAGTCAGCCTATGAACACACTGTCATGATATCATGAACGGTCTCACCAACTCATCTCTTCAAATAAATTTTGAGTTTAATTTGTGAGACGGCAAAATGAGACGCAATACAAGCTGCAGGGGCAGGTACCGCTGCATGTTCCACGATATATTTATTCTTACGTTTTCTTGGAAACTGGGACGGAATAGCAGCCAAACAACGAAAGCTTGTAATATTGTGGCACACCCCGCTAATGGTCGGAATAAGTTCTTCTCAGAACTGCAAACAGCTAGAATGCTTCGTTAATAGCCTTAGACCTTTGAAAGAAGATGCTTCTTTATGATTCTTGAGAGGATTTACTCCCTTGACAGTTTTAGATTTTATTTGGACTGATTATCTGCCGGGTCTAGTTGAACTGCTTTTGTGTAGCTGACAATTGCCTTCGGACTGTCATTTATCTTAAGGTAATAGTCACCCCTACGGCTAAAAACTATGGCCGCATTCGGATGCTGCTCAAGCGCCACTTCCAAAACTGCTTTCGCAGCTTCTAATGATGGCCTCTTCTAGTTGTTTAAAAAATCATAAGCCAAGACGGTGATTTGATATTCTTTCAGTTTCATTTGCCGGATTCCTTCTTTCGCCTCCTCATACCGCCTGGCCCCTCAGTAGTTCGATGGGTGTAAACTCATCTTCCCTCATCCTTGGCATCGCTTTATCTTCCCAGATAGTTTGAAGAGAAACCGCTCTGCCCTTGTTGTCTTTTACAAAACCCCCTTTCACATTGTAATCAGTGAAGACAACAGAATCTTCGCTGATAGGAAAAGTATAAATGTCATGCCCCTGGTTGACGTTCTCTATCAGGTAATCCTTCTCTCTTCTTATATAAACGACTTCGTCTGCCCCCCCGCCTGTATCTACCTGTATAATTCTGCAGTTCTTTATCGCTCAGCTTTAATGGCTTAATTTCATCGGGTAAAAATCTGTGCCACTTATACGCTTTTGCAACAGCTCTTATAGTCTCCTTCCCTATGCCATTTACATCATCACCAGAGTTCAGCATGACGACCACGCCATAGCCTTCCGTAAGGCTGGCTATTCCGTTTGCCAGGAATCCTGCATTAACACCTGTAAATTCAAAGTAGATGCCTTTCTTTTCTCTGTTATCCACTCTCTGAATCAGGAATGGACCAATGCCCATCTGTTCTTTGTAAAACCCCTCTGAGACTGACACCTGAGGAGTTAGCATCTGTTGTGCAATGTGCTGTGGCAGTATCTCTCCTCTTCCCCGGTATGCGTTTTGGATATCAATAAAGAATCGGGCCAGGTCACTGGGTGTGGTGTACAAACCCGCTGCAGCTTGCTGAGGATAAACATATGGCATTCCCTTGAACCAGGGTGCGGCTGAGTAAGCCCAAGATGCCTGTGAAGAAAACTCCTGTGGCAAGGGTTGCCTGAAGGTAGAATGCTCCATTCCAAGGGGGTCAAACACCCTTTGTTTTACCAGGCTTGCAAAGTCTTCTTTTGAAACGTCCATCAGTGCCAGTTGCGCAATCATGCTGCCTCCACCGGAGTACCGGAATTCTTTACCTGGCTCACTGTTGACAATGACTGGTCTGCTTTCTGCTACTGCAGCACCATTCAGGATTTCTACGGCCGTGGGTAAAGGCGCTTTGTCAGGTGTGAAACCGAAGTAGGAGGATTGGGTTGTTCCCGCTGTATGGCTTAATAGCATTCGTAGGGTTACAGGAGTTTTCCGGGTCCATTCATTGTCCTGTATTTTCTAGGAGGAGAGGTAGTTGTTTACGGGGCGGTCCAGGTCTAATTGCCCCTCCTGTACTAACCGCATGGCAGTGGCAGCCATCACAAACTTACTGATAGACCCGGCAGAAAACATAGTTTCTGTTGTAACTGCTTTCCTGCTCAAGGTATCTGCCAGCCCGTATCCCTTTGCCCAGTCAATCCTGAAATCTTTGATTACGGCAATGCATACTCCAGGTACTTGGTAGTACTTCATTCTCTCAGACAAGTTCCAGCTTGCAAACCCCTCAACTGGTACATAGGGGATTAACCCATGCTCGACCTGCTTTATCCTTTTCTGTAAATCAGCAGATTGGGCTACCAAACAATGAGAAAAGAAAACCAGAACTGCGAGAATGGGAAGTCTTTTATTCATTTCTCTTTGCTTTTTAGTCTATAACGCTTTACCCAAAAGTGATTTTATTTATTTCAGCTGTAATTGGCATCAATCCTTTAATCAACCTTTTCAATCATGTCGATTTGTGAAGAATTAGTCACTGTATTTTTGGAGTACTGGATTCTTATAAACCTGAAGCTTGCTGCTCCACCAGCTTTAAACTTTTCTGAAGAACCGTTTGGCAATGCTATCTTACCTTCTGCAAACCGGATTTGTGACTTTCCAACCAAACCCAACATACTTTTCCCGATGACAAGCTTATCAAAGGTTAATTGCACGTCTTCTACTGCCAGAAAATTGCATGCGTGAATTACATCTTCTCGGGATGTGTTCCCATCGAGCAGAATGACCGTTTTTTCCACCTGATCACCGTTGATGACTTCTGTAGTTCGGGTCACAGCTTTAGGTGTTACATCTTTGTTGTCTGGAAAAGTGAAGGAAGTCAAAGTGATCAAACTTCCGATGGCAAGTAATAGAAGTAGATTTTTCATAATTTCATTTTAAGAAGTTTTAGTTAATTCGATGTAAAACATTGATAATGCAGTAGGCCTCAGTGCATGATTGGTATTCTCTGATTGAAAAAGGTGATTGAAGATGTTTTGCTATGGGTGTTTCAAAGGCCACTTTTGCATGTAGCTGATGTTGACAGATGGCCATCGTACTTTAGTCTCTGCACTTATTTATTTTTTCTTGACACCAGACCAAGGCATGATAAATCCCCGGGCTGGAGAAAAGGAGTTTCCGAATAATTTATTGTTTTCCAAATAGCCACTGTGGTAGTAAGTACCGGAATTATCCGCAGTGGTGAACGCGAACTGAACTTTACCCCAGGCAGTATTGATTCTTCCGTCCTTGAAAGGGGTGTCATAGAAACTAACTGAAAGTATTCCTTCTTCATACTTGTATATAGTGAACTCCTTCAAATAGGAAGCTGCCTCTGGAGAAGGCCTCAAATCAATTTCCCAGGTGCCAAGCAGGGAATTTAAAAGTTGATTCTCTTCAGAAGATGTATCCTTAGTTACTTGTGTTTGCTGAGCAAAACAAGAATTAACAGTTAAAGAGAAGGCAATTACCAGAAGGGAAAAGCTTATTTTATACATGTTTCAACTTCTTTGATTTACCATTGCCCCATACTGCAAAACCATCAGTTTTTTGAGAAATCATGATTAGGGTATGATGATTCTTCAAGGTTCCAATATTAATTGAACAGCTTCTTATACTACAAATTAAGCTAAAAATTGTTTTATGGTATCAGGTAAAATTGGCGGCAACTTGGTTTCTTTAAGTAGAACTAACCCGTCTTTATATCTCTGGATAGAGCGAGCACTGTTGAATAAGTACCTATTTAGAGCTACTCATGCCATTGGTAGATATTCTTTTTCTTAGCGTTTTTGCTGCATGATTCAACCTTACCCCAAAGAAGTATTTCCACACAATAGACAAGACCAGTTGAGGGACCCTAAACCAGAGGTAAGCCAAGCCGGGTCCTGTATTCGCCCCTGTCTGGTAATCAATGTTTGTTATTGCCGCATGAATGTTGGCAGGCAAAACTAAAATAAAGAACGCAATAAGTAGCCAGGCAGGAATTGCCTGTAGGCGTCCGATTAAGAGCCCAACAGCAGCTGCGATCTCGAATAAACCGATAAGGAAGACTGCTTCTCTTTTGAAAGGGATAAAGTCAGGTATCATCAAGGCCATTTCTTCCAGATAGGCAAAATGCCCTGTGGCTGTAAACAGCATCATAATCGATAGAGCGTTCCTGCCCGCTAGTGGAAAATCGAATCTAGCAGATGTTATACCGCAACCGCCTCTGCAGCCCCTTTGAGGGGATGCCGCTTTTGGCACAATAGCGGTGTGCGGGAATCGGCTGCAGGGAGTTTTATATTGACTGAGATATTGAGTATCTTCATTAGTCTTGTTACGGTTATCTGTCGACATCTACAAATAACCGTAACAAGACTTCCGTTTAGCCCTTAGTTGGCCCAAATAATCATTTATGAAGAAACTAGCACTTCTCGTTTGTCTATCTCTCTTCTGTCACAGTTCCTACAGTTGTGAATGTATCATAAAGAGATGGCAAGCAGACCTTGTAAGCGATAAAATCAAGAAGACTGATTTGATTTTCATTGGTGAAGTTTTTTCCCTTGACAGCAGCACATATAAAATAAAGGTTGTGGATTTATTTAAAGGGAAGTTGTCGTCAGACACACTCATAGGCTATAATAGCTACAATGACTGCTACGAAACGACTATATCTAAAGGGTTATGGGTCATCTACACTGGATTGGATGAAAATGGAAGAATACCTAAGCTGTCATCATGTGGAGTTGTTATTTCCAGAAGCCTTACAGAGCCAGAAAACCATTTCATTATATTACCACCACCTCCTCCAAATAATAAGCTTGATTCAATAGCGAGTGAAGCGCATTACGTAGCACAGGAAAGTGAACAAATACTCTTGCACTTAAAAAACTGGATGAATGAGTATGCACTACTTACAACCTATAGGAACCAAGCTAAAGCATCAGAACCAATAGAAGGAAATAGTGTGATACATTGACTTATGTGGCTATAGTCTTAGCTATGATTGCTATATTAATGTCTTTAGTGAGAAAATAACTTGTGCTAACCCTGCACAGGATCCATACTCGGCTGCGCCTCGTTCGTAGCCTGTCCAAAACGTGATACGTAATTTTTAACAGTAAACATTATTCCTATGAAAACGAAGGTTTTAAAATGGGCATTTGCAATTGTAATAAGTATCATAAGCATAAACCCTAATTATGGCTGCACCATCTTTGTTCTCACTGATTCAAAGACAACGCTGTTTTTTTATAATGAAGACTTCTCTAACCCAACTACGCGTATTTGGTTTTTACCCGGTGGAAAGGAATATTATGGAGTTGCTTATGTCGGATTCGACAACGACTGGGCGCAGGGAGGGCTTAATACCGCAGGTTTGGCATTTGATTGGGTAGCGGGTCCTCAGGAACAGTATGTGCCTGATAAAAAACTGCTTAAAGCCCGTGGCAATAACCCGAGCGAACGAATGTTAGAAAGCTGTACAACTGTAGAGGAAGCCATTGCCTTTTATCGAAAATACCAGGAGCCGAGCTTTTCCAATGCCAAGATAATGATTGCAGATAAAACAGGTGCTTCTGTGATTATTGGAGCACGAGATGGTCAGCTTCATTTTGACCGTTCCAGTCAATCAAGGGGTTTAGGGTACGGGGAAAAAGTCCTGGCTCCGCTTTTAGCTAAAACCCCCAAACCTTCCCTGTCAAGTGGCCTTTCTATTCTCCAATCCTGCGCGCAAAAAGGGCAGTATGCTACCAAATATTCCAGTGTTAACGATTTACGGTCAGGTGATATTTTTCTGACAAGCCCGGGCCATACACAAGCGGAGATTAAGCTTAATCTGATAAGTGAATTGGAGAAAGGAGGACATTACTTTGACATGCCAAACCTGCCTGACCAGCTTAATAAGGAACCATTGGTGCTACGGCAAGGGATGAAGCGGTTTATTTATGATGGGTACCCACCCATTACTGATTCCGACCCTGCTATTGACCTAAGGTTTAGAACACTATTTGAAAACTCTGCAACAGGAAATTTGAAAGAGGAAGAATTCACACCGGAATTGTGGAAACAGATTGAACCCACTCAAAAGGACATTCAGAAAGAATTTAAAAGATTAGGTAAAATACAGGTATTCAAGCTACTTGAGCGCAAGGAGGTAAATAAAGAGAAAAGCTTTTTATACATTATTGAATATGAAACTGCCACCGTTTTACAGCGCTTTGTGCTTAATGACCAAAACCAACTGTCTGTTGTGAAATCGGAATATTGGGAGCAGAAAGTACAGTAGAACAACTACATGAAAGGCTGTTATTTAGGTGAGTTGTATAAATATAATAAATAAAATTACGCATAACCAAACCCATAGTGCATAAACGCACCATAGCCCAACCGTTAGAATGAAAAGGATAGGCCTCTTTGAATTTGAAGACTTTCGATGGTTTCCTAGCTGGATTAGAATATGTTTAACCAAGTTAATGGTGGTTATGCATAGAATATTAGGAACCAATCAGGAGCTAGCGGATTTGGTAAGTAAAGCTCTTAAATACTCTTCTAAGCCCTCCATCATAGACTTATGTTCAGGAAGCGGAGGAGCCATGATTGAAGTAGCCAGGGTTTTAAAAGAAGATTACCAAATACAGAATCTAACCCTCACCTTAACGGATTTATACCCCAATAAAGAATTAGCCAATAACATAAATCAGGATACTAGGGGTGGTATTTCCTATATAAGTACATCTATAGATGCGACAAATATACCTTCTGACTTGCTAGGTGTTAGAACAATGGTGTGTAGTTTTCACCATATGAAACCTGGTACGGCAAGGACTATATTGAAAAACGCTAAAGACATGAAACAGCCAATCTGTATCTATGAAATAAGTGATAACAGTTTTCCTATTCTTCTGTGGTGGATTGCCTTACCATTAAACTTTTTAATGGCTTTGCTTATTACCCCTTTTGTGAGGTCCTTGACCTGGAAGCAAATTTTATTTACCTATCTCATTCCTCTTGTTCCTATTTTCTTTGCTTGGGATGGTGCTGTTTCCAATGCCAGAACCTATACCTTGAAGGATTTAGATATCCTACTTAAAGGTTTAGATGAAGAAGAAGATTACAAATGGGAGAAAGGTAAAATTACAGGTAGAGCTAAAAAGATTTTTCTACTTGGAGCTCCTGTTAAAAATTAACAATACTTGCTACAACAACAGCTAAAAAGCATTAAAACGTTTTTTGGCCCAACCGTTAGCTTGCTCTACAGACGGTCCTGGTGAACATAATCGGCGTTATAGAACAATGAAGGCTCCCCATGATGAGGAGCCTTTATTGTTTGTGACAGATAAGCTGCTTTATGGTAAGTGCTGTAGATACGAGTAGAGAAACATTCCTCATTCCCCTTCTTTTAAAACCATTTAGCTTTATATATTAACTGTTATTTAATTTACTCGGTAAGCCAAGAGTAACTTTTAGCATCCGGCAGAACTCATGATTTTATCTTCCTGAACGCTGCATGCGGCTATACCATTGCCCGGGTAGCTGCTTCTACCTGCATCTGTGCTGCTTGTAGAGCTTGGGCATAGGGTTCGTAAAGTACCCGTTGCGGAATTTGTCCCGGTATTATCTCAGCATCCCAAAGCCCGGATTGATGCCAATGGTGTAAATGGTCCCAGTCCGGGCGGTCTATAATCGGATATAAGCAAACTCCCCAGAGAGGCAATTGAGCCTGTAATGCACTGACGCTCTCCTGCGCAATGTAGCTAATCCATTCGGGCCGGTGGATTCCCGGATGACTTGTTTCGGTTAACACCATTGGCCGTTGGTAACGTTCGTAGGCTTCGGCTAGTAAACTGGCCAAAGTACGCCACCGGGGGTCGGGTGGTAAGTTCATCCAACTCAACTTTTCCTCAAAACCGATTACCCACCGGTTGTTGTGGTAAAAGTTAAAGCCTAAGATATCCAGGTACTCCGGCAAGCCGCCTAACTCCGGACAGAGGCGTCCAGACAATATATCCACGGCTTCGTATTGGGTGGCATGAACCCGGTTTGCTTCTCCTATATCTTCTTCGGTGGCATGCAATGGCGCCACCACTTGAATGAGCGGTTCGGTGGTAAGAATCCGCACCGTTGGGTCTACTTCCCGCATCGCCGCTACGCCTTCAATATAAGCCCGCATCAACCCATACTTTACCTCCCAACCCTGGCGGGTGCAGTAAGGAGCTGTTCCCCGTACATCGCCTCCCAACCAAGAAAGAAAACTCACTTCATTGATGGGCGTGACAATAAGGGTGTCATCCGGATAATGGGAGCGGTAGAACAAGATAAATGCTTTGCATAAAGCAGCAAAGCGCTGGGCAAATAAGGGGTGCAGCGGCGTTAAATCATCCGCAAACCCGAAGTGGCAGATATCCCAGCTTATCTGAATGCCATGCGCTTTGCTGCTTTCTAACATCAAGGCCACGGTACTCCAGTCGTACGTGTAAGGTTTCTGTTCCACTTGGCTCCAGCGAATTCCTTCTCTTACGGTTTTGATATGATAAGGCGCCAGGTTCTGATAATCCTGATTGATGAGCTGTAAATGGCCTGTCTCGTGCAAAAAGTCTACACGGTGGCCAAAGGCATTTAACTTATCGGTACATTCATACCCAGCCATCCAGAAGGAGTGGAATGGATTATGATGCACCAGGTTGGGGAGCAGATCAGGAGAATGAGTTGCCATTTTTTATTTCTACAGGGTATCAAAAAATCTTTAAGGAATAGAAATTTCTAAGTACAAGCTTCTGTTCAATTTCTTATCAATCTTTATTCAGCAATTTAAGCATTCAAGCAATTATATATTAGAAAGTTTAACTTTAAAGCCGGTACTAAAACATTAAATATTGCTGTTATTCCTCTAAAAGTACTAGAAAATGCCTTAAAAAGATGTTCAGGATGCTAGAAAGGACTTTTCGCTTACAACATCCATTATAGTTGTTCTAAACATTTTGGTCCTACAAAGCTGCATTGCGGCAGCCCTGCATAATTTCACCCTCTCTTCAATGCTTAGGTTAGAAACAGCCTTACTACTATTCATCTTGTTGATGATGTGTCTTATTTCATTATCATTTTGATCAAAGAATGGCTCAAAATTGAATTTGAATTCACCTGACAGTATAGTATTGAAATCATTTTCAATGGCTGCGTCTACAACTGATGATATGAATGACTTTCCAGTTTTTTTATCAAAAACGTAGATTTGTTTTTGCTTAGCCTTGATACTGAAACTTTTAAGGATAGATTGAGGAACGTAATGGTGCTTTTTTGACTTTTCCATGCAGGCTAATTACAGTTGCTCATAAAGGCAACTTATATTCTAATTTAAAAAAATATTTTGCATTTATTTTTACAATATTTCTTCATGTTTTCATCCTACCTATTGTCTAAACATTCCTGCAGATGTGCAAATAAATATAGCTTTGAAGATGTTAGTGAATGCTCCTAAGCCATACTCTATAACCTTCCCTGACAACCATCATCTTGCATACTTATTCTGCACTAACCGTCTCAGATCGTTCAATGCAGCCACACTTTCGAGAAAAGGAGCCGGAACAAAGGGATGAGCAGCATGGGACTGATACCCCTGCCACCTCCGAAACTGCCCGCTGATTGTCCTCTACGATCTTCTATATTGCCTGTATCCGATGTCTTCTATTATAGACGGACCTATACCTGAGTTTATACCCACCGGCTTAACAGGCTCTGCCACTGCTTTCTCAGATGACTCCTTGCCCACCAATCACCAGAACAAATTCCGCCCGTATAGGTATAAAACAAGGATACCTGGTACGCTGCTGGCGGATGTTTTGCTTTGATAGGTTGCCTTCCTACCTGAAAAATTCTGGCTATGGTATTACCATTTTCCCTCCTGCTTTTGTTACTGCTGCTTTTCTTTCCGGTTCAGGAGGAGGTTCACAAGGAAAGAAGAGAAATGATGGTGAAGCACACCATCGAAAAGCGGGGCATCTCCGACAGGGGCGTGCTCAACGCTATGCGCACCGTCAGGCGGCATATGTTTGTTCCCCCGGAGCTGGCCGACAGAGCGTACGAAGATAATCCCCTGCCCATTGGCTCCGGCCAGACCATTTCACAGCCCTATATCGTAGCCTACATGACGCAAGTGCTCCGGCCAACTCCCCGGATGAAAGTGCTTGAGATTGGTACCGGCTTCGGCTACCAGGCGGCCGTGCTGGCGGAGATCGTGCGGGAGGTATACACCATCGAAATCATCCCGGAGCTCGGACAATCAGCTGCCGAACGCCTTAAAAAACTGGGCTATGACAACGTACACGTGAAGGTATCCGACGGCTACCAAGGCTGGCCCGAACAGGCACCCTTCGATGCCATTATCGTTACCGCCGCTGCCGAAACCATACCTCCTCCCCTGATCGAGCAACTCAAAGAGGGAGGCCGGATGGTCATCCCGGTCGGCTCCCCTTCCAAGACGCAGATTCTGACGCTGGTAGAAAAAAAGAAGGGCAAAACAGTGACCAAAAGCCTGCTGCCGGTAGTCTTCGTACCCTTTACCGGGGGCGATCAGAACTAGCTTCCGGCAGCGAACCCGATACGGACAGGAAATGAGATTAGCTGTTGCTGCCTCCCTTAGTTCTAAACCTTCATAGTGCTGTTAAACTTCTTCTCTACTCACTTACCTGAGGCTGCAGCTCGGCTTCCTTCTCCGCGCTTTCCCACACGCGCTCCAGCTCCTTCACAGTGTCAGTGATTTTGATGTACTTCTTGAAGGTCTGGTAGTTGGTGTAGCCGGAGACCTTCTTCACCACCTCGGCCCGCATGCCACCCTCCAAGGATATAGTGATGAACGTTCTACGGGCCGCGTGCATGGTCAGGTATTCATATTGAGGGCGTGTATCCACCAGCCGCTCACCCCCCCTGCGGGTGGTCATGCTCGTCAGCTCGTCCAGGCCCACCAGCTCCCCAAGCTCCTTGATGTAGTCATTGGTCTTCTGGTTTGACAGCACCGGCAGGCTTCTTCTATAAAGTGTAGGAAGCAAGTATTCTAGCAAAATTGCTTCTATTGAAGAAGCAAGATAAGTAGACGAAAAAAGTAAAATAGCTGCTAAAAGGATTAATTCCACCACAGGAATGAAGCAGCCCATCTTCGCACATAGTGCAGATTAGCGATATTCACGTATATCCGGTAGTTGGATATCATTGAAATCAGAAAATTATGAAGTACTTCAGTATAATTGCAATGATAGTATTGTACTTTCTTAACTCAGTAAATGCACAGGACAATATTCAAAAGAATAAGATCTATAGAACATGGATTACTTTCAATAATAAGCCGCTCCAAACTGAGGGTGTTTTATATGAAATTAAAGATTCTTCAATATTAGTTTCGAGCTCTGTAGCAATTAAGGATTATTCTACAGATAGAGTTGAAACTTTGAAATTTAATATTAATGAAATAGAGACAATCAAAATCAGAAGAAAAAACAGTGTTGGAAGGGGAATATTGACTGGGGCAATTACAGGATTTGCTGTCGGAGGTTTGATAGGTTTAATATCTGGAGATGATCCACCTTGCCCTCAAGGTACTTGGTTTTGTTTTCGTTTAACTGCTGGTGAAAAAGCTCTAATCACAGGCATTCCGTTTTCAATTGGTGGAGCTGGTATTGGGGCACTTGTTGGTTCAGTCAAAGTAAATATTCCAATTAATGGAAGTATAGATAATTATAATAAAAACAAAAATGAATTACTGAAATATTCTATCAAACAATGAAGAAAAGAATATAAGACCTAACATTTTCTTAAGTAACGGCAGGAAAATTAGTAAATATTAAGGTTTGCAGCCCGTTCAAACTGTGTAGCGGTTTAAGAGGAAACTACCACACAATCTGCCACTACTCATACACTTTACCGTTAGCTTGCTCTACAGTCGTTCCTGGTGAACATGATTTGTTTTATTGGAAATAACTACAGTCGTTGAACTCCTCATAAGTTTATTCTTAGCAATACAGGATTAATCTAGTTGATAAAAGAAACTGATGAAATCATTAAGATCTTCCAATTACACTGAAGCCGTAGCTTTAACGGTACTGTGTTTACGAAGCATATGATCAACAGAGTACTTGCCGCTACCCAGGAGTAGCAGCACACTATAAACAATCAGATATAGTAGTATCAAATCTTTTTCGGTAATGGGATCATCGGCATGCGCAATGAAAGCAGCTACCAGCATCGTGATAATGAGAGGGATGGTGGCTAAACGGGTTCCAAGGCCTATGAAGATTAGCAGAGAGCAAGCAAATTCAGCGAAAGCAGCCAAAACCAGGGAAGGACCACTGCCTATTCCTATTGGATCACCGAAAGTGAAATCCCCGGATAGTAATTTTTCCAGTTTCGGAATGCCATGGAAGAGCATGGTGCAGGCAACTACTACCCGAAGCAGCAGCAGGGCCAGGTGGACCTTTGAGGGATTTATACTGGTAGCAAATAGTGACTTCATGTTCAAATTAACAATTTAAGAAATGAATTAAAAACTGGTTTTAAATATATCTTAGTTGTCCGGCTCATTTTCCTCCATGTCTTCACGGCCGCGCACTTCCTTTTTGCTGCGGTTCAACCGGTAGTTAAAGGTAAGCAGGACCTGTCGGGCACTCCACTGGAAAGTGGAAGTGGCGTAATATCCTTCCTCTTCAATGATAACTCTCCTTTTTCGGGTATTTAACAGGTCCTGTACGCTTAAGGTGAGGGTGCCCTTGTCTTTCAGCACATCTTTGGACAGTCCCAGGTCTATGGCATACATCGCCAGTTCCCGGCCCTGGGGAATCTGCCTGGGACCGCGGTAATTCAGCCCAGCCTGAAAATTCAACTGCCTGAAGAAGGTCATCTTCGAGGTAACCCTGCTCGTCCAGGTGTAAGTGTCGCTTTCCAAAAGCCTGTCCTGATGAAAGCCTTCGGTTATGGCCCTGTAAAAGTTGAAGTTGGCATTCAGGTTCCACCAACTCTGCAAAGTGCTTGATAGGTTGAACTCCAGCCCATAGGCATTCTCGGTGGCCAGATTGACCGGGTAAATGCGGCTGAACCCAACCGAATCCACGATGGTGATCCGCTGAATGACCCCGGTCCGATAACGGTAGTAAGCGCTTGAAAGCAGGGAGCCGCTTTCCCAGTTCAGCAGATACCCCCCTTCCATCGAGTGGGTGTATTCCGGATTCAGGTCCGGATTTCCTGTCATCAGTGATCTGGCATTGCTATAGCCCGAAAACGGCAGTAACTCCCTGAAACCTGGACGGCTGAGCCGGTAGCTATAACTGAGTTGCAGCGACTGGAGCTTGTTGAGCTCATAGGAAAGGTGCGCGCTCGGAAACAAGTTAAAGTACCTGCGCCGGTTTACCTGGCTTACTTCCGGCAGCTCCGTGGTAATGTCGGAGAATTCTCCCCGCAGGCCTGCCTGCAGGGAAAACTTTTCGAACTGGCTTCCGCCCATCAAATAAGCTGCGTGTATGTTTTCGCGGTATATCAGGTTGTTGTCAAAGGCAGACAGCACCGTCCATCCCTCATCTCCTTCCTGCTGCTCTACCAGAAAGTCATTTTGCAACACGCGTGCTGTTGATTTGACCCCTGCTTCCCATTTTCCTCTTTCCCCAAAAGGATGCACGTAGTCAGCCTGGAATAACAGGTTCCGCTCATCTTCGGTGTTAGACGAGCGCTGCCTTAGAGTTCTTGTTCCGGCAGGGTCGCCTTCCCGGAAGGTGGAGAGTTCATCTTCATCGCTCTCTATCCACTTAAAGTCAGCCGTGAAGGCGCGGCCTTCCTGCTGGAACTCCCTCCGGAAACTGAGCGCCGCCTCCGTATTGTTCTCGGGCTCCCTTTCCCGTTCATCCCGAAGCGTTGTCCCAACCAGGTCACCATAACGGTCAAAATCCTCGTATCGAAACTGAGAAGTATTTCGCCCATCAGACCTACGGTAAAGGATAGAGCCCGTCAGGATAGTTTTCTCGTTCAGGTAATAATCCATACCCACCCGAAGATTATGAGAGAGCCCTCCCCTGTTTCGCCGGCTTGTTTCAGTGTAGGAAAAAATCGTGTCGCTCCTGTTGAAAGCCT
Source organism: Pontibacter toksunensis (assembly GCF_042686245.1). Classification (NCBI taxonomy): domain Bacteria; kingdom Pseudomonadati; phylum Bacteroidota; class Cytophagia; order Cytophagales; family Hymenobacteraceae; genus Pontibacter; species Pontibacter toksunensis. The sequence goes on along the minus strand of NZ_JBHUOX010000001.1, from coordinate 36,609 downwards.
GAAAGGAAGAACCGGAACCTGGCCTTGACCGGTAGTTGATGCCATAGCTGGAAAAAAGGTTCATCTTCTTTTTCCGGTAGTTGATATCAAACGAGCCCCCGTAGTTGGCAGGGTGACCCATTGTAGCGGTAAAAGAGCCCGTGATGCCGTCGTTTTTTTCCTTTTTCAGGATAATATTTATAATCCCCACCTCGCCCTCGGCATCGTAGCGGGAAGAAGGATTGGTGATTACCTCAATCTTTTCTATTAAGTTACCCTGAAGCTGACGCAGTGCATCGGGACTGCTGATGCCCGTCAGCCCCGATGGTCGCCCGTCTACCAGAATGCGGACATTCTGACTTCCTCTCAGGCTGACATTCCCTTCTACATCTACTGACACGGAAGGCACATTGTCTAATATTTCCGCAGCGTTTCCGCCAATGTTGCTCAGGTCTGTGCCTACATTGAAAACCCTTTTGTCCAGTTGAAGCTCCATCTGGCTCTTCTCTCCCTGTACCACCACCTCTCCCAGCAGCGTGGTGCCGGGCTTCAGTCGCAGGGTGCCCAACAGCAAATGCTGATTCACCACTTTCACATCAGGAATGATTTTTTCCTGGTAAGAGATCATAGTGATTTTCAGAAAATACTCCCCAGGTTTAGCCGCCAAGTCAAATCTTCCTGCCTCATCTGAGTTGGTGCCACGCACAAGGCTAGAGTCTGATTCCTGAAAGAGGATAATGTTCCCAAAAGGGATGGGCTTGTTTTGCTCATCGAGCAAAGAGCCTCTGATAGAAAAAGTATTCTCCGCAGTTGTTTGTGCCAGAAGCCAGCCAGGGAACATTAACAGCAAAAGAAGGGAACCACATATTGATCTGAGCTTCATAATTCCTTTTATTTAAAGTCCGCCACTTATCTTTAGTCAAATAAAGCAAGAGACTTTATAGCAATTTTGAAGTTTCAAGACTTACTCTTCAACAGGCTGTTTTTAAACTGCAGCTTCGGACATCTTCCGGGAAGGAGGAATGAAAAGCAATTCCAGCATATGCCACCCTTCCTGGTACTGGTAACTCGCCTCAAAGCCGTTCAGATCACATATCTGCTTTACAATAGCAAGGCCAAGCCCTATCGAATCAGCACTTTGGTTGTCTTTTTTAAAGCGGTGAAATAATTCTTCTGGTTGTAACTGAGGCGACTTCCCTGTGTTTTGAACAAGAAGCCTTGCAGACGTTAAAGTGACCTTTACCCTGCCGTCCTGGTTATTATGGCGAATGGCATTGCTGATCAGGTTATGAAGCAGAATGTCTGCCAATGCAGCGTTTAGTCTTACTTCTACCTCTTCCTCTATTTCGGTCTCTAAATCGATTGCTTTCATTTGGAAGAGCTCCTGATAGGAACGCAAGGCATGTTGCAGGAGCGTACTGAGGTTTATCAGACTGGTGGACTTGTACTCCTGATTCTCCATCCGGGTGAGCAAGGTAAGGGCCTGATTGGTTTTAGAGAGCCTCTCCACCGCCTCATGCGCTGCCAGTATAAGGCTGGCCTGCCTGTCGCTGATTTCCGTTTCCATCAATAACTCGAGCTTTCCCCGAATGACGGCCAGGGGTGTCTGCAGTTCATGCGAAGCGTTTTCGGTAAACTCTTTTAATGAGCGGTAGTCGGCCACTGCTTTCCGGGACATTTTCTCCAGAAACTGATTCAGCAGTTTAAATTCTCTTGTTCGGGTCGAGCCAAACCGAAGCGGGCTTTGTTTTGCCAAGGAAAAAGACCTGACTGCCTGCAGGGTCTGGTTGAACGGAGAAAGTATTCTCCAGGACAGAAACCGGCTCAGCAGCCCGACCAGAACCAGGAGGAGAATAAAAGTCCAGCCCAGGGACTGAACAACTCCGTCCGCTATTTCATCCTGCTCGGGCACTAAATTGGAGGCGGTGATTTGATAGTGCCTGTTGTTGATTTTATACGAAGCCACTGCCCTTAACTCCCGCTCATCATGCTGGTGCGGAGGAAACCAGGCCACCGTGTCCTTGACATGCAGGGGAATCTCCCGGGCTGCCGGGTCCAGTTCTTCAATGTTTACCTGATACCCATCCAGCTGTTCTATTTCAGTACCTTCCTGCAGGTTCCTGGCCAACAACTCGACCGTGTCCTGGAGCCGTCGGGCATCTTCCCGGATGATCTCCCTTTGCACAACGTGGAAGACAATGACACCGCCAGCCAACAGTACCAGCGCAGTTACGAGAAGAAACCAAAGGGTTAACTGATCGATTAGCTTTAGCTTGGCTAGCTTCATCATTGGCTTGTGTCAAATTTATACCCCAATCCGTACACGGTGCCTATGTAATCTTTGCCACCAGATGAGGTGATTTTCTTGCGCAGGTTCTTCACATGCTGGTACACAAAGTCAAAGTTGTCCAGGTTATCGGTGTAGTCGCCCCACAAGTGCTCGGCAATAGCCTGGCGGCTCAGCACCCTGTTTTTGCTGGTCAGAAAGTAAAGCAGCAGGTCAAACTCTTTCCGGGTCAGGTCCAGGAGCGTGTTGTTTATTTTTGCTTCCATGGTGTCGGCGTTTACGCTGATCTCGTGGAAGATGATGGTGTTGTCTGCCCGGAGGAATTTGCGCCGGTAAATAGCTTTCAAACGGGAATGTAGTTCCGGAAGATGGAAAGGTTTAGTGATATAGTCATCCGCCCCCAGGTCTAGTCCCTGAACTTTGTCATCCAAGGCGTTTTTAGCTGATATAATTAAGACGCTGCTTTCATTTTTTTCGGACCTGATCTGCCTGAGCAAGTTCAACCCGTTCCCGTCTGGCAGCATAATGTCCAGTACAATGCAATCGTAAGAATAGGACACCAGTTTATCCTCTGCTTCTTCAAAAGAGAAACAGAGTTCACATAGGTATCCCTCCCGGAGCAGAAAATCCCTGATGTTCTGAGCAAGCTCTTTGTTATCCTCAATGATTAGTACTTTCATAGTATCATCAATTTATGCTTCTTTTTTGAGGAAATTTTGAAGTAAGGTGCAGGTGGTGTCAAAAATTCCAGAATACACATGCCTACCCTCTTGATGGCTTGATTTGTTTTCCTGTTACTTTAAGCCCATTAGCAAACACTAGCAAGTGTGTTGCCTTCTCACCTGGTATATTTGATTGGTACCTGTGGGTTTGCTGACAACAGATGATATGATAGACTGGCAATTGATTGCTGTTGTAGAAGAGGGTGCTTGTTGCTCCTCTCCCACCTGCAGAAAGCTATTCACCTCCAATAAATCTTAGTGGATATGGTTCGATAATTCAATCCTTTGGTCTACTACAGCAAAAAAGTCGCTCCAAATTAAATGGAGCGGCTTTATTTATTCAATAAGTATCACTTTGGCGTATCTTAGTTAAAAGCAGAAGAATACATGATTACTGCTTGGTAATAGAATGGAGGATATGAAGCTAAAACATCAATCTTGTCTAGATTAAGAAAACTTCTATATCAAAGCGAGGAACTGCATCATGTTCTGAAAAAAAGAAGAAAGGCTTAATATTCGATTTTGGACATCGAATCAATTTTCATCGTCTTTTCCAGGTGAATCGCGCTTCGCTTTTTTTGAAGCAGATTTAAGGGACTCCTGATGTTCTTTCCTTTCCTTGAATTCTTTTTGGCGCTGTTTCTTTTGTTGGTCTCTAGATCTGGTGCTCATTGTCTATACTGATATACCTGTAACTAATCTTTGAACCTCATTAAGCCCTAGCCATTTTAATATAAGTTACGCATAGTTATAGATGAATTCTCTTTAATCTTGCAGAAAAAGTTTTCTCTGTTAAGGTATAGACATTCTCTTTACTTCACCATATCAGTCTCTGAAAAGCCAGCAGCACAAAGTAAATGTGGTTCAATTTTGCCTGCCTGAACAGAAATAACCAACCATTCCAGTCGTGTCAGGTTCTGTGAAGGGCTTGTCAGGCACTGAGTCATTGTCCAACAGAAGCCCTCCCTCCTACTTCAATCTCCCTTTGACCGCTTCAAAGAGGTCTTTTACTGTGAAACTGTTAAGTTTTTCTCTTCCTGAGACACCTCCAGTACCTCACTGGCTTTCACGCAGCTAACCTGGCGAAGCTCACTCAATAAATAGGCTTTTTTAGGCACATTACATGGCTTTTTATTTCATCCTACGTCATAGAAGTAGCTTGCGTAATCACCACCTGTTACCTGAGCCTTAGAAGATGTAGCGAATTTCACACCATGGTATAACCTCCTGTTGCAACTTCCTGAATTCACTGATCCACTGCGCCTTTAGCTGGTACTGGTAGCGCACGTTGATGCCGCCGAACTGGCTTTGCTTTGTTTCCTGTACCAAAGGCGTCCAGATAAGCTCTTCCGCCTTCGGGTTAATTGACAGGTTGTGCTCGTGCTGCCACTGGTTATGGGTCAGGAAGATCACTTCGCAGCTCATCTGTTTCTTTAGCTTCGGGTGCACCACCTGGTTCAGCTGCTCAAACAGTTCCCTGTAATCCTCCAGCCATCCTTCATATACAATAACCGGAGAGAAATTGACGTGCACGTCATACCCTGCCAGGTAAAAGTCATTTATGGCAGCGAGCCGCTTCTCCAGGCTATCCGTTCGCACATCTACCAGCTTGCTAACCCGATTTGGCAGAAGGCTATACCGGATGCGGGTTTTGCCCTGTGGATCATAAGTCAGCATCTCCTGGTTCACAAATTTAGTAGCAAAAGTGGCGAAGGCTTTTGGGTGCTGCCTGAAAAAAGAGATAGTTGCCTGCACGCTATTCGACAGCGAAGCATCAACAGATACATCAGAGTTACAGCCAATGTCATAGGTATAGAAACGGGCGTGCGTCTGGTTCGGCAATTTTGGCCAGGGCTGCTTCTGAACATGCTTGTCTACTGCTGCCAGTATTTCCTCTGTATTAGTAAATAAAGTAATTGGGTTGACAGGCTTGTTGCGGTCTACATAGCAATAGGCGCAGGCGCCCAGGCAGCCATTGGCAAGGCTGGGCGAAATAAAGTCTGAGGAACGGCCACTTTCCCTGCACGTCATCGTTTTCAACCGCCCAAGCACCAGCACGTTTGACTTTACCTGATAGTGATTTCCATCGAGATCGGGCAGGCGATTGTGCTGTTTGATTTCCTGATGAAGTGCATCCGGATAAGTGAGCAAGACATTTTTCCCACGCTCATTCAAAGCATCGGGAGTATAAAAAACAGTGGAGGGGTTGAGTTTGTGCATATATATCTACAACAGCTAACCAGCTTATTATGTTCATGATTCAGAATGCAAAATCCTTTATTTTTTAATATTTTGTTAGTTTAAATATTCTGTTTCTATTGAATGAAGCAGATGGTGTTTTTGTTGATAATAAAGCTACCTGTTGGGGAATTTGATAGGATAAAGTAGCACTAACACAAACTATCACACCTAAAAATTTTTATATAATGGAAGAAGAAGTTCAGGAGATAAAAAACACGAAGCCCAAGGGCCTTTCCTCTAAGTTATGGATGCCGAAGCAGGTGCTCATCACACCGGCTGCGATGGAGGAGCCATGGGGAAGGCAGATCTACGACCGTGTAAAAAGCCTGGGGCTACCCGTACAGGAGTTGAAGCATAACAGAATAACAGGACTGCGTGGAGCAGACGAGCGGGAAACGTACCGGAATGCAAAGAGCACACTTGCAATTGTAACAGCACCGGCGAGTGCACTTAAATTGCAGCCTATTCCGCCCTCCGCTGACTGGCAGTTCCACCTGGCAGAAGGTTGCCCCGCACATTGCCAGTACTGTTACCTGGCAGGTAGTCTGCAAGGGCCTCCGGTTATCAGAGCCTTTGCTAATTTACCAGCTATTTTAGAGAACCTGCTGCATTACGGGAAGGCAAATGAGATAACCACTTTTGAAGCGAGCTGCTATACGGATCCGCTGGGTATAGACCACCTGACAGGAAGCCTGGCAGAAACGATTCGCTTTTTTGGCGAGCAGAAGAATATGAACCTGCGTTGGGTCTCTAAGTTTAGCCAGGTAGACGAGCTTCTCTCTCTTCCGCACAACAACAATACACAGCCGAGGATAAGTATCAACACAGACTTTATTGCCAGAAGAATGGAAGGAGGCGCAGCTTCTATTGCGGCACGCCTGGCTGCCGTCCGGAAGCTGGCATTACCCAAAGCAGAAGGTGGCGGCGGTTATAAAACAGGACTAGTGATTGCGCCCATTATGCCCGTTCCGGATTGGGAAGAGCAGTATACAGACTTGCTGGACAGGCTGGAGCAGGCGCTCGATTTCCCTTGCGATATAACCTTTGAACTGATAAGCCACCGGTTTACCCCTGGTTCCAAAGCCATTTTGCAGGAGTGGTACCCAAACACCAGCATAGATTTTGATGAAACCAACCGCTCACTCAAGTTCAATAAGTTTGGTGGAAAAAAGTATGTATATCCGCCCTTGACGATGAACCTGCTGCGCAGCTTTTTCCAGAGTGAGCTTAAAAGGCGATTTCCTAATGCTCCTGTCTTATACTGGACATAGAAAATTGATTTAAAGCCGATTTGGGTTCAACTACTTCCCTGCTACCGGCAAATGTTATTTAAAAGAGAGTAGTAGATGCCATCTTCTTATATAGTCCTTAAACTTATATAGTCCTTAAAGCTCCCTGGCATTAACCGGGGAGTTTTTACTCCGTTGCCCTCCTGCTAGTGTAAAGTCATGGTATTGTTAGCTTCTTTCCTGCAGAGTAGTAACATCTCATCTCACTGCGCTTAGTATGTAAAAGCATTTCCCAGGATTTCCGTTTTGCGTGTTTTAGCGCCTGATTTTAAGGAAATTCTGCTGCTGACGCTTCGGCGCTTGTTTTCCTACCTTCTATCCCTGGCGCAGGTCGTTCTCCACACCTGCTTCCTCACCATTAACACCTGCTTCTTCCACCATCACTAAAAACAGAATGAACAGCCGTCATTTTCACAACAACGGCTGTATACTAAATTGGAATTATTTATCAGGATTCCAATTCACCAACACTCAAAATTGATTGAGCTATGAAACTTATACATAAAACCGGCAGCTTATACCTCCTGCTAACAATGTTCATGTTGTGGGGCTGTAATTTGATCTCTGACGATAATCCTCAACCAGCAGAAAATGAATACTTTGTCTCGGCCACCACTATTGGTACTTACCCCAAAGAAGCCTTACAGGCCTTTGCACTTGCTAAAGAGGAATTCAGAGACTTTGTTCCTTTCGTGGAGCATGATGTGGCCTTTTACAAGATAGTGTATAATACAACCTATAAAGGAGAGGAAATAGAAGCATCTGGTTTACTGGCTGTACCCCAGAACACCGGTTCTGTACCTGGAATTGTGAGTGCACAGCATGGCACTATGTTCAAACAAAGTGATGCTCCTTCCAATTTTCCCGTTTCCTTTTCCGGCTTCGAGCTATTTGGTGCAGCAGGCTATATAGCTGTTATTCCTGATCTCATTGGCTATGGTGTTTCGTCAGATATTTTTCACCCTTATTACGATGAGGAGCACTCGGCAATGGCTGTTGTAGACATGCTGAAGGCAGTAAAATATTACCTGCAGCAGGAAAACATTGAAAGCAACGGCAACCTGTTTCTGGTAGGTTACTCTGAAGGTGGGTATGTTACCCTGGCAGCGCAGAAGGAAATAGAAAACAACCCAGCGCATGAATTGGAATTAACTGCAGTGGCTGCCGGTGCCGGAGGCTATGACCTGGAGGGGATGCTGGATGTTATAGCCACCACCCCTTCCTATGCTGATCCGGCTTTTCTTCCGTTCATAGTTCAATCGTACAACATCACTTACGACTGGAACCGCCCTTTAACAGACTTTTTCCAGGAGCCTTACGCGTCTATTATCCCCGAACTCTTCGATGGTACAAAAGAACGGGAGGAAATTAACAGCCAGTTGCCCAATGCACCTGATTCTCTTTTTACTCCTGCCTTCTACGCCGCCTTGCAAAGCCCTGCGGATGAGACGGAAATAAAGGAGGCTCTGGCCTCTAACAGCCTCCTCGACTGGGTTCCCGAATCACCTACCCGCCTATACCATGGCACTGCTGACGAGGCCGTCTTTTATGAAACCACCGTAACCACATTCAATAAATTCATAGATGAGGGGGCTACGAACGTAGAGTTTATCACCATACCAGATGGTATGCATAGAACCAGCATAACGCCCATGATGTTCGATGTCCTGCCATGGTTTAAGTCGTTTCAGCCTTAAGGACCTTTGACTATAGAAAATAAGCTTACCTCTTTTGCAAGCATTGTACAGTTGCCTTGAAAGTGCTGAGAAACTTTAATTTCTCTTGAGATGCTTTGATACCAAACCACATAAATATTCTTCCACAAATAAATCTTTTCTCTTCGTCGGCACGAAGTGAATGAGTTTACAGACTTTGGGTTGAGCGCTTAGGGGGTAGGGTCCCTACCCCAGCATGGAGAGCACAGTGCAATAGCTATAGAACGGTAAATCCTTTACCGCTGGATGAACTACTGCTACGGCAGCTTAGACAGAAAAAATATCAACAATCCTAAAGACTACTCTTTATCCAATGTGGTTTAAGCCCGACCTAACTATTAGATTGTGCCCGCTATTAAGCACTGCAGGCCGGTTAGCAATTTATTTTATCCTCCATTAGAACTCTAGAGGCATTTTCAGCTCAGATCCCCAAAGGGTTGCTTCTAGAGTAGAGGCCTATTGCAGCGTACCAAGTGAAACACCGAACGTGAGATAGGTGTCATTGTTTTCGCGTGTGGCTTCTACTTCACTCTCATAGGTATTCGAGAAGGTGGTGCGTATAGCCACCCATTTGTTCAGTGGCATCTCTACAGACAGCAGTGTGTTCCAGCGCAGGTTAGAAATGTCAGTTAAAGACGGCTGTACAAAAGTAAGGTGATTAAATTTGAGTCTTTCCCCCAGGAATACATGGCTGCCTTTCACACGGAAAGAATTACGCTGGGTAACGATGGTGGGCCGCTCTACAAAGTTAGTAGACTCGTGAATGATGGCATTTGTCAGCGTCAGGCTGTTTCGCTCCGTCTGCAGTACACGATAGCCGATGCCCGCCCCCACCAGCTGCCTTAAATCAATGCCCCGCAAGTTGCTTACCTCTACGGTGCCAAGGCCAAACACATACGTCTTTCTTTTCTTGAATACATCAATAAACAAGTCAACGTATGTGTCGCGTTCCGCTACTATACCATTCTGCTTACCATAGGTAAAACGTGGATTTGTGGCAATGGAAATAACGGGCCCTCCCAGTGTCACTTCTGCACGCAGCACCATAAGACTGCGGCTGATGTTACCGCGGGTAAAATTCCCGTCACCAAAGAACCGGTAGTTTAAAGTATCAAGCAGCAGAAACTGAGTTTTGGATGTGGTATCAGGGCTGTTCTGGAGAAGCGAATCGGGCTGGCCTGGAACACTGGCTACCGGTTGCTGCGCAAAAACTGGCATGTTAGCGAACAAGAAATAGGCAAGTAGTATATGAAAACAGAGGCAGCTAGTCTTTCCCATCCCTCAAAATTAAAGCAAAATATTAAGCGAAAGAAGGGGAAACGGTGATTTAAGGGAAACAAGTCAATGAAAATGCTGATGAGAACTCTGATTCTATGTTGAAGGCAATAGTACGGGACGAAGGAACTGGAATTTCGTAAAGCGTAATGAATCAGATATTTCCCTCGCCCGGCTCGTAGCCTGGATGCGGCTCAGGATAGAGTTGAAAGCGCCATTGTATCCCGGCAGGCCATACATGCCTGCCGGGATAGTGAAGGAAGCATGCTACAGCGCCCGGACCCCGTTGGGGTGCATATTGAAGGCACTGTTGGTAAAAGATTTCATAGTTTTATTTTGTTGTCGCGTATCGAAATGGTCGCTGAACAATATTGTTGCTGCACTTACGATGCGTTAATATTAGCCAACATCAGGTGGACCATCAACTATAAGTGATAAAGTGCCTGATAGATGTGACGAAATGAGAGAAGATGCTGCATTAGAAAAGCATGTGACCAAAAGAAGCTTTGAAGACAAGATTAAAGCTCGTTTACCAGTAAAACAACTAGAGCAGAAGGTGAGCTGCTCTTATCTTATTCCTTAAAAAACTAGATGGTTTAGGAGACATATTCATTGTCTTATTGCCTTCTTTCTCTTAGGCAAAAGGCAGAATAGGGTTAGTTGAAGGTAATAGAAACGAGGACTAAAGTCTATGTATAGCAGTTTCAATAAATTTAGTATAAGGCTTCTTTCAGCACAGTGAAATAAAAGCCTATGGGAAACAGTTCCTGCTGTCGCCACACATGCAATAAAATAACACCTGCTAGCTACTCACGCTCTGTTCCACCTCAGTACAAGGTAATGGCTTACTTTGAGTTTCCTTTTGTTTTTTACCTTAAAAACCGGTAGGTCATTTTTATAAGAAAACTGTTCCTGGATTGTTCGGCAAAAGCATTGTCCCATAAGCTGTTTGCCAAGGGTGTGTTGAGCTCCGATAAGGCATCGGCCGTATTCCCCTGCGACCATACCAGGAATAGCTCAGAGCCAGCCTTGTACTCCCAGCGCAGAATCAGGTTAGAGCGGAACTGCACAAAATTGAAGTCCGGCTTGCCAAAGGTATAGTCCGACTGGCCATCTGCATTTTCATCAACGCTGTAGCTACCGTCACTGAAGCTTATTTCACCTGGGTTGAATGCGCGGAAGCGGTCGTCATAATCTGCAGCCAATGGGTCAGATACATAAGAAAAGTTGTCGTAGAGCGGCCTTGTAATATACGGCTGCCCGTAGTACTGCAGCGTCAAATCAGGCGTAATATTGTAGCTCACCCTGCCGGTAAAGCGAAGCGTTTTCTGCGAGACCTCGCCTACGATGGTTCTGGTAACATCATCTATAGCGACCGTTCTCACATACTGGTCCTGCCGGCGCCAGTTCTGGGAATAATTACCACTCAGGATAACCCGAAGGGCATTAAAAGGCTGTGCAATAATGGATAACCCGAAGTTGTTGCCCCGCACGGCATTGTCAAACCCCCAGAAGTTAAACGTGTTCAGGTTGAAGAAAACCTTCTTGCGGGTGTCGGTGGTGACATAGACGTTATGCCCAATACCAGCCGGACGGCGGAGTGACGACTCCCCTCGCAGGGCATTATTGGAGATGTCGTAGGGGTTCCACGTGAGCCCGGTGCCAGCCTGCCAAAAGTTCTGGAAGGTGGCGTGGGAGTTAAAGTTAAAGGCCTGGTAGAGAAACTGGCCGCTGTAGTCCCACCTCGACCAGTGGTTATAGTTCATGCGGGCGTTACGGAAAATTGAAAAAGGCTTTTGATAATGAATACCGGCCCAAGTGAAATGGTTAATCTCATTGGAAGTGAGCATAAAGCCGATGTCGTTCAGCTCCAGCTCGGGTGAGCGGAAGGTCAGGCCGGTCTCAAACCGTAACACCTGCCCCAGCTTTCCTGTCTTGCCTCCTATCTTCCCGAACCGGACAGTGCCCCCCATACCGGTAAGCGATGTACGGCTGCTGTCTACTGACACCTCACTGGCCCCCGCCCGCTGGAAGAGGTGCTCGAAGGCGGTTTGGGTTCTCAAAATTGCCTCTTTGCTCCCCTGCACATGGCTGCCGATGACATTGCCCCGCACATACCACGTGCGCTCTTTCCAGTAATGCAGGAAATCCATACCACCGGAAAATGCGTTTCGGTGCAGCAAATCAGACAGGCCCTGCTCCCGGTTCACACTCGTGACAATGCCGCCAATGATGGTATTCCCTTCCTTAAAATCCTGCTGTACCCTGCCAACGAAATAATTGGTGAGTGGCTCTACCAGTTCCTCCCTCCTTTGCTGGTTCAGGTCTATGGTGGCCATCTCCCTTTGGGTAATACTGGAGAGAATACCAATGCTCAGCCCGTTCTTCGTTTTTCCGCTGAATTTGGCTGCACCCAGAATAGATGTATTTTGAGGCGTCCGAGCGTATTCGCCGTTTTCAAGGTGCGGATGGCCATGTGGAGCGCTGCCGATCCGGCGGGAGTAAAACAGTAGGTCACTGTCATAATCCCCACCTGCCTCAGAGCCGGTTAACTGGTAATCAAAGATGTTTCGGCTTTCGATGAAGAACGGCCTTCGCTCCTCGAAGAAGTTCTGGAAGCCGTCTATCCGGACCTGCGACGGGTCTGCCTCCACCTGTCCGAAGTCGGGGTTGATGGTAAAATCAAGTATTAGGTCGTTTGTAACTGCTACTTTCCCATCCAGGCCCGCACTGATATTCGTGTCAGAGCCCTTGGCAAAGGGATTGCCCGGCTCTTTCTTGTACTTGTCGGCTTGGGCTGTTACATAGGGGGCAACTTCGACCTGCCGGTGGAAGGGGATGTTCTTCAAGCCGTGCAGCTCTCCGAAGCTGCTGACCCATACCCCTGAATTCTGCGGGATGTACTGCCATGTGGACCGTTCCTCTTTTCTGAAAAACCGCCTCGTTACCTGTATGCCCCATACCTTATCGACTTTGTTCCCATAGCGCAGCTGGCTCAGCGGGATCTTCAGTTCTGCCGTCCAGCCTTCGTCATCTATGTTGGTTTTGGCAAACCAGATGGGGTTCCAGCTGGTGTCCCAGTTGTTGCCGTTATTAGAAATAAACTCATCGCCCCGCACACCAGAAGCCGAAACAGTAAAGGAAAAAGCGGTGCGCAGGTCGTGGTATGAATCAATATTGATTTCAACAAAGTCGCCGGGAAACTCATCACGCCGCCCCAGGCGCTTCACAATTGAATCCGGTGCCATATCATGAGCCCGGAAAGCTACATACAGAAACCTATCGTCGTACAGAATCTTGAAGTTAGTTTGCTGCGAGGGCGCTTCTCCTCCATTTGGCTGCCACTGCGTGAAGTCTCCGCCCCATTCCACTGCCTCCCATGCTTCTTCAGAGGGTATGCCGTCCAGGTTTATTTCACCTGTGAGGTGCGTGGTGTCATATCTCTTTTTTACAATGACTGAATCTGCAGGGAAGGCATGCGCATTGAAGAAAAAGAAACTGAATACGATGAAGAGCAGCCAGCCTTTGTTCATAGTTTTGTGGTAGTAGAGTTTTGTATATGGAGTTACATTTAAAAGGAGTCTTCTCGTGCAATGGTAAAATATCAGCTTATAGCTTTTTCAGTTTTACCATACCTGTTGGCGTGGAAATTAAGCCTCCACTTGCCCATCTGTTCCTGTTATTTATATCAGGTGCTGTAGAAGTAAATTCCAGAGGCGTTATAGTATTAGAAGTTTCCCTGAAATGCAATAGTAGGCTGTTTTTGCGGACCATATGTTATTCCAGATTGAGGTTGATTTATTCTGAATAACTTTCTTTGGCTTATGTTGTATTCCTGCTTTGATGACATGCAGCATCAAAATAATTGAAACCAGGACAAACAAATGTCAACGTTCATTTAACTCACTGGGTCGGATACCAAATTTCTCATAAAAGCTATTGGAAAATGTTCCTAAAGAAGTAAACCCTACAGACGTGGCTACTTCACTTACCGTCATCTCACCTTTCTGCAGTAACTCTTTAGCTTGTATCATCCGGTTATCTACAACAAAACGGTATGGCGTTAATCCATATTGCTGGCGGAAGCCGTTTTTCAACCTATAGTCACTCATGCCCAATTCTTTGGCAAGTTCTATTAAAGATGGGGGATTTTCCAGAGAAGATATTAAAACCTGCTTACAGTACTCAAGGAGCTTTTCTTCCTTAGCAGTCAGTTTCACGCCCGTCGAATTCACCTCCTTTGCAGGCTTTGTTAGTTCATCTATCTGGTAAGCGATGAGTTCTATAACTTTTGCCTCTCGATAAAACTCTTTGCTTTTACCACTATAAGGGTTGTTGAATATAGCTTCTCCTAAGGCCACTACCTGAGAGGATAGCTTCACTTCTCTTAAATAGTAACCATTTTCAGCTTCTATCGCTCCTAAAAATTCCTGGGGCATAGCGTTCAGTTGCTCTCCTATCAGTTGTCGGAAAGCTTGATAACTAAACAACAGGTACAGGGCTTTGAAAGGTTTTCCTTTGTCCAGTTTCATCCAACCATGGGAGGCAGCCGTGGCATAAATCATTCCTGACCGGGAAGAAAGAGCGTATTGCAACTTGCTATCCTCTCTTGGAAGGGAATTCTGACGGAATCCTTCCATCCTTCCGCTCAGGCAATACCCAAACCCAATTTGCGGCAGGAAAGACTTCATCTCTATCGTAGTGTCTTGCAAAAAATTGAGCTGCGTCCGAATCAAAGTAATCCCTTCTCTGATAACAATGTTCAAGGCGCTGCCCTTACATAAAGGGGTATTTATCTGTGAAGAATAAGTAGTATGGTATAGCCCTTCGTTTGGCTTAACTTCTTCTGTCGTTCGTACATTTTGCGTGAGCAACTCCTGAAATTCTTCAAATGAAAGCGATAGCATAAACTTTTAACTTACTATTAAAACAAACCGGATTTGAAATATTACAATTGCACTGCCTTTGTTTGAATGTTGTGTTATGTTAAAAGCAGATTTAAGGGTGCTTTAGAAATATGCTAGATTCCACCTTCCGTTATTTGGAGGCACTTTATAGCTGGCAACGAGGCAGCCCATTATACTTCATGGATGGATTATAATACAAAAAGTTGCATCAAATTTATCAAAACAGCTTATAATTTAGATGAACAGCTCCTAATCATATACCAACTGCTGTTTTTTAAGACTCAAGAAGTTGATAATAACTGCAATAACCGATAGGCAATTATAATCACGTGAGCAATCCTCTTGAAGCCATTTGAATAGCTGCTCGCTTACCACAACTTTCCTATGCCATAGTGGGGCACGCCCGACAGTACTTTGAAAACATCGGCTTAATCGAATCTAAATACTGCAGCATTGCCCAAAAGAGGTGGTGGAACACCTCAGCTTTACCAATGCCTTTAATTTTTAAATGATAATACAGGGAGAGACAGGTTGTTGCAGGAATAACTGCTATTCATTTTGGTGATAGTGGCAGATTGTTGGAAAATTTATTCTATACGTCCTTCGAGTTCTACTTTGTTGTGCCAGAGTATGAGCAACGGTATAAAAACGTCTTTCTGTTGAAGTTTATATCAGGCGTCTGCGAAAAGCCAATGCAGGGCAGCTTCCTTATCGGTGAAAACTTCCATCTTATCTTTTAAATCTATGTCTACCAGTTTAACCACCATATCATAAATTCGGACCACATCCATCAGGGCGATACTTTCTGCTGTGGAGAGGCGCGCAAACTTAACAAGCTGGCTATTCTTTAGCCGGGGTACTATCTCACTCAGCATCCAGTTTTGGTCGGCAAACTCAATGTAGCGTATTGCCCGTGCATCACTTAACCAGAAGGCGCTCCTGGTCTCCAGCGTAATATCAGTCAATTTTCTAAAGATGCGCCTGAAGTTCTGGCTATCTGGATGAAGGAACCATTCTACATAGATAAAACTGGCATTTTCATCCACTTCTACCTTTACGTAATCATCCTGGTATACATTCAGCAGATGAAGGTTCTTATTCATAATTACTTTACGCACATCAATCATATCATGTAGAACAACCTGCGGCTTAAGCACATTCATCTTTCCACTTCTGAGCCTTAACCAGTTCGCAATTTAGTAACTATTTCTATTCCTGAGTGAGGTACTGTTACCTCTAAACATCCTGCAGCGCAATTAATTTTAGCCCAGCTAAAAATGTAGAAGTTTTTTTCCAATTATTCCATCCAAAGAAGGACTCCAGTTTATTCTGCATATGCTTCTTTAAGTCGTTGTCCGGCTAGAGAAAGAAAGAGGCGAAGTATTCTAGCGAGCAGTTGAACCGCTCAGACTGACAATGTAGTCCAGTAAAGCATCTTTTTCTGTCTCTGTTAAACTGGTTAGAAGCCCCTCATACATCAGTGATTTTGTTTCGTTCACTGTTTCTTTAATTTCATCGCCAGGGATCTCTATCACATGGTTGCCAATAAGCATGAGAGACAGCTGATTTTCATTGGATCCGACAACTCTGCCACTCATGGTCTGACCGTTCTTTTTTATTACCCGAAGGGCCATCATACTGGGTTTTATTCTTTCCGATGGTTTCAGAATCTCTTCCAGAATTTCTTCCCTTGTCAGCCGTTTTGCCACGTCTTTGAGATTAGGTCCTAACAGCTCCGTCGCACCATCCACCTGATGGCACCCGAGGCAGGCTCTTTCAGCAAATAGCTGCTTTCCTGCTTCAACAGCGTTTTTTGATAAGGCTTTATCAGGCATTTTTCTACTTTTAGCAGGCATATGCAGCAGCCCAGGATCATACACCAGTTTATATAAGCTGCCTTCGTTCTCATACACAGCATTATACCAGTAGTCTGCTTTGCCGTGGCTGGCCAGGTATAATGACCCGTCTTTCCCGAAGGCCAGGTCGGAGAGCTTTGGTATGTCGGCCACTGCATATTCTTTGTAGGTATAGCTCCCGTCGCCAGCCCGCAGCATATGGATACGGCCAATGCCGCCACGTGTCCACCGCTCGCCTGGTCCATAGTAAGCCACAAAAAGATTTCCCCCGGCACCACCAAAATAATTGTCGAAGCTGTTAAACTCTATGCCGGAGGGCGCCACCTCTGTTTCCAGGTTAAGTTCAGGAGCAGTAGTAGTATCATTTTTGTATTTAGCATGGTTGTGACCGTAGTAGCCGTTTTTTACCAGCCTGTTGAGTTCTTCTGTAAGGTTTCCGCCGCCTTCGTTGTCAGTAAAAAAAAGGTCGCCATACTTGTTAAACCCCAGACCGTAGACAGAACGGATGCCAGTCGCTGCCTTCTTTACTATTTTCCCGTTCGGAGATATCCTTAGAATAGATCCCCTGTACCCGTTTGGGTCGGGAGATGGCGCTGCATTCCACGAGTCGGTGCTTAGCGCGGCATACAGCCAGTTGTCCGGACCGAAGCTTAAGCCGTTGGTCCACTCATAGGGATGTTCACTATGTGGAATGCTGTCAAAGAATACCCAGCTTGTGTCTGCTTTACCATCATTATCTTTGTCCAGGAAGGCGCGAATCTGCTGCGCAGTGCCTATATAGATAGTATCACCACGACTAGTGAATCCTGATGGAGAACGCAGCCCCACATCTTTAACATTGCAGTAGAGCAAAGCCATATCTTCCAGCCCATCCTTATTTGTGTCGTGCAGGGAGTATACCTCTCCTGTCTGGTTGGTCCCGTACAGTACCCCCTCCGGACCGAGCGCCAACTGAATTGGGTTCGCAAGCTTTACACCATTGGTTATCGGCAGTTTGTAGGCTACATACGGTCCATAAACCGACACAGTGGTATCTATATAAGTTGTGCGATCTATCGAATCTGCCTGTATTGGTTTAGGAGATGAGCAGCCGGATAAACAGGAAGTCAGAGATGAAAAAGCAAGGCAGAAGGCAACAGAAAACCTTATACCAGTTGGTTTCAGGGGAGAGTAATCTTCTAATTTTTTTACTTTCATGGGAAGGATAGAATAACAGGAATGACGTATAAATACCCTAAATTCCTTTGCAGCGGAGACTCCGGCAACTATTCCCATGGCTCCTCTATACCGCACCCGTAGAACAGCAGCTTTTAGCTGCTATGCATCCCTTATAGTTATACTATAGAATGCATAAATACAATTTATAAAATCGCTGCTCTATTAGCAATACGTCAAAGAGATTACCACCTAGAAAACAAGCAGGAAAAAGAAGAGTAGCTGGCATTTTGAGCAATAGAAAGGTGGGTTTAATCCTGCAGTACTAAAACCTGCTGCTACATAAAATTTATTTATAAACTTGAAGATGGACTTCGTCAGAAATAATTGGTGAATGAAGACACTGCTTAAGGTCGAAAATGTACTTTAAAGAAAATACCTGCTCCTACTGGCCAGATGTAACTTCGGATTAGACTTTGCGGTGGCACAGCTGCCGTAAAGGTGGTGTTGAGTCTTGCTATTTTCCGTTACTTTGGTTGCTTTTGGCTTTTCTACTTGGTTTCATGTCATGAACAAAGAAAACACCGTCCAGAACTTTCGTCCAGTCTGCTTGAAACAATATGGAAGCGTCTGGACGGGCTATGATATCTTGGCTAATCCAGCTATTCTGCGATTCCTGCGTGTTTAAGTCAAGGAAAGCGGCTTCCTGATTGGCTAAGTGAAATAGGTGGTTCAGGCTTCCTGCTGGCGCAGGTGCGACCTCTGTTATTTGAGGGTGATGTGCCAGACCTGTCTGCCCTTGGTAGGATAATGTACCAATTACATACAGCCTCTCTCTATATATATCAAACAGATGGTCGCCCATCGTGGTAGCTCCCTTGAAGACGTCTCGCCCTGACTGAGGAACTAAGGATTCAGTGTTCTTCATGGTGTGGGCACTGTTTGCCCATAAAATGATTTTCCTCCCTTTGTAGGGGCCCTCCAGCAGCCAAACAACATTCTTTGCCATCTGCACATCCCTCATGTTATTTAACTCCCTTCCAGTCATCTTCCCTGTGCTCACCTTCTGAAGTGACCAAACAACCCCTGACTGTACCTGCAGGTTCTTCATCGCCTGCAGCCAGAAAGCTCTCTCCTTAGATGGAGATGCCTCCAATAAAGCTAAAACTTGATTAATGCCCTGGTCAAAAAGTAACCGTTCCTCAGTGGAAGGTAAAACAGGAGGTAAACTATAATCTGTAATGCTATTAGCGGTTTTCCTGAAACTCCTGTACTCTTTAGAGGTAAAGTAGCCGGGGCTCAGAACTTGTACGATGGAATCAACTTCAGTGAGGAAGACCTTTTTGCCGTAGTAGCCCGTAAACTGACAATCAAAGCCACCTACTTCCAATGGGTTGGGCGTGTTCGCCTGGGCAGCAATATAGCCAATCATGGGCTGCACTTGCTCGCTATGAGCCCACAGCTTAAAAACACTATTATTAATTGCTGTCTGAGCATCTTCTTTCTGCATTATGCTTTGCCATGCTTTGTGGCAGTCGTAAAATCCACTCTCGAACACAATCGCATCAAATCCATACCTGCTGTGTAGCAGCTTCACCAGATTGCTATAAAGTTGGAATGTAGTCCCGTCACCGTGGTTCTGCTCCCCTAACACCACCACCTGTTTACCTGCAAGGGCTTTATCAAAATAGGCTAAGGCTTGCGAGTCAGGGAATGAAGTGAGACTGATAGGAATAGCGTTCTGCCTGAGCCAAGCAACTCTTTCGTCAGTTTCCTGAGCTAACACACTGGCTGTGGTACCAAGAATTAAGATACTCGATAAGCAATATGTGCTAAATTTGATACCCATTTTATGTTTTTAGTACCACCCAACATCAGGCTAGTAGGAGCAGGTCTTTGTTTTGTAGCTGATAATCCTGTTATCACGGCAGCTCCATCCAGCAAAATGCAAAACCGAACCTTAGATTTTAAGCCTTATTGAAGGAACTTAGGCGCTTTGCGGTGTTTCGTACCGGTTTCATAGCCATATGCAATTTCCAGTAGAATAGGCTCGCTCCAGGCCCTCCCGAAGAAAGAAATTCCAACCGGCAACTCTCCAACGAAACCCATCGGTACGGTGATGGAGGGATAGCCAGCCTGGGCTGCAGGAGAAGAACTGCCTACCTGAAAGCTGTCGCCGTTTACCAGGTCTGTTTTCCAGGCCGGGCCTCCTGTTGGTGCTACAATGGCATCCAGGTTATGCTGGTCCATTACCTTATCTATGCCCTCTTCCCTGCTGCCTTTCATCAGTTTGGCCAGAGCCTCCTTGTACTCCTTTGTGTTCAGGTCTCCTTTTTCCTGGGCCATCTCCAGGTAGCGCTGGTTAAAATGCTGTAGCTCTACAGTGTCCGCTTTATTGAAAGAGATCAGCTCTTCTACGTTTTTTATAGGTGCATCAGGCCCCAGCGACTTAAAATAGTCATTTAGCCCTTGCTTGTATTCATACAACATAATCTCAAATGAACTAGCGCCAACCTCTCTGCCTCCTATCTGGTCTATCTCCACAATCTCTGCTCCCTGGCTTTTCAGGAAATCCACCGCCTTCAGCATAAGAGAGTCTACTTTATAATTTGCTCCCAGCGGTGCCTTGTAGAACCCGATACGCTTTCCCTTCAGGCCATCTGCTTTCAGGAACTGTGTATAATCCTGGTAAAACTTCCCCTGGCTCGCTGCTGTTTTTTCATCTGCGGCATCAACACCCACCATGGCTCCCAGTCCGATGGCCGCATCCCGCACCGTACGTGCCATTGGGCCCGGCGTATCCTGGGTAGAAGAAATCGGGATGACACCGGAGCGGCTAATCAGACCTACCGTTGGTTTAATACCTACTATACCGCTGGCTTGCGCTGGGCAGACAATGGAACCGTTTGTTTCTGTGCCAACGGCCAGCACGGCCAGGTTGGCAGCCACCGCTACAGCTGATCCGGAACTGGAGCCACATGGGTTACGGCTCAGCACGTATGGGTTCTTTGTCTGCCCGCCAAGGCCGCTCCAGCCACTCGTAGACATCTCGCCCCTGAAGTTTGCCCACTCGCTCAGGTTGGCTTTGCCAATGATTATGGCTCCTGCCTCTCTTAACTGCTTTGCTACATAGCTGTCCTGCAAAGGGTATGAACTGGCCAAAGCCCTGGAGCCGGCAGTAGTGGGCATCTTATCATGCGTGTCGATGTTATCTTTCAGCACCACGGGTACACCATGCATCGGGCCTCTGACCTTTCCTTCCTTCCTCTCTTTATCCAACTGCTCCGCTATCTGGAGAGCATCCGGATTTACAGAGATAATGGACCCAAGTTCCGGACCACTGTCATCAATTTCCCTGATGCGATTTAAATAAGCCTGCACAACTTCTTTCGCGGTAAGCGTGCCGTTTTTATACTCCTGCTGAAGCTGGGGGATTTCTAACTCCACAATTCTGGAGCTGTCGGCACTCACCACCTCATTTTCATTTGCCGCATTCTGGCAGGAAACCTGGGTGAGTAAGACGGAGGAGAAAGTCAGAAGAAGTACTGTTTTTATACAAAGGTACTTCCGGTTAGGTAGATTCATATAGTTTGACAACATTAAAGGTTAATGTGTATGTGCATTGTTTTAGAAGGCTAAACTGGCCTTGGATCACCTCCTTCTAAGGATGAATGGCAGCATCAAAATAAGAAATTTGTAGCACAGTAAAAAAACACATGTATAAACATGCCTGGCACACATGTAGTCGATGGTTTATGCAAGGTGTTCATGCCTCTGCAACTGCTTTTGTACCAGCTCCTTTACCTCGGGTGCCGTATCTTAATCATTTCAATATATTATACATTTAATCAGATGGTATAAAGGGCAGGGAGCGTTACATGTTAATTCTGCAGGTATTCAGGCAGGATGTGCAACAGCTTGTAGCATAACACATAGTTCGTGCGTATTATAGGCTCTACCCAACTTGATTATTATGTGCGGCAGATATACAGTACTTCCAAAAGCAAAAGGAGACTCAAAGGCGGCGAAACTATTGGCGAAGAGCCTGAAAGAGACCCATTATAACGCGGCTCCATCGCAGAACCTGCCTGTGGTCACCAACACTCAGCCTGACATCCTGCAGTTCTTTTCATGGGGACTGCAGCCTTTCTGGGCAAAAGATGTGAAATCGGTGAAGCGCGCTATTAATGCCAGGGCGGAGACACTTGCCGAGAAAACTTCTTTCCGAAACCTGCTGAAATCGAAACGCTGCCTGGTGCCGGCTGATGGTTTTTTTGAGTGGCAGGTGACTTCACAGGGGAAAGTGCCGTATCGGATACTGCTGCAAGACGAAGCAACTTTTTCCTTTGCCGGGCTATGGGATGAGTGGCTTGACAAAAGCACAGGCGAGATACTGCACACCTACACTATCATTACCACATCAGCCAATGAACTGGTGAAGCCCATTCACAACCGTATGCCCGTGATGTTGTCCCCGGAAGCAGAAGAACTCTGGCTGGATGAGCATGAATCGAAGGAGGAATTACTGAAGCTGCTGCAGCCGTACGACGCGGACAAGATGAAAACGTACCCCGTCTCCCCGCTTGTGAACGCTGCGCAAAACAATGTACCTGATGTTATTAACTCCCTTTAAGAGGCAGGAATTTAATATGGCTTTCCGCTGCTGCTTTTCCGCCATTAGCACTTAACATACTGCTAGGCCATTACCGGGTTAGCTAAAGCGGCAGAATTTAAGGTTGATGCATTGCTTTTGTTGAAGTATACTTTAAAGGCTGTTCCTTTATTTACTTGACTCTCCACTTCAATTTTACCCTGATAGTTGTCGATTATGCGCTTAACAACATAAAGCCCTACCCCGTTTCCTTCTACATGGTCGTGCAGACGCTTGAACAGGTTGAATATCTTTTTCCTGTGTTTTTCTAAATCAATACCTATGCCGTTATCCTTTACTGTTAGCACCACGAAGTCTTCTGTTTCTTCTGTACTTATTTTCACGACAGGAGCCCGTTCCGGAGACCTGTACTTAATGGCATTGGTCAGGAGGTTTTGCAGGATGCTCTGCAGATGCTGTGGGATAAAGCAGACAGAGGGCTTGCGACTGAAATCAGTCTGAATCTCCACCCCGGACTGCTGTACCATCAACTGGATGCTACCCAACACGTCACCCAACAGGTTTTCAAATGGAATCTCTTCCATTATTTCATTATCAGAGCGTCGCTGAAACTTACTCACATCAGATAAATCCTGTATGGTTCGGTTGATCTTGCGGACAGAAGTCTCAAAGCGCTCCAGGATTGGCTCTACTGCGCCATCCGGGGCAGCCATTTCCTCGCGTAGAGCGTCCAGAAGCCCTTCCATGTTCGCTACAGGAGACTTCAGGTCGTGGGAGGCCAGGTATACAAAACTATCTAGGTCCGCATTTATACGTACCAGGTCTTGGTTTCGGTCCAGTAAGGCTTTCTGTGCCTTCTTCCTTTCCTCAATCTCCGCCTCCAGTTCGCGGTTAGCCTGAAAGAGCTGCGCCGTACGCTCCTGCACACGTGTTTCAAGCTCATTTTTCGCCAGGCTAAGCTCAGCCTGTGTCTTTTCCCGCTCCTTTATCTCTTCCTTCAGTAGCAAGTTTGCCGACTCTAATTGCACATTGCTCGGTATGGCAAGCATAGCAGGTATAGATTTATAGAGTACTACAGCTGTAGCTATTGACACCAGTCCGGTGACCATTTTCACTACGCCGGCCAAGCGGTACGTCGGCACCCATGCCGTCCAGATATCCAGCACATGGGTGGTGCCGCAAAGGAGAATAAAAGCCGCGAACAGGAAAAACACATGTTTGTGCGCTAAATCCTGCCGGGTTTTAGCAAAGTAAAGCAGCATCAGCGGGATAGAGTAATAGGCGGCCGCGGTTAAGGCGTCTCCTCCTACTGTTAGCCACAGGATCTCAGGCTTCCAGAAATAACAATGCCCATGGGGCATGAAGTCTGATTGAAACAACTTTTGGAAAAACTCCATGCGCAAGAATTTAAATTCTTTTGTGAGGTCAAATTTACTGAAAGTTAAAAGGAATCTGCATATGTACAGACAGATTAATCAACTCCATATATATTCAGTGACTGCAACATTTCCACAATCAGCAAACGCAAACAAAACTGCGGCATCTCAAAAAGAAAATGATATATATTCCGCCTTTCTGCCGTATAAGTTCCTTGTCAGCACCTGACACCCCAATTACGATTACAGTTTAAGCCCTACATAAATGAGAACAAAAAAGTCTTTCCCAACGCTGACAGAGAAGCAGATAGAAATTTTCAGGAAAGAAGGTAGAGTAAGAAATTATAAAGAAGGTAAGGTTATAATAGATGAGGGAGAGCGCGGCTTCGACTTTTTCATTGTACTTGAAGGCGAAGTCGACATCATTGATCCATTTCTGCCGAACAAACTGATTACAACTCATACAGCGGGAGAATTTACAGGCGACAGTGACATCCTCTCTCAAAGGGCTTCTGTATTTAAGGCCGTAGCTAAGACCGACTGTAAACTCATCCGGGTTCCGAACGAAAAGCTTTCAGAAATCATCTCCACTTACCCCGACCTGAACGATATTCTTATCACCGCCTTTATCCTGAGGCGAAAAGAGTTGCTGAGAAAAAATAAAACGGGCTTTACGCTGCTTGGATCCAGGTTCTCCCCGGAAACTTATGCTATCCGTGATTTCTTCTCCAAAAACCACCTACGCTATGTGTGGCTCGATCTGGAAAAAGATAAAAAGGCGGAAGAGATATTGCTCCACTTCAACATTAGGCAGGAGGAAACACCCGTTATTATAGACGCTGACTTCAACGTGTACCGCAAACCCTCCCTCCAGGACATCGCGCATCACACTGGCTTAAGTGCAATCATTGAGAAAGATAAATACGACATACTCATTGTAGGTGCCGGTCCGGGCGGACTGGCAGCGAGTGTATATGGCGCCTCCGAAGGGCTGAACACCATCACCATCGACAAAGTGGGTCCTGGGGGACAAGCCGGCAGCAGCTCTAAAATAGAGAATTACCTTGGCTTCCCGACAGGCATCTCAGGCAGCGAACTGGCGAGCCGTGCTTACACGCAGGCCCAGAAGTTTGGGTGCACCGTGTCGGTTCCCATGGAAGCTGAAAAGCTGATCCGCCACAAAAACCATTTTGAACTGAGGACAAAAGAAGGTAAATCTATCTATGCCAGTACGGTCATTGCTGCGTCCGGGGCGAAATACCGCAGCTTAACCGTAGACAATATAGATTTTTACAAAGGCCGCGGCGTCTATTATGGCGCCACCACCACCGAAGCAAACACCTGTAAGAAAGAAGAAGTCGCTATTGTGGGAGGCGGAAATTCAGCAGGGCAGGCAGCCATTTTTCTGTCTACATTTGCTGCAAAGGTACACGTTATCATCCGGGGCGATTCATTGGAAAGCAGCATGTCATCTTACCTGATAAAGCGCGTGGAGAACGAACCAAAGATTGTGGTGCATAATAACGCTGAGGTTACCGGCCTTGAAGGAGAAGAAAACCTGGAAAGGGTAACCATCACCAACAGCAAAACCAGAAAAAAGAGTACTCTCACATTAAATAACCTGTTCCTGTTCATTGGCGCTGTTCCTGCCACTGATTGGCTGAAGGACCTGATATGTATGGACAGAAAGGGCTTCATTCTTACCGGAAACGAGTTAAGCCATTACGATCTGGAGTGCTACAACTGGGATTTAGACCGTCCTCCCTACCCTCTGGAAACCTCACAACCTGGTCTTTTTGCCGTAGGGGATATTCGCAGCGGCTCCACCAAAAGGGTAGCCTCCAGTGTGGGTGAAGGCGCCATGGCCATCAGCTTTATCCATAACTTTTTCTCTTAGTCTCTGCTTTTCCCAAACCTATGAACCCGATATGGTACATGCCGGCCTGGACCTCCTTCTGGATGATGAGGCTGGCATCTGGCGAACGAAGGTGAAACATCCTGGGCTTCCTTAGCTTCAGAGGTAGCAAAATTAAGCGGGTATAACAGGGAGCTTGTTAAACCCGTTCCCTTCAAAAACTTTGGCTACAAGGCTACACGCCCGGTAAGCAGCGTGCTCCATAGCGAAAGGGGGTTAATACTGCCAAGCCTGGAGGACGCGCTTGGGCGGTATTTCAGAGAGCAGGAAATTTTTGAACCCACCCCTCCTGTTATTGCCTCCTTTTCCAGTCAGGCTTATGAGGCGTCAGCTCCATAAAAAGGCTCTCTTCCCATATCTCTTGCCGGAGGTAAAATGCTGACATATACTTTCACCTGCCTGTAAACAGAAAATAAAAGAGCTGCTGAAAAAGTATCCGGTTCTGAGCTATCATAAAGGTACAAAGCGCTTCAACCAACAACCTGTTTATAAGTTTCTGCCGTTACTCTCCTTTTTTATTTCATTCATGTCATAAATGTTCAGGCTAAAATCATAATCTGTACCGCGGGTTATCCCGTTTAAAAGTCATATCTACTTAAACCGCACAAATACCTGCCAACTATGAATCCCATACACCAAAGCTTCAATGTTACAAAAGTTGTAAAAGAACATACTCCTACTGAACTTCAGGAAAACCCGTTACCCCGTGCAGTTCTCCGCCCCAACTCGCATTACCTCCTGGACGGGCAATGGCACTTTTCGCTAGACAATGAAGACCGAGGGCTCCGTGAAGAATGGTATTTAGGACACAAGTATGACCACACGGCACATTGGCCGGGCTCGGTGGAAGCACATGTAACTGCAGCTAAAGGCCAGAAACAGGCACAGCCCTGGCAGGACAAGGTAATTGTGTGGTATGAGCGGGAGTTCCCCCGTCCTGAAAGAAGCACCTCCTCCCCCTCCATGTTCCAGCTTACCTTTGGCGCATGTGGTTATGAAACCCGCGTGTGGCTCAACGGCCGCCTTCTGACCACGCTGGATGGAGAGGAAGTACACTATGGAGAGTACACCTCCTTCTCTTATGAAATAGATGAAGAACATTTGCTGTCACTCAACTATTTAACAGTCCGAATTGCCTCTTCTATGGATGCTGAAATTCCGAGAGGCAAGCAGGAGTCGCATGTATACAAGCGCGGGGGCATCTGGTACCAAACCTATACCGGTGCCGTACGGAGTGTGTGGCTGGAAACAGTAGAGCGAAACCGGTTGCGCTCCCGGGTAGGCGTTATCAGTGTCATAGAGGATTCCCTGGTGCGGTTTGGCCTTACCACCCGTATTCATGACCCAGGCGACTACACCATCCGGCTTAAAATATTAGAACGTGGCAATGGGGAAAATCAGGAGCCTATTGCCGAATCAGACTTTCCCTTACACCTGGAGGCAGGACAAAAGCATCAGTTTGTAGTAGTGGATATGCCGGACGCGGAACTTTGGTCTCCTGACAATCCTCACCTTTACCGGCTGGTGGCCCAGCTGATAGATGAGAATGGATATACTGCCGAAATAGAAGCAAACTTTGGGTTAAGGAAGTTTGAGGCCAGGGGCCGACACCTATACCTCAACAACGAAGAAATTTACATTGATGGCATTCTTTATCAGCCAGGCACAGCCACCTACGAAGAAATGAGGCGCCACATGTATGCTATGAAAGAACTGGGTTGCAACCTGGTTCGCGTGCATATTGCGGGAGTAGATCCCAGAATCTATAACCTGGCTGATGAAATTGGCTTGCTTTTATGGGTTGAAGTTCCCAGCCCTCATAGCTCCACACCGCTAAGCCGTGCCAACCACCGGGACGAGTTGCTACGCATGCTGGCACTGATTGAGACCAATCCCTCCATTGTTATCTGGAGTTTGTACAATGAAGACTGGGGTGCACAGGACATCGCCACAAACCCGAATACACGCCAGTATATCATGGATGCCTATCATTACATGAAAATAAGGTACCCGCAGTTCCTGGTAGTAGACAACGACGGCTGGCAGCATATCTCTTATGAAGGAAAGCTGAAATCCGATATTCTAACAGCCCACCTTTATACACCGGAGCTGGATCGGTGGAAAGAATTGCTCGATCAGATAACAGCAGGCCAGATGGTAGGTGTGGCAGCATTCCCTCTCGTTGTAGGCGATCCATACTTTTACCGCGGGCAGACACCGATTATTGTGAGTGAGTGGGGAGGTTTTGGTTTTTCAGACTATGGCGGCCCTCAGGGTTCAGAAGAAAGAGCCGAGAACATCAGATTGTTCAAGCAGGAGCTCCGTAAGCGAGCTATTGCCGGTGATATTTATACCCAGGCCACTAACATTGAGGAAGAACGCAACGGTCTTATAGATCCACATTCAGGGGAATTATCTGTGCCAGCAGGATTACTGAATTCGAGAGACGACTAAGAGGTTAATTTTCTATCCTGCTTATATTATACTTTGATAGCATGTCAACACTAATGCACTAGGGATCAGAATTGAGCAGGTTAGATCTCTTAAATAGTTATGGGGTTAGCCTGATTGGCTTTATTCGAAAGAATAACATTCTAGTGCTTACTCACCACTTACACTTGCAAAAGGTAGGTTTAACAATGGAGGGGTAGAGGTTGCAGCAGCGCAAAATTCTTTTATTTATAAGAGGATACAAAAAGAGACCTGCACAGCTTGAATTGTGCAGGTCTCTTTTTGTGTCCTCTCATTTAATCCGTGCTTCTATTTAATGCTTACCATTTTTACTCGTGCTTTCTTTAGTGCCATTCAGCACGCGGACTTTTTTGTTTACGTTCAGAGCTACTCTTTCTAACTCTGCTTTCTGCCTGCTCTCATCTTCGAATCTTTTAAACAGTGTCAGTGCCTGGGCCACTACCTGGTCCATGTTATAGTACTTGTAGGTTGCCAGCCTCCCTACAAAGTATACACCCGGTGTTTCATCAGCCAGCTTTTTATACTTCCTGTACAGCGCCGCGTTCTCTGCCTTGGGCACGGGGTAGTACGGGTCCCCCTCCGCCTGCGGGTACTCATAGACGATGCTGGTCTTGGGGTGCTGCTGGCCCGTCAGGTACTTGAACTCGGTGACGCGGGTGTAGGCGTGCTCGTTGGGGAAGTTGACCACCGCCGTGGGCAGGTGCACCTCCTGCTCCAGGGTCTGGTGCCGGAACTCCAGCGAGCGGTAGGGCAGCTTGCCGTAGCAGAAGTCGAAGTACTCGTCCACGGGCCCTGTGAAAATCATCTTCCTGAAGGGAATCACGTCCACTATCTCATGGTAGTCGGTGTTGAGCATGATTTTGATGTTGGGGTGGGAAAGCAGCTTCTCGAACATGGCCGTGTAGCCGTGCTTTGGCATGGCCTGGAAGGTGTCGGTGAAGTAGCGGTCGTCGCGGTTGCTGCGCACGGGCACCCGCGAGGTGACCGACTTGTCGAGCTCCGAGGGGTCCATGCCCCACTGCTTGCGGGTGTAGTTGCGGAAGAACTTCTCATACAGCTCCCGCCCCACCCGGCTCACCACCACATCCTCGGAGGTGCGCACCTCGGGCACCTGCTCTGCCACGGACTGGAAGAAGCCCTCCACCTCGAAGGCCGTCAGGTTCAGCCCGTAGAGCTTGTTGATGGTGTCCAGGTTGATGGGCATGGGCACCAGCTGCCCGTCCACGCTGGCCAGCACCCGGTGCTCGTAGGGACGCCACTCGGTGAAGTTGGAGAGGTAGTCGAACACGTCCCTGGAGTTGGTGTGGAAGATGTGCGGCCCGTACTTGTGCACCAGTATCCCCTCCTCGTTATAATGGTCGAAAGCGTTGCCTGCTATGTGGTTTCGCTTGTCAATGATAAGTACTTTCTTGTTTAGTTGTGAGGCAAGCCGCTCAGCCAGAACGCTACCAGCAAAACCTGCTCCTATTATTAAGTAATCAAACATAGTATATCCTCTTGTGTTTCTGTTCTTTCTTATATTTCTACTTACCACCCTTTTGGTGTGCTGCTTCCGCTAACAATTCCACCATGTGCTGCCAGGTCTGGTCCCACGACATGTTTGCCATAAAAGCTTGTACCCGCTCCTTCCACTCTTCATCCGCCTGCTGCTGCATTGCTGACTCCACTGCCTCTGCAAATTCCTGCGGGGTACCGGCAATATGCACCAGCCCCTTTTCGCCGTAAGGGCGCACTACATCACGAATCGGCGTAGATACAACTGGTTTTCCTGCAGCCAGGTATTCCGGTGTTTTGGTTGGGCTGATAAAAGCAGTAGATTCATTAATGGCAAACGGCATTAGTGCCACATCCCATCCGCTTAAGTAGGTCGGGAGCTCCTGGTATGATTTGCCGCCGAGGTAGTGAAGGTTAGGACGGTGCGGCACCATCGCCGGGTCTATTTTCACTATTGGTCCAACCATAACAAACTGCCATTCCGGCCTGGCATCAGCAAGGGCCGCCAGTAGCTCTAAATCCATGCGTTCGTCTATAACACCATAATAGCCCAAGCGTGGCTTAGGTATAGCAGCATGGTCTGGTGGCTGTGGCATTTCCTGGCTAGCCTGCGCAAAATGAGCCTTATCAATGCTGCTGGGAAAAGCGTAAACTGCCTGGTGTTGCTTTTGCTTTGCTTCGTACAGGCTTTGACCTCCGGTAAAAACCACATCAGCTTTCTTAAACAGCTCCTGTTCCAGTTCTTTCAGGCGTGTGGGGGCAAATTTGAAAGCTGACAGTTCATCCATGCAGTCATACACAGTAAGCAATGGCTGCAGGTGGTCAGAAAAGCTCAGGGCCATGGGGGTGTAATACCAGAGTACCGTCTTTTCAATTGACTGGCTCTGAAACAAATCATCAAGTAAATTGCGCTGTATCTCTTCTGCTTCCTCAGTCTGAAGCCCGTGTGGTAACTGTGGTACCGCTATGTAAATGTTTTCTCCGCGGCTTGATATATGTAGATGAGGCTCCTGTACATCTCCGTAATGAGGCTCCTCGAAGAAAAATAAGCGCCCGTGTTGTGCGAAGCGAGAGAGCAGGTGTTGTGGCCTCTGGTAAACAAAGTCCCACCGCAGGTGCGAGAGGCATACCACGTCAGGCATGTTCTCCAGAAAGCTCTCTAAGCCTGTCTCTTTCCTTTCTTTTTTTCTGTTATGAGATTTATCTGTTCTCCTAACCTTATCTTCTGTTTTTTCTATTGTGGTTTGTACAAAGTTATCCTGTGTTTCTTCTCGCATAAATTTGTTCTCAGTAAGGGGTTGTGGTGCTTTAAGGGCTGCAGTAACAGAAAAGTATACAGAAGCCTGCCTCAGCTAATACGCTGTAAAATAAAAAAAGTCACATCCTACCAGCCCTGATAGGCAACTTTTATTCTGATGGCAACATTAATATAACACGTAATGGATGAAGTATAATTTTATCAGCTCTTTTACATAATACAGTTCTGTTAAGCTGATATTTAGATAGCATCATCTGGAATCTCTTTCCATCCAGAGCATAATTATCATTCAGCAAAAGACACAATAAAAAGGCGCAGGAAAAGAAAGTGAAGGCGTTATCAGCCAATGACATATACGCGACGGAAGCTATCGTAAACTTATACCCGCTATCAGAGTAAACTACAATGTATCCAGTTCAGGAATTCATGATGTAAAGGGGATGATGGCGAAGCGATGCTATAACCTTTATGGGAGCCGTTTTACCTGAAATGCACTTACATTTTAAAGAGTTGAAAATGCGTAAGAAGATAATTAATACGGAAAAGCAAGAGTATGGCGCTGCTATACCGGGTGGCTTAAACCTGGAGTCACTGGCTCAGGTTGAAATAACATCAGAAGACGAGAAGCACCCGATTGAGGCGGCATTTACCTCTGATGAGAACACACAGTGGAAGGCGGCGGAGCCAGGTGAACAAACCATTCGTATTTTGTTTGATGAGCCACAGAAAGTGAGGAAAATTCAGCTTTTGTTCCGGGAAGAGGATCAGGAACGTATGCAGGAATTCCTGATACGCTGGCTACCTGCCAATGAAAAAGCATACCGCGATCTTGTAAGGCAGCAATACAACTTTAGTCCGCCCCATACTACAACAGAAGCCGAGGAATACAACGTAGAGCTCGAGGCTGTGAAAGCTCTGGAACTGACAATTATTCCTGAAAGGAGCGGAAGATCCGCCTACGCCTCTCTTGCACAGTTACAGCTAAGCTAATACCTGAAGCAGTAAGTATGACTTTTTATAGGGCGGTACCTGTTCAGAATTGAACTGGTATCATGCTGTTGCACAATGCCACCCTGTTGGTACAGTGACCGCCATTCGCTTCGCAGAAGTGCCTGATGCTGTAGCTTTCCAGCAGCTTGCCAGGTGCTTTATTTCCAGCTGAAAACCCTTCCTCTTCTGAACGAGTATGAAAGGCAATCCTATAGCCTTTCCTATAAACCGTACCTTCTTCAATCAAGTTATAAAATTCGAGCCTACACTTTCTTCAAACCTGCAACTGCTGCATATAAGAGGCACCAACAGGCACATCATGCCCTTGAACACAAACCTGGTGGCGCTCAATTTTATCTATCCTGCCTTTGGCTACAATGTAGGAACGGTGCACGCGTATAAACTTATCCGCTGGCAGTAGTTCACATACTTCCCCAATTGTCATCCGCGACAGCAGTTTCTTATCTTCCATCACAAAGGTGACATAATTGCCTGCCGCTTCCATATACAGGATTTCATCAAAATGTACCTTTACCTGTTCATAACCTGTTTTAAGAAATACATACTCTTTGGGAACAGCTACAGCGTTGCCCCGCAGTTGCAAGAGTTCCTGTGCCTTGTTGCACGCTTTCAAAAACCTGGCTAAAGAGAAAGGCTTCAGCAGGTAATCAATCGCATCCAGCTCGAAACTTGTAACCGCATGCTCTGAATAGGCTGTTGTGAACACAACAAGCGGTTTTTTTTGCAGGCTCGTTACAAACTCAAGCCCGGAAATGTCGGGCATTTTGATATCGAGAAAAAGCAGGTCTACAGGCTCGTTTTGCAGGTATTCCAACGCCTTGAAGGCATCTGTAAAACATGCCACTAACTCTAAATAAGGCACTTTTGCTGCATGAGAGCGCACTACCTGCAGGGCCATCGGTTCATCATCTACTGCAATTGCCTTCATATTAAGCTATATTTTTACCTGCTGAAGATACTTCTTTCTCTACTAAATTACCACAGATACACCCGCTTAAAAGGGCGCTGTAAATAAGGATATTAAAAGACAATCAACTCTTATCACATGCTTAAGGTTAATGTGCTAAAGCGAAGCAACATATAAACTCCTTTCTGAGCGTAGTTGTGGTTTTATGTCCGAACTTCCCGACTTTCTGAAGCACAATTTTACATCTAAGCTCAGAGGCGGTAAAACAAAAGGGACGAACAGGGCCAAATATGTGATGAAACTGTTCTCATCACCGGTTTTCAGCTAAAAGCTTTCTGCTTCCACTTCATCCACTGATGCTGTACATTTTTTGATTGCTGATGGATGAGCCAATGGTTTCTGCTAAAAGCCATTCAGCAGTTGAA
This sequence comes from Pontibacter toksunensis, assembly GCF_042686245.1. NCBI lineage: Bacteria > Pseudomonadati > Bacteroidota > Cytophagia > Cytophagales > Hymenobacteraceae > Pontibacter > Pontibacter toksunensis. The sequence continues at coordinate 3,713 of NZ_JBHUOX010000001.1, read as the reverse complement.
AGAATCAAAGGTACCAGCACCTACAATTCTATTATTAGGCAAATACAGTAGTTGGTTGCAGAACATACTTTACATTAGAATTAGTGTAGAACTTTTTCTATTAAAAGAAAGGGAAACTAAATATCAAATATTTATAAAATACTAAAACATAAGTTGTCAATGGGTTTTACATACCGCATGAACAGCCTTACAGCCTGATAACAAACTTTCTTAAAACAGGCTTATAAAAAATAATACAAATTACACATTGCTTATAAAAGCTAATATAGTAGCTTTGCTATATAAACAACTGAATAAATGAGACCATCATTCAAGCACCTCTTCGCTACCCTCTTATGTGTGCTCTTTTTTGTATCTGCACATGCACAAACGTATGTTATAAGCTCTTCGTCCGGAGCCAACATCAGGAAAGGCCCGGGCACAGACCAGCCGGTGCTGGCAAAAATTCCGCAAGGTTCCAACGTAAAAGTGGTCGAACGCACCAATAGTAATTGGGTGAAAGTATCTTATAACAGCCAGACAGGCTATGTTGCGTCTGAACTGGTAACAGAGGATAAAGGCCGGAACAGCAATAACAACAACGCCAGAAACGCATCCGCTAGCAATGGCTCCAATGGCAGAAACAACAAGGCTTCCAGCCAGTCCAGCCGTTCCAGTTCTGCCTCATCATCCTCTAATAAGAAAATGGGCATTGGCCTGCGCTTCGGCGACCCTGCCGGTATCACCTTTAAAAAGTATAGTGGGAACACTGCCTGGGAAATCAACCTGGGAAGGTCTTACCGCTGGGGCTACCGTTACGATGACCGTTTCTACCGATATGACAGGTTTGATAACAGGAAATTGTATGACTATAAGGGGCATAGCGCCGGGCCTACAACAGCCTTACAGGTACATTGGCTGAAACACCATGATATTTCCGGTGCCAATGGATTGCAGTTTTATTATGGGGTTGGCCCTCAGGCACGTTTCACAAATGTGCATTACAGGTATAAGTACGATGACAGGGAATACTATGAAAGCTTTACAGATCTTGACCTTGGTGTGGATGGTGTGATAGGCCTCGAGTATACATTCAAAGAAGTGCCTTTCTCCATTTTCCTAGATGCCAATGCCTTCATTGAGGTATTTGATGCACCGGGCTGGATTCATGGGCAGAGCGGTATAGGCGTACGCTACAACTTCTAAATCATAAAATTCAATCAATGAAGAAACGGACGCGCGGTTTTATACTGCACGTCCGTTTGTTTTAAGTGCAGCTTTAGCCTCCCGGAAAGGCCATACATACGCATAATTAATTTATCCTTAACATAAATTAAAGTTGAAACCAATGAACCGCAGTATCTTTGCAATTGTAAGGCTGTATCATCAGGCCCAAAACCGGCTTCAATAAAACTGGCCAGGCTGTTGAAGTTAACCCCGAAGGAAGGGATGCCTTATATAACCATTAGCACACACATATGTACGACATCATAGGAGACATACATGGCCACGCAGACGCGCTGGAGTTGTTGCTGCAAAAGCTGGGTTATGAAAAAAGTAAGGGTTATTACCGCCACCCGGAGAGGAAAGTGATTTTTGTGGGAGACTACATCGACAGAGGGCCTAAAATAAAAGAAACGCTGGAGATAGTCCGCGCTATGGCAGAGAATAATGCTGCCATAGCACTAATGGGTAACCATGAGTTCAATGCTATTCTTTACAACACAAGGGGCACTGACGGGGAATACCTGCGCGAGCACTCCCACAGAAATGTCTCACAACATGCCCGCACGGTTGAACAGTTTACAGAAGACGAAGCAGCCTACAGAAGCTATATCCATTGGTTTAAAACCCTGCCGCTTTACCATGAAGAGGAGAACTTAAGAGCTGTGCATGCCTGCTGGGACGAAACTTCTATTCAGCACCTTCGGAAAACCCTTCTGAATGACCGGCTAACAGATGAAATACTCCTGCACCAGTATAACAAACAGGCACAATTCACAGAAGCGCTTGAAGTAACATTGAAAGGTAAAGAGCTGTCGATGCCAGAGGGACTGTCGTTTACGGATAAAGACGGGCACCCTAGAAACGCACTACGGATAAAATGGTGGCTCAGCCCGAAGCAGATTACGTACAGGCAGTACAGTGTCAGCACCTACGACACCCTTACAGACGAACTGGTACCGGAAATACTGGTCAGCAAAAATAAACCGTACCCTCCTACAGAAAAACCTGTGTTCTTCGGGCATTACTGGCTACCCGGCAACGCTCCAACGAGCGTATATGAAAAGAACGTGTGCTGCGTCGATTACAGTGTGGCCAAGGCAGGCAAACTTGTAGCTTACCGCTGGCAGGGTGAGAAATCTCTGGATCATGCCAATTTACTACATGTGTCGCCTGTTGATATCTAAAAGTTATTCACCGCAGTAGTTCATTGCAAACGATGAAGTTGTTTGTAAAAATCAAAACAACTGCAGAAAGACGATCTTCAGACTACCCTCCCGCAGAAATAGTTTCCTCTCCTGCTAAAGAGGAAAAAGTAACTTGTCGGCTTCTGCTTCATGTTCTTTCCCTTCCTATAGCTACTGAAATCATATGCTACCTCTGAACTGCCTTTTGCTTTCAGGCAGGAGGTGCCTATCTTGCCGCACATAAACTTTTTTATCCCAGCATGCACTCTTTTACAGCTATTGATTTTGAAACAGCGCAAGGAAAGCGCTGGAGTATCTGCCAGATTGGATTGGTTCGGGTCGAGAACGGACAGATAACCGAAAAAATAAATAAATTAATCTGCCCGCCCGACAATTTCTATTTCTACCGCAACACTGAAATACACGGCATATCAGCAGCCGACACCTGCACCTCTCCTACCTTTGATGTGGTATGGCAGCAGATTAAGCCATACATCCAGCAGCAGACAGTAGTGGCTCATAATGGTGCTTTCGACTTCAGCTGCCTGCGCCACACACTGGATTACTACAAGGTGCAACAACCGACATACGAGCAGCAGTGTACCTATAAAATATTCAAGAAAGGGCTGGCACAACTTTGCCGGGAATACCACATACAACTTAATCACCATGATGCGCTCAGCGATGCACTGGCTTGTGCCGCCTTATACAAGAGGTATCTGAACAGTTTAGAGAGGGTTTGATACCAGATTGCCTAAAGCTTCTTTCATCAATAATCCATTAAAAGGCGTTGGCACGGAGTAAATGGGCTTCCAGTCTCTGGGTTGAGTTCCTGGGGGAGAGGCCCACTAAATATTGCGGTGCTGAACGCATAGAGGCAGCGCGAGTACAGCCCCCCTACCCCCGACAGCTTCTTTACACAGCGCGATGCCCTTAAGAGGGCCCCTATCCCCACAATGAGGCCTCTCGGCCTAGGGAGCAGAGCAAAAGCTATAGAACCTTAGGTCTGGTGCCGCTGGATGAACTACAGCAACGGCAGCTTAGACAGAAACAGGTATCATTCCCAAGGAATACAATTTATGTGATGTGCTGTAAATTGAATAAAGCACATGTTCAAAAACAGGAAAAGGCTCCCCGGGATGAGGAGCCTTTAACAGGAGAATCATGTAGTAGAATAGAAAACAGAAAAACGAGACCCGAGGCTTTCAGCTGTACTACAAGCAACCAGCCTTATGTTCATGCTTATTTTGCTTTGACTAATTTGTATTGCTTCGCCTCTTTGCCTGTACTCACTACCAGGATATACACTCCCGTGTTGAGCTC